>NZ_KV832243.1:2041-2755 GCF_001837405.1 Staphylococcus sp. HMSC067F07 | reverse complement strand
ATGGTTGTCGTCAGCTCGTGTCGTGAGATGTTGGGTTAAGTCCCGCAACGAGCGCAACCCTTAAGCTTAGTTGCCATCATTAAGTTGGGCACTCTAAGTTGACTGCCGGTGACAAACCGGAGGAAGGTGGGGATGACGTCAAATCATCATGCCCCTTATGATTTGGGCTACACACGTGCTACAATGGACAATACAAAGGGTAGCGAAACCGCGAGGTCAAGCAAATCCCATAAAGTTGTTCTCAGTTCGGATTGTAGTCTGCAACTCGACTACATGAAGCTGGAATCGCTAGTAATCGTAGATCAGCATGCTACGGTGAATACGTTCCCGGGTCTTGTACACACCGCCCGTCACACCACGAGAGTTTGTAACACCCGAAGCCGGTGGAGTAACCTTTTGGAGCTAGCCGTCGAAGGTGGGACAAATGATTGGGGTGAAGTCGTAACAAGGTAGCCGTATCGGAAGGTGCGGCTGGATCACCTCCTTTCTAAGGATATATTCGGAACATCTTCTTCGAAGATGAAAAGGATTAACGTGACATATTGTATTCAGTTTTGAATGTTTATAACATTCATTTTAATAATGGGCCTATAGCTCAGCTGGTTAGAGCGCACGCCTGATAAGCGTGAGGTCGGTGGTTCGAGTCCACTTAGGCCCACCATTTAAGTTAATATTCGTTTTGGGGGCTTAGCTCAGCTGGGAGAGCGCCTGCTT
>NZ_KV832243.1:0-1941 GCF_001837405.1 Staphylococcus sp. HMSC067F07 | reverse complement strand
TGGTGGAAACATAGATTAAGTTATTAAGGGCGCACGGTGGATGCCTTGGCACTAGAAGCCGAAGAAGGACGTTACTAACGACGATATGCTTTGGGTAGCTGTAAGTAAGCGTTGATCCAGAGATTTCCGAATGGGGGAACCCAACATGAGTTATGTCATGTTATCGACATGTGAATTCATAGCATGTCAGAAGGCAGACCCGGAGAACTGAAACATCTTAGTACCCGGAGGAAGAGAAAGAAAAATCGATTCCCTGAGTAGCGGCGAGCGAAACGGGAAGAGCCCAAACCAACAAGCTTGCTTGTTGGGGTTGTAGGACACTCTATACGGAGTTACAAAAGAACATGTTAGACGAATCATCTGGAAAGATGAATCAAAGAAGGTAATAATCCTGTAGTCGAAAACATATTCTCTCTTGAGTGGATCCTGAGTACGACGGAGCACGTGAAATTCCGTCGGAATCTAGGAGGACCATCTCCTAAGGCTAAATACTCTCTAGTGACCGATAGTGAACCAGTACCGTGAGGGAAAGGTGAAAAGTACCCCGGAAGGGGAGTGAAAGAGAACTTGAAACCGTGTGCTTACAAGTAGTCAGAGCCCGTTTATGGGTGATGGCGTGCCTTTTGTAGAATGAACCGGCGAGTTACGATCTGATGCAAGGTTAAGCAGCGAATGTGGAGCCGTAGCGAAAGCGAGTCTGAATAGGGCGTTGAGTATTTGGTCGTAGACCCGAAACCAGGTGATCTACCCTTGGTCAGGTTGAAGTTCAGGTAACACTGAATGGAGGACCGAACCGACTTACGTTGAAAAGTGAGCGGATGAACTGAGGGTAGCGGAGAAATTCCAATCGAACTTGGAGATAGCTGGTTCTCTCCGAAATAGCTTTAGGGCTAGCCTCAAGTGATGATTATTGGAGGTAGAGCACTGTTTGGACGAGGGGCCCCTCTCGGGTTACCGAATTCAGACAAACTCCGAATGCCAATCAATTTAACTTGGGAGTCAGAACATGGGTGATAAGGTCCGTGTTCGAAAGGGAAACAGCCCAGACCACCAGCTAAGGTCCCAAAATATATGTTAAGTGGAAAAGGATGTGGCGTTGCCCAGACAACTAGGATGTTGGCTTAGAAGCAGCCATCATTTAAAGAGTGCGTAATAGCTCACTAGTCGAGTGACACTGCGCCGAAAATGTACCGGGGCTAAACATATTACCGAAGCTGTGGATTGTCCTTCGGACAATGGTAGGAGAGCGTTCTAAGGGCGTTGAAGCATGATCGCAAGGACATGTGGAGCGCTTAGAAGTGAGAATGCCGGTGTGAGTAGCGAAAGACGGGTGAGAATCCCGTCCACCGATTGACTAAGGTTTCCAGAGGAAGGCTCGTCCGCTCTGGGTTAGTCGGGTCCTAAGCTGAGGCCGACAGGCGTAGGCGATGGATAACAGGTTGATATTCCTGTACCACCTAGTATCGTTTTAATCGATGGGGGGACGCAGTAGGATAGGCGAAGCGTGCTGTTGGAGTGCACGTCCAAGCAGTAAGGCTGAGTGTTAGGCAAATCCGGCACTCGTTAGGCTGAGCTGTGATGGGGAGAGGAAATTGTTTCCTTGAGTCGTTGATTTCACACTGCCGAGAAAAGCCTCTAGATAGATAACAGGTGCCCGTACCGCAAACCGACACAGGTAGTCAAGATGAGAATTCTAAGGTGAGCGAGCGAACTCTCGTTAAGGAACTCGGCAAAATGACCCCGTAACTTCGGGAGAAGGGGTGCTCTTTAGGGTTCACGCCCAGAAGAGCCGCAGTGAATAGGCCCAAGCGACTGTTTATCAAAAACACAGGTCTCTGCTAAACCGTAAGGTGATGTATAGGGGCTGACGCCTGCCCGGTGCTGGAAGGTTAAGAGGAGTGGTTAGCTTCTGCGAAGCCACGAATCGAAGCCCCAGTAAAC
>NZ_KV832242.1:0-30705 GCF_001837405.1 Staphylococcus sp. HMSC067F07 | reverse complement strand
TATAGGTGCAAGTCCTATCTTCCGCTCCATTAATTTATATCATGCGGGAGTAGTTCAACTCTTAGAACACGTTCCTTCCCGGAACGAGGTATAGGTGCAAGTCCTATCTTCCGCTCCATTAATTTTTATATGCGGGAGTAGTTCAACTCTTAGAACACATTCCTTCCCGGAATGAGATATAGGTGCAAATCCTATCTTCCGCTCCATATAATTTAATATTAAGCGGGAGTAGTTCAATTTTTAGAACACGTTCCTTCCCGGAACGAGGTATAGGTGTAAGTCCTATCTTCCGCTCCATAATATGCTTCCATAGGGAAGTTTTTTATTTATCTATTGAGCCGGTGTGGCGGAATTGGCAGACGCGCGGGACTCAAAATCCCGTTCCTTTTTGGAGTGTCGGTTCGATCCCGACCACCGGTATAATTTTATATTCTTTTAGGAACTTTTAGAGTGAGAATGTTGTTAAATCAACGTTTTCACTCTTTTTTTAATACTATAATAAATACGAATATGATTATCAGAACTTAATGTGTTAAAGAAGATATTAACCTGAAAAATAAAAAAATACTAAAACACCCTTAAATTTTTACTTTTTCTAAATTTAGTTATTGTTAATCATACTTATCTATAATACTATTAATCTAATGCAATTGTTGGAGGTACATCATGAGTCAATCTCAATTTAGTGGAAAATCATTTTTTAACAATATATTAAATGCTGTAGGGGCGGGGGTAGTTGTTGCTCTATTACCTAATGCATTATTAGGTGAATTACTCAAGTTATTTAAAGAAGGAAATCACTTATTAGAAACTATATTCCAATTAGTAACTGTTATTCAATCATTTATGGCTTTTATAATAGGTGTGTTAGCGGCGCATCAATTTAAATTTAAAGGAGCAGGAGCTGCAATGATAGGTACTTCTGCTATATTAGGTTCTGGAGCTATACAGTTTAGTAATGGTGGCATAGCTTTAAAAGGGATAGGAGATATTATTAATGTCATTATTGTGGTCGTTATCGCTTGTGCCATTTATATGTTTCTTGAGGGTAAACTTGGTTCATTTGAAATGATTATACTACCGGTATTAGTACCCGTAGTTAGTGGAGCGATAGGTTTAATGACACTCCCATATGTTCAAATCATTACTAAATCTATTGGTAGACTCATTAATGGCTTTACAGAATTAAACCCATTATTAATGTCTATCCTTATATGTGTGACATTTTCTTTATTGATGGTTACACCTATTTCCCTCGTAGCGATAGCTACTGCTATAAGTTTAACTGGTTTAGGTAGTGGTGCTGCAAATATGGGTATTGTAGCAGCATGTGTAACGTTTTTATTTGGATCACTAAGAGTCAATTCAATCGGTGTCAATTTGGTCCTATTAATTGGTGCAGCTAAAATGATGATACCTGTCTATTTGAAGAACTTAATTATTGCTATTCCCTTAACACTAAATGGGATTATTTGTGGTATAGTAGCGTATCTTTTAAATATTAAGGGGACACCATTGTCAGCTGGTTTTGGTTATACAGGTCTAGTTGGACCGATTAATGCGCTTAATCGAATGTCTGGTGATACGTCTTTCAATATTATTTTATTGATAATTGGTTATTTTGTTGTTCCATTTATTGGTGCGTTTATTATACATCATTTATGCAAAAGATTTATTCATTCATATAGCGATGAAATCTATAAATTTGAAATACCAAAAGAATAAATTATTATATGCATGAGAGCGATGTTTCATGGTAGTATCTATTGAAACATTGCTTATTTTTTTGTCTTTCTTCAAAATTAAATTGCATTATTATAAGTAATTATGTATAATAATGTATATTTATTTAGGAGGGCTCTTAAAGTATGTACAAAATTATTAAAATTCTTATAGTCATTACACTACTTCTAGGCTCTGCAATTACATATATAAATCCAATTGCTAGTGCTGAAGAAGATTCTAATTGGAACAAGATTAAACAACGTGGTGAACTTCGTGTTGGATTATCTGCTGATTATGCACCTTTAGAATTTGAAAAAATAAAAAATGGTAAAACTGATTATGCAGGTGTCGATATTGAGCTAGCGAAGAAAATAGCCAAAGATAATCATTTGAAGTTAAAAATTATTAATATGCAATTCGATAGTTTATTAGGGGCATTAAAAACTGGAAAAATTGATGTCATTATATCTGGTATGACTACAACACCGGAAAGAAAAAAGGAAGTAGATTTTACCGAGCCGTACATGATGACAAATAATGTAATGTTAGTTAAAAAATCAGATAAAAATAAATATAAAGATTTGAAAGATTTCACAGGTAAGAAAATTGCTGCTCAGAAAGGAACTGATCAAGAGAAAATAGCTCATAATGAAATAAAAGATAGTCAAGTATCCTCTCTAAATCGATTACCTGATTCAATTTTAGCTCTTAAAAGTGGTAAAGTTGTAGGAACAATTGTCGAAAAACCAGTAGGAGAAGCGTATTTAAAACAAAATCCTGAATTAGAATTCGCTAATGTAAAATTTAATGAAGAAAAGAAACCTACATGTATAGCAGTTCCCAAAAATTCGCCAATTTTACTAAAGCATTTAAATCAAACTATTGATGAAGTAAACAACAAAAACCTCATTGATAAGTATATGAATCAAGCTGCTCAGGATATGCAAGATGATGGGAATTTCTTCACAAAATATGGAAGTTTCTTTATTAAAGGAATTAAAAACACTATTTTAATCTCATTAGTAGGCGTTATTTTAGGTTCTATACTAGGTGCTTTTATCGCATTATTGAAAATAAATAAATTTAAACCATTATCTTGATTAGCAAGTATTTATATTGAATTCTTAAGAGGAACACCAATGTTAGTACAAGTATTTATTGTATTCTTTGGTACCACAGCAGCACTTGGCTTAGATGTTTCCGCACTTATATGTGGAACAATAGCACTTATCATAAATTCATCAGCATACATAGCAGAAATTATTAGAGCAGGTATCAATGCTGTGGATAAGGGTCAGATGGAGGCAGCAAGAAGTTTAGGTTTAAACTACATTCAAACTATGAAGTCGGTCATTATGCCTCAAGCGATTAAAAATATTTTACCAGCTTTAGGAAATGAATTTGTTACGCTTATTAAAGAATCATCGATTGTTTCAACTATTGGTGTAAGCGAAATTATGTTTAATGCTCAAGTTGTTCAAGGTATTTCATTCGATCCTTTTACACCTTTAATCGTTGCTGCAGTTCTATACTTTATTTTAACGTTTGCATTATCACGCATCATGAGTTTAGTTGAAGGGAGAATGAAAGCTAGTGATTAAAATTAAAAATTTGAACAAAAAGTTTGGAAATCATGAAGTTCTTAAAGATATTAATCTAGAAGTTTCTCAAGGAGAAGTAGTTGCTATTATAGGTCCTTCAGGTAGTGGTAAAAGTACGTTGTTACGTTGTATGAATTTACTTGAAACACCTACGAAAGGACAAGTTATTTTTGAAGGTAATGATTTAACTCATAAAAATGTTCATTTAGATGAATTACGTCAAAAAATGGGGATGGTATTTCAAAACTTCAATCTATTTCCTCATAAAAAAGTGATAGATAATATTATGTTAGCACCTAAGATGTTACTTAAAGGGGATAAAGAGCAGTTAAAAAATACCGCTTTAGCTTTATTAGATAAGGTAGGTTTAAAGAATAAAGCAGATGCATATCCTAATCAATTATCTGGAGGACAGAAACAAAGGGTTGCCATCGCTAGGGCATTAGCCATGAAACCAGATGTTTTATTATTTGATGAGCCAACATCTGCGTTAGACCCGGAGGTTGTAGGAGATGTATTAAAAGTAATGAGAGATTTAGCTAAAGATGGAATGACGATGGTAATTGTTACGCATGAAATGAACTTTGCTAAAGAAGTTAGTGATAAAGTGATTTTTATGGCAGATGGCGTTGTAGTGGAATCAGGTAAGCCAACAGCAATTTTTGAACATCCTCAACAAGAAAGAACTCAAAATTTCTTATCTCGTGTATTATAATAAGCTGATATTTAAATTAAGATAGAACGTAGAAATCTTTCACTATGTCATTGATTTCAGTTCTATCTTTTTTTTAGAAAAATAAAAACTCACAACGTTATCCTATTTAAACATGTGTTAAAATGACATATGTAATTTTATGTGAGGGGGCAAAGCTTGTGGATTACAAGCAGTTAAAAAGAGAGATTATCGACTATGCCCATTCGATTGGCATTGATAGTATAGGTTTCACAACTGCAGATCCGTTTGATGAGCTAAAACAAAAATTGGAAAGCTATCATTCAAAAGGTTTTGCATCTGGATTTGAAGAATCAGACATCGCTCTAAGAACTGAACCTAAACTAAGTTTACCGAGTGCGCGTTCCATTATCGCAATCGCTGTAGGTTACCCAAATAAATTAAAAGGTGCACCTAAAAGTGTAAGAGGTGATCGACGTGGCATGTTTGCGCGAGCTTCTTGGGGTCAAGATTATCATACAATTATGCGTAAAAGACTTGATAAATTAAGTGAATTTCTACGAGAAAAGGTACCCGATGTCGAGATACAGTCTATGGTAGACACTGGTGTACTTTCAGACAGAGCTGTAGCAGAACGCGCAGGATTAGGATTTGTTGGTAGAAATGGATTTGTTATTTCTCCAGAATTGGGGACTTGGACTTATTTAGGTGAAATGTTAGTGAGTATACCTTTCGAACCAGATGATCCTATTTTAGACAGTTGTGGAGACTGTACAATCTGCGTTGATCGTTGTCCTACGGGTGCATTAGTAGGTAATGGTCAGTTGAATAGTCAAAAATGTATAAGCTTTTTAACCCAAACAAAAGGTTATCTACAAGATGAATACCGTTATAAAATAGGAAATCGTTTATATGGTTGTGACACATGTCAACAAGTGTGTCCTAAAAATAGAGGTATTAATACTCAACATGATGATATAGTACTTGAACCGGAAATCCTAAAACCACGTTTAGTTCCTTTGTTGCAAATGAGTAATAAAGAGTTTAAGAACACTTATGGTCATTTGGCTGGAGCGTGGCGAGGTAAAAAACCTATACAAAGAAACGCAATTCTAGCTTTAGCGCATTTTAACGAGGAAAGTGCTATACCAGAACTAAAAGAAGTTGCACTTAATGATCCTAGACCTATGATTAGAGGTACAGCTTATTGGGCTATAGGTCAAATTCAAGGTGAAGACGCAAAGGCTTTTATTAATGAAAATTATGAAAAAGAAATAGAGGAAGTTCAAGTAGAAATGAAAAAAGGCTTGGACATGAGGAGAGACTGAATATGACAAATCATATTGTATTATTTCAACCAGAGATACCTGCTAATACTGGAAATATAGCTAGAACATGTGCTGGTACTTTCACACATTTACATCTTATTAAACCCTTAGGTTTTAGTACAGATGATAAAATGTTAAAAAGAGCTGGGTTAGACTACTGGGAGCATGTAAATATTACATATCATGAAAGCATTGAAGAATTTTTTGATAGCACTAAAGGTAATTATTACTTATTAACTAAATTTGGCAAACAAACTTATAGCGATTTTGATTTTTCTAATACATTAGAGAATCATTATTTTATTTTTGGAAGAGAAACAACTGGGCTTCCTGATTGGGTAAAAGAGAAATATGCTGATACCGCTTTAAGAATACCAATGAGCGATAAAATTAGATCATTAAATTTATCTAATACGGCTGCACTATTAATTTATGAAGCTTTAAGACAACAAGAATTTCCAAATCTTTCATAATTAAATTTTATTTTTAAAAATATATAAATGTCATCATTTAGTTAGAAATGTTATATTTAATCATGAAGTACTAACATTAAACTGAATTTACTTGGTTTGATAAATTGTTTAAAAGGGTATACTTGAAATTAATATCAACCATTCTATGTAAAGAGCAAACTTAGAGGAGTGTAATTAATATGGCAATGAACTTTAAAGTATTTGAAAATAGTGAAAGAGTAGCAGAATATGCTGCAGATATTATTCGTAAACAATTTAATAATAATCCAACTACAATTGCAGGTTTTCACTTAGAAAAAGATCACGCACCTGTATTAGATGAACTTAAGAAAAATGTAGATACGCATGCTGTAGATTTCAGCCAAATCAATATTTTAGATTATGATGATAATAGATCTTATTATGAAGCATTAGGTGTACCTGAAAGCCAAGTGTATTCAATTTCTTACGAACAAGATGCAATTGATTTTATTTCAGATAAAATGAAAACTAAAGAAAATAAAGGTAAATTAATCCTTCAAGTTCTTTCAATTGATGAAAGTGGCAAGTTAGATGTAAGTGTACGTCAAGGTCTTATGGAAGCTAGAGAAATTTTCTTAGTTGTTACAGGTAGTAATAAACGTGAAGTTATTGAAAAACTTTATCGTGAAAACGGTAAATCTAGTTATGAGCCAGCAGATCTTAAAGCACACCGCATGGTAAATGTTATTTTAGATAAAGAAGCGGCTGCAGGATTACCTGAGGATGTTAAAGAATACTTCACAGCACGTTATGTTTAATCAATAAACTATGTGAGGGATTTTATAATGAATAAAGAACATGAATCTAAATTGAATTATCATGAAGAAGAAAATGCTATGGTTACAGATTTAGATGATTTAAAAGAATTAGGAAAAGAAATGGAACAAATTTCAGAAGAAAATGATGAAGATAAATTAAACCAATCTCATGATGAAGATGTTCGTTCTGACCTTAATAATGAATAATAATTTATTTGACTCCAATAAGCTAGCTTTTATTAGTTTATTGGAGTTCTTTTTAAATTTATTAATTTTTAGTTTTAAATTTTCATCTACTATGACAAAGTTCCACCTCATTATGGAATTGTGATAAGATACTAAATAGTGAATAATTCAAGGAGATTCAAAATATGTTAGGAAAATATTGGCTGCATTTGATGATAGCAACCATCATTATTAGTTTAATTTCAATTAAAGCGTTTCCGCTTGCTTTAGGAGCTCTCTATTTACCCTTACTATTTAAAATTGTTCAGCTTCAATTAAACCTCTCAAAGGGTTTAATCGATGATGTGAGTGCTCAAACTTTTATTAAAAGTAATCAATCCGGCGTTGTAATCAGTGTTATTTGCTGTTTAGCCATTACAGGTATTCTTATCTATACACTTAATAGCTTTTATAATAGCTTAACTGGAATTTTAGGATTTTTAGTTTCAATTAGTCCATTCACTATTGCGTTAAGTGTAATTTTATTTATTTTAACAGCTATAGCAATTGTACAAGCTATTAAAAGTAAATATAAAAATGCTTAATTCATTATATATTCCCTCATTACTTCTAATCACTTTAGAACATAATGAGGGTTTTAATATTTGAAATGAAAACGTTTCACCTCATCGTTGCCCATACAAATTAAATAGTGCTATACTACAATTAAATAAAGATGAATAAGGGGAGAGAAATGTATGTCAGTCAGAATTGAACATGATACTTTTGGAGAAATTGAAGTACCTGGAGATAAGTTTTGGGGTGCTCAAACTGAAAGAAGTAAACGTAATTTCCCAGTTGGTAAGGAACGCATGCCAATTGAAGTAGTTTATGGATTCGCTCAATTAAAAAGGGGTGCAGCGTTAGCTAACAATGAGTTAGGAAAATTAAGTGATGAGAAAAAAGATGCCATAGTATATGCATGTGATCGCATTCTTAAATGGGAGCTAGACGAACATTTTCCATTAGTAGTTTGGCAAACAGGAAGCGGCACTCAAAGTAATATGAACGTAAATGAAGTAGTAAGCTATGTAGCTAATGAGTATCTTAAAGAACATAATAGTGATGAAATGATTCATCCTAACGATGATGTAAATAAATCACAAAGCTCTAATGATACATTCCCAACAGCAATGCACGTTGCTTTATATCATGAAGTTGAAACAAAATTAGAACCAGCGCTTAAGAACCTGCGTAATACTTTAAAAGAAAAAGAAGATCAATATCAATCAATTATTAAAATTGGACGTACACATTTACAAGATGCAACCCCAATTAAATTAGGCCAAGAAATTAGTGGTTGGCGATATATGTTAGATAAATGTGAAGAACTTTTAAGTGAATCTAAGAAACATATCCTTAGTTTAGCTATCGGTGGCACAGCAGTGGGAACTGGAATAAATGCTCATCCAGAGTTTGGAGCTAAAGTAGCTAAATTTATTTCAGATAACACAGGGTATGCCTTTGTTTCATCTGATAATAAATTCCATGCTTTAACTGCACATGATGAAGTAGTTCAATTACATGGTACATTGAAAGCATTAGCAGGCGATTTAATGAAAATTGCAAACGATGTAAGATGGTTAGCTTCAGGTCCAAGAGCAGGTTTAGCAGAAATTTCTATTCCTGAAAATGAACCTGGTTCATCTATTATGCCTGGTAAAGTTAATCCAACACAATGTGAAATGTTAACTATGGTCGCAGTACAAGTTATGGGTAATGATACTGCAGTTGGTTTTGCAAGTTCACAAGGTAACTTTGAATTAAATGTATTCAAACCAGTTATTCTTCATAATACTTTACAATCAATTTATCTATTAGCTGACGGTATGCAAACATTTAATGATAATTGTGCAGTAGGTATTGAGCCGATTGAAGAAAATATCGACAATTACTTAAATCAATCATTAATGTTAGTTACAGCATTAAACCCACATATAGGTTACGAAAAAGCGGCTCAGATTGCTAAAAAGGCGCATAAAGAGGGATTAACTCTTAAAGAGTCAGCTATAAATAGCGGATATGTTACTGAAGAACAATTTGAAGAATGGATTAAACCAGAAGACATGGTTGACCCTCACTAATTAAATCTATGATAAAAGCGAGAGGCGTATTGAATAATACGTCTCTCGCTTATTTAATATTACATATTATTTAGCCTCTATCTGTTCCATAGTAGACTTATGCCTTTTTATCATCCAAGCTTACCGAAACCAACTCACGTGTTAGTGGATGAATCAATTCAATTTTATGACTATTAAGTTCTAATTTACGCAATGTTGAATCACCATATAATGGATCACCAATTACAGGGTGACCGATTTCTGCTAAATGTACTCGTATTTGATGCGTACGACCTGTATCAAGTTTAATATCAAGTTGACATATACCTTCTTTAATCATCTCAGAATTTAAAATATGAGTGATTGCACGTTGTCCTGTATTTGAAATTCTACGCTTATTAGGATGGAATTTGTCTTTACCAATAGGCATATCTATTGTTTGAGGTTTGATTGGTAACAATGCTTTAACGTTAGCTTTGTAAATACGAGTAATTTCATTTTCTTCTAACATTCGATCTAAGATTTTCTTCATAATTGGATTCTTAGCAACAATAAGTAAACCCACTGTTTCTTGGTCTAAACGATGAATAGGTTCGACATATTCACTGTCAACTGTGTAAATTACATGATTCATAAGTGTATTACTCTCTTTTAAATCATTTGGATGAGTTTTAACACCTTTAGGCTTCATCACTATCGCAAAGTCATCATCTTCATAATAAACCTGTGCGTAACGATAACTAGGTAAATAATTACTTTTTTCCTCTGGTGTAGGTATGAACACCGAATCACCGGTTCTCACTACATCAGTTAATTTAGCAGATTGATTATTGATTGTTATATCTTTTGACATATTAAGTTGATGTAAGTCTTTTTTAGGGAGATTGAGATTTTGAAATATCTCTCTTAAAGATTTCTCAGTGTATTGTTCAGGTATCGTAAATTTCATAATATCCTCCTATAGTTCATTATTATCATAACACAAATTAATTACTCTCTATATCATGTTTATTTTTGAAAATGAATTTTCAAATACTTATCAATTGTGTATTTAATTACATTTTCAAAATAAAGCTAAGGCATGTATAATATAAATATTATGGATATAGTATTGGGGCGATAAAATGGAGAAGCCAACAAGACTTGCATTACTAAAAGAAATAGCTGAATTTCTTAATGAAGAAACAGAGATGTATAGCATGATGCAAGGAGGACTACGTTATCTTATTAATGGTAGTAACTTCACGACTGGATGGATATTTTTTATCAATGAGGAGGGGAACCATGAACTCGTTTCCTCAGTAGACCTCCCTGGTGCATTATCTAAAAAAGATTGTCATTATATGACTAACGGATCATGTTGGTGTGTCAAAGCATATAATAATAAAAAATTAACTAAAGCGTCCAATATTATAAATTGTTCAAGAATTAATTTAGCTAATCGTGCATATCAAGAAGAAACAGATGATATTACGCATCATGCAACTGTGCCACTGCGTTCTGGAGAGGAACAATTTGGACTACTTAACGTTGCTTCACCAAATAAAAAACATTATAGCGAGCAAGATTTAGAATTACTAGAATCTGTAGCATTTCAAATAGGTTCGGCGATAAAACGTATATTATTGACAGATAGAGAAAAGGAAGCGGCTAAGATTAATGAGCGCAACCGTTTAGCTCGAGATCTGCATGATTCTGTTAATCAAATGTTATTCTCGTTAAAACTTACTGCTCATGCTGCCCAAGGAATGGCATCGGATGATTTTTCTAAAAATGCATTTAAAACTATAGAAGAAACGAGTCAAAATGCTGTTAATGAAATGAGAGCATTGATTTGGCAATTAAAGCCTGTAGGACTAGAGCACGGATTAATTCACGCTTTAAATAACTATAGTGATGTTTTAAATCTAAATTTAGACGTCCATGTTGATGGCTTAATCAATTTAACTAATCATGTAGAAGAAAATATTTATCGTATGATACAAGAGGCGATGAATAATGTCAGAAAGCATGCCGATACTAATGAAGTCTCATTAAATCTAACGCAAAGACAGGATAATCTCATTATTGAAATTATAGATTTAGGAAAGGGATTTAACTTGCATGAAGTAAATGTTAATGCTTCAAGTGGTATCAATAATCTTAAACAACGGACACATACATTGAATGGTAAATTAGATATTCAATCACAATTGAATAAAGGTACTACCATTACAATAAATATACCTTTAAAGTAATAAAAAAAGGAGAACGATTATGCATAAAGTAGTACTAGTAGATGATCATCATATCGTACGCCAAGGATTAGAGTTTTTACTTTCAACAGTTGATGATTTAGAAGTAGTCAAGGGTTTTTCTGATGGCAAAACATTTCTATCATATATAGAGCAACATCATCTGCCTGATATTGTGTTGCTCGATTTAGTGATGCCAGAAATGAATGGAATTGAAATTACTGAAGTTTTAAAAAGACAATATCCTCAAGTCAAAGTTTTAGTTTTAACGAGCTATGTAGATGATGAACATGTGATATCAGCTATAGACAAAGGTGCTGATGGTTACGAAATGAAAGACGTAGAACCACAAAAATTGATTGAAACAATTCATAAAGTTTTAAATGGTGAACGTATCATTCATCCTGAAGCTAAAAGTGTGATTGAAACAGTATCTAAAAAGCCTCATTTTACTAATAAATTATCTAAAAGAGAAGTTGAAGTATTGAGAGAGATGGTTAAAGGCAAGACAAATAAAGAAATTGCTCAAACATTATTTGTATCTGAAAAGACTATTAAAACACATGTAAGTCACATATTTAATAAATTACAAGTTACGGATAGAACACAAGCTGCCATTTATGCTATGGAAAATAAATTAATATAATGTGCCAAACGCAATTATATAAAATAAATATACATATTTTAAATTTAATTAGTCAAAATGTCGTTAAATGTAAATATTTAACTATTTTGATAATTTTGCCTTTAATAAAATAGTTAGAAAAACGCATTTCTCTCTTTTATTTTTATTAAAAATATATTAAGATGTAATTTGTGTTTCAAGAAATGTGTATTATTGCAATTTCTTGTGTCCGGATAAAATATTTTCAATTAGAAAGGTAGATAAATAGAATGGATAGACAGAGTTTCACAGATTTAATTCAAACAAAATTTAAAATGGTACGTATTGAAGCGGGCTATACTCAAGATACAATGGCTCAAACAATCGGACTTTCTAAAAAAACATTAGTACAAATTGAAAAAGAAAGAGTCTTACCTAACTGGACGACTTGTGTCTCAATTTGCGCGTTATTTAGAGATTCAGATGTACTCAATAGCACATTTGGTTGCGACCCATTAGAAATCGTTCAAACTATTTCTAGAAATCATTGTGCTTACCCTAATCATGCTACTACAAGTGATATTTATTGGAATACAATCGAAACGCGTAATGGATTTATTTTACAAAGTAATAAAGTAAGTAACATTTACCGAGTATTAAATGCAGATAAGCAACCAATCTTCGGTACTTCTAAAATGAGAGAGGCTGAAACTTACTTTAATAGAAATGCTAAAGAAGAATTACTACATGTATAATTAAAAGTGATAGTAGAATCTTATAATGATTTAATCACTTATTTCAGATGTATTGTCTTAATTAAACAAAATTATTTTTCTACTTAACGATGAAATTCATTTTTGATTTTCATCGTTTTATTTTTAGTAATTTGTATTTATAAGTTTTAAAAGAATGAAGATAGGTTAATTGATGTTATAATCTAACCACAATTTCAAATTTAAATAGGGAGTTAACAATATGCACGCTTTTTTAGTGATTGCTTTTATGATGATTATAGGGGCTATAATAGGTGGTATAACAAATGTTATAGCGATACGTATGTTATTTCATCCATTTAAACCATATTATATATTTAAAATGAGAATTCCATTCACTCCAGGTTTAATTCCAAAAAGACGTGGAGAAATAGCTGAGAAAATAGGTCAAGTTATCGAAGATCATTTAATTACTGAAGAAATGATTCGTCATAAGTTAAATCAACCACAATCTCAAGATGCGATTCAAGACTTAGTTCTTACTCAAATACAAAAGCTTAAATCTCAAGATGCAACAATTGAAAATTTTGCTCAAGCATTAGACATTAATGTAACTGATTTATTAAATAATAAGGTGAAAACAACTTTGAATGACAAACTTATAAACTTTTATCAACAACATAAGCAAGAGGCATTAACAGCATGTTTGCCAGAGCAATTGTTTGTTTTAGCAGATGATAAAGTAGAAGAATTAGCTGATTTATTATGTGAAAGAGCTAGAAAATATTTGAATTCTGACAAAGGTTCACATGATATATATGAAATGTTAGATACCTTCTTTCAGGAAAAAGGAAAAATTGTAGGTCTTCTACAAATGTTCATGACTAAAGAAAGCATCGCAGAACATATTCAACACGAACTTATTCGATTGACTCAACATCCGAAAGCACGTGTAATTATTAATAAAATCATTCGCAATGAATATGAGACACTTAAGAATAAGCATTTAGAAGAATTAGTTAGTGATGAGCAATTCGAATCTATTTCTAAATCCACGACAGATCTTTTAATCTCATATATTGATCTTAATGGTAAAGCTCGTTTACCAATATATGAACTTGCACCTCAGTTTATTCACTTCCTTGAAAATGAAGCAGCTACTAAAATTACTCAAGTCATTGTTCATAATATTTCACGACATCTTACCAATATAATGAAAAAGATTAATTTGCGACAACTAGTAGAAGATCAAATTAATACATTTGACTTAGATTACATTGAAAAGTTAATTATAGAAATTGCTAATAAAGAATTAAAATTGATTATGTCACTAGGATTTTTACTTGGAGGAATTATTGGTTTCTTCCAAGGTGTAATTGCAATCTTTGTCTAAAGGTGACATATATGTTAAAGTTATTTGTGAGTGGTTAAAACACAAATTAACTCAAAGGAGTGCAAACAACTATGGCAGTAAATTTATACGATTATGCAAATCAATTAGAACAAGCTTTAAGAGACAGTGAAGAATATAAAGCTATTAAAGATGCATTTGCTAAAGTTAAAGAAAACGAAGAATCAAAAAAATTATTCGACGAATTCCGTGAAACTCAAATTAGTTTCCAACAAAAACAAATGCAAGGTGAAGAAATTCCTGAAGAGGATTTACAAAAAGCTCAAGAACAAGCTCAAGCTATCGAAAAAGATGAAAATATCTCTGAATTAATGAATGCTGAGCAAAAAATGAGCCAAGTATTCCAAGAAATTAACCAAATCATCGTAAAACCATTAGATGAAATTTACGCTGACTAAATTTAATACTTTTCTATAAAAGTGAGAAATCATTTTAAATTTTGAATGTCTACAAAGTTACAGACTTTGTAGACATTTTTTATACATTTGTACCTTAGAATACTCTCGTTTACAAATTTATAAACGAGTTCAAAGGTGATACTTTAAAATTTGTATTAACGTCATAGTTTTGAGTAGGTATAAATTTAAAATGAATGTCTTGGTTTGTCGTCGACTGGACTCAAAGTGTTATGGTAAAATAATTTAATATAAAGTAAAGTTATTTTTCATGATACATAGCTTATTAATATATAGTCATTAGTCTGTCTTAATATCAATATTTATAATTTTTATCAACAAATGAAGTATATTCAAATTGCATTATTTCTTTTAACTTTACGGCTTTTATAAGGAGAATTAAACTTATGGTTAAATTTATACACTGTGCTGATTTACACTTAGACAGTCCCTTCAAATCTAAAAGTCATTTAAGCCCTAAAATATTTGAAGATGTACAAAAAAGTGCCTATGAAAGTTTTAAAAATATAGTAGATTTGGCATTAAAAAAAGAAGTAGATTTCATTATCATTGCTGGGGATTTATTCGATAATGAGAATAGAACATTACGTGCGGAAGTCTTTTTAAAAGAACAGTTTGAAAGATTACGTAAAGAACAAGTATTTGTATATGTATGTCATGGTAATCATGATCCTCTATCTTCAAAGATATCTTCAAATTGGCCAAACAACGTTTCAGTTTTCTCAAATCAAGTAGAAACGTATCAAGCGATTACTAAAGATGGGGAAACAATTTTTATACATGGCTTTAGTTATCAAAATGATACAAGTTATGAAAATAAAATTGATGCTTATCCATCAAGCCAAGGTCAAAAAGGGATACATATTGGTGTTTTACATGGCACGTATAGTAAATCCTCAGTCAAAGACCGTTATACAGAATTTAGGTTAGAAGACTTAAATAGTCGATTATACCACTATTGGGCGTTAGGTCATATACATGAACGTGAACAACTCAGTGATATGCCAGTAATTAACTATCCCGGTAATATTCAAGGTAGACATTTTAATGAATTAGGTGAAAAAGGTTGTTTATTAATTGAAGGAGATCATCTTAATTTAACAACACAATTTTATCCTACTCAATTTATTAAATTTGAGGAAGCAACCATTGATACTAATCATACGTCTAAACAAGAGCTATACGAAGATATACAGTCATTCAAAGATAAAGTAAGACCTGAAGGTAAAGCTTTCTATAGATTAAATGTACGCGTAAATAGTGAAGATTTTATTGCACCACAAGACTTGGTTCAAGTTAAAGAGATGATTACAGAGTATGAAGAAAATGAAAATCAGTTTGTGTTTATAGAAGATTTAAATATTAAATATGTTCAAAATGATGAATCACCTCTTGTAAATGAGTTCTCCTCAGATTTGTTGGAAGACACATCGGTCTTTGATTCTGCTATGACGGAATTATACTTAAATCCTCGTGCATCTAAATTCTTAGATGATTATACAGAATTTGATAAAACCGAATTAATTAATCATGCTGAAAGTCTTTTAAAAGATGATATGAGAGGTGAACAAAATGATAATTAAATCACTAGAAATTTATGGATACGGTCAATTTGTTCAACGTAAGATAGACTTTAATAAAGGTTTTACTGAAATTTTTGGTGAAAATGAAGCAGGAAAATCAACGATTCAAGCATTTATACATTCAATTTTATTCGGTTTTCCTACTAAAAAATCTAGAGAACCTCGTTTGGAACCTAGGTTAGGAAATCAATATGGTGGTAAATTAGCTTTAATATTTGACGATGGTACTGAAGCTGAAGTTGAGAGAATTAAAGGTAGCGCTCAAGGTGATGTCAAAGTTTACCTCTCAGATGGTTCTACACGCGACGAGTCATGGCTAAATAAGAAACTCAATTACATTACAAAGAAAACGTATCAAGGTATATTCTCTTTCAACGTTTTAGGGTTACAAGATATTCACCGGAATTTAGATGAAAAACAATTACAAGATTACTTATTACAAGCAGGTGCTTTAGGTTCAACTGAATTTACCAGCATGAGAGATACCATAGGACAAAAGAAAGAAGAATTGTATAAAAAGTCTGGTAAAAATCCAATTATTAACCAACAAATCGAACAACTTAAGCACCTTGAAAGCCAGATACGTGAAGAAGAAAGTAAATTAGACACATATCATCGCTTAGTAGATGAGAGAGATAAATCTTCTCGCAGATTAGAACATTTAAAACAAAATTTAAATCAGTTATCCAAGATGCATGAAGCTAAACAAAAAGAGGTTGCACTGCATGATCAAACGCAAGAATGGAAAGGATTAGAACAAGTTCTAAATATCGAACCTCTAAAATTTCCTGAAAAAGGTATAGACCGTTATGAGACTGCTAAGTCGTTTCAACAATCGCTTGAAAAGGATATTGGTCTTAAAGAAGAACGTTTAGCTCAACTTAAGCAAGAAGCTAAAAATATCTTTCCAGTAGAAACTAAAGATATAGATGCAATTAATTCCTTATATCAACAAGAAAATGAAATTAAACAAAAAGAATATGAGTTGCGTTCAGTTGAAAAAGATATCTCTGATAAACAAAGAGAACAAGAAAGTTTACAAAACACTATTGGGTGGAATGAACCACATCATGAAGTAGATAGTTCTGAAGCTATGAAAAGTCATGTAAGTGAGCAAATTCGTGGTAAGCAAGAACAAAATGCTTATATTTTACAACTAGAACGCGGTCTTGAAGATAATAAAATTGAACGTAATTCTAATAGTAATGAACTTGATCAACTAGAGAAAGAATTAGTTCCTGAGGAAACTTTTGAAAAGAAAAAGGAATATTCACAGCAGGTATTAGAATTACACGAAAAAGAAAACTTATATGAAAAATTAAAAGAATCATTTGAAGAAGAACAAATTCGTAAAAATCAACGTCAAAAATTACTTAGACTTGCATTTATTGCTTTAGCTATCATAGGTGCGGCATTAACTGTATTTTCATTTGTAACGACTAACATGATTTTTGGTATTGTCTTTGCGATTCTAACCGTCATCTTTATCGTAGGTATCTTCTTAGCAAAAACTAAAGATGTTGATTATGGTGTAGCAATGAACCAAGAAATTAATGACTTGGAAAGTCAACTTGAACATTTAGAAAGCAACTACAATTTAGATTTTGATTTAGATCATCAACATCGCATTCGTGAGCAATGGCAAAATGCTATTAAAGCAAAAGAAATGTTAGATGAAAAGAATGCATATTTAAATAAATCAATGGATGAGGCGCAAAATCGTTTAGATTCATTATCAGATAATATTAACAACGTGAAGAAAGAATTATATTTATCTCCTAAGATATCTGATGAACTTATCGTTGAAAGTATTACCTCAATGAGTAATATTAAGTCTCATGATAACTACGTCAAAGAGTTGAATCATAAGCGTAGTCAACTTATGGATGAAATTAATCAATTTTATAAACACGCTAAAGACGTAACGAGTCCACATTTTAGTCATTTTAATACAATGTCGTTCTTCCACGATGTTAATCAATGGCTAAAAAATGCTAAAGACAACAACGATAATTGGCATAAGAATCAAAAAGAAACACAGTTATTAACAAATGAGCTCAAGCATCTTAAATCACGCTTAAGTGAAAATAAAAATATCATCAAAGAGCTATTTGATTTCGTCAATGTTGAAGATGAGGAAAGTTATTATTCACATCATCAAGATTACGAAACGTATCATAGTAACTTAAATAGATTTAATGATTTAACTCAATACTTAGAGAACCAAAATTACTCATATGAAATGAGTTCTAAATTAAGTGAAAAAACAACCGCTCAATTAGACGAAGAAGATGATACATTAGCGAGACAAGTAGATCAATATAACGATCAATATTTAAATATGCAAGCTGAAGTCAGTGATTTAACTGCTCAAATTAATCATATGGAAACAGATTCGACACTTGCACAATTAAGACATGAATATTACAGTTTAAAAAATAGACTAAATGATATCGCTAAAGATTGGGCAAGCTTAAGTTATCTTCAAAATTTAGTAGAAGAACATATTAAGCAAATCAAAGATAAGCGTTTACCACAAGTTATCCAAGAAGCTGTATCTATATTCAAGTATCTTACAAATGGTGCATATACAATGATTAATTATACTGAAGATGATTCAATTCATGTCAAACATGATAATGGACAAGTTTTCGAACCTGTTGAACTAAGTCAATCTACAAAAGAATTATTGTATGTTGCTCTTAGAATTAGTTTAATTAAAGTATTAAAACCATACTATCCATTCCCAATTATTGTGGATGACGCATTTGTTCATTTTGACAAACATAGAAAAGAAAGAATGTTAAATTATTTAAGAGAATTATCTCAAAATTATCAAGTGCTTTACTTTACATGCACTAAAGATAATATTATCCCTTCAAAAGAAATGATTATTCTTAATAAACTAGAGGAAGGCGGGAAAAAATGAGAAATGTAGAAAATTTAAATCCCGGCGATTCAGTTGATCACTTTTTCTTAATTCATCGTGCAACTCAGGGTGTCACTGCTCAAGGTAAAGATTACATGACACTTTACCTCCAAGATAAAAGTGGTGATATAGAAGCGAAATTATGGACTGCCACGAAAGAGGATATGCAGAACCTTAAACCTGAAGAAATTGTTCATGTTAAAGGCGATGTGATTAATTATCGTGGTCGTAAACAGATGAAAGTTAATCAAGTGCGTTTAGCTAAACCTGAAGACAATTTATCAACTAAAGATTTTGTTGATGGAGCACCTATGACGCCTGATGAAATTAAAGAAGCGCTTTCGCATTTTATGTTAGATATTGAAAACGCAAATTTACAACGTATAACGCGTCATTTAATAAAGAAATATCAAGACCGTTTCTTTACGTATCCAGCAGCAAGTTCACATCATCATAATTTTGCAAGCGGTCTAAGCTATCACGTTTTAACTATGTTACGTATTGCTAAGTCAATCTGTGATATTTATCCGCTATTAAATAGAAGCTTATTATATAGTGCGATTATTTTACATGACTTAGGAAAGGTCAGAGAGTTAAGTGGACCAGTTGCAACGACTTATACTGTCGAAGGTAATTTGCTAGGCCATATTTCTATTGCTAGTGATGAAGTAGCTGAATCGGCTAAAGAATTAGGTATTGAAGGTGAAGAAGTGATGTTATTAAGACATATGATCTTAGCACACCACGGTAAAATGGAATTCGGGTCACCTAAACTACCTCATTTGAAAGAAGCTGAAATTTTATTCTTTATTGATAATATTGATGCAAAAATGAACATGTTTGAGAAAGCATTTAAGAAAACGGATAAAGGTCAATTTACTGAACGCATTTTTGGTTTAGAAAATCGCCAATTCTATACTCCTACAAGTTTAGATTAAATATTTTTAGTGCAAAGCTATCTTTGTAAAGTTGCTACAGAGTCGGGATTGATTCAAGTGGTATTATGATACAACGGGCTTTGCACTTTTTTATATTCAAATTTAATTAGCTAAAGTTCAGTGTTATAATAAATAGGTCGCCTATCTTCTCTTCTCAGGCGTCAATATGACAAGGGAAGGAGGTGCATATATGTTATTTGATATCTTTGTACACATCATGGCCACGACAACCAGTGGTTGTATCGTTGCTTTATTCGCGCATTGGCTAAGCACTCGCAACGATAAACGTAAATAGGCGACAACTAAAATAAGCCACACCAAAAAATCCCCTCACTACTGCCATAGTGAGGGGATTTGGTGCATATATGCTTGATATCCTTGTTAATTGTATTATAACACTTTCTAGATAAAATGCAAAACTTATATCAATCACATCAATGAGTTATTGATTATGACCCACTACTTGTTAAACCTGCAGAGCCTGAACCAGAGGCACCACCTTGTGAAGATTGCTGTTGCTGCTGTTGTTGTTTAATTTTATCTGGATCTAAAATTGAATTTTCAACAGCTTTTTTAATATCTCTATCTTTGTAATCAACTTTATAATCATCTAATAAATCTTTATAAGCATCTGTTAACAATTTAGGTTTTTTCTGTACTTTTTGTTCAATAATTTTTTCTTTAAGGTTAGATTTTTCTTTATTAAAGTCATTTTCTTTATCAGCTTTAATGATATGATAACCATAATCAGTTTTAACTACTTTAGAAACTTGACCTTCTTTTAATTTAAATAGCGCTTTTTCGAAGCTATCTACCATTTGACCTTTAATTACATAACCTAATGAACCATCTTTCTTAGCTGAAGAACTATCCATAGATTCTTTTTTAGCGATTTCACCAAATTTACTAGGATTTTTTTCTACTTCTTTTTGGATTTTTTCAGCTTTTTCTTTTGCTTTTTTATCTGAAAGACCTTCTTTATCACTAGATTTAGATTTTACTTTTATTAAAATATGAGAAGCTTTTTTAGAATTATCTTTAATATCTTTATCAGAGACTTTCACTTTATCTAGTAATAATTGTTTTTGATAAGCAGAAAGTTTTTTCTGTTCTTTATAATCATCTAATGACATACCTTGCTGTTTAAGCATGCTTTCAAATTGATCTTTACCGCCATATTGTTTTTCTTCTTTCTTAATATCTTCATCAACGTCTTTAGTATCGACTTTATCTTTGTATTTATCAGCTAAGATTTTATTTAAAACAATGTTAAATGAAGTATTAGCAATTTGTTCATTTCCGATTTTCTTCATCACGTCAGCGACTTTTACATCTCCTGCTTTAGAAGAAATCAATGTATTATCTTTAGATTCTGTTGCATTTGAGCCACAAGCACCAAGTAACAGCGCGCTAGCGGTCACGGGAACAATAATTTTATTCATCAATTTCATAAGTTGATAGCTCCTTTATGTATTAATCATCGTAAATATAACATATTATTTAGAGACTACCAATTAGAAACCCCCGTCCTAAGACTATAGTATGACTAGGATGGGGGGAGTTGATTAAATATTATATATTTTAATTTTGCATATTTTATTAATATTTATGAAAACTAAATACAATTACGCAAAAGATGGTAATACTCATAACTAGAGCGATGTTCTAGTTGATTTAGGATTATTCACTTTGTTTAAAATATGTAGACCAGATTGATGTTCTTCTACATAGTGACCATCATTTGAGAAAAGTAAGATTTTCAAATATAAAATATCCATTATAGAAAAGCCAATATTTAATGATAATAAAAACATAAAATAATGACCATATTGAGGTAGATGAATACTTAACAGAACAAAAATGCCAGTTAATAATAATATAGGTAAAATTAAATTTATACAAAAATATACTTTATGGACAGGCGTATTAACATACGTATTAAAATATGGCAGCCATTTCTTTATAACTAATTTATGGACTCTAAAAGATTTATAGAATGGCAAAAAGAAAACAAGATGCATGATTTTATGAATGGGATACATTAAAATTATAAAGATTAATAAAATGATAAAATGTCGATCTGATAAAGGAGTATCAGAGAAATAGTACATAATTTCATAGCTTACTAAAAAGGTAATAATAGTTGCTACTATACTCATGAAAGCAATTCTTTGAATTCCAAATCTTGCGTGTATATCAATTTGTCGAGTGCATAAATACATAGTGTAAGCCTCATCTCTGTGTTAATGTTCGATACGTATTATCTACGTGTTCACAGGAATAGTCAAGGGGCAGTTTAATTTACAAAAAAGAAGTTGATAAAGTCATTAATGAAGCTAGTGTTAAAATGTCTATAAGAAATTATGATTAAGTAAAATAAAAAAGCTATAGCATCATGCCATAGCTAATGAAATTACTTATCTTTAGAGAATGCGTTACTTATATCTTCTCCACGGTTTTGTAAATTTTCAATATGAGTTTGGAGCTTTTCGATATTAGGGTTAATATCAGATTTAAAGTTACCAATTAACTCTTTAAACTCATCTCCAATTGAACTACCATATTCAACACTTTCATTCTTAATTTGAGAACCATAATTAAGAATATCATTAAATGTTTGTTTCATAGTTTCAATTTCTCGTTCAAGTTCAGATTGTGCTCCTGTAGGTTGGCTCGCATCAATTGTATTATGTTTGACACTTTGGTCGTCACGATTTCTTAATGCTACTGCAAATCCTGCTGCAGCACCTACACCTAAGCCAAATAATATTCTTGTGACTTTCATTTTTTATTCTCCTCACTTTATATGTCGGATATTTGTATTATTTTTATCATACCCAGTATAACAAGGAATATGCACGATTAATCAAATTGTGCTTGAATTTGTTCAGCAATTTCTTTTTTAGCGTCGTCATTAATTGTATCTTCATGCGTTTCCCACTTATATCCAAAGCCATCGATATCATTTTCATATCTTGGGATAAGATGGAAGTGAAGATGAAATACAGACTGATCTGCAAACTCTCCATTATTTTGAATGATATTTAATCCATCTGGGTTAAAAGCGGCTTTAATAGCATTGGCTACCTTAGGTAAAGCCACTCCAATATGTTTCATTGTTTCTTCATCAGTCTCAAAAATATTAGTAGAAACTTTTTTAGGAACTAATAATGTGTGACCTTTTGTCACTTGTGAAATATCTAGAAAAGCATAAACGTAGTCATTTTCATAAATTTTAAAGCTTGGAATTTCTCCAGAAATAATTTTACTGAAAATAGTTTCTGACATAACAATGACACTCCTCTTTATCATTTGTTAGTCATTATTATAGCATTACTCAATTTAAAACAACATGATAGCAATGATTATTTTAGGTTAAAACATTATTTTTTGGTACAATAGTTTGCATGGAGGTGCCTTATGACAGTAAAAGTTGAACATCTTACAGGCGGATATGGAAAACGTCCTGTAATCAAAGATATAAATTTTGAATTAAAAAAAGGCGAAATTGTTGGTTTAATTGGTCTTAACGGTGCAGGAAAAAGTACAACAATTAAACACATGTTAGGACTTCTTAATCCAATGGAAGGTTCATTATCCATTTCTGATACAAATATTAATGATGACATTGAAGTATATAGAAGAAAATTATCATATATTCCAGAAGCACCAGTGATTTATGAAGAACTTACATTAGAAGAGCATATAGAGATGACTGCTATGGCCTATCAACTAAGTAGGGAAGAGGCAATGCGTCGTGCTGAGCCACTTTTAAAAGTATTTCGTTTAGAAAATGAATTAAAAGTCTTTCCAAGTCATTTCTCAAAAGGAATGAAACAAAAGGTCATGATCATTTGCGCTTTCATCGTTGATCCAGAATTGTATATCATCGATGAGCCATTCTTAGGTCTCGATCCTTTAGGAATACAATCAATGCTTGATTTAATGGTTGAAAAGAAAAACGAAAATCGAACTGTCTTAATGAGTACACATATACTTGCTACAGCGGAACGTTACTGTGATAGATTTATTATTTTAGATCAAGGGAAAGTTGTTGCGTTTGGTAACTTAGATGAACTACGTGAACAAACAGGTCTGTATGATAGAACCTTAGATGATATTTATATACATGTTACACAAGGTGGCAATGCCAATGAATAATCAATCATTATCTCTGTTTAATCGGAGATATAAAGCGATTCGTAAAGAAAAAAGTTACTATAACAAATTCATTTTTAATGGTCATTTCACGGTGTTTTTACTTATATTGTTAGGTGCATTTATTTTTGGATATGGTGAATGGCTACAACATATACCACAACATATTGATTATGCACTATTTGCAAGTATTGCTGTAGCATTAGTTTCATTATTTCCAATTCGAACACTTTTAAAAGACGCAGATAAAATTTTTCTATTACCATTTGAAAAACATATGAAAGATTATATGCAAGTAAGTTTAATATATAGTTATAGTTCAAGAATTTTTTTACAAGTCATACTTCTTATTATACTATTTCCTTTATTTTATAGATTAAATGATAACCATTTTGCATTTTATATTGTATTTGCTATAAGTGCTATCATTTTTCCTTATTTAGGATTACTTGTTAAATGGCAGTGGTTAAAGCTAAATCTTTCAAGTTGGACAATTAATTTATTATTATTTGTACTATTTGGTATAACATTTTATTTAATTTTAAGATTTCATAATTACTTTGCTATTATATTTATTTTCATCGTAGGGGTATTGTTATTGATTTTAAAATTGAATAGCAAAAAGCAATTATTTCCTTGGGAGAGAATGATAGCGATTGAGCAACAAAAACATACGAATTATTATAAATTTGTAAATATGTTTACTGATGTGAAACATTTAAGAGAGTCAGCAGTACGTAGAAGTTATTTAGATTTCATATTACCCACTCCAAAAGGTAACAAGTTTAATGAAAATCGTATGTACTTATTCTTATTTGTAAGAAGCTTTGTAAGAGGACGAGACGCGTTCAGTATCATTCTTCGATTAGTGATTATAGCACTCGTTTTAATGTTATGGTTATCAAATCCAATCGTATCTCTAATTATAGGAAGCTTATTTATGTATATTACATTATTACAAATGGCTCAGTTCTATACTCAACAAGCATATGGTTTATGGCCACAAGTATGGCCAGTCCCTGATACGAAAGTTATCAAAGGATATGAACAATTTTTATACCGATTAATGATCGGTGTAGGTATTATCTTTACAATAGTATTTGTTATAAAACATCCTACATTGTTCTTCTTTGCTTTACTTTTCTATATTGTAGGGTGGTTAACAATAAGAAGTACCATTAAAAAGTTAAAATATCAGGAAACTTTATTAAGAGACTAAAAAAAGTTCTTAGCGTTCAATACAATACGCTAAGAACTTTTTATTTTGATATTAGTTTTCATCAATTGGATACAAGTATCTTTCAAAATAACTTGAATGTTGACCACTTGCTCCAAAGAATTGACTTAAAGCTACTTTAGAAAAATTATCATTAAATAATTCTGAAGCCTTGAAGTCTTCATAGGCAGTGCGATTTGCGAAGCCAAAGTATATTTTATAAGTATTACCTTCTAAAGGTTTTAATAATCGATAACTTTTGAATCCAGCGAATGAATCAAAAGGTGCGCCTAAGTGCAATAATTTTTTCTCTAGTTGATTACTATGATCCTCTGAAGAGGGAATGAACAAAGCACAGTAGAAATGATTTTCGTTAAATTCTCCAACTTGGTAGAGTACATTGTAAGAACTAGGATGTTTTAAAACTGACTTATCTTCAGTTTCTTCTAAAATGACTGATGTATCGGAAGCAGAAAACTGAAATAGGTCATGATCTGGATTATTCAATTTAATTTGATTTAAGAATCCATATGTCCCATAAGATGTATATAAATTCATGATACAAACCTCCCTTGTTTTGTCTTATTATACGATTATAAAATTCCTTTTGCTACTGCAAAAGTTCAGATTTTCTAATTAAAAGTAATAGAATTCATCCTAAATTTACAAATTTAACTAAAAATAAAATTAAATATATAATTTAACGGTATTAGAATATCTAGGAATTACTTACCCGTTTTTTAATAAAAATAAAGTATATTTTTAAAGTTTATAAAGCTAGGTTTTATAAATAAAAGTACTATGTCTTTTTTATGACATTTAAGCATAATAAAATACGAAATTGTATACAATATGCTATTATAGATAAGAATGATTTTAATGTAGGAGGACGCTAGGGTGCATAGTAAAAACGATACGATATTAAAGACAATAAAAGGTGAATCAACGTCACACACTCCAGTTTGGTTTATGAGACAAG
Organism: Staphylococcus sp. HMSC067F07; assembly: GCF_001837405.1. Taxonomy (NCBI): domain Bacteria; kingdom Bacillati; phylum Bacillota; class Bacilli; order Caryophanales; family Staphylococcaceae; genus Staphylococcus; species Staphylococcus sp. HMSC067F07. The sequence goes on along the minus strand of NZ_KV832242.1, from coordinate 4,657 downwards.
CAGGACGTTCTCAACCTGAGTATCGCAAACTTAAAGAAAAATATTCACTTTTTGAAATTACGCATCAACCAGAATTATGTGCGTATGTTACGCATTTACCTGTAGATAATTACAATACTGATGCGGCTGTTCTTTATAAGGATATTATGACACCTTTAAAACCCATAGGTGTAGATGTAGAAATTAAATCTGGTATTGGACCAGTGATTTCAAACCCTATTAAGTCAGTACAAGATGTTGAAAAATTATCTCAGATAGATCCTAAAAGAGATGTACCTTATGTTTTAGAAACAATCAAATTGCTTACAGAGGAAAAATTGAATGTACCGTTGATTGGTTTTACAGGTGCGCCGTTCACATTAGCCTCTTATATGATTGAAGGGGGTCCTTCTAAAAATTATAATTTTACTAAAGCCATGATGTATGGAGACGAACCTACATGGTTTGCACTAATGGACCATCTTGTAGATGTGTCAATCACATATGTAGTCGCTCAAATTGAGGCTGGTGCTGAATTAATACAAATCTTTGATTCTTGGGTAGGAGCACTAAACGTCCAAGACTATAATTATTATATCAAGCCAGCTATGAAGAAATTAGTGAGTGGTATCAAAGCTCATTATGATGTACCTGTGATACTTTTCGGGGTAGGCGCAAGTCATTTAATTAATGAATGGAATGATTTACCTATTGATGTTTTAGGTCTAGATTGGAGAACATCTATTAATCAGGCTGATCAAATGGGAGTAAACAAGACACTACAAGGTAATCTCGACCCTTCATTATTATTAGCACCATGGGATGTTATCGAATCACGACTAAAAGATATTCTTGATCAAGGAATGGTGCGTGGCAAGCATATATTTAACTTAGGTCACGGTGTATTTCCGGAAGTTCAACCTGAGACATTAAGAAAAGTGAGTAAATTCGTTCACAACTATACTCAAAAATAGTTCTTTCGAAGATTTGGTGTCGCTCCAAACCTAAATAAAGTAACGATAACTAACAATTAAAGGAAGGTTTTATCAATGAGTAAAACAATTGGATTATTAGTGATGGCGTACGGTACACCATACAAAGAGAGTGATATCGAGCCTTATTATACTGATATTAGACACGGTAAAAGACCAACTGAAGAAGAACTACAAGATTTAAAACAACGCTATGAATTTATCGGAGGGTTATCACCTTTAGCAGGAACAACAGATCGACAAGCTGAGGCATTAACTAAAGCTTTAAATGAAACGTATGACAATGTTGAATTTAAATTATATTTAGGATTAAAACATATCTCTCCTTATATTGAAGAAGCCGTAGAAAAAATGCATAAAGATGGCATTGATGAAGCTGTAACAGTTGTGCTCGCGCCACATTATTCAAGTTTTTCAGTAGGTTCTTATGATAACCGCGCACAAGAAGAAGCAGATAAATATGGCATTAAATTGACTCATATTAAACATTATTATCACCAACCAAAATTTATTAAATATTGGACAGATAAAATTAATGAAACGTTAAATCAAATTCCTGAAGAAGAGCACGATGAAACAGTTTTAATCGTTTCAGCACATAGTTTACCTAAAGGTCTGATTGAACGTAATAATGATCCATATCCCAAAGAATTACATGAAACAGCTCAAATTCTTAAACAAGACTCCAATATTGTTCATGTAGCAGAAGGTTGGCAATCTGAAGGAAATACTGGTACACCTTGGTTAGGACCTGATGTTCAAGATCTTACGCGAGAATTATATCAAGAACATCATTTCAAAAACTTTATTTATACACCAGTAGGATTTGTTTGTGAGCATTTAGAAGTGCTCTATGACAATGACTACGAATGTAAAGTAGTATGTGATGAAATTGGCGCTAAATACTATCGTCCTGAAATGCCTAATACAAACCCGCTATTTATAGGAGCAATTGTTGACGAAATTAAAGCTCATTTTTAAAATTAAGTTAAAGCATTAATAAAGTGATGACAGAATTCCTCCAGTATAACGGGGGAATTCATTTTTTGAGAGAGATAAATTAAAAAATTTGATACATTTTCATGATAGATTCAGGTGGATTTGAAAGGAAGCGTGAAAAAGTTGAGTAAAAAAATTGCGATTATCGGCGCAGGTATTACTGGTTTATCGAGTGCGTATTTTATAAAAAAACAAGATCCAACTATAGAAGTAACGATATTTGAAGCCTCTAATCGTCCTGGAGGTAAAATTCAAACATATCGACATGAAGGGTATACTATTGAGTTAGGTCCAGAATCCTATCTAGGACGTAAAACTATCATGACAGATATGGCTAAAGATATTGGTCTAGAAAATGACTTAATTACTAATACTACGGGTCAATCGTATATATACGCTAAAAATAAATTATTTCCTATACCAGGTGGCTCTATTATGGGCATTCCAACAGATATAAAGCCATTTATTAAAACGAAGCTTATTTCTCCAATTGGTAAATTAAGAGCTGGAATGGACTTGTTTAAGAAACCGATTCAAATCGAGGATGATATTTCTGTCGGCGACTTTTTCAGAAAAAGACTAGGAGATGAAGTATTAGAAAATCTCATTGAACCTTTAATGGGTGGCATATATGGTACTAATATAGATGAATTAAGTTTAATGAGTACATTTCCAAACTTTAAAGAAAAAGAAGAACAATTTGGCAGTTTGATTAAAGGAATGAAAGATGAGAAAGAACAACGTATTAAACATCGCCAACTATACCCAGGGGCACCTAAAGGACAATTTAAACAGTTTAGACATGGTTTAAGTTCATTTATAGAAGCATTGGCAGAAAATGTTCAGAATAAGGGAGTAAATATTCGTTATAATACTCAAGTACGTGACATTAAAGTTTCTCAGAAAGATTATGAAATTTTACTCGAAGATAGTAGTGAAACATTTGATGGGGTACTTGTTACTACACCACAACAAGTATTTATGAAATGGTTTAGCCATGATCCTGCCTTTGATTACTTTAATAAGATGGACTCGACTACTGTTGCAACAGTGGTTATGGCTTTTGATGAAAAGAATATAGAGAATACGTATGATGGTACTGGATTCGTTATAGCTAGAACGAGTCAAACAGATATTACAGCTTGTACTTGGACTTCGAAAAAATGGCCGTTTACTACACCTGAAGGTAAAGTATTAATTAGAGCTTATGTAGGTAAACCAGGCGACACTGTAGTAGATGACCATACTGATGATGAAATTGTATCAATTGTTCGTAAAGATTTAAGGAAAATGATGACATTCAAGGGTGATCCTGACTTTACGATAGTGAATCGTTTGCCTAAAAGTATGCCTCAATATCACGTAGGGCATATAAAAAATATCAAGATAATTCAACAACATATAAAGAATACTTATCCTAGATTAAGAATTACTGGAGCACCTTTTGAAGCGGTAGGTTTACCTGATTGTATTCAACAAGGAAAAAATGCTGTTGAAGAAATTTTAGAAGAAATTTAGATGATGTAAAACACTTTAATGAGAATGGTATGATTTAAATCTAAGAAGCGGTGAGATAGATAAATCATTTGAATATCATTTCTTTTTAAAGTGTTTTTATTTTAAAATAAGAATTAAATGAATCAATCGTTGAATGAGGTGTTGAAAAATGACTGACGTGATTATAATCCATTCAAAATATGGGAATGCCACAAATCATTGGTATGAGTGGTTAAAGCATAATTTAACTTTAGAAGGTTATCATGTGACGTTGTTTAATTTAGAGGCAGATGACCATGCAAAAATTGATGAATGGGTAAGACAAATGAAAGAACAAATTGAAATTCGTAAATATGATACTTATTTTGTAACCCATGGTTTTGGTACGATAGCTGCACTAAAATATATTGAGGGGACTCATCATCATATTGAAGGATTGTTTAGTATTGCAGGTTTCAAAGAAGATGCCCATGATATTGATGAGAATGTCAACTTAGAGGGCATATCAATAGATTATGAAAAAGTTAAATCTCAAGTCGATCATTTTTACGGACTTACATCTAAAGATGATAAATATGTTTCTTATAAAGAGACTAAAAGGTTGATGGATACGTTGGAAGGTAAGATTCGAATAGTCGATGAAGGTGGACACTTTTTAGAGGATGAAGGTTTTAAAACATTTACTTCTTTACAATCTAGAATGCAAGGTTACATGACTAAGTAAGTATATATCTAAAGGTAGAGCACAAGTTGTTTAATAGGTGATTATCAAGGTATCTCATATATCTTTTAGTAAAGAATAATATAAAAAGATATATGAGGTTAATTTTTACACAATTTAATTCCAAAACAATATTGACGAAATGTGTTGGAGTTTATATACTAATAAAGTACTTAATTAAAGCGTCATTCATTTCAATTATTGCAAATAGGTTTGAAGTTGAAATGAACAAAATGTTAATTTTCTTTAAAAAAGTATTGACATTGTAAAGAAGAAAATGGTAAGATTATAAGGTAGTCAAAAATAATATTAGCGCGGGATGGAGCAGTTCGGTAGCTCGTCGGGCTCATAACCCGAAGGTCGGTGGTTCAAATCCGCCTCCCGCAATACATAATTTTAATAGGTCTCGTAGTGTAGCGGTTAACACGCCTGCCTGTCACGCAGGAGATCGCGGGTTCGATTCCCGTCG
>NZ_KV832241.1:0-378 GCF_001837405.1 Staphylococcus sp. HMSC067F07 | reverse complement strand
TATGGTGAATAATTGAGCAGAACGAATAAAAGGTAAATCTTTCAGCTATGCTGAATACCACCAAAGGTGGTACTGGATTTCCTTATGCTCATACTTGAGACTCCGAAAACAGACTCTACTTTTTGTAATATTTCCAAAAGTAAAACGTACTTGGAGACAAAAGAGGCTATTCTTTTCTTCATTTTTTTACTTTAAGTTCTTATTTTTATTTTCAAAATGAGTATTGTTAGTAAAATGATTGGAGATAAAAAAAGAGAAAACTAAGTAAATATCTTTACTTAGTTTAGGATAGAAAAGTTCAAATTTAAAATTTTATTCGGTCCGTTTCTTGAACATTAACGACTTATTTTTTACCTATATTGAATCCACATTTTGATT
>NZ_KV832240.1:21870-22105 GCF_001837405.1 Staphylococcus sp. HMSC067F07 | reverse complement strand
ATTATATGCACCAATCCCCTCACTATTGCGAGTAGTGAGGGGATTTTTAGGTGTTGGCTAATATCGCCTATTTTTTCTTATTGTTACGTGTACGTAGCCAATGCGTAAATAACGCAACAATACAACCACTGATGACTGTGGTCGTGATGTGAACAAGAGCTTCGCCCATCTGATATGCACCTCCTCTCTGCGTCTGAATTAACGCCTGAGAGATAGGCGACCTATATATTATATC
>NZ_KV832240.1:0-21770 GCF_001837405.1 Staphylococcus sp. HMSC067F07 | reverse complement strand
GATGACTGTGGTCGTGATGTGAACAAGAGCTTCGATCATCTGATATGCACCTCCTCTCTGCGTCTAAATTGACGCCTGAGAGATAGGCGACCTATATATTATATCATCTTCGAATATATGATGACAGATAACTTCCGATAAGTTGAATTATGTTGAATAATTTAATTTATTAATCTTTTTTCTTCCAAACATTGTCATCTTCATCTTTTAATTCTTTGCCATTTACTTTAAATCTCACCGTGCTATCATCTTCCAATTTTAATGAAAAATTATCTTTTTCTACTTTCTCGATTTCACCTTCCATTGTTAAACCCATATAAGTTAACTCAGCATCACTATCTTCTATCTTCAGTGTTATTTTTTCGTCATCTTCTTTATATACCCATTTACCTTGAGCTTTATCTTCCGCATTTCCACAAGCAGATAACACTAAACTAACGCAAAGAATTAGAACTAGTATTAATCCTTTTTTCATAATAATCTCCCCTTTTTGAATTCAAAATAATATACTTAAAGTCAATATTATTTTAATTACATATATATTGCAATATCATTATGTGTTAAATTAATATTAATTAACTTTTTAGTTACATAATTTATAAAAGGGGATCATTTATATGGAAAAAGCAAAAGCATTTCTTAATAAGTTTAAATGGTATTTAATAGGAGGGGCTATTCTATTAATCGTCGTTATTTTAGCAATCACCTTATTTGTAAAAAATCATAAAGTGAATGTAGAAGATGATGTAAAAGTCTCATTCCACGGCTATGAAAAATCAGGAACTGCTGAGATCACAGATGAATCTTATGATAAAGTAACAAATAAACTTTACATACGTGCATTAAAACAGTCTGATTTTAAAAACAAAGAAATTATAAAAATGATAGAGAACAATAATGGTGAAGATATAGAAGAAGATGATTTAAATTATGATGAACTTCAACAAATGAGACATGCTTCTAAAATCATGGATAATGTTGATTTTAATATTCATAACAATGAAAATTTATCAAATGGAGATAAAGTGAAAGTACAATTAAAACTCGAAAAAGGAACGTCTAAAGAATTTAAATTAAAAGCAAAAGAATTTACGAAAGAATTTAAGGTACATGGTTTGAAGAAACCAAAAGAATTAACTGCCAAAGATTTAATTGAAGGTTTCAACCCTAAATTCACTGGTGTGAATGGCTCTGGATCACTTAATTTAATAACTAAAGATACTCCTGACAATTTGTCTAATTTATCTCTTTCAAGTTATGAGTTTACAGTTCCTAACAATGGCAGTTTAAAAAATGGAGATAATATCAAGTTAACAATTCCGCAAGACCTAATAGACGATATAAACAACAATGGGTCAAGTTCATTTAAAGGTAAGAAAACTTATACAATAAAAGCCAATAACCTTCCCGAGCTAAATAAACTCGAAAACATTTCTGAAACACTTGATAGAAATAATAAACTTATTAAAGACGAATACGATAGTAGTAAATATACTAAATACAATACTGAAAACATAGATAATTACTATAAAGTTGACTATGGCGTATCAAGTGATGATTACTTTAATGATGATGAAAAAGATAGTGAAAAAGTATCACCTGTTTCTAAAGTTGAACCAACAAATATTACATTGGTTACAGCAGTCAAAGTGACGAGAACAAGTGAGTATAGTGATCCTGAGGTAGATTATAGTTATAAGGGATATAAAAATTATAAATTAGAAAACAATAGACTTGTTAAAGACGATACGACAGAGGAAGTATCTACATCCAGTGATGAAGATGAGATGAATGATTTACATGATGAACTTACATCAGATGGATACAAAAAATTATAACCTCTATCAACGAGTCATTGCTTTAAACTTTAAAAGCCAACAAAATTTTGTTGGCTTTTATTGATTATATTGCAAATTTGAATTATAAAATACAATTTATCTTATATATCTTTTTTCTCCATATTTAATATAGTCAAAAATTCGTTCTATAGATGTATAAAATTTGTAGTATAAGAAATTGCATGTTTGGGAATCATTGTACGTTTCTCTAATTCGTTATCTTTGGGATCTTTTATTCCATCACTTTTCACTAGTAATATATCGTAAGTATATTCTTTAACAATATATCCCGTAAATGATTCTCCATTATTTAAAACAACTTTCACTTTTTTATTATAAAAAAACATATAGGCTTTTTTAGGATAATCATAGTTTTGATAATGTTTTAATCTAGTTTTTTGTTTTGGATTCATAAGTTTCCCCACCTCACATTAATAATATAGTCTTATTGTAAAGTTGAAAGCATATTACAATATTAGCAAAAAAGAACGTTTGTTATAAATTATTTTAAGTTTAAAATCTTCAATAAAAGTAAAGATTTTAGTAGTTTTTATGTGTGTTCTTTGTTTAAAGAATACACAACCGTATTCATTACTTTTATTTCTTTTAGTTCAACTCTCCAAACATTAACGATTTAAAATTTAGACACTCTTTATAATTTTTTAATATCTTCTTCTTCTAAATACCAAACAATTTCTCCTGTATCGATATCTATTTCTACTTCAATATTTACATCTTCTTTAATTAGTTTATTAATATTAGTCTTTATAGTTTGTATATTTCTATGACTACTTTTTTCTATATAATATTCTTCATCTAAATCATTTTTAAGTACATCTCTTTCCTTTTTTGAAATAAGGTACTCTGATTTTATTAAATCAGTAACTTTTAAAAAAGCTTCTTGATCATCTTCTTTTTTTATATAAGCTATTAAATAATTTATGACATACTTAAATATTTCTTCATCTAAATCATAGTAATTACTTACGTCTTTAATGAATAAATCATATATATTTTCATTTGACATACCCTCAATAAATATTAATTGCTCATATACTTCTACTCTAAAATGAATAGGCTCTAGATTGCTCTTAAAACGTTCTTCTGAAAATTTACCGTATGCGTCATAAATTGATGACGCTGGTCTTCTCATATCCTCCAGAGTATTTTTTATTTGAAGATAATACGCTAAATTATAATATACTCTTGCACTATCATTATCATTTTTGCATCTTTTAAAATATTCTGATAAACATCTATAGAGATTTATTAGCTTAATATCTATTGGAGTAGATTTATAAATTCGATTAATTTCAAATTTATAAATTTCTATAACTTTATCCTGATTAGTATCACCTATATAATTTGAAGCAATTTCATGAGCTTGTGGCAGGCTAATATTGTTATACCCCCACTCAAAATGAATGACATATTTCGTTTCTTCTAGTAATTTCTTACCCCTATCTGTTGGAGTATATACTGGCGCTAATTCGAGATATTCATCATCAATGCGTTTAATATTATTAAGAATGCGTTCAACCAGATCCTTTTTGGTACCTCCTACAGTTAGCTCTCCACTTTTTAATATTGCTTTTAAATCTTTTTTCGTTAGTTTATTTAATGTGATTTCAAGAGAACTATTTTTTATTAAAATTTGTTCTTCAATCATTTTGTTCAATGAAGCTATAATATCTACATTATTTTTAGATAAATAAAAGTTATTAAGCTTTTCATTTCCTACTTCTCTGTTCACATTTTCATGTAATACCAACAAATCTTGAACATTTAAATTCATGTAATTCATCCTTAGTTTTCATTTTTCATTTCTTTTATAACATCCCTAATCTCTTCTTTTAGCTTTTCGTCGCTTTTATACCCATTTAAATTAATATATTCCGCATCGTTCTGCATATATTGTAAAAAGTCTTTAAACGTATTTACATAGCCTGCATAACGATAATATTGCTCTTCTAAGTTATCAAAATCTTCTCTTGTAACTTCATATTGGCCATAACCTGCCATAAGTTGTTTTTTAAGGTCTTGATTCTCTTTCTCTAGTTCATCAATACGTTCATCCGCAGGATATACAACCGTTGGTTTAATTCGATTACCTAATGCCGCAAGCCGTGTATAAGCTGTTGGATTTAAATCTCTATCTTCTGCTAACGCTTTCACCTTTTTATATTCTTCTTCAGTTAAATTGATATTGATCGTTTTAGCTTTTCTATGACTTTGATTGGTCATTTTTAACCCCTCCACAACTAAGTAATCACTCATTTATTCATCTAATTATATAATTAGTAATTACTCAATATTTTTACAAAAAATAAACTAAGCAAATACTCATCTATTTTAACAAGTTATTAGCTTAGTAATTACTTAGTTTTACCGTATCATATTTAACTTAGTAATTACTAATCAATTATACACTGAAATATTGATTGATTTTGGATGAACATAAGGAATCCTTCTGGGAATCTCTAGGGAATCTAAAGATTCCCTTTTGCGAAATCCCTTGCGCCCCAAAGAATAGAAGAATTGCTATTTTCCAAAGAAAATGCCATGTAAAATTTCATGGATTCCTTTGTGTCCGTCATTAAATACGATTCAAAAATACTGTAATATCAGCGTTCAAAGTCTTTAAGGATAAGTTTAGAGAACCCCAGCTATGCTGGGTGCCATGGCAATGGCATTGTTCCTCCTTATCCTGTTGTCCGGGATTCCTTTTAGATTCCCTGTAAATTTAACAAACGATTTAAATAATTTACAACCTACAATGAGTAAGTCTTAGTTTGGTATTAATGTAAAAGTTAAATAAACATTCATTAATAAAATGAAATTTATAGAATTAAAAAAAGACTTCGAGAAAGTGAATTATAAACTCAAAATGGTTCAATTGGTAATATAGTAGTAGGTGAACATATTGTTAATGAAATGAAGATATAGCAAAAGTATGATTAGGTTGCAGTCATATTTGTTAAAAGAGGTATAATGATGAATGTCTAAAAGAGTAAAAAATAAAGCTCCTAACAGCATTAATCAATCTGTTAAGAGCTATTACATCACTAATTAAAGAGTTAATAAACTAAATTAACTTTTTAGGAGGAGTCGCCACTCCTCCTTCAATACATCTATATTATAACATTTTACTACCTTTAAAACCATTACGGTTAACTGAAATAATGAAACGATAAGTTCTATTATCAATATTAGATTCCATGCTATCAATTTTATTAATATATTTAACGCATCCACTCTAAAAAATACGGTATAGATCGTTGCGACGCATTCTTTTCCCATAAAATTATTTGAATCCTATGCTAGAATTTTAAAATGGATTAAATCAATCTCCCCATTACCAAGACAAGAAGAAACTCGTTTTCAACTCGTTTCTAAAAACTCAAATACACCCAACTTTATAAATATGGATTTCCGTATTTTTCACAATATTTATAAAAACCAAACCTATTCATAAATATTGTCTTTTCAATACTTTTATCAGAATCAAAATCAATCTCTCTTAAAATTGATTCAGTAAATTCAAGTGATGCTGTACCATTTGCTGTTATAAGCATATTATCAACAACACTTTGCTTTTCTAAAAACTCATTCTCAGGTTTATATTTTTTATAATTTTGCCAAATATAAACCGAATTACCAGTATGTTTATATTTGTTTAAAAAACCATTTCTAGCTAAATAATCAACTGCTCCACATATAGCACCAATTACTATATTTTTATTAAATGCTTCCTCAACAAATTTTAAAAGGTTCTCAGAATTATTATCCCAAGAATTACCTCCAATCATAACTAACAGATCATAATCTTTAGGTTCATCGCCAATAATATAATCTACCAAAACAGAAAAACCACCTAAAGAAGATACATTTTCTTCAACAGAAATAGTACTTACAGACCAATTATCATCTTGATTTAAAATTGAAGATAAATATGCTCCTTCCCAATCTGCAAATTCATCTAGTAAAAGAAATAAAGCTTTTTTCAAAATTAAAAACCCCTTTTATTTTTAGATTAATAAACCTTATTGCTTTATTCCAATTGCTTTATTGACGTTGAGCCTCGGAGCCCTTAACAATCCCAAAACTTGTCGAATGGTCGGCTTAATAGCTCACGCTATGCCGACATTCGTCTGCAAGTTTAGTTAAGGGTTCTTCTCAACATCAATAAATTTTCTCGGCATAAATGCGTGTTCTATTTTTTATTTTTACTCCTCTTGATAGCAAAAAACGCCATTCCAATACAAAACCACATACCTATAATCGATATCCAAATAGCAGTCATAAAATCGCTCCTTTTTAACAAACTTTATCACAATAGTTATCACTTTACAGGTCTGTTTTTCGTCGTTATAATCTAGTTAAATCCCGTAAGGGCGCACTTACACGTTTGTTCCAAACAATGCAAAAACCATAATCGACCTTCGTCGATTTTTTTAATCTTATTTTTAAGTAATCGGTGTTGCAGCACAGATATAACAATTAATACTGCATTATTAGTAATCGGCGTTGTGGCGCACATACAAAAATTAATACTGCACGAATTTGAATCGACGTTGTAGCGTAGATATAAAAATTAATACTACATCAAAATTTAACTAAGATTTAAGCTACTAGTTTTTTGCTAGTAGCTTTTTTATTTTTAAAATTTTAAATACCTTTATTTTGAATTTTAAGGGGGCATTTTAAAGTTTTAGGGGTAATTCATATAGTTTTATGCCTAAAAACTTATATAAGCTCTTAAAACGCAAATATGAGCTAAATAAATATATGCTATTTCCAAAAGCAAAAATTTGAGCAAAACCAGTGTCGAATTTTTGAGACACTGCCCAGTTACGCACAAAATTATTTTTTGCGGTAAAAACTGGTCAACCATGCCGGTTGAACGCTATAGTTCCCGCAGGGGCAAAAAAGCATAAAAAAACGCCAGCTTTTAAGCTAACGTTTCAAATCTTTTAAGTAATAATTTTGTTTTTCAAAATTCCAAATTGCCGTAATTGAATGTGCTTTTTCTTCTTCGTCTGTTGTTTTATCTTCGTCACTTGTATTAATTAAATTGCCATCTTCGGCATCATCTAAATTTAAAATCTTATGTTTTTGTTTAAGCAAACCACCATAACTCAACATACGTTTTCGGTATAAACCTTTTTCTAAATCATTAACAATCTCTGAATCTTTTTCACTATCTCCAGTTAAATAATCTGATGATTTAACCGAGTATTTTGAGGTTTCTTTGATTGCTATAAGATTACTTGAATTATTGATTAAAGATATTATGTTTTTTCATGTTTTGACGTCGCATATACAGTGCATGAGTTTCTTCAAGTTCAGCTTTAATTGATTGCATTAGATACCCTTGCATAGCTTCAACAGTTTCATTTTTTTGTAGCAACATCGCTTTAAATCGTTTTAAGACACTGACAAGTTCGAACTCCACGTCTTCTAAACGGTAATATGTATCATGAGCATTATTAAATGATTTTTTTCCTTTAAGTAAAACACTTTTAATAATACGAATTTCTCTAATTTCAAAATTACTTAAGTAATCTTTGATTTGTTGTGGCAATTCTTCAAGCACTTGGAATTTTAAGGCATCATTATTAAATTCAGTTTGTTGATGATTTGTATGATTCGAATGAGCGTTTTCAGAAATATTGTTAGGTGTATCATTCATATCATGCGTATCATTATTCTTAGTCTCTATATAGTCAGTATTACTTAAGTCAGTATCATTAGTGTATTCTTTTGATATGTCATGATGTATCAAATTAATATTTCTTGATGTATCATTATCATATTTCTGGACGTATGAATTTGATACGTCCGTGTTATTACGCTGTTCTATATCATTTTCTTGTTGTGAAATATAATATACATCAGCTTCTGTTACTTCTGGTTTTTTAATATATAATTTATTAGGTTTATTTAAACCTACTCTTATTTGATTGAATAAATCAGCTTGAGTTAATTCTTTTTTAATTTTAGATAACTTATTTGGACTACTAATATTTAAAATAGATTTAAGCTTTTCATTGGTATAAATAAAAAATATATCTCCATTTTTATCTACCCAATTATTTCTTATAGATAAATCTAAACGATCTCTTAATATTGACCATGTTATTTTTGCATCGTTAGACAAATTAACATATTTAGGATTCGTAAAAAACACTTTAGGTAATTGATAAAATTTCTCTTTTTGGATTTCTTTAATGTTAAAGTTGGACATACAAAAACCTCTTTCATATTTAAATTTCTAAAAGAGGTAATAAAAAGCTATAAGTAAGTTTATATGTATTCGACTTGCACTAATAATTCTTAGAATATATAATAAGAATATAACAAATATATAAACAAACAAATCACTTGTTTTATTACCGAAGAAACCTGACTATTCCCGTAGTTGGGTTTCTTTTATATATATTTATAATAACACTTTTAAAAGCTTTGTTAAATTGTTTATATACATTTGGATGTATGCATTTTCAAAAAAGATAAAACTTCGTATAATACCTTTATATGGTTATGTCATATAACAGCGTATAAACGCTTATATAGCAAGTATAAAGGGTGTATAACACCTATACATATAGGGTTGAAAGTTTATACATATAATCCTATATAGTTATACGTATAACCGTATATAGCTATATGTATAATGAATTATATGCCCTTGTAATAACAAGTATAATAGCTATATAATGGTATAAATGTCATGTGTATAATTATATGGAGGCCATTATATGAAAAGTATGAAGGAAATTGCCGATGAATTAAACGTAACAAAAATGACTGTTTATAATAATGCTAAAAAAGCAAATGTAAAATTTCAAAAAATCGATAACGTAAATTACTTATCCGGTGAAGATGAAACTATAGTAGTAAACCGAATAAGAAAAAATCAAAATAAGAATGATGATTTTGAAGGTGAAAAAAAAGAAGAAGCTGAACCTAATAATGATAACCTGGTGAAAGATGAGACAATAAAACAATTATATAACCAAGTAGCTATATATAAAGAACAATCAAATAGAGATAAAGAGCAAATAAATACACTTAATAGACTTTTAGAGAATCAGCAAATATTAGCTTTAGAAAGTAATAAAAAGATTCAAAAATTGGAGAATCAATTAGAGGAAGAAAGACAGCTTAATTATTCCTTTGATACATCTGTTAATGATAGACAAAACGTTAATTCACAAGAAGCAACATTTACTGAAGAACCTAAAGATATTGATCAAGAACAAGAAAATGAACATCCAACAGAAGTACAACATAAAGATGTAGCTGAAGAGGAAAAGGGTGACAGTATAAAAGAAGATGAGTTCCCAAAAGATGATAAACTATCTGAAGAAATAGAGAGTGAGACTGCTGATAGGGGAGAACAGACCCCTAAAAAAGGGTTTTGGAGTCGTTTATTTGGTAATTAATTGTAATAAAAAAGGCACGACAAGTTCATAAACTTGTCATGCCTTTTTATGTGAATCGAACTTCTGATAATCATCGGTTATGTTAATTTAAATAATAAATTATATATTATGATTTATTATTTATTACAATTTTCCCTCTAGTACGATATCAATAAATTCTTCTAATTCCTGAGCCAGCTTTGCTGCCTCTTTTTGGTCTAAATGTGGTTTCGATAACGATAAAATAGTGAAGTATATAATTATAATAATTTAAGAGGTAAGAAAATGAATAATGTAAAAGATAAAGTAGTTGTGATAACAGGTGCATCTAGTAGTATTGGGGAGGAAACTGTGAATTTGTTATCTGAAAATGGCGCCAAGCTTGTTTTAGGTGCGAGACGTTTAGATAGATTAGAAAAAATACAACAAAAAGTAGGTCGTGATAGTGTAAGTATTAAAAAACTGATGTAACAAAGCCCGATGAAGTAAATGCATTAATTGAAACAGCTTATAATGATTTTGGCCGTATAGATGTTTTAATTAATAACGCGGGTCTTATGCCTCAATCCTTTTTAGAAAAGAATAAGCAAGATGAATGGAATCAAATGATAGATGTGAATATTAAAGGTGTATTATACGGCATTGGTACAGTATTACCTTATATGAGAAAACAAAAATCAGGGCATATTATTAAATTGGCTTCTGTGGCGGGACATGTTGTTTTCCCAGGTAGTACTGTTTATTGTGGTACCAAATATGCAGTGAGAGCGATAACTGAGGGATTAAGACAAGAAGAAGCTATAGTGGGTTCAAATATTAGAACAACAATTCTGTCTCCGGGCGCTGTCAGCACTGAATTAACAGACCATATTAGTGACAAAGATATGAAACAAGATATAGATGAATTATATAAAAATGCAATTAAACCAGATGCTATTGCTAGAGCTATTAATTACGCAATTAATGAGCCGGAAGAATCTTCTGTAAATGAATTTATCATTCGTCCCAGTAGCCAAAGTTTATAATTTGGAATCTCTTATTTAGTAACTAATTTTAATAAAATACGCTGAGTAGTTTATTTTATAATTCAATTAATCTTAAACGATTAATTTGCAAAAGATAAAAGTGATTTTCATCTTCTACCAATTATAGAAAAGCTAAATATTTGGGTATATAAAATTCTTTATTATTATACTTAATTAACAACACAACATCTTTAATTTATATAGTGACAAAAATGTCAGTATTGTTATTTATCGTAAATAATACCATAATTATAATATAAAAGATAGATAGGAGGGCGTTTTAATGGAATTACAATTAGCAATTGATTTATTAAATAAAGAGGATGCTGCAGAATTAGCAAATAAAGTTAAAGATTATGTAGATATCGTAGAAATTGGAACACCAATTGTTATAAATGAAGGATTACCATCTGTACAACATTTAAATGATAATATTGATGGTGTAAAAGTATTAGCAGATTTAAAAATTATGGATGCTGCCGACTATGAAGTAAGCCAAGCAGTTAAATTTGGTGCAGACATAGTAACAATTTTAGGCGTTGCAGAAGATGCATCAATTAAAGCAGCAGTTGATGAAGCACATAAACATGGCAAACAATTATTAGTAGATATGATTGCAGTACAAGATTTAGAAAAACGTGCGAAAGATTTAGATGATTTAGGCGCAGATTATATCGCTGTTCATACTGGTTATGACTTACAAGCTGAAGGTCAATCTCCTTTAGAAAGTTTACGTAAAGTTAAATCTGTAATTAGTAATTCTAAAGTAGCAGTTGCAGGTGGTATTAAACCAGATACAATTAAAGATATTGTTGCAGAAAATCCTGATTTAATTATTGTTGGTGGCGGCATTGCAAATGCTGATGATCCTGTAGAAGCTGCTAAACAATGTAGAGCTGCGATTGAAGGAAAATAATGATGACAGAAATCACAAATTATCGTTTAATACTAGATGAAATAGACAACACATTATCACATGTGAAAGACAGTGAAGCCGAAACGTTTTTAAAGCAAATTATTAAAGCAGAGCAAGTTTTTGTATCTGGAAAAGGACGTTCGGGTTTTGTAGCAAATAGTTTTGCGATGAGATTGAATCAGCTTGGGAAGGGTGCACATGTAGTTGGCGAGTCCACTACACCTTCCATTACCGAAAAAGATTTGTTTGTTATCCTTTCTGGCTCAGGTTCGACAGAGCATTTAAGATTATTAGCAGATAAAGCTAAAGCTGTAGGTGCAGAAGTTGTATTATTGTCAACAAATCCAACGTCAAAGATTGGTGAACTTGCAAATGTAGTGATTGAATTACCGGCGGGAACGAAATATGATGCTGAAGGTTCAGCACAACCTCTAGGTAGCTTATTTGAACAAGCATCACAAGTGTTTTTAGATAGTATTGTTTTAGATTTAATGACTGAGATAAACGTTGATGAAGAAACAATGCAGCAAAATCATGCTAATCTGGAATAAAACCTACAAAAGATAATTCACTTTAATACTCCACATTTATTTGTGGAGTATTTTTAATTTAAAGAAACGCCTTGAGATATTTCCTAGTAGTTATAAAAATTAATTAGTATTGAATATCACTACTACATTTTTGAAAAGTGATGTAGATTTATAGCCATAATTTTTAGATTTACATTGACGATACTGCATCAAAAGAAAAAGTCAATCTACTTTTTCTAGGTTGACTTTTATTTTTATATCTAAAGGCACACTTACACACCTAAAAAACGTCGTGCTAAAAACAAATTTACATATGGTAATCCAATATCCTTATTATACATTTTAACAGTTGGTTTAAAGGAAACTTTAAAAATATATAATTTTTAACCTATTCAATTACATTTGTTTCTTAAAACGCATATATGAGCCAGAATAGAAAAGAGTTGCAGGAAAGATTAAAGATTGCTTAAGAATCAGCAAGTTTTGGCGTTAGAGAGTAATAAAAAAGATTCAAAAATTAATTAGAGGAAGAGAGGCTGCTTAATTATTCCTTTGATACACCTACTAATGATAGATAAAACGTGGATGTGTAAGAAGTATCATATACTACAGACGCTGTAAATATTAATCAACATTAGGAAGAAAAAAGGGTGAATAAACACAACTTAAAAAGGCTTTTGGAGTCGTTTGTTAGTAACTAATTGTAATTAAAAAGGTGCGACAAGCTCATAAACTTGTCGTACCTTTTTATGTAAATCGTACTTCTGATACTCATCAATTTAATTTTAAATTTAAGTTCATTTATCAATAAAATTGGGTATTATTTATTAAGAGACGTAGAACTCTTGCCACACTTATATCAAATTAATTTAATTGTAGTGAGCAATTTAGCTTATTATGAAAAAGATGAGCTGAGGCAAGCATGTACCTGCTCATTTTTAAAATTGGAGGCTAAATTTACAAAAAAATTCTATTAACAGGTGCTTCAGCATATCATATATAGAAAATAAGTCTAATGAACAAAATGTTACATGGAAATCTTCAGATTTATTTGATTTAAATGAGATAACAGAAGTAATGAAAAACGTTCGTTATTGAGAAAAAATATAGAAAAAAAGAGAGAGCCTTTTTGCTCTCTCTTTTTCCTGTCTTATTATTAAAATCTCATAATACATGATTAACATGTATTATGAGACGCTGTAAGAAACGCTCATTTGCATTGACAATCAATTTATCAAGATAATCCCTTATCATTTTTAATTCTATAAACTGTCTGTCTTGTAATATTAACTTCTTTCGCAATCTTACTAATTGCTTGTTCTCCTTCTAACATTTCGACAACTCGATGATAGATAACACGTTTTTGAGGATCTTTCGCATTCGGTGAATAGAGTAAAGGACGTCCTTTATATACACCTTTGTCTTTCGCAACTTGGATCCCTTGAGCTTGTCGACGTTTACTTTCATTTCTCTCTTGTTCTGAAACCATTGCTAAAATTTGAACGATTAAATCTTTCATAAACTTATCCAGTAATGGATTACCAATCACTTCATTCATCATAGGTAAACTTGTAATCATTAACTGCACGTCTTTTTCTTTTAAATAGTTCACAGTTTCAATAATTTCATCATAGTTACGTCCTAAACGGTCAATAGACTCCACAACAAATCGATCTCCTATTCTTACAAAATTAAGAACTTCTTGAAGTACCGGTCTATTTTCAATAGATTTCCCAGACTGTTTTTCTGTAAATATTTTTTCAGCACCAAACGTTTTCAAATTCTCTAGTTGTCTTTCTAAATTTTGATCTATCGAAGATACTCTCGCATAGCCTATAATCATTTATTTTCACTCCGAAATTAATATACACCCTAATCATACGTTTTAATTGCGATAAATTCAACAACTTAATTTGTATGATTAGGGTGTACGCCAATCATACAATTAAAGTTATAAATATTAAATAAACTGAAAGCGTAAAAATGATATAATAAAATCATAATTCTTGAGGAAGCGAAGTGACTTATGAATCTAGCAATTTGCAACTAAATAGTAAACGGATTTTGGTTTATTATCGGAGTTTTTTTATCATCGATTATACTAATTCCATTTGAAGACACTTTACTACAATCTTTACGTAACTATTGGTTACTGCTCCAAAAGAGTGTAGTAAAAGGAACTGCTATAAAATGCAACGTCTATCCTCATATGGACAGTATTGAAAATGCATGTTTAATTTCACAAATCACTTTTAAAGTCAATTCACCTTATAAAAATATGTCTGAAGATTATATGGATATTAAAGAATCAGATCGAATTATCATGAAAGCTATACTTAATAAGTGTGGTATAGATTTACAAAAAAGTAACCATAAGTTAAACAATGTTATGCCAAGTTACAATGTTTTTATCCGTAAAGACGAGTTAGATTATAGATAGAAATAATATTCAAAAGAGAAATGAATGAGGACTTTGCATTTCTCCACTCACCGATGTTATAATTTAGTTAACAAGGAAACTAGCATAGATGCACCAATCCCCTCACTACGGCAATAGTGAGGGGATTTTTTAGGTGTGGCTATGGTCGCCTATTTATTATTGCGATTACGTAGCCAATGCGTAAATAACGCAATAATACAACCACTGATGACTGTGGTCGTGATGTGAACAAGGATTTCTAGCATAGATTAGCACCTCCTCTCTGCGTCGGAATTGACGCCTGAGAGATAGGCGACTTGTATATTATATCATCTACGAATATACGATGATAGGTAGCTTCTGATAAGTGATCTGGTTCTGTTGCAAAGTTGATTTTGTAGTATAATTTTAACAAAAAGGAGTATGCTATATGAACTATTTCAGATATAAACAATTTAACAAGGATGTTATCACTGTAGCCGTTGGCTACTATCTAAGATATGCGCTTAGTTATCGTGATATATCTGAAATACTAAGAGAACGTGGTGTCAACGTTCATCATTCAACGGTCTACCGTTGGGTTCAAGAATATGCTCCCGTTTTGTATCAAATTTGGAAGAAAAAACATAAAAAAGCGTATTATAAGTGGCGTGTTGATGAGACATATATCAAAATTAAAGGACAGTGGTGTTATCTGTATCGCGCGATTGATGCAGATGGACATACATTAGATATTTGGTTACGCAAAAAACGAGATCATCAATCAGCATATGCGTTTATTAAGCGCCTTATTAAACAATTCGGTAAACCTCAAATGATAATTACAGATCAAGCACCTTCAACGAAGGTAGCCATGGCTAAAATAATTAAAGTGTTTAAGTTGAAACCTAACTGTCATTGCACATCTAAATATCTCAATAACTTCATTGAACAAGATCATCGTCACATTAAGGTGAGAAAGACAAGATATCAAAGTGTCAATACGGCAAAAAATACACTCAAAGGCATTGAATGTATTTACGGATTATATAAAAAAACCGTAGGTCTCTTCAGATCTACGGATTTTCACCATGCCACGAAATTAGTTATATGTTAGCTGGTTAGGCGAAGACTGACACAATAAAATGGTGATTAGCTATATTTATCTAACTTTGCAACAGAACCCTTAATTTCATAGAACGGCGAAATTAATACATGTTAGTCAGCTAATTGAATACTTACATTATAAGAGAGTAGTTAACTTTATTTTTAATTTGCACCAGAACTTTTTAATGTATTATTTCATCCTTGAATAAATCACCCCATTCACATATTGCATAAACCACCTTATCTAGCTTGTAGCCTATAGATGTCAGCTTATACTCCACTTTTGGGGGAACTACAGAATAAGTATGTCTTTCAATAATTTGGTCCTCTTCTAATTCTCTAAGTTGTCTTATTAGCATCCTTTGATTGACATGCGGCAACTTTTTTTGTAGCTCACTTAATCTCAATACTTTGTCTTGAAGTAAATGAAAAATTATAGGGATCTTCCACTTTCCTCCGATAACACATAAAGCTAAATCTTTAGAAGTGAAAAATTCTTTTCCTTTATAATACAATTTTCATCCTTCTTTCTTCTATATATTAGAATTTACATTGTTAATGCGGAAGATTATATAATCTTCCGCATTAACTGCTTATTTATATCTATTCTAAATTGGCATGATTATTTTGCATAGTTGTTTCCTCAACATCTAATTGTGTCATTAGTCCAATGACTACACTATCTAAAAAGATTTGTGATGATTGTTCAAACAAACTACCTAACGGTTGATCAGACCCAGTAGCATCGTGTTTTGTACCTGCTGGTAATTCAACTACTGTGTCTGCAATTTCACCAATTGCAGAATCTAGTTTAGTTGTTAGTAATACCACTTTTGCATCAACTGATTTCGCTTTTTCTGCTAATAAGCGAAGATGTTCTGTTGAGCCTGAACCAGAAATTACAATAAATAAATCATCTTTTTGAATTGATGGTGTTGTTGATTCGCCAATGACAAATGCTTGCTTTCCTAATTGATTGAGTCTCATTGCAAAACTGTTTGCAACGAATCCAGAACGCCCCTTACCTGCAATAAATATGCGTGATGCTTCAGTTACTTCTGATACAAACCCATCAAATTCTTCATCTTTAACATGAGATAAAGTGCCCTTTAACTCATCTAAAATTAATTGATAATGATTAAAAGTTGTCATCATTATTTACCTTCAATAGCGTCACGACATTGTTTAGCTGCTTCTACAGGGTCATCAGCATTTGCGATACCGCCACCAACAATTACTAAGTCAGGTTCTTCTGCAACAATTTCTTTAATTGTATCTGGTTTAATACCACCAGCAACTGCGACTTTAGAATTTTTAATTACTGATTTAACTTTACGTAAGCTATCTAATGGAGATTGTCCTTCAGCTTGTAAATCATAACCAGTGTGCACTGCAATATAGTCAGCACCCATTTCATCTAATTCTTTCGCACGTTTTTCTAAATCTTGAACAGCAATCATATCTACTAATAATTGTTTGTTATTTTTATGTGCTTCTTCAACTGCTGCTTTAATTGACGCATCTTCTGCTACACCTAAAATTGTTACAACATCAGCGCCGAATTTAACAGCTTGGCTTACTTCATAGTCTGCTGCATCCATGATTTTTAAGTCTGCTAATACTTTAGCATTGCTTATATTTTCATTTAAATGTTGAACGGCAGGTAAACCTTCGTTAATCACAATTGGTGTACCAATTTCTACAATATCAACATATTCTTCTACTTTTTTCGCTAATTCTGCTGCTTCTTCTTTATTTAATAAATCAATAGCTAATTGTAATTCCACGATAATTCATCCTTTCATTAATTTATACCTTTATTTTGACATAATTATCAATAAATCAATACTGACAAAATTGGCATATAGGGAATGTCAGCTTATCTAAAGGGGGTGACTATTTTTTCAGTATGAATAATATTACACTGTAGTGTACAGTTGGAATTGTAAATATAAGACTAATAATTACAAATTTGGAGGCTTTTTAGATGACTCATATTCAATTAGATTATGGTAAGACTTTAGAATTTTTTGGAGAACATGAATTAGAACAACAAAAAGATATCGTGAAGACATTACACAAAACGATACATGGAGGAACTGGTGCAGGAAATGATTTCTTGGGTTGGGTAGACCTTCCAGTTGATTATGATAAAGAAGAGTTTTCAAGAATTGTAGAAGCTTCTAAACGTATTAAAGCAAATTCTGACGTGTTAGTTGTTATTGGTATTGGTGGCTCATACCTTGGTGCACGTGCTGCTATTGAAATGCTAACATCTTCATTTAGAACAAATAATGACTATCCTGAAATTGTTTTTGTAGGTAACCATTTATCATCAAGCTATACAAAAGAATTAGTAGATTATTTAGCTGACAAAGATTTCTCTGTAAACGTCATTTCTAAATCTGGTACAACTACAGAACCAGCAGTTGCATTCCGTTTATTCAAACAATTAGTTGAGAATAAATATGGCAAAGAAGAAGCTAAAAAACGTATCTTTGCTACAACAGATAAACAAAAAGGTGCATTAAAACAATTAGCTACAAATGAAGGTTATGAAACATTTGTAGTTCCTGATGATGTAGGTGGCCGTTATTCAGTGTTAACTGCTGTAGGTTTATTACCAATCGCAGCTGCAGGTATTAATATTGAAGCGATGATGATTGGTGCAGCAAAAGCACGTAAAGAATTATCTTCTGACAAATTAGAAGAAAATATTGCTTATCAATATGCAACAATCCGTAACCTTCTATATAGCAAAGGTTATACAACTGAAATGCTTATCAACTATGAACCGTCAATGCAATATTTCAATGAATGGTGGAAACAATTATTTGGTGAATCAGAAGGTAAAGACTTTAAAGGTATTTATCCTTCAAGTGCTAACTACACTACTGATTTACATTCATTAGGACAATACGTTCAAGAAGGTCGTCGTTTCTTATTTGAAACAGTTGTTAAAGTGAATCATCCAAAACATGATCTTACTATTGAAGAAGATAGTGACGATTTAGATGGATTAAATTATCTTGCTGGTAAAACAATTGATGAAGTTAATACAAAAGCATTTGAAGGTACATTATTAGCACATACTGATGGTGGCGTACCTAATATCGTTGTTAATATTCCACAATTAGATGAAGAAACATTTGGCTATGTCGTGTACTTCTTTGAACTTGTATGTGCTATGAGTGGTTATCAATTAGGCGTCAATCCATTCAATCAACCTGGTGTAGAAGCGTATAAACAAAATATGTTTGCTTTACTTGGTAAACCAGGATTTGAAGATATGAAAAAAGATCTTGAAGCAAGATTGTAGGTTATAAACTATAAAGAAATGAGAGGATACAATGTCTAGTAATATTGGAATTTTAGGTTTAGGTGTTATGGGGAAAAATCTTGCGTGGAACATCGAGGATAAGAAATATTCTGTGAGTATTCATAGTAGAGATAATAATGAAATTAATGATACTATTCAAAAGTCTCATTATCAAAAGATATATCCTGCGTATAACTTGAAAGAATTTGTAGATTCATTAGAAAAACCCCGTAAAATTTTGTTGATGATTAAGGCCGGGAGTCCTACGGATAATATGATAAATACACTACTTCCGCTGTTAGATGATGATGATATTTTAATTGATGGTGGTAATACAAACTATCAAGATACAATTCGTCGAAATAAAGCATTAGCTGAAAGTGGCGTTAATTTCATCGGTATGGGCGTTTCAGGTGGTGAAGTAGGCGCTTTAACTGGTCCTTCATTAATGCCTGGCGGTCAAGAAGCCGCTTATAATAAAGTCAGTGATATCTTAGATGCCATTTCAGCTAAAGCGCAAGATGGCGCATCTTGCGTAACATACATTGGCCCAAATGGTGCAGGTCATTATGTGAAAATGGTCCATAACGGTATTGAATATGCAGATATGCAATTAATCGCTGAAAGTTATGCAATGATGAAAGACTTATTAGGTATGAGTCATACTGAAATTTCTCAAACATTCAAAGATTGGAATGCTGGAGAACTCGAAAGTTACTTAATAGAAATTACTGGTGATATTTTCACTGAATTAGATGAAAATAATGAACCTTTAGTAGAAAAAATATTAGATACTGCTGGTCAAAAAGGTACAGGTAAGTGGACTTCTATTAATGCATTAGAATTAGGAATTCCATTAACAATTATCACTGAATCAGTATTTGCTCGTTTCATTTCATCCATTAAAGAAGAACGTGTTAACGCGTCTAAATCATTAAATGGACCACAAGCTTCATTTGATGGTAATAAAGAAGAATTCTTAGAAAAAATCAGAAAAGCATTATATATGAGTAAGATTTGTTCTTACGCTCAAGGCTTTGCGCAAATGAGAAAAGCGAGCGAAGATCACGAATGGAACTTAAAATTAGGTGATCTTGCAATGATTTGGCGTGAGGGTTGTATCATTCGTGCACAATTCTTACAAAAAATTAAAGATGCTTACGATAATAATCCAGAACTTGAAAACTTATTATTAGATCCATACTTCAAAAATATTGTTACAGATTACCAAGAGGCATTAAGAGACGTCGTAGCAACAGGCGTTAAAAACGGTGTACCAACACCAGGATTCTCTGCAAGTGTGAACTACTATGATAGTTATCGTTCTGAAGATTTACCTGCTAATCTTATCCAAGCACAACGTGACTATTTTGGTGCACATACTTATGAACGTAAAGATCATGAAGGTGTGTTCCACACACAATGGGATGAAGAGTAATATAATTACTGTTACGGAATGAAAACCAGAAACTAGCTAATCAAGTAAAAGGGGGGAACTGCTTTGGATAAAAATTTATCATCATTAATAACAATATTTGGCGGAACAGGAGATTTAAGTTACAGGAAATTGCTACCTTCTATTTTTAATCTTTATAAAAAGGGTCACTTTAAGAAATTAGTTATCATTTCTACGGGTTTAGAGGATATAAGTGATGAAGAATATAGAAGTAAAGTAAAACAAATTTTATTAAGCCGAGAAAATTTTGAAATGGTGAACTTATTTTTAGATAACATATTTTACTTTCAACAAAATGTTGAAGATAAAACAAGTTGGAATAAATTAAAGGAACTTTCCAATGATATTGATAAAAAATATTGTTTGGATGGCAATAGATTATTTTACTTAGCAATGAATCCTCAATTTTTTAAAATTATAACTCAAAGCATAAGCCAATCAGGTCTTTCTGATACAAATGGATTTTCAAGATTAATAATCGAAAAACCATTTGGAAAAGATTTGAAATCTGCTGAAGACTTAAATAAACACATAAGACAGTATTTTAAAGAAGAAGAAATATTTAGAATAGATCATTATCTAGGTAAAGAGATGGTGCAAAATATTGAATCTTTACGTTTTGGTAATACAATATTTGAACCATTGTGGAACAACAAGTATATATCAAATGTTCAAATAACTCTATCGGAAACTTTAGGCATTGAAGATAGAGGCCAATACTATGATTCTACAGGAGCGCTTAAAGATATGGTGCAAAATCATGCACTACAAATACTTACTCTTATTGCTATGGAGAAACCCGAAAGCAGAAATAGTAAAGATATTAGACTAAAAAAAATCGAACTTTTAAACAATATAAAATTTTTGAAAGGGGCTGATGTACACAAATATTTTGTTAGAGGACAATATATTAATGGTATTATTAATGAAACTCCGATAATGTCATATCATGAAGAAAAAGGTGTTGATAGTGATTCAACAACAGAAACATTTGTAGCAGGAAAAGTACTTATCAATAATAGAAGATGGGAAGGGACTCCATTTTATATTCGTACGGGGAAACGCTTAGGTAAAAAAGCAACAGAGATTGTTATAGAATTCAAAAAAAACAATAATACATTAAGATATGAAAATAATAATGAGGATACTGATTGTAATTTACTGGTAATAAATATAGAACCTAATGCCAAAATATCACTATATATTTATGAAAATAAATCAAATAGAAATAATAGAAGTCATAATATGAAAATTTATAACTCAATAGATAAAAACCAAGTAGTGGATGCTTATGAATCACTTATATGTGATGCTTTAATAGGAAATCAAACTAATTTTGTACATTGGGAAGAACTTAAACATTCATGGGAATTTATAGATTATATAAGTACTGAATGGAAAAAATCTAACGTAACAATACCACAGTATAAACCAGGAAGTTTTGGACCTAAAGAAAGCGATCAATTACTTAAACAAGATAACTTTGAATGGTGGAATAATCTATAAAACGTAAATATGAGCTTATAACGAAAAATATACCTGCTTGATTTATGCCCTAATAATGCATATGAGTTAAACAATGTTATGCTAAGTTACAATGTTTTTATCCGTAAAGACGACTTAGTTTATAGATAGAAATAGTATTCAAAAGAGAAATGAATGAGTACTTTGCATTACTTTACTAATCAATGTTATAATTAAGTTAACAAGAGCTTCGTGCATTATATGCACCAATCCCCTCACTATTGCGAGTA
>NZ_KV832239.1:59631-59902 GCF_001837405.1 Staphylococcus sp. HMSC067F07 | reverse complement strand
GAGACCGTAAGGTCTCTTTTTTTATGCGAAAAAATAAAGATATAGAAAATTATCAAGATCCATAGCTATAGAGGAGAACTATTCTCTGCGAAGAGAAAGCGTTTGAAGCTGATGAATTAAGGAAAGAACGCCACGAGTTTAGTCGAGCTAAACGAGTCAAAGAGAGACGCAAATGAAGAAAGATGCGAGCGCTTGTTCTCGAAGCAGAGGAAGCACCTTAGCGCCGAAGGTAGCCGACTTACGTTCTAAAGTAAAATAAGTATTTTTAATA
>NZ_KV832239.1:5985-59531 GCF_001837405.1 Staphylococcus sp. HMSC067F07 | reverse complement strand
AGAGACGCAAATGAAGAAAGATGCGAGCGCTTGTCTCGAAGCAGAGGAAGGGCCTTAGCGCTGATGGTAGCCGGCTTACGTTCTAAAGTAAAATAAGTATTTTTAATACTTAATTTTACTTACTTAATGGCCAAAGCCATTAAGAACCAAAGAACCAAATGCCAGATAGTAATATACCGCAAGCTTTTTTTATTTAAGAACTAATAGAAAACAGATGAAATTGGGTCATACGAAAAAGCTTGAAAATAATACTTACAATAGTAAGATTATTTTCAAGCTTTCCTTGTACCTTTTAAATTAATAAAGAGTATAACATTTTATTTTCATTAATATATATATTTGATGGATCAAATTGATTTACGCGTTCTTTTAATTGAATGAGATCGTTATGGTGCTTAAGTTGAATACCAATGATAACAGTACCTGTTGTTTGAGAGGACTTTTTAAGATATTCAAATTTAGTAATATCATCTTGAGGACCTAGTACATCATTAACAAACTCTCTTAAAGCCCCTGGTCTTTGAGGAAAATTAAGGATGAAGTAATGTTTCATCTCTTCAAATAATAATGAACGCTCTTCAATTTCTTTCATTCTATTAATATCATTATTACCACCGCTTACAACACATACAACAGTTTTACCTTTAATTTTTGCTCTATAGTTTTCAAGAGCAGCTACACTTAAAGCGCCTGCGGGTTCAGCTACTATAGCTTGTTTAGAGTACATATCTAGTATAGTAGAACATACTGCTCCTTCATCTACTTGTACATAATCATCTACATTATGCTTAGCTATATCAAATGTAATATCTCCAACTCTGGCTACTGAAGCACCATCAACAAATTTATCAATGTGATCTAAAGTGATGACCCGTTTGTTTACGACTACAGATTCATACATACTGCAGGCGCCTGCAGGTTCAACACCAATAATTTGTGTGTTTGGGGAATAAGCCTTGAAATATGTGCTAATACCAGATATTAAACCTCCACCGCCTATAGCAGAAAATAAATAATCAAATTTTACTCCATCTGCTTCGGATTGTTCAATAATTTCTTTGGCAAGTGTTCCTTGACCTGAAATTGTAAATACATTATTAAATGGATCAATAAAATTCATTTCATTTTCTTTAGTATAAGCTAAAGCTTCTTCTAAGCAATGATCAAATGTATCACCAGTTAGCACGACTTCAACATTATCGCTACCAAAAAATTGAACTTGGTTTATTTTCTGAAGAGGTGTAGTAACTGGCATAAAAATTACAGCTCTAAGATTTAATTTCTTAGCAGTGTATGCCACGCCTTGAGCATGGTTACCAGCACTAGCACAAGTGATACCTCGATTTTTAGCTTCTTCAGATAATACTGAAATAGCATTATATGCGCCTCTTAATTTGAAAGAACGAACCCACTGTAAGTCTTCTCTTTTTAAATATACTTTACAATCATATTTTTGAGAAAGATAGTGGTCAAGCTGTAATGGCGTTTCTTTCACGATATCTTTGAGGCGTAAAAAAGCTTCATCTATATCTTGTGTCGAAACGGTTGTTTTAACTGTCATAATATTCCACACCCTTAAAATGTTTTTTCATATTTTTCTATTAGATCTTCATATTGTAAAGTAATGGCAATATCATCAAGTCCATTTACTAATTTATTCTTCCATGTTTCATCTATTTTAAATTCAAAAGTTTGTTCTGAAGATGATACGGTTTGCGAAGGTAGATCTACCGTAATTTCTTCAAATTGAGCCAGATGTTCTCGTGCTTCCTTATCAAGTGTAATAGGGAGCATTGCATTCTTCGTACAATTCATATAGAAGATATCACTAAAACTACCTGCGATAATAATATTAAAACCATAGTCTTTTAAAGCCCAAGCGGCATGTTCACGACTTGAACCACACCCAAAGTTGTCTCCCGTTATTAAAATAGAAGCATCTTTATATTCTGGCTTATTAGGGTTAAATTCTGGATTATCAGAACCATCAGGTAAATAACGCCATTCATCAAAGGCGAAGGGACCAAAGCCGGTTTTTGAAATACGTTTGAGATGAACTTTGGGTATAATTTGATCTGTATCTATATTGTCGTAGAAAAGGGGAACAACTTTACCTGTGTATGTTGTAATAGGTTGAATTTCCATCTATACGACCACCTTTCTTACGTCTACAAATTTACCGTTAATAGCAGCAGCTGCTGCCATAGCAGGAGATACAAGATGGGTTCGTGCACCTTTACCTTGACGTCCTTCGAAATTACGATTACTTGTGGAAGCACAGTGCACACCTTCAGGAACTTGATCGGGATTCATACCTAAACACATTGAACAACCTGGTTCTCTCCATTCAAAACCAGCTTCTTTAAAAATGACATCTAGACCTAGTGCTTCAGCTTCCTTCTTAACTGTTCTGGAGCCAGGCACTACAATAGCTGTGATATTAGGATGAACTTTATTACCTTTAACAATATGACTTGCTTCTACTAAATCAGAGAGTCTTGCATTCGTACATGAACCTAAGAATACATAGCCTAATTCAATATCTTCGGCTTTTTGACCTGGTTTGAGTCCCATGTAGTTATAGGCACGTTCATCATTAGAATCTTTAATTTCTGGGAAAGGAGAGCTAAAATTAACTCCCATTTCTGGATTTGTTCCCCATGTCACCTGAGGTTCTAAGTTTGAAACATCTAATTCAATAACTTTATCGAAGTACGCATCCTCATCGGAATATAAAGTTTGCCACCAATCAATAGATTGATCAAAATTAGTAGCGTAAGGACGACCTTTAACATATTCAAAAGTCGTCTTATCAGGTTGCATCATACCGTATTTTGCGCCTGCTTCAATTGCCATATTACAAATTGTCATTCGAGCTTCCATAGACAAACTCTTAATCGTTTCTCCTGTAAATTCAAGGGCATATCCTGTACCAAAATCAACGCCATATTGGTTAATTAAATAGAGTATTATATCCTTGGCATAAACGCCGGTAGGTAATTTACCATTTATATCGATTTTTAAATTCTTAGGTTTAGTTTGCCAAAGTGTTTGAGTAGCAAAGACATGTTCAACTTCACTTGTACCAATTCCAAATGCGATTGCACCAAAAGCACCATGTGTCGCGGTGTGAGAATCGCCACAAACAATTGTCTTTCCTGGTTGAGTTAAACCTGTTTCAGGTCCTACCATATGAACGATACCTTGTTCATCAGATCCCATATCAAAGATATGGACGCCAAAGTCTTTGGCATTCTTTTGTAGGGTAGTAATCTGTTTATTTGCTATTTCATCTTTTATGTTAAAAATGTCGATAGTCGGTACATTATGGTCTAAAGTAGCAAACGTGAGATCAGGTCTTCTTAATGAACGATTCTGAATTCTGAGTCCCTCAAAAGCTTGAGGAGAAGTAACTTCATGAATGAGATGTAGGTCTATATATAATAATTGTGGTTCACCTTCATTCCCATGTAGAACATGTTTATTCCATACTTTATCGAATAGTGTTCGTCCCATAATACTTCTCCTCCCTTTTATAAATAATTATTCTTTAGTAGTTTAAATATTTCAGAAGTTTTGTAACTTCCACCTAAATCTGCTGTAGTATGGCCAGACTTAATGAGTTTAAATACATGTTTTTCAAGTTCTATTGCGGCTTGTTCTTGATTTAGACTTTCTTTTAAACAAAGTGCCAAAGATAGCACCATACCAAATGGATTAGCTTTATCTTGGTTAGCGATATCAGGTGCCGAGCCATGAATAGGCTCATATAATCGTGTCCCTTGTTCCCCAAAACTTGCGGAAGGGGATAAACCAAGTGAGCCTGGTATTACTGATGCTTCATCACTCAAAATGTCTCCAAATAAATTTTCGGTAACAATAACATCAAATTGAGTAGGGTGTGTGATTAAATGCATGCTACAGGCATCTACTAACAAGTGGTTGACTTCAACATCTGGATAATCCGCTTTAACTTCATTCACCACTTGACGCCAAAGTTTACTTGAAGATAATACATTTTCTTTATCAACGGATGTTAGTTTTTTTCTTCTATTTTGAGCTAAATTAAATGCAACTCTAACGATTCTCTCTATTTCTTCACGAGTATAAGTAAGTGAATCTAGAGCT
Source organism: Staphylococcus sp. HMSC067F07 (assembly GCF_001837405.1). NCBI lineage: Bacteria > Bacillati > Bacillota > Bacilli > Caryophanales > Staphylococcaceae > Staphylococcus > Staphylococcus sp. HMSC067F07. Next base: position 55,403 of record NZ_KV832239.1, on the reverse strand, counting down.
GAATGATTATCATAGTGACTTGGTTCACCAAAATAAATACCGCTAGTTAGTTCTCTGACAATCACTAAATCAGTACCTTCAACTCGCTCTTGTTTTAATGGAGATAAATGACTGGTACCCTCACTTACAATGGTTGGACGTATATTTACATATAAATTTAAAGCTTTTCTAAGTTTTAATAGCCCATGTTCTGGACGATTTTTAGGATTTGACCATTTGGGACCACCAATTGCACCAAGTAAAATGGCATCTGAAGATTTACATGCTTCTAATGTTTCATCAGTAAGAGGTGTACCATAGTTATCGATTGCCGCACCTCCAAAATGATGATGTTCTATTTGATACTGGAAGTCATATTTATGACTGATTAGTTCGAGAAGCTCTAATGTACCATTTATAATTTCTGGTCCTATACCATCGCCAGGTAAAGCTACGATTTTGTAACTCATGAATGAATACCTTCTTTCTTTTGTGTTTCAGAAATATATTTCGCATGAGCTTCTATATAGGCTTTACAAGAAGCCTGTAAAATATCATGATCAATTCCTATACCGTTGACTGGTGTACCTTCGATGATTAAACTAACGTGAACTTCTGCTTGCGCATCTGCACCTTCAGTGATTGAGTCAATCCTATAATCGATAAGTTCTGTCTTTCTTTGGAAAATACGATCAACAGCATTATATATAGATACGATTGAACCTGTTCCAATACTTGAATCTTGATAAGTTTTTCCATTTTTATCTTTAATCACGACCACAGCACTTTGTAGCCCTTTAGATACATATTGCAGTTGTAAATTTTCTAATTGATAAATCGCTCGTTGCTCATGCTCAGATCCTTGAATGATTGCATGGATGTCGCGATCAGAAACTGATTTTTTCTTATCAGCAACTTCTTTAAATTGTTTAAATAAGTTGATTTGATCCTCAGTGCTAATGTCATAGCCTAATGATTTTAGTTTCTCAGCAAAAGCATGCTTTCCAGACAATTTACCAAGAGGTAATTCAGTTGTACTTACTCCGACTAATTGAGGCGTCATAATTTCATATGTTTCACGATGTTTGAGTACACCATCTTGATGTATCCCCGATTCATGACTAAACGCATTTTGACCGACGATTGCTTTGTTTTTTGGAACTCGAATTCCTGCGTATCGTGATATGAGGTCTGATGTTTTCTTAGTTTCATCAAGTTTAATTTGGGATTCAATACCATAATGATCACGTCGAACATAAAGTGCTAATGCAACTTCTTCAAGCGCAGCATTACCCGCACGTTCACCAATTCCATTCACAGTACCTTCGATGCGTCGTGCACCACCTTCAATGGCTGCCAGACTATTAGATACAGCCATACCCAGGTCATCATGACAATGGGCACTGAAAACGATTGGTTGTTCAGAATGGATGGATTTGGTTAATGTTTTGAAAATTTGTTCATATTCTGTAGGATAACTGAATCCTACAGTATCTGGGATGTTAATAATGGTAGCGCCAGCATCAATAGCAGTTTGCACACAATCAATTAAGAACGGAATTTCGGTTCTAGTCGCATCTTCAGGGGAAAATTGTACTACTTCAAAAAATTGTTTAGCGTATGATACATGTTCTTTGATAGATGCTAATACTTCCTCTTGAGACATTTTTAATTTATGCTCTAAATGAATAGGGGATGTTGCAATAAACACATGTACTTGCGGTTTAGCAGCTAACTTTGTTGATTCATATACAGCGTCTATATCTGACTTTTTACATCTAGCTAAGCCACAAACTGCTGTAGTAGTTAATGCCTTTGCAATTGATTCAACTGATTTAAAACTTCCAGAGCTTGAAGCGGGGAATCCAGCTTCTATGACATCGACTCCCCATTTTTCTAATTGCTTAGCAATTTTCAATCTTTCGTCAAAGGTAAAGTTGACTCCCGGTGTTTGTTCTCCGTCTCTTAGTGTTGTATCAAAAATTTGAATATGGCTTTCCATTTTTAACATCTCCTTATTATTTTTGAATACTTTTAGCTTTAATAAATGGCATCATTTTTCTTAATTCACGACCAACCGCTTCGATTTCATGACCATGTTGTTGTTCACGTAATTGGTAAAATTCTTTAAAGCCATTTTCATTATCTTTAACAAAACGATTAGCAAAGTTACCGTTTTGAATATCTTCTAATACAGTTTTCATGTTGTTTTTAACTTCTGGAGTGATAACACGTGGTCCAGATACATAATCACCAAATTCAGCTGTATTTGAAATAGAGTAGCGAACGTTTTCCATACCGCCTTCGTACATTAAATCAACGATTAATTTCATTTCATGTAATACTTCGAAGTATGCTAATTCTTTTTGATATCCAGCTTCTACTAGAGTTTCAAAACCACTTTGAATTAATTTATGGATACCCCCGCAAAGTACAGCTTGTTCACCGAATAAATCAGTTTCAGTTTCTTCTTTGAATGAAGTTTCAATAACACCAGCACGTGTTGCGCCAATACCTTTGGCATAACTTAGTGCGATATCACGTGCGTGACCTGAAGCATCTTGTTGTACACCGAATAATGCTGGTACAGCAGTACCTTCTACAAAGGTACGTCTTACTAAATGACCAGGACCTTTAGGTGCTACTAAGAATACATCTACATCAGCAGGGGGTTGAATAACTCCAAAGTGAATGTTAAATCCGTGCGCAAAAGCTAATGCATTGCCTGCTTCTAAGTTAGGTTCAATTTCATTTTTATATACATTACCTTGGATTTCATCAGGTAATAAAATCATTACTACATCTGCTTGTTTAGTAGCCTCATTCACTGGATAAACATCAAATCCATCTTCTTTAGCTCTATCGAAAGAATGACCAGGTCGAATACCAACGACTACATCATAACCATTGTCTTTTAAATTTTGAGCGTGTGCATGTCCTTGTGAACCGTAACCAATTACTGCAATTTTTTTACCTTGTAAAGCATCTTTTTCAACTGATTGATCATAATAAACTTTTGTCATAGTGAATTCCTCCAATTACTTCCTAAAAATTCTTAATTTTCAAAATATTTATGTTATAAAAATATGTAAGATGATAGTTATGTCTCAATCATCAATTTTTTTACATCGCTAGCGCATCAAACAATTTTTTAAACACTCGTAACACTTAATACATTGATTTGTTGTTCTAACTTTTTTAATACAATATTGAAAGCAGCTTCGTCTTCAATATGTACTTTCAGTTCTAGATTAGAAATACCTTCATTATCTGACCTCTTAACATGCAGCTCATCAATGTTACATTGTAATCGAACAAATGCACTTGTAATACGATGTAATGTACTCACTTGGTCGGCGACCACAAATTGAATTGTACGTTTCATTATAATCCCTCCATCTCGTGATTAGATTTACCACTAGGTACCATAGGATTGACAGGTTCTACAGGAGAGATGCGAACTTCAATTAATGCTGGACCATTATGATTGAAAGCTGCATCGATTTGTGATTCAAGTTTGTCCGGTGAATCAATTAGATATCCATTGATACCATATGCTTCAGCCATTTTAATAAAATCAGGTTGATCATTAAATACTGAATGAGAGAAGCGCTGGTTAAAGAATTTGTCTTGCCATTGTTTAACCATACCTAACGTACCATTATTGATTAACACTATTTTCACGTTCAGGTTGTATTCAGGCAATAGCGCCATTTCTTGATTAGTCATTTGGAAACCACCATCTCCGACGAAGCATACGACAGTTTTATCAGGGGAAGCGAGTTGTGCACCAATCGCAGAAGGAATACCAAATCCCATCGTACCTAATCCGCCACTAGTTACCCATTGACCATGGTCTTTGAAAGGGTAGAACTGAGCAGCCCACATTTGATGTTGACCTACATCAGTAGTGACGATTGCATCGCCATTTGTAATTTTTCCGATGTATTCAATTGCCTTTTGAGGTTTACTAAATGTATCATCTTCATTTTTATCGTATTTAAATGGATGTTTTTGCTTATTCTGTTTACAATAATGAATCCATTCTTCATGATGAGCTGTTGTGACATTCTCAGAAGATAAAGCTTCTAAAACGAGTTTACAATCGGCAACAATACCTAAATCTGTTTGAATGACTTTATTGATTTCTGAAGGATCAATGTCTACGTGAACTATCTTAGCGTTTGGTGCAAATGCATCAGGTTTGCTAGCTAGTCGGTCATCAAAACGACTACCTAAATTAATGAGTAAATCACATTCAGTGAGTGCCATATTACTTGCATATGAACCATGCATGCCTCCCATTCCTAAGAACAGGGGATGTTCGTAAGGTATTGCACCAAGACCTAATAGTGTGGTTACGGTAGGGATTTGATGTTTAGTGACAAATTCTGTTAATAATTGATTTGATTTAGAATGATTGATACCTGAACCTGCGAGAATAATAGGCTTTTTAGATTTACTAATATATGAAACTAATGTCTTAATGTCTATATCTTCTGGTTCACTTTTAACTTGATAATGAGGCAAATTGATTTCATTTGATAAACCAACGTTTGTTGATGAAATTCCCATGTCTTTCGGGAAATCAATGACGACAGGACCTTTTCTTCCTGAATTAGCCACATGAAATGCTTCATGAACTATTTTTGGAATATCCTCAACATTTTTAATTTGATAATTTTGTTTAGTAATTGGTGTTGTCATAGAAAGTAAATCTGCTTCTTGGAAAGCGTCTTTTCCTATTCCTGGTGTTGCTACTTGACCTGTAAAAACGACTAAAGGTAAAGAATCACTATGTGCATCTGTGATACCAGTAATTGCATTTGTAGCTCCTGGGCCACTAGTGACAACAACTACACCAGTTTTACCTGAGACACGTGCATATCCTTCTGCGGCATGGGTTGCACCTTGTTCATGTCTTGCTAAGATATGCTTGATTTGCCCATCATAAAATGTGTCATAAAGTGGCAATACAGCACCGCCTGGGTAACCAAAAATAAAATCAACGTCCTCATGTTGTAAAGCTTCGACTAAAAGTTGAGAACCACTACGCATTTGATTAACAGTTTGTTGTTGAAGATATTCTGGTTCTTGTGATTCAGAAACATTAAATGTATCAGTATTTTCTTTACTAATCGCGGTTACCGTTGTAAAAGAGGGGCTTTCTTTTTGATTAGACATCGTAATCATCTCCTAATTAAATAAGGTTTTCTGGAACTTGCATAATACCACCTGTATTAGCACTTGTGACTAAAGAGGTGTATCTAGCCAGATATCCTGTTTTTACTTTTGCTTTAAATGGTTGTAGCTCTTCACGTCTGCGATAAAGTTCTTCTTGTGGCTGGTCAACATCTAACTTTCTATTTGTTAAATCAATTGTAATTTCATCTCCATCTCTAATTAATCCGATAGGGCCACCAGATGCTGCTTCTGGGGAAATGTGTCCCACAGCAATACCTCTTGTAGCACCTGAAAATCTACCATCAGTAATTAAAGCCACATCTTTTCCTAATCCTCGGCCAACAATAGAGGAAGTAGGAGCTAACATTTCAGGCATTCCCGGACCGCCTTTAGGACCTTCATAGCGAATAACTACAACATGACCTTCACGTACAGTATGATTGTCAATTGCTTCAACAGCTTCATCATGAGAGTTAAAACAAATAGCTTTCCCTTTAAAGACTTTAATAGAGGGATCTACACCACCTACTTTAATCACTGCACCTTTGGGAGCTATATTACCGAAAAGTACTGAAAGTCCACCTTCGTGATCATAGGGACTATCGAGAGGATGTATAACATCGAAGTTTGAAATTTCCTTTCCTTTATTATTTTCTTTTAATGTTTTACCAGTGACTGTAATTCTTTCTGGGTGTAACGTACCATCTTTTTTCATTAACTCATTGATAATAGCTGGAACACCACCAGCTTCATGTACATCGTGCATAGAGTAAGAAGAGCTAGGGGCGATTTTTGAAAGGTAGGGTGTTCTTTTCGCAATTTCATTAATACGTTCTAAGTCATAATCAATGCCTGCTTCATTTGCGATTGCTAATGTATGCAACACAGTATTAGTTGAGCCGCCCATTGCCATGTCTAATGCAAAAGCATCATCAATTGCCTCTCGTGTAACGATGTCTCTTGGTTTTATATCATTTTTAATATTATCTACTAATCGAAAAGCAGCTTGACGAATCATTTCACGACGTTGGTCACTAACTGCTAAAGCTGTTCCATTGTAAGGTAAGGCGAGTCCTAAAACCTCCATCAAACAGTTCATAGAATTTGCTGTGAACATACCAGCACATGAACCACAAGTAGGGCAGGCATTTTGCTCCATATCTAAAAATTCTTCTTTAGAAATAGACCCCTCTTTAAAAGCGCCGACTGCTTCAAACATTGAAGATAAAGTAAGTGCTTTACCGTGAGCAGATAGACCAGCTTTCATTGGGCCACCTGAACAAAAAATTGCAGGGACATTTGTACGTACCGCAGCGAGTATCATGCCCGGAGTGATTTTATCGCAGTTAGGAATATAAAACACACCATCGAACCAATGTGCATTAATTACTGTTTCAGCTGCATCTGCAATAATTTCTCTCGAAGGTAATGAATATCTCATTCCAATGTGTCCCATTGCGATGCCATCATCTACACCAATCGTATTAAATTCGAAAGGGATTGCACCCGCTTCACGAATAGCTTCTTTCGCGATATCAGCAAGTTCACTTAAGTGAACATGTCCTGGTACGATATCGATATAAGAATTACAAATTGCCACAAAAGGCTTATTCATATCTGTAGGTTTTTGAAGAGCGCCCGTCGCATGTAAAAGACTTCTTGCTGGAGCCTGTTGATCTCCTTTTTTGATCATGTCGCTTCGCATATTTGATTCCCCCGTATGAGTATTAAGAACAATAAAAAACGTCCCAATAATAATTGGGACGTTTGAAAGTCCCATTCAACTAGAAATAGGACTTAAACATTTAGTAGTTCAACTAACTAAAGTTCGAGTCCTAACGAGTATAATAAAATGATAATAATGTTTTGAGTTGTCGGTAGATAATGTGATGTATGATAAGTCATTTTATTATACTCCTTTCGTTGAATGGTAAAGTATTCTCAATAATTTGAATTGTCTTAAAATTTGATAAACTTAATTTACTACATGTGAAATAGCGTGTCAATAAAAATATAGAATTTTCTAACAATTATTTTAAGGATGTTTCTAGAATTTTCACAAAGAAATTTATAATAAAATTTGTTACAATGAATGAGTTAATAAAGGACGAAATAATAATGTATCTTCGTAAATAGGAGAATGAATGTTGATTACTATACACAATTTAGATGAGATGAAAGAATTTGCTGATGTTTTAGTGAAAAATTTAAAATCAGGAGATTTAATTTTATTGAACGGCGATTTAGGTGCTGGTAAAACGACTTTAACACAGTTTATAGGAAAAGCTTTAGGTGTGAAACGAACTATTAATTCACCAACATTTAATATTATTAAATCTTATAAAGGGAATGAACTCAAACTTCATCATATGGATTGCTATCGTTTGGAAGACCATGAAGAAGATTTAGGATTTGAGGAATATTTCGAAGACCATGCTGTTACGGTCGTTGAATGGAGTCAGTTTATTTCTGATTTATTACCTTATCAACATTTGACAATCAACATTAATGTTATAAATGAAAATGAACGTACAATAATGATTGAAGCACAAGGTGCACATTACGAAATGTTAAGGGAGGTTGTTATCAATGAATTATCTGCTCATTGATACATCTAATCAGCCGTTATCAGTTGCACTCATGCAGGATGAAAAAGTGTTAATTGAACAAACTACAAATATTAAACAAAATCATTCAGTTCAATTGATGCCTGAGATTCAAAAGTTATTTGAACAGTCTCAAGTTGATAAACAAGAAATCACAGACATAGTTGTTGCAGAAGGACCGGGTTCATACACAGGTTTAAGAATCGGTGTGACTGTGGCTAAAACGTTAGCTTACGCTTTACAAACTCGATTATATGGTGTGTCATCACTTAAAGCTCTTGCTGCAACTATTAAAGATGAGCATAGATTATTAGTACCTATCTTTGACGCAAGAAGAGAAGCGGTTTATACAGGTGTTTATCAATACGTTAATGGTGAATTAACTACAATCATTGAGGATGGATATTTATCAATTAATGATTTAAAAGATAAACTTCATGCGCTAAATCAAGAATATGTTTTTATTGGGTTTAATTTAGAAAATATAAAGCATTTATTAGATAGCGAAGTGATTGAAAGTTTACCTAAAGCTTCAGTTATGAAATCCTTAATTCAACAACCTGAAAATATCCATTCATTTACACCGAAATATCATAAATTATCAGAGGCGGAAAGAAATTGGTTAGACCAACAGAAGAACAATTAAATATTAGGAAAATGAGTGTTGAAGATGTTCCTCAAGTCTTTGATATAGAGCGCGAAAGCTTCAATGATAGTTCATGGACGATTGATGCCTTTTATCATGAAATAGAACAGAATCAATTTGCAACATATTTTGTAATTGAATATGATGATAAAATTATTGGATATTTAGGTATGTGGATTGTTATAGATCAAGCTCAAATTACAACAGTCGCCATTAAAAAACAGTATAGAGGGTACGGACTAGGTCAATTATTACTTAAATATGTTAAAAATTACGCAAGTCATACCTGTGAAGTAATGAGTTTAGAAGTTCATTTAGATAATGTAGTGGCGCAACATGTATATCAGAATTTAGGATTTGAATATGGTGGAAAAAGAAAAAATTATTATGGTGAAGGTGAGGATGCACTAGTGATGTGGGTGAATTTAAAATGACACAACAAACTTTAATTATAGGGATGGAAACCAGTTGTGATGAAACAAGTGTAAGTGTGATTAGAAATGGTCAAGAAATACTTTCTAATACAGTATTAAGTCAAATTGATAGTCATAAACGATTTGGTGGAGTTGTTCCTGAAGTCGCAAGTAGACATCATGTTGAAGGTGTAACAGCTACGATTGAAGAGGCACTTGACTCAGCAAACGTGACTATGCACGAGATTGATGCTATAGCAGTGACGCAAGGTCCAGGATTAATAGGTGCATTATTAATAGGAATAAATGCTGCAAAGACGCTCGCTTTCGCTTATGATAAACCTATTATTCCTGTTCACCATATTGCTGGCCATATTTATGCAAATCATTTAGAGCAACCACTTACATTTCCATTAATGGCTTTAATCGTTTCCGGTGGTCATACAGAGTTAGTCTATATGAAAGATCACCTGAATTTTGAAGTTATTGGTGAGACGAGAGATGATGCTGTTGGAGAAGCTTATGATAAAGTGGCTCGTACGATTAACTTACCTTATCCTGGAGGACCACAAATCGATCAGCTAGCTACTCAAGGTCAAGATGTTTATGATTTTCCAAGGGTTTGGCTTGAAAAGGATAGCTACGATTTTAGCTTCAGTGGATTAAAAAGTGCAGTCATTAATAAATTGCATAATCTAAGACAAAAAAATGAAGAAATTGTAGAAGAAAATGTTGCTACAAGTTTTCAAAACAGCGTTGTTGAAGTATTAACTTATAAAGCTATTCATGCTTGTAAATCTTATGACGTTAAACGACTTATTGTGGCAGGTGGTGTAGCAAGCAATAAAGGATTAAGAACATCACTCAAAGAAGCTTGTGATAATGAAGGCATTACTTTAACGATCCCAAGTCCATCCTTATGTACAGACAATGCTGCAATGATTGGAGCTGCGGGTCATTATCTTTATCAGGCTGGATTACGAGGTGATTTAGCTTTAAACGGTGAAAATAATATAGACATAGAAGATTTTACGATGAGTAAATAAACAAAAGAGCACTATAAAACGTATAAACTTAACTGTTAATATTACGTTATATAGTGCTTTTATTATTGTATAAATATTTCAATAGTTATTACTGTCAAAAGTCAACTTATTCATCTACTTGTGTTTTAGCGCGGTGATAAATATCATCTGGAAAATGAGTAATTCTAAGCAATTCAATCGCATTGCGCGTATTTGCTTTGCCTGGTTTGATTTTATAGTCAAAATAAATTTCATTGTTTTGAATAGACTCATTAAAGTGATAATTATGGTAATCCTTTTCTAATAGGGTGGACAATTCAATATCATGTGTAGCTGCAACAACTTGATAATTTGGCAGTTCATTTAAATAGCTGAGTACTGATTCAGAAGCAGCAATACGTTCAGTTGTATTAGTTCCTTTAAAAATCTCATCTATGAAACAGTAAATTTTAGCTTGTGTATGAATATTAAAAAGTCGTCTAATTGACTTTAATTCAGCCATAAAATAGCTGTCCCCTGAGAGTACATCATCTGCGTTAGCCATTGAAGTAAAAACGTAACCTGGTTGGTAGTTAAATGATTCAGCAGTAGCAATATTAAGGGATTGAGCCATAATAACATTCAGTGCTACAGCCTTCATGAAAGTCGATTTACCAGAAGCGTTCGAACCTGTAAGTAGAAGGTTGGTATCCAAGTTTAAATCATTAGGAACGGCCACTTCTTCATCTATTAGTGGATGAATTAAACTTTGAAAATGCATACCCTCCATGTATTGATCAGCATGAGGTATACAATAATGAGTTAACGTACGTCTATACATAGCTAAAGAGTAGTGATTATCTAGTGTACTAATATAGTCGTAACATTCTTCGACTTCATTTTGATATTTAAAATAACTATGTTGTATTAGATGAAATAAAACATAATCAACCATAAACATTAATTTGACAAGCATTATCGTACTGCCTACAACATCATTGGATTCTAATTGAGCTAGCAATCCACTAAAACGTCGAGAATTTTTAAAGTGATTAAAATTAATATTTATGTCAGGTGTTCCCTCTATCTTAGACAAAGCCTTACATTGTTTGATTACATTAGCAGTATAAAAGATTGATTTTAAATCCTGTTCATAAGTTTTCTTTAAATTTAAAGAAAGCACAATATTTAAGAAGAAGCTTCCAATAAATAAAAAGACTCCTATTTCTGGTGAAATAAATATAGATAAAAATGCAATTAAAGGTAATAAAGGACAAAACATTAAGAGATTGTTCTTAGGAATTGGTGTTAATTGATCTGGGAATAATGGGTATACAGTTTTGCCTATTTTAGAAAGTATGTAAGATACATTTAAACGAAAAGATTTATCCTCGCTATAACGCTTGATGAGTGATTGATTTTCAATCGAGAACATTCCTCTTAATGTAGCATATAATTTCATTTCTCCAATAGCGGTAAAATTAAAGTTTATTTTATGAAATAGAGCTTCAATATTTAAATCTGACCAAGTTTTATCATCTATAAGAGGATGTTGTTCAGTGTAATTATCCTTATACTCTTGGTATTGAGCATCAAACCTAGAATTAGGCCTTATAAATGTCTCTAATTTAGCTTTCCTATCCCAAAGCGTATTAATTTTAGCGATTGTTTTTCTCCTTTCGATAAATGAAACGGTGATATTTACAATCGCTATTAAAATAATAAAGATAAGAACGATGAGTCCAAACGTCTGATTATTAGTCATAAATGTCTCCTCAATATAGTTATAGTTAAATTATTTCATAAATAAATTTTAGACTCAAATCTTCATACTAAATATAAGATGTCAATAGGGAACGTGCGTACTTATCAACAAAATGTGTGTAAACTGTGGATAAACACTGTTGAAAAGTGTGGATATTACCGTGTATAACTCGAATAATTTTTAGCGAAAGTGTTAATTTACTTGTGGATAACTAGGATAAGTGTGTGGATAGCTATCAAATTAACAATATAGCGTGTGAATAAAATTTGTGTAATAACATACTAAAAGACACTAAAAAGTAAGAAATTCTACCTTTAAGTGTCTCAATAATAAATGGATATTTATAATTTTTCTTGTAATTCTTCCCATTCTAACATTACTTGTTCTAATTTTTGTTCGGTATTATTTTTTTCCTCAGCTAATTCTGCAGCTTTCATTGGATCATTAAATACTTCTGGCTGAGTTAATTGTGTTTCAATATAAGAAATATGAGTTTCAAATTCTTCAATCTTAGTTTCACATTGTTCAATCTGACGTTCGATTTTACGTTGATGACTTTTCTGTTGTTTTTGACTTGAATATGCTGAAGAAGAAATAGAAGTGTCATTATTGTTATTGGTTTTTGAAGAAGAATTCTTCAATTCTTCTTGAGCTTTTAGTGCAGCAGCTTCTTCAGTTTTCTCAATATAGTATTGATAGTCCCCGAGATATATCTGTCCACCTTCATGATTCAAATCAAATACTTTATTTGCAAGCTGATTAATAAAATATCTATCATGAGAAACAAATATTATTGTACCCTCAAAATGATTTAACGCTTGTTCTAACATTTCTTTTGAATCGATATCTAAGTGGTTGGTAGGTTCGTCTAAAATCAGCACATTGTCTTTTTGCAACATTAATAAAGCTAATTGCAAACGAGCTTTTTCACCGCCAGATAGGTCATTAATTATTTTTTTAACATCTTCTTGTACAAATAAGAAACGACCTAGTACAGCACGTACATCTTTCTCATTCATAGTAGGGTACTGGTCCCAAACGTAATCTAAAATTGTTTTATTTGATTTAAATTCAGCTTGTTTTTGGTCATAGTAGCCTATTTGAAGATTTGCTCCAAAAGTAATTTCTCCACCAAGTTTGTTTTGCTTATCGGCAATTGTTTTGATAAGTGTCGTTTTTCCTACGCCGTTTGGTCCTATCACTGCGATATGATCCCCCTTGAATACTTCGATATTAATAGGTTGAGTGATAGGTGAATCATAACCAATTTTTAGGTCACGAATATGCATGACATCATTACCTGTATTTCTTTCAAAGCCAAATTGAATATTTGCGCTTCTAGCGTCAATCATAGGCTTATCTATACGTTCCATTTTTTCTAACGTTTTACGTCGACTTTTAGCCATGCCACTTGTTGAAGCGCGTGTAATATTCTTATCAACAAATGTTTCTAATTTTTGAATTTCTTCTTGTTGCTTTTCATACTCTTGCATACGTTTTTCATAGTATTGGTCACGTTGCTCAATAAATTGTTCATAATTACCTACATAACGTTTAACGTCTCCAAGGGCAACATCATAAATTTGAGTAACTATTTTGTCTAGGAAATATCTATCGTGACTAATTATGATAATGGCGCCTTTGAAATATTTTAAATAATCTTCTAACCATTTAGTAGTCTCTAGATCTAAGTGGTTTGTTGGCTCATCTAGCAATAGTAAGTCGGGTTCATTCAATAACATTTGAGCAAGAGAAAGTCGTGTTTTTTGACCACCACTAAAATCATTAATGGGTTTATTAAAATCACTTTCAGTAAAATTAAGCCCGTGAAGAACTGTTTTTATTTTACTTTCATACTGATAACCTTCAAGTTGTTCAAACCGGTTTGTTAATGATTCATAACGTTCCATATGCTCTTGATAAGTTTTGGTTTCATATTCATTTGTATGTTGTGCCAACCAATCTGTTTCCTCTTTAATTAAGTTTTCCATATTTTTTATATGTTCAAATGGTTTTGACATCTCTTCGAAGACAGTAGCCGTGGAGTTAAGTGTCATTTGTTGCGTGAGGTAACCCATTTTTAAATTTTTTATTTTCGATATATGACCACTATCGTAACCTTCTACGCCGGCTATGATTTTCATTAATGTAGATTTACCTGCACCGTTTCGACCAACGACACCAATTCTTTCACCAGTTTTAACTTCAAAGTCTACATCAGTAAAAATATCTTCACCATCGAACGATTTCGAGATGTCATTAAGTTGTAAAAGTATCATTCGATTCTCACCTTTCTAATTCTATTAAATAGTTATAGACTATATGTAATCAATAAGATTTAAAAAATTTTAATTTTATGTGAATTTTAAATAGTTAAGCATTATTTTTTAATAATAGGGTACATCTACCTCATAAGGTATGACGATTAAGCTATTTATTGACTCAATTATCTTTATTTTACAGCATTCGCGCATTACATGAAACTGAGATATTTATTTTTAAAAATCAATAATGTATAATATTTAAGTATTCATTGAAGGCAATTATTTGTTTATTTAAACGCCTTACAACTTGCCCGATAAAACGTTTGAATACATAAATATAATTCATTCAAACTTTAAGGGGGACATATTGGATGCCAGAAAATATTAAAATTCCTCGTGCTACATTAAAGCGTTTACCTTTATATTATAGATTTGTGAGTACATTAAAATCTAAGGGTATCGACCGTGTGAATTCTAAAGCAATCAGTGAAGCTTTACAAATAGATTCGGCAACGATTCGTCGTGATTTTTCATATTTTGGTGAATTAGGTAAAAAAGGCTATGGTTACAACATCGATAGTATGCTTGAATTTTTCAAGTCTGAACTAAGTGAAAGTGATGAAATTAAAATTGCGATAGTAGGTGTTGGTAATCTAGGTCGCGCGTTACTTACTTATAATTTTTCAATACACGCTGAGATGACAATTACTGAAGCTTTCGATATTAGAGAAGATCTAATTGGAGAGAAAGTGGGTAAAGTCGTTGTTAAAAATATCAATGAAATTCAATCTACATTAGCAGCAGAAGAAATTGACGTTGTGATATTAACGACTCCTGAAAGTGTAGCACAACAGGTTGCTGATCAACTCGTTGAAGCGGGTGTGAAAGGTATACTTAACTTTACGCCAAGCAGAGTTAAAACACCACAAGATGTACAAGTTCACCATATTGATTTGGGTATTGAACTACAATCACTATTGTTCTTTATGAAGAACTATAGTAATAATAATTAATAACTTTTAGCATCCTAATTTAGGATGCTACTTTATTATGTAAAAATGATATAGTATACGTAATAAAATAAAGGGGGCACAAGCCATAATGAAATTTGAAGCAAACTGTACATTTAAAGCACATATCCCTCAAATGATAAGGGTTCCTGGAAAATTAGTAATCAATGAGAATACTTTACAATTCAAAGCTTATGGCAAAGAATATACTCCATTTGATATAGAGTTAGATATTAATAAAGTTGTGAGATATAAGTGCTCGAAAGGACTGCTGGGAAGTAAATTATTTGTTTACTATAACAATCATGAGTGGTATAAATTTAGTCATTTTTCAAAAGAGGATTTAAAATCATTGAGTAAAGAATTGAAAATACATTAGGTTTCAAAAAATATTGAACTTGCAATTTTTCATTTTTTCTAATATAATACCTTAGTATTTATATCGGAAATAGGTGATTAAATGACATGGATGATAATTAGTGGACTTATTGTCGGAGCGTTATTAGGGTTCGTAATGCAACGAACAAGATTCTGTCTAGCGGGCGGTTTCAGAGACATGTATGTCCAAAAAAGTCATAAAATGTTTTATGCATTGCTCGTAGCTATAACAGTTCAGAGTTTGGGATTACTCATATTAACGAGCTTAGGTATTATTGAAGTGCCTACGCATACATTTCCAGTATTAGGGACGATTATAGGATCATTTATATTTGGCGTTGGTATTGTATTAGCTGGTGGCTGTGCCACAGGTACGTGGTATCGTGCTGGCGAAGGTTTAATTGGAAGTTGGGTGGCATTAATTTTATATGCTATAACTTCTGCAATTACTAAAACAGGAGTACTCCTTCCTGTTATGAATATGATTAATAAGCCTACGAACGTGAATGCGAGTGTAAGTCATTCAACAGGGCTTCCTAATTGGGTACTTGTTTTAATTTTAGCAATTATTACAATTACAATGGTTGTGAAAACTTTACGTAAACCGAAAGTGATGGTGCCTAAGTTAAAACAAAAATATACAGGTATTAGACACTATTTATTTGAAAGAAAATACCATCCATTTATAGCTGGTATTGCCGTAGGACTTATTGCTTTACTAGCATGGCCCATGAGTGAATCAACTGGTCGACCTTATGGACTTGGGATTACGACTCCATCTGCTAATTTGATTAACTTTCTAATATCCGGTGACACTAAGTTCATCGATTGGGGCGTTTTATTAGTGCTCGGTATCTTTATTGGTTCATATATTGCTGCTAGAGGGTCTAAAGAATTTAAATGGAGACTTCCAGATAAGAAGACGATTCGTAACAGTGCTATTGGTGGCATATTGATGGGATTTGGTGCTTCAGTAGCTGGTGGATGTTCAATTGGTAATGGGTTAGTAGAAACCGCAACAATGAGCTGGCAAGGATGGTTAGGTTTAGCATCAATGATAGTTGGTGTATGGTTCATGAGTTATTTTATTTTTATTAAACCAATGAAAAAGTTTCAACAATCATCTAATGAAAAATCTAAACGTAAACAAGTGAGTCAACAAACTCAGACAACATAAGGTAAGGAGGATAAGAAATTGGTACATGAATTAGGTACTGTAGGAATGGTGTGTCCATTTCCACTTATTGAAGCGCAAAAGAAAATGGAAGAGTTAGAGCAAGGCGATGAATTAAAAATAGACTTTGATTGTACGCAGGCAACAGAAGCCTTACCAAACTGGGCAGCTGAAAATGGATATCCAGTCACTAATTATGAACAATTAGATGATGCTTCTTGGACGATAACTATTCAAAAATCTTAAATTTACTTTAGACGCAAGCTAGTGATATCATACGATGTCACTGGCTTTTTTATTTTAATATATTCAAATACTCAAGTTATGATGTCACTTAATCTTACGCTTAGTGTAATTTTATCTTACCGATTTTTGCACTTCTACTAAACACTCTTTATGATGTTGCTAAAGGAAGTGGTAAGAATGAATATGGATGATACAATTTTCTTATTTCTATGTGCATTATTAGTTTGGTTAATGACTCCAGGATTAAGTTTATTTTATGGAGGTCTAGTCCAATCTAAGAATGCATTAAATACAGTAATGCAAAGTATGGCTGCAATAGTTATCGTTACCTTTGCGTGGATGATTATTGGTTTTTCTATTAGTTTTGATCAAGGTAATGATTGGTTAGGTGGCTTAAAATTTCTAGGTCTAAACCATGTAGGCTTTGCTATTTCTAAAACTATTAGCCCTCATGTCCCTCTCGCACTCTTCATGTTATTCCAAATGATGTTCTGTACTATAGCAGTTTCTATTTTATCAGGTTCAATTGCTGAAAAAATGAGATTCATCCCTTATCTTATTTTTGTCGGTTTATGGGTTGTGTTTATCTATAGTCCAGTAGCTCACTGGGTGTGGGGCGGCGGATGGATTAGTAAACTCGGTGCTATTGATTATGCCGGGGGTACAGTTGTACATATTACCTCAGGGGTGTCTGGTCTTATATTAGGGATAATGATTGGTGTAGGTAAAAAGCAAGAGAAACATACCCCACATAACTTACTAATAACTCTCATCGGAGGTATTTTAGTATGGTTGGGGTGGTATGGCTTTAATGTAGGTAGTGCATTTACTTTCGACCAAATCGCAATGATTTCATTTGTTAACACAGTCATCGCTGCAAGTGCAGGTGCGCTAGGATGGTTAATTTTAGAGTATGCTTTGAAAAAAACGACAAGTCTTTTAGGATTATTATCAGGCGCTTTATCAGGTCTCGTTGCTATTACTCCAGCAGCAGGTTATGTTAACTATTTAAGTGCCATGATCATAGCTATAATTGGTGGTATCGGTTGTTATGTCGTTATTAATTTAATTAAAGTGAAGTTACAGTATAATGATGCTCTAGATGCATTTGGTATTCATGGTGTAGGGGGAGTATTAGGCGCAGTTTTAACAGGTGTGTTCCAGTCTCATAAAGTAAATGATGCTATTGAAAATGGACTCATATATACAGGTAACTTTAAAGTCATTTGCATTCAATTAGCAGCAGCAATAGCAACTGTCGTATTTAGTGCAATAGTTACATACATGATAGCTAGAGTAATTAAATCATTCACTCCTTTAGCAACTACTGAAGAGGAGGATAAAACAGGTCTTGATGCAATCGTTCATGGAGAAAAGGCCTACTTCTATGGCGAATTGAACAAATTCAATCGCCGAATGAAATTTTAAAAATTATTTTCAAAAAAAATACACTCACCTTCATATCAATTAAACTTTAGTATTTAAAATGGAATTGATTTAAGTATTTAAAGCGATTACATATGTGATAGAATAAGTTTAAGTTATTGAATATATGATAGGTGAGTTTTCTTATGAAAAATATTTCTGATATCGCCAAGCTAGCGGGTGTATCAAAAAGTACTGTTTCAAGGTTTTTAAACAATGGATCCGTTAGTAATAAAACAAAAGAAAAGCTGACAAAAATTATTAAAGAGTATGATTATCAACCTAATCAATTTGCTCAAAGTTTAAGAGCAAGACGTACCAATCTTATAGGAGCAATTATTCCACGTATGAATTCATTCGCAGTTGATGAAACTATTAAAGGTGTCATCAACCAATGTCATTTACATAACTATCAACTCTTATTAAATTATACTGGACTTGAACTAGAAGCAGAACTTGCAGCATTAGAAACATTATCAAGAAGTAAAGTAGATGGTATTGTTTTAATGGCTACAAACATTACTGAACAACATATCCAAATTATAGAAAAGATTAACGTACCGGTTATTATTGTAGGGCAAGAACATGCACAATTGCATAGTATATATCATGATGATTACCAAGCTGGATTTGAAATAGGTATGAGAATAGGTCAAAAAGGACTACACGAAGTCACTTTATTTAGCGTTAGTGAACGTGATGTTGCTGTTGGTATTAAACGTAAAAAGGGACTAATAGATGCTCTAAAACAATATAATATTGAACCTAAGATTTATGAAACTACATTTAAATATGAAGAAGCTCTGGTAGATGTTGAGAGATATTTATCCAATATAACGGAAGTTGATGCAATTGTCGGTGCAACGGATTCAATTGCCTTAGCAATTCACAAATTTTGTGCGGATCATAAGAAAGATCTATCTCCTCATGCAATTTTTGGATTTGGTGGTGATCCAATGACACAAGTAGTGTCTCCGATAATTGAAACAATTCACTTAAATTATAAAGAAGCAGGAGAGCAAGCACTTAAAGAAATTAATCAATTATTAAATCATCAAACTACAGAACTTAAAATAAAAATTCCTGTCATTAAGTAAAAGGTGAGGGATTTTTATTTTATAATAATTTGGAACCGATACCACTACGATGATTAAATTTGTTAAGATATATACTTAAGAAAATTTATTTATCATAAAAGTATTGTGGTTTTCATTTCATAAATAAGCGTTCTTAACAAAAATTCTACATCGTAGTGTTAAGCTAATATGTTAAAATAATAAAGTTAAGTAAAAGTCAAATCAGTCGAGATTAGGAGTGAAAACATGGCGGAATGGACACGTGAAGCACGTTATCAACGAATAGAGGATGTTGATACAGAGACATTTAAAAATTTAAAACAACGAGTCGATGCTTCTCCTTATAGACAGACATACCATATTCAGCCTGAAACAGGATTGCTCAATGATCCAAATGGTCTCATTTATTATGACGGCTATTATTACATATCACATCAATGGTTCCCTCTAGGGGCGGTTCATGGTTTGAAATATTGGTTTAATTATAAAAGTGATGATTTAGTACATTTCAAAGCACAAGGTCCTATATTAGAGCCTGACACAAAATATGATAGTCATGGTGTCTATAGTGGTAGTGCATTTGAGTTTAATGGTCATCTTTATTACATTTATACCGGTAATCATAGAGACAATCATTGGAAACGTACCTCCAGTCAAATGATTGCTCGCGTTAAAGAAGATGGTTCAGTTGAGAAGTTTCCTAAATCTGTAATTCATGGACAACCTGATGGATACACAAGTCATTTTAGAGATCCTAAAGTGTTTAAAAAAGATGATCAATTATATGCAATTATAGGAGCCCAAAATAATAATGAACAAGGGCGGTTACTACTATATCAAAGTGATGATGTTGTTAACTGGACATTTCTTGGTGAAATTCAAACGAATTTAAATCATTTTGGTTACATGTGGGAATGCCCTGATTATTTCGAATTAGATGGACAGGGTGTTATTTTATTTTGTCCGCAAGGGATTGAAGCGGATGGAAATAAATATCGCAATATTTATCAATCTGGCTACATGATCGGTCATTTAAATATTGAAAATATGACATTTGATCATCAAGAGTTTCAAGAGTTAGATAGAGGCTTTGATTTTTATGCACCGCAAACATTTATAGATAAAGATGGAAAACGCATATTAATTGGTTGGATGGGCTTACCAGAAAGTGATTATCCGACAGATAGTGAAGGTTGGGCACATTGTTTAACGATTCCACGAGAACTTACTCTCGAAAATGGTAAATTAAAGCAACGACCATTAAAAGCTCTAGAAACTTTAAGAACGAACAAAGAGACTGCATTAGGGTATGCAAATAAATTTAACCGCAAATTGCACCCCTATGAAGGCAAACAATATGAAATGATTATTGATATTTTAGAAAATGATGCAACTGAAATTTATTTTGAGCTTAGAAGTTCTAGAAATGAGTCTACGTTGATTACCTATAATCAACGTGAGAATTCGCTCACATTAGATCGGTCAGAAAGTGGTTTATTACCTACAAATGTGGATGGCACAACGCGTTCAACTATTTTAGATACACCTTTAAGCCAGTTACACATTTTTGTAGATACGTCGAGTATAGAAATATTTTGTAATAATGGTGAACGTGTACTTACATCCCGTATTTTCCCAAGTGAAGCTTCTACGGGTATCAAAGCATCTACTGAGTCAGGACAAGTATATTTACAATTTACGAAATTTGAACTAAAGGGATGATATATAATGAGAAGGTTGTTTGCAATAGGTGAAGCACTTATCGATTTTATACCACATGTCACAAATTCAGAACTTAAAGACGTAGAACAATTTAGTCGTCAGGTAGGTGGGGCACCTTGTAACGTAGCAGCAACAGTGAGTAAACTAGGTGGTCATTCCGAAATGGTCACTCAATTAGGACATGATGCATTTGGTGACATTATTGTTGAAACCATTGAACGCATTGGTGTAGGTGTAGACTATATTCAACGTACCAATGAAGCAAATACAGCACTAGCTTTTGTAAGTTTAAAAGAAGATGGTCAGCGAGATTTCTCGTTTTATCGTAAGCCTTCTGCTGACATGCTTTATGATCCCTCACATATTGAAGATATAGAGGTTACTGATCAAGACATTCTACATTTCTGTTCTGTGGATTTAGTTGAAAGTTTAATGAAACAAGCACATTCAAAAATGATTGAGAAATTTGAGAAGGCTAATGGAACGATAGTATTTGATCCTAATGTACGCTTACCTTTATGGGAAGACCCAGAAGCATGTCGTCAAGCAATTCATGAATTTATTCCTAAAGCGAATGTAGTAAAAGTTTCAGATGAAGAACTAGAATTTATAACAGGAATGAAAGATGAAACTAAAGCTATACAGTCACTATTTAAAGGTAACGTGGCTGTAGTGATTTATACAAAAGGTCCTAAAGGGGCACAAGCGTTTACTAAGCACCAATTTACTACAGAACATCAAGGTTTCAAAGTTAAAGCTATAGATACTACAGGCGCCGGTGATGCCTTTATAGGAGCCGTTATTAGTCGTATATTATCTTCAGATATTATTGATGTTGCTCAATTATTTGAAAATGAAGGTAATAGCATTCTCGAATTTGGTAATAAAGTGGCAGCTATAACAACTACAAGGTATGGCGCCATTGAAAGTTTACCGACAATAGAAGAAATTGAAAAAGGGTCCTAAACTCATAAAGAAACCCAGCTTATTCACTATAGAGTGATAAATAAGCTGGGTATTTTAAAGTGTGTTAGATTTTTTTAACATTACGCACAGACGCGAAACAATTTTCACCATTTTTGAAATAAACGATACGCTCTTTAGAATCAATCGATTCAATGTTATGTCTATTCACTACAAAGCTGTTATGACATCTAAAGAAACGTTCATCAAGTTGAGCTAACTCTTTAAGATTACCGTAAAATTCAATTTGACGGTTATCTAAGTGTGCGATTAATCTGTGTGACTTAGTTGAAGATTCAAAGAACATAATATCGTCATATTGAACATACACAGAGTTACTACCACGTTTTAACTCAATTGTTTCAACATTACTTTCTTTAGATAGCAACTTAAGACGTGTATGAGCAGTTTCAAGACAGTCAATGATTCTTGTTTTTAGTTCTGAAGGATCATCTTTGAAAATGAAGTCCATAGCAGCCACTTTATAAACAAAAGTGAGATAAGTAAGTTCGCTGTGACTTGTTACAAAAATAATGTTACCCACAGGGTCATGTTTACGAATTTCACTACCAAGTTTAATACCATTCATATCAGCTTCTAATTGAATATCTAAGAAATAACAACCAATATCATTCATTTCTTTTGATTGCTCAAGCACTTCATAAGGATCATCAGTTGCGAGAGCTAGTTCCATAGGTTTTTCTTCTATCATGATGTAATTTTTGATAATTGAAACCATGTTTTCTCTTTGTCTAGGATCGTCTTCGCAAACGAATATCTTCATCTATATTTCACATCCTTATGCTTCCGTATTAATAATTTCTACTTTTTGAACAAAATATCCATTTTCGATAACAGTATCTAATAGGACGTTCTCATTTTGGTCAGTCAGTTCTTTAAGCGTAGATAGACCTAACCCTCTGTTATCGCCTTTAGTTGAAAAGCCTTCTTCAAATAATTCATGTATTTTAGGGGTATCATCGCTACATTTATTCATCACAATGAATGTAACAGATTCTTCATTATTAATAAAAGCAATTTGAATAAGTGGATCATCAAGAACTTCTGAAGCTTCAATGGCATTATCCAAAATAATTCCTGAAATACGGCTGAACTCTATAGTGTTCATTTCGATTTTATCAATTTCATCAGGAACCTCTATACTAATCGGTATTGCTTTCTCTTGAGCTTGAAGAATTTTAGTAGTAATTAACCCTTTAATTTCTCTAACTTTAAGATTTTCAATACCATTTATTTTTATAGAGCGCGTTTTCATATTATCCTTCATGGGAACAATTTGTTCATTGAAATATTTTTTAAGACCTTGCATATCATCTTCACGAATAAACTCTGAAAGCGTAGAAAGAATATTGACGTAATCATGTCGGAACTTACGCATCTCATTATTGATACTTTCGATACGTAGCGTATACTCATAGTACGTTTCAATTTCTTCAAGATTACGCTTATACTTCATTTCACGTAGAGTGAAAGTTGAAAGCACAAATATTAAAATGCTTAAAAATATAATTAAACCTACAAATATAAAAGCATATAAAGTAAGGCTATCATTAGCGCTTAAATCAGTCTGAGAAATTATGTAAAAGAAAACAAATGAAAATAATAAAACTATGGTAATAATGGTAATATATTTCTTATTTAAAGATAAATAGGATCCTTTAAGTTTTTTAAATAAAAATTTAAGTATATAAGCTAATAATATAGCTATTACAACAAAAATTACAAAATGTAAAGAGATGGAAATAGAATTATTATTGATTATTTCTCGCGTGTTTAAATACAAAGTTACCGATAGAAAATTAGTTAGGTATAAAACTATATTACTTATTAATACTGCTAAAAATGAATAAAGCTTAATTTTTTTATAAAAGAAGATGAAAATAACTACAACTAAAATAGGTAATGTTTTACTACCTAAAATAGAAAAAGTATAAACAGAAAGGATTATTATTCCAGAAGTGAATAAATAATCCTTATAGTTGAATTTAATATCTAATATTATTTTAATAATAAGAAATAATAGTAATGTCTGAACACCAGCATATGGAGCGTAGTTTAAAGCATCCATTTATAACACACTTTCTAATTATTTATTCATAAAGCTTTGATAATTCATCAGGTACTTCTGGCTCATCGTAGTATAGAGCACAAGGGTTAGCACCAGCTACAAAACCAATAAATTCAAATATGATAGTAAAAAATTTGAGAACTAAATTGAATAAAGCATCCATAATCATAAATCCTCCTTAGGGGAAAAAATAGATAATAGAGTTACAGACTCTATTATTTCGCCAAATAAAATAAGTTTATTAATTGGCTCAGTAGTTAATAATGATACCGCTAAAATAAAACTATATAGAATAATGGAGAGTATTTTTTTACGCCTTATTAAGCGCTTAGGTATGGGTTGTTTTTTGGTAGCTACAGGCGCATTCTTGATAACTATAGTAAAACCTATTAATGCTAAAAATAATAAAACTACATATTCTACGTCAAATTTTATTATTAAATAAGGGAATATAATAAAAAGAATAATATTCTGAATATGACATAATAGGGATGATTTAGCGTGTGCACCATGAGCATTACTTCTAATTAAAAAATAACTGATATGAGTTAAAAGTGTGTAATAAAAAGTCTGGAATATCAGTGCTAACCCGTATACAACAATAGTCTTTTCAATATTTGAAAAGACGACTTGCATACCTAAACGAACTTTCAAAAATTGTATACGATCTAGGTTATTCCTATGCTGTAAATAGTTAGCAAATTCATCAATTTTTCTATCTATTATTTTCACTCGCCTACTACTCTCCTCATAATACATTATACAATTTTGCGCAACTCATTTTAAATATTATGCCTAACTGTTTAAAAAATATACCTAAGTGTTATTTTTAATTCCCAAGTGATATTTTAACATAAATAGAAATACACTTAAGTACATTTTTTGATGAGTTAAGGAATTATCGTACTTTAATGTAAAAACCATGTTTTAATAGACTCATATCACAGAGATGTGATAGAAAGATAGTTGAAAAATTTGCTTAATCTTAATTGAATGATTCTTCCCAAATCATTCAAATCCATTATTTAGTTGGAAGGAGTGAAGTGTAATGGCTGCAGATATCGTATCTACAATCAGTGATTTCATTAAATGGATCATTGATACAATTAAAAAATTCAAAAAATAAGTTTTGAATTCTTTCATTGTAACTTTGTTTTCTTCGTATAGTATGACTAAGTAATGGGTTGTTAAGCCATCCCAACTTAATAACCCAAAGTTAATAGCAAGTGAGCAACATTTGCTATAAAGCTGTAGTTTCCTTGGACTCAGTGTTACGTATTATTCTTAGCTACCTTTAATTAGGTAATTATTTCTAGCATGTAAGCTATCGTAAACAACATTCAATTTATCATTAATAAAATAGATAAATTCACTAAAATTTTTTCATAATTAATAACATCCCCAAAAAATAGATTGAAAAAATAACTGTAAAAACATTCCCTTAATAATAAGTTATCAAAGCCGTGAGTCCCTCCCAAGCTCACGGCTTAATTTTATTTATATAAATTAGGTTTTAGATTTCTAAATACAGGTATAGACTCTCTTTGTTGATCAACCAATTCTAAATCTACATTAGTGGTGAGGACACCTTCATCACTGCCCAATTCTTGAACAATCTCACCATTTGGATTGATAACTGTCGAATATCCAGCGTACTCCGTGTTTCCATCATTACCGCAACCATTAGCTGCAACTACATACATATCATTTTCAATAGCTCTTGCTTTAAGCAATGCCAACCAATGATTAAGTCTAGCACTAGGCCATTGTGCAACGTAAAATGCAATTTTAGCACCATTTTTAGCTGGATATCTTAACAATTCAGGAAACCGTAAATCATAGCATATGATTTGTGTAGCTAGGGTACCATCTGACAATTGAAAAGGTTCAGGTACTTTATTGCCATCAGTCAGAAACTCAGGTTCTCTAAGCATTGGTACAAGATGGACTTTATCGTACTCATTTATTAGCTCACCATCTTTATTCACTGAAAATGCTGTATTATACACGTTATTGTCTTTAATATTTGATACAGAACCTGCAATAATATCAACATTGAATTGTTTAGCCAGTTGAGCTATAAATGAAAAACTTCGTTTTAAATTAGTATCTGCTTTATCCTTTAATTCTTCTAAAGCGTATCCGTTGTTCCACATTTCAGGTAAAACAACGACCTCCGTATCCTCGTTTAAGTATTCTTTAAACCACTTTTGTATTTTGGATTCATTTTCATTAGCATTTCCATAAGTTACATGAAATTGAAAAAGTTGAATTTTCATTTTCTTCACTCCCTATTACGAGTTATTTATAAGATACTAAAGTTAAGTATTAAACGCAAAAAAGCGTCTGTGTAATACCTACACAGACGCAGTTAATTTAATTATTTTTTAATAATAAAACGATCTTCTACAGGTTTGATTTCTTTTTCCTTCGCATTCTCACGTACATCACCGAAAGGCATTTGTGCGATTAATTTCCATGTATTCGGAATATCAAATTGGCTTGCAGTAGATTCGTCTACAATTGGATTATAGTGTTGTAAAGATGCACCGATGCCTTTAGTAGCTAAAGCAGTCCAAATAGCATACTGATGCATCGCGTTAGCTTGGTTTGACCAAATTTCAAAGTTTTCATAGAAGTTAGGCATTTTATCTTGTAATGCATTAATAACACTTTGATCTTCATAATAAAGAATTGTGCCATGAGAATGTTTGAAATTATCAATTTTTTGGCGAGTAGGTTCAAAATCTCTGTCAAAACCCATTGTTTCTTTTAAAATAGATTTTGTATTTTCCCAGAATTGTTCATTTTTGTCATTCAAAAGTAAAACTATTCTTGTTGATTGAGAGTTGAATGCAGAAGGTATATGCTTTACAGCATGTGCGATTAATTCTTCTAGTTCTTCATCACTAATAGATATTGTTTTTTCTAAATTATAAATAGTTCTTCTAGTTTCAATTGCTTCGTTAAATGATTGTTCATTTTCAGTATTATTAAAAATCCCCATTTTTAAAATACTCCTTTGCTTTTGATTTATACATACTATAATAATTATACTTTTCATAATGTACAAATAATTACTATGAAATTTCAACAAGATTAATATTCATTTTCAAAAGTCTTATTTGAATGCAAAAATCTAATATTTTCTATATACTAAAGATGATAAAAGAATTTAAAGAGGAGGTGATTGACTTATGAATAACAATAAAATCAAGCATTCGTTTGTATTAACAGGTTTTGCATTTATGTTGAGTACACCCTTATTTGATAATCATGCACATGCAGCAGAGGAGAATATAAAGCCCATTTCTTCGAATAATGATATCAATAAAGCAGAATCTGAAAATCAGACTTTTAGTGACGACAATTCAATAAGTCATCAGCCTCAATCTAATGAAAATAACATAAATCCACTTGCAACTTCTGAAAATGATGAGAACGGAGAGTCTGATTCGGATGCAATAAATGATTTAAATTCAGACTCAGACAACGACACGGATCCAGATAGCGATTCAGCCTCAGACAGTGGCTTAGATTCAGATAGCGATTCAGATTCAGATAGTGACTCAGACTCAGACAGTGCTTCCGACTCAGATAGCGATTCAGATTCAGATAGTGCTTCTGACTCAGATAGTGATTCAGATTCAGATAGCGACTCAGACTCTGACAGCGATTCAGCCTCAGACAGTGGCTCAGATTCAGATAGTGCTTCTGACTCAGATAGTGATTCAGATTCAAATAGCGACTCAGACTCTGACAGCGATTCCGACTCAGGCAATGATTCAGATTCAGACAGTGCTTCTGACTCAGATAGTGATTCGGACTCTGACAGCGATTCAGATTCAGACAGTGCTTCCGACTCAGATAGTGACTCAGCGTCTGATAGCGATTCAGATTCAGACAGTGACTCAGCTTCTGGACATGATCATACATCTGATCATGGTCACGATAACCCTTCTGGTGGGGGTAGTGATGATAATTCGCACCCGGGTGGAGGACACTCTGGCTCACATCATAATAATCCCGGTAGTTCAAATGGACACGGTTCAGGAGATAATCATCCTTCTGAAGGAAATGATAATAGTAGTTCAAGTGGTCATAATAATGGCAGTGGTGATGATAATTCAGATCAAAGTGGCGAACATCATCCATCTAATTCAAATAATAACGAGCAACCTTCAAGTAATCATACGGGAGGTAACTCATCAAATACAAATCATCATGCTAGCAATAGCAATAATTCTTCCACAATACATCCTGAGGATAGTAATGGTGGATTGTTAAATCCTAATAAAGGTAATGAGGATAATGAAAATAGTAGCAATGGTGGTACCCCATTAAAAAGAAACTCTAATGCCAAAGATGATTTAAATTACTCACAATCTAATCATCAAACGCCTAATTATGATAGAAATCAATTTATTTGGAATAGATCAGGATCAGTTATAAATCATAGAAGCAATTCTCAGAATTTTAATAAAGATGAGCAAAGTAAAGATTCTGAAGAAAATTCTTTATTAGATAGATTTAGAAGCTTAGCAAGTGGTGCATACAAATATAATCCATTTTTAATTAATCAAGTTAGAAATTTAGATACAGAAAATGGAGAAATTACTGATAGTGACATCTATAGTTTATTTAAAAAGCAAAACTTTAGTGGAAATGAATATTTAAATTCTTTACAAAAAGGTTCAAACTATTTCAGATTTCAATATTTTAATCCACTAAATGCAAGTAAGTATTATGAAAACTTAGATGAACAAGTATTAGCTTTAATTACCGGTGAAATTGGTTCCATGCCTGATTTAAAGAAACCTAACGATAAAGACAAAGGGAGTCGTAGTGCTTTTAAAAATCACAGCGCAGATGAAATCACTACAAACGACAACGAGCAATCCGATGATTACAACAAAAACAAAAAATTAGATCGTGTGCTTATCACTTTAGGCAGTGCGATTGTAGCAATTTTTGCCGGTGTAGTAGGTATGTTTATTTATAATAGAAGAAAAAATCAACAGTAACAAAGAAAGCATCTAATCATGTACGTTTCGCAACATTTTACATGATTAGATGCTTTTTTAGTTTAATATGAAATGTAGAATAAAGTTAGCATGTTCTTGAGCTTTTTTTAAAGCTTCGCCACCAAAAACTTGCATAAAAACGACTGTACCATTTTGTAACATATGAATACCAATTGGAACAGCAATTCTTTTAGTAAAAACATAAGCAAGTGAAAAGATCATGCCCATACCAAAATACATAGGAATAAATTTCATATCATTGTGTGCAAGGGCAAATACAAGTGAACTTACTATAGAAGCAATCAGAAAGCTAACAACGCGATTGGCTTTAATTGCATTATATAATTCGCCAAAGAAAACCTTTCTGAATACAAACTCTTCTAAAATAGGGCCGACGATAGAAATTAAAATGATAAAAATAGGCATTTTTTTAGCAATTGCCATTAAACGTTCAGTGTTTGGACTTGTCTGCTGACTACCCATGATTGTAAAGTATATCAAGCTTATAATAACTTGATATACCATAACAAGACAAAAACCTAATAGTGCCCAAGGAATGATGTATCTCTTAGGTTCCTTTCTACCAGCTTCAAGAGTAGTAGGATTTTTTACCTTTAAATTTATTAAAATTATGATAATAGCAGCTAATATAAAAAGAGAAACTTGCGTGAATATCATGAATTTAGCAGTTTTAATTTGAGACATATGACCAAGTAAATGACTTCTAAGTATAAAACCAGGTAACATTTGAGCCAAGCCATACGCGAGTACCGTTAGTAAGGACACCCAAAGTCTTCTCATAACTTACCTCCATCTATTTCTAAGTATAGTTTATTTTATCGTAAATAATATAGATGTACAAAATTTATTCGCTAACCTTTTTGCTTGAATTATTGACCAAATTTGATTAATATAAAAATAGCTTAGCACTCTAATAATTAAAGTGCTAAATCACATGTGAATGAAGGAGGAACAATCATGCTTAAACCATTAGGAAATCGTGTGATTATTGAAAAGAAAGAGCAAGAACAAACAACTAAAAGCGGTATTGTATTAACAGATAGCGCTAAAGAAAAATCAAATGAAGGTGTAATCATCGCTGTAGGTCCAGGACGCCTACTAGACAATGGTTCACGAGTTGCTCCTGAAGTAAGTGAAGGTGACACTATTGTGTTCCAACAATATGCTGGAACAGAAGTTAAACGTGGTGACGATACTTACTTAATTTTAAATGAAGAAGATATTTTAGCAGTAATTCAATAATTATAAATTTATATTAGACAGATAAAACATCTATGTAAGAAATCTTAATAAATGGAGGTCATTTCGAGTATGGCAAAAGATTTAAAATTCTCAGAAGATGCACGTCAAGCAATGCTAAGAGGTGTAGATAAATTAGCAAATGCTGTTAAAGTAACAATTGGTCCTAAAGGTCGTAATGTTGTCTTAGATAAAGAATATACAACTCCATTAATCACAAATGATGGGGTTACGATTGCTAAAGAAATTGAGTTAGAAGATCCTTATGAAAATATGGGCGCAAAACTTGTTCAAGAAGTTGCAAATAAAACAAATGAGATTGCTGGTGACGGTACTACAACTGCAACAGTTTTAGCTCAATCAATGATTCAAGAAGGCCTTAAGAACGTAACAAGTGGTGCGAACCCAGTTGGTTTGAGACAAGGTATTGATAAAGCCGTTAAAGTAGCTGTAGAAGCATTACATGACATTTCTCAAAAAGTTGAAAACAAAAATGAAATTGCACAAGTAGGTGCTATTTCAGCTGCTGATGAGGAAATCGGTCAATACATTTCTGAGGCGATGGATAAAGTTGGCAACGACGGGGTCATTACTATTGAAGAATCAAATGGTTTCAACACTGAACTTGAAGTCGTTGAAGGTATGCAGTTCGATCGCGGTTATCAATCTCCATATATGGTAACTGATTCAGATAAAATGATTGCTGAACTTGAACGTCCATATATTCTTGTTACAGATAAAAAAATCTCTTCATTCCAAGATATTCTACCTTTATTAGAACAAGTCGTTCAATCTAGTCGACCAATTTTAATTGTGGCTGATGAAGTAGAAGGTGACGCTTTAACTAATATTGTTTTAAACCGTATGCGTGGTACATTTACTGCTGTTGCTGTAAAAGCTCCTGGTTTCGGTGATCGTCGTAAAGCAATGTTAGAAGACTTAGCTATCCTTACAGGTGCTCAAGTAATTACAGATGATTTAGGTCTAGAATTAAAAGATGCATCAATCGATATGCTAGGTACAGCTAATAAAGTAGAAGTCACTAAAGATAATACAACTATTGTAGATGGTGACGGTGATGAAAATAGTATCGACGCTCGTGTAAGTCAAATTAAAGCACAAATTGAAGAAACTGATTCTGATTTCGATAGAGAAAAATTACAAGAACGATTAGCTAAATTAGCTGGTGGTGTAGCAGTTATCAAAGTAGGTGCTGCAAGTGAAACTGAATTAAAAGAGCGTAAACTTCGAATCGAAGATGCTTTAAACTCAACACGTGCCGCAGTTGAAGAAGGTATTGTTGCTGGTGGTGGTACAGCCTTAGTTAATATCTATAAAAAGGTAAGCGAAATTGAAGCAGAAGGCGATGTTGAAACAGGAGTAAATATTGTGCTTAAAGCATTACAAGCTCCAGTACGTCAAATTGCTGAAAATGCAGGTTTAGAAGGTTCAATTATAGTTGAACGATTAAAAAATGCAGATGCTGGTGTAGGATTCAACGCAGCGACGAATGAATGGGTAAATATGCTTGAAGAAGGTATTGTAGATCCAACTAAAGTAACTCGTTCAGCACTTCAACATGCAGCGAGTGTAGCAGCAATGTTCTTAACAACTGAAGCAGTAGTAGCTACGATTCCTGAAAAAGAAAATAACGAACAACCAGGTATGGGC
Source organism: Staphylococcus sp. HMSC067F07 (assembly GCF_001837405.1). Taxonomy (NCBI): domain Bacteria; kingdom Bacillati; phylum Bacillota; class Bacilli; order Caryophanales; family Staphylococcaceae; genus Staphylococcus; species Staphylococcus sp. HMSC067F07. The sequence continues at coordinate 23,504 of NZ_KV832239.1, read as the reverse complement.
GGTATGCCAGGAATGATGTAAAATAGCCCTCAAACGTTGATTTGAAGGCATTTTATAATTATTTATGACATAATATTGACATAAAAATTTTAAAATAATTCTTTACTGACGTTTTCCATGAGGTTACTAAATCTTTGGGAAGCGTCTTTTTTGTATGATTTTGTAATGTTTGCATAGATGTTCATAGTCGTTTGTATATCCTTGTGGCGTAATCGTTCTTGTATCTCTTTGATATGCACACCAGCTTCTATTAAAAGGCTGCAATGGGTATATCTGAATGAGTGCGTTGTAATGTTCTTATTAATATCAGTCTGTGACATAATCGCTTGAATCCACTGTGACAGCTTCTTAATGACAAGTGGGTATCCGTTATTATCTGTGAATATGAAATCATTATCCACGTACAACTCATTTTTCCATTTGTCTTGCACATTCACTTTGTAATCTTGAAGTAACTTAATAACGTTAGGATCTATTGAAATTTTCCCGATAGATGATTCAGTTTTCGGTGTGAGTATTTGATAATTTTTCTTATTGTTATTCGGATTGTAATAAGTCTTGGTTATACTCACAGTACATTCTTTATAGTCGATATCAGACCATTTAAGCGCTAATACTTCACCTGCACGCATACCAGAATACGCAAGGAAGGTAAATAATTCAAAGCTATTCAGCGGCTTGTGGTGGTGCTTAGCAACGCTTAGAAACTCGAATAATTCATCTTTTTCAAGAAATTTTTGTTGTAAGCTATTCTGTTCTAAATCCTTAACAGTAGGCTTAAATTTAGCCCTCTTAATTCCCTCAATAGGTGACTTAGCAATTATTTTCATATCCAACGCATACTTAAATATAAGATTGGTTGAGCTTACAATACTATCAACATAATTTTTACTAAACTGAGTGCTTATATCGTCCACAAACGCTTGATAGTCACGTTTAGTTATTGTTTGTATACTTCTATTACCAAATTGTTGTTTAGCGTGATATATGGCTTTTTCTCTTGCTCTAACACTACTTATTTTTGTATCTCTACTATAATGATTAATCCATTCATCAGCTACATAGTTAAATGTAGTAGTTGATGGTGCGATATACTCACCATTTCTTATTTGTCTTTCAACTAATTCAGCAGCATTCTTTGCATCTGATTTTCTTTTAAATCCAGTCTTAGATACATATTCATATTTTCCAGTTACAGGGTTTTTACCTAATGATATACGGTAGCGCCATAATTTATTGTTTAGTTGGTCATAGCTTGCCATAATTATCACCTTTATTTTTTGTGTGTTTGATATCACTTATCTTTTCAAACATTTTCTTTTTTTCTTCATCTTCAAAGGGACTTCTCTCAACTAAAGACTTTAATTCTTCCACTAAATCTTCGAATACATTATCCTCTTTTTCTAATTTCTGGAATTCAACCTCTGAGAATTTAATATTAAAATTAGAGTCTAGATTAACGTCTTTTAATTCTTTTTTTATAACATCTTCTATATCAATAGAATCATTATAAGTCATTATGAAATCTTTTTTGAAGCCTTTCACTTCTAATTTATTCAATATATCTTCATACACCACACTATGTAAAAAGAATCTACTTGAATTTTTTAACGTATTATCTGTTTCTGTAACGTTTAGATTGGTGTCGAATTCGAATTCTATTCCGTCAATATCATAGATCAAAGATACTGAAAAGCTCGAGTTTTCTTCAGTTAACTCATATTTTAACGATATAGGAACTTCTTCTATCAAAACATCTTTTATTTTCATTTCAACTGGTGAATAAACCAATAATTCGCTCATATCTATATCGAAATACTTACATAATTGGTTAATAGTTTCATATCGTATGCTTTGATTATCATTTCTTATTAAAGATAGCAATGTAGGTCGAGTAATTCCGGTTTTACTTGCTATTTCACTTTGTGTTTTATCGTTTTCTTCCATCAATTTGTTTAAAGTACATATAATCATGCTTACACCTCATTTTCTTAATTTACATTCATTATGAATGATTCTTTTACAAATTGCCAGAATTTTATAAGTGCGTTTAATGATTGACGGCACATTCATTTAGAATGATTATTTTACAAAAATATTAATTTTTGTTAAAAGAACTTGCACTATTTTTAATATTATGTATAATGATAATTGTAAACAAAACATTCGAATTTTGTATTTTTTGAATGATGTTAATTCATTTATAAAGAGGTGATAAAAATGACAGTGGTAATCAAGAGTAGGCATCTAAAAGAATTAATGTTTTTGAAAGGATACAACCTTTCAAATCTAGCAGATGAAGTAGGTATTTCAATATCATACATGAGTCAAATCATGAACGGAAAAAGAAAACCTAGTGCGATGCTAGCCGGAAAAATTTCTAAAGTATTTAACGTAAGTGTACAAGAGATATTCACTATCGAAAAATAGGAGGCGTAACACATGTTTAATATCGGCATTGATGAAGATGAAGCACGTGACATGCTACAACAAGCAATTGATGAACGTGTAGAAGAATTGGCAAAAGAGAAATACTTTATGACTTATAACGAGTTATCAAAATATCTTAATTTATCTAAACCTACTATAGAAGATTTGCTAATCAAAAACGGAATGAAATATTTTCGTGTAGGTGTGACGTACCGTTTCAAGAAGTCTGATGTAGATGATTTCATGGATCATATTACTTCGCAGATGGATATTACTAACAACGATCTAAAAAGTTTAAAGAAGGTGAATACAATATGAAATTATTCGGAACACTTATCGCAGCAAGCTCATTGACTTCATTTACAGTAGGTTATGTGACAGAAGATATTTTTAATAGTATGGCTTTATATAGTCCACTAGCTATTACATCATGGGCAATAACAGAATGGTTTAATGATAGAAAAATTAGAAAACAATTAATGGAGGTTGAATAAGATGAAGGTTAGAGAGTTTAAAAGTAAATATGGTAGAGAAATTGCACTCATGCTTATAAATGATCGTGTTAATAATAGAAATTTGAGTAAAGATGATAGACAAGTACATGAGATGGAACTTATTCAAGCATATATGAAATCTCAAGACATCAACGCTGAATATATTGGTGAATTAGACATTTTGGATATGATTCAAGATTTTGAAATGATGATTCAGATGTCAGTATATGCAACAAATATCTTAAAGAAAATGCAAGTTAAAAATTATGATATGACACATGAAATTAGTTACTTCTCTCGAGAAGACGACTTAAACAATCTCTATCTTGCTAAGCTAGAAATTGAAAAGTTAATCAAAGCGATCGAGAAAAACAGACCAAATTACATTAATTTTTATAAGGAGACCAAATAACATGTTATACACGGAAAAAGTACAAGAGAGCGTGGAATTTGCAGATTTGAGAAATAAGGTTCAATCAGTATTAGATTATCTTGGAATGGAAACATCAGAATTAGAAGATGGAAGAGAGTATGCAATCAAGAAGAATCAGCCTATATATCACCAAGCTATTAATAACAACATTAAGCAAAATTATATTGTCTCAAGCACTTTACAAGCGATTAGAACAGACATTGAGAACATGTATGATGATATTCAAGCTGATATTAAGCAAGAAAAAAACGCATTATCTACTGCCGACCAAAGCGAAGATAACGCGTAAGAAATGAATGTTAAAGAAACTTTATGTATTTTAATTATAGCAAAAATTACGTTATGTATCTACAAAAACAACAAGAGGGGGATTTGATGGCTATAAAAACCAAAGATTCAATAATAGATGTGAATGAATTGGAAATACCGAATGAACTTAAACAATTGAATCAATGGGGGCTGTGGCGTGCTGAATGGAACGAAAGCCGTCAAGAATACAAAAAAGTACCTTATCAAGTAAATGGTGTAAAAGCTAGCTCAACGAATAAAGATACTTGGAGTAACTTTCAAGATGTTTATTCACTTTATGATAGTAGTAATGGTTACGATGGTATAGGTTTTATATTAAGCAAAGAAAGTAAATATATTTGTCTTGATATAGATAACGCTGTAGATGCTGAAACACATCAATTACAAACAGAATTAGGACTTGAAATGACAGAACTCACATACTGTGAATTAAGTCCAAGTGGTACAGGTTTACATTGCTTTTTCAAAGGTACATTACCAGAAAACAGGAAAAGTAAGCGTACTGATTTAGATATAGAGCTGTATCATACTAGTAGATTTATGACATTTACTGGTTACACTATCGGAGGTTCAGAAATTAGCGACGATCAAGGCGTGATTGATAATTTAGTAGAACGATTCTTTAAAGCAGAACCTAAAAAGCAAAATATAAGAATTGCTAAAACTGGTAGCAGTATTTTTACAGATGATGAAATTGTAAGAATGATGACTAAAAAAAGTAAATATAAAAAATTGCTTGCTGGTGAGTATGAAGGTATTTTTGATAGCCCTAGTGAAGCTGTGCAAAGCTTGTTAAGAGTATTGGCATTTTATACTGGTAGAGATAAGTCGCAAATGGAAAGTATCTTTTTAACATACAATAATCTTACTGATAAATGGGATGAAAAGCGTGGAAATTCAACTTGGGGTAATAATGAACTAGATACAGCTATAGCTAATCAAGAAACAATTTATGAGCCTAATTCGAGAGGAACAGGGCAATCGCTTAGATATACGATATCACTGATTCGTAAAGAAGAATTAGCATTTATGAAAGCTGAATTTGAGAAAGCGAAAGAAAATGGTGAAGCATCAGGTAGACCACCACAAACAATTGGCACAAATAGATGTGCTATATTGCTTAACGATGTAATGAAATTTGTGATATTCGATTTAGAAGAAAATACAAAATTAGCAATGTATCAAAGTGAAAAAGGTATCTACACACAAAATACTGCAATTATTAAACGTATTATTTCTTGGTTAGAACCTAGACACAATGAGAAAAAAGCATTAGAAGTCATCTATCATTTAACTAATATGGTAGACGTGGTAGACAAAACAAATGAACCACATTTAATACCAGTCAATAATGGTGTGTTTAATAGAGAAACTATGAAATTGGAATCTTTTACACCTAACTATGTGTTTACTACTAAGATTTCAACTAATTATATTGACAATCCTAAAACACCAGTAATTAATGGTTGGACTTTTGATAACTGGTTAGATGAAGTCGCATGTGGTGATAGAGAAGTATTCACATTATTATGGCAAGTTATTAATGATTCATTAAATGGAAATTATACACGTAAAAAAGCGATATTCCTAGTTGGTGATGGTAACAATGCTAAAGGCACTTTCCAAACGTTGCTTACTAACTTAATCGGTTTTGATAATGTGGCAAGTCTTAAAGTTAATGAATTTGACCAAGAGTTTAAATTAGGAGTGCTAGAAGGTAAAACACTTGTGATTGGTGATGATGTTCCCGTAGGCGTGAATATTGAGGATAGTTCGAACTTTAACAGTGTAGTTACAGGTGATCCTGTGCTTGTGAATATAAAAAACAAACAACCATATCGAACTGTTTTCAGAACTACTGTGATTCAATCAACTAATGGCATGCCTAGATTTAAAAATAAAACAGGTGGGACAAACAGACGGCTTTTAATAGTACCATTTAACGCAGATTTTAACGGTGCAAAAGAAAATCCAGATATCAAAGAAAAATACCTTACTGATAAAAAGGTACTCGAATATGTACTTCACAAAGCTATAAATTTAAATTTCAATAAGTTTATTGTTCCTAGAGCATCAGCTGAATTATTAGAAGAATATATTCAAGACAATGATCCAGTATATGATTTTAAAGTCACAGAGTTTGATAAATGGAAAATTGATAAAGTACCTAAAACAGTTGTCTATTATAAGTATAAAGTTTTCTGTGAACGTAGTGGTTATAGAGCACTTTCTGAAAGGAAATTCTGTAAAAGTTTTGAACGTTATCTTGATAAATCTTGGAAGGTTGAAAGACCTAGATATTATTCAGTTAATGATTTACAAGCAAAAGTGGGTCATTTCGAACCTACACTTTTACCACACGGAGAACAAAAAATTTCCTATGTGAACACAAATTTAAAAGTAGTGTAAATGAGGTGTGTGCATGAAACTGTGCATGAAATAGCAAAAACAAACAAAAATTCGTGCACAGCTGAAATTCATTGATATAACAGCGTTTATAAGACATTTAATCACAATTACAAAAGTTACTGTGCATGAAATATTTTAACTCGTGCTCACCTTCAAACCGTTGGTAATACAGGGTTTGTAGTCCTAACTGTGCATGAATTTTCAATTTTAAAGAAGTTAATATACAAATAACTATAAGAAGTAGGGCATTAATATATAAGAAGTTTTTTCAGAAATTTGATGCACTCGTGCACAGTAAAGTACATTACCCCTTGTGAGAGTAAGGTTTAGAGGTGAGCATGAACTGTGCATGTTGTGCACGAAGTGGTGTTTTTGTGCACGAACTAAGTTAAGTAACGGACAAAAAGGAGAATAAGAAAATGAGATACCTATACAACAGTGGCAATAGATATGGAACAGTAGTAACTAAAAACAATGTAAATCGTGTGATTATAGAAATAACTTATTAAACATATTTCAAAACAGGAGGACTAATAAATTATGGTAAACCATTTAATACCGACTGATCCATTCAAATTAAATAATAAGAAACTCAATTTTAATGATATTAAGAATTTAGAAATTGCTAATAAACCTATTTGTCACATCTATAAAACACAGGGCAAGTATCACTATTTAGAAATAGACTTTATAACATGTGATTGGTGTTTATCGAGTGAAGGTCAAGCACACCTACAATCTAAATTGAATATGGAGCTACTGTCTTTATGGTTAAGAGGTTATAACCTTAAGCTCAACTATACAAGTGTGGGGCACATGACAATCTTCTTAAGAGCAGACTTTCAGACAATTGAGTTTCTTATTAATCAATTGAATATGATGAGTAGCATTGATGCATATTGGTATCAGTATCGAATAGGTAATTGTATGCAGTACATCGAGAGAGACGAAGGTTATGTATCACCAATAAAACATGTGAAGAACAATGTTAATAAAGTGAAAGCATGAGGGAGTATGACATGTCTAAAGATGAATTGAAAGTATATATTATCAACTATATTAAATACCATACCGCAGTATCCTTTGTTGATTTAGAAGAACTGTTTGAATCATTGCATATTGAATATCAAGGTGAGTTTACATTCGTTCATGTAGACAATGAGAACATAGTGTTGTGGCATGGGTGGAGTATGGAAGTCATTAATATAGTAGGTAATTTACTAACATCAGAACAACTTGAACTAGAACGAACAGATGTAACAACTTATGCAAGCCATGGTATGTATCTAGATCTACCTATTATGACAAATCCATTTGATGATTCAGATACACGTTGGTTACCTGTGACACTGAAGTTAAGCGACACGATGAACACACTATTACATTAGGAGATGTTGCATGATGATATACAGTAAGTTGATAGCACGTTATTTATTATATTGTGAAACATCTGAAAGAGTCGTTAAAGGGATTAGTTATAAACATTATCTTGATTTGAAAAGTAAGCAAATATAATGGGGATTATCACGCCCCCCCCTTGAAATCAAATTACTGTTTTTTTCAAATAGAGGGAACGGCGAAGGTGTTTCGATTCCGTAATAATTTCGATTTATTACACATATAACCCCCCCTATCCCAGCAAAAAATCAACATTTCCTGCGCTGGCTTAATAAATATGGTTAACAGGATAACTATAAATAAAACAAAGGAGGGAATTAAATGAGCAATATTAATGTATTTGAATGGAATCATGTAAAAAGTAAGATTAAGGAGATACGCCAAGAAATTGATGATGTGAAACAACAGGGTTCCGTCGATAAAGAAAAGAATAGACAACTTACAAGTGTACTTAGAGAATTAAGTGTACTTGAGGACATGGTGAATCAATTGATGGATTATCAAAAAGAGCATAGCGCAGTAAATAAAATTAGAAATCTACTTAAAAAGTATAAATGAGGAGCGATATAAATGGCAATTAAAACTAATAAAAGACCAACTATAAAAGAAATATTTCCAACGCATATCACTGTTATACAAGACATGGTGAGTCAAAGTAAACGAATCAATAATGAAACTTCATATCAAGATAAAATTAACAGTTTGTATAACAAATTGGAAGAAGGTAACTTAAGTACACAAGAATATGAATTGACTTTAAATGAGATAGATAATTTAAGACGTGAGAAAGCTACTAATCCTAATGTGAATGGACAAATTGTAATTAATTTACCGAATAATGTTAAATCACTAGATCAATTACAGAAAGTAACTAATAGTGAGACAGAAAAGGCTAATAAAGTTGTCAAAACGGTTGAGAATGAAAATGATAGTTTAAAACAACAAATTAATGAGCTCAAAGAAAAAATTGAACTTAATCAGGCGTATATTGGTGAAATTACAAATCAGCAATCTATAAATGATGTAGCTAAACCAATCATAGAAGGAAAGTCTAAGTATTATGATTCGAAACAATTCTATAGTGATTTTATGTGGCAAAAAGCTACTGGTTTATTGCAGAAAAAAACATTAGGTAAAAAGATGATTAATTACCCAAATTTAGCACCAAGCAAAAAATAGTATTTAAAGGCGTTGACTTTATTGTCAACGTCTTCAATCTATTTTAAAATCAGGGAGGCTGACCATGATATTAAAACAAAATAAATCAACATTGTATTATATAGAAGAACAAAAAATTTCAGAGTATGAACTGTTACTAAAATACAATCCACTTATTATAAACCGTAAAATTAGATCTATAGAGATGCAAATTGAAGAAAGCTATTATTTAAATGTATCACATATGACTTGCGATGAAGTGAGTGGTGTTATTACGGTTTCATATCCTTTAGAAAAATTAGTTGTTTGGATTATTCAACAAAGAGAAGATTTACAACGGTTTAAAAATAAAAGTTTTAAACGTATGAATCAACTGAAACAGATTATTAGTGAGTATACAAAACAAGAGCAAAAAGAAGTCATGGATTATATGCGCTCTCATGGACGAATAAAGGCATATGAGACGATTGATAAATTACAAAAAGATTTATATCATTCAACTCATTTGAGTAGAGTTAGCAAGCAATCGTAGTATAAGGAATGTGATAATGACATGTATTATGACAAAACGACATTAAAGCAATTTATACTTAACTACCATACCGTAGAAAAAAATGATGTTTTAAATAATGAATATAATGATGATGTGGATGATTTCTTTGAAATTAATCATCAAGAAGAAACAAATCTTTTCGATAACCATAATATAGAAGAAGTTATCTTTTATAATGAACTAGAAGATATTGTCGAGCGAGTCGGGACAGACAAAGAGTATTTTATATTTATATTATTAGCAGAAGGGTATTCATACAAAGAAATTGGTAATGTATTTAATGTGACTGCAGGTAGAATAGGGCAAATGTTTAATAATTTATTGGAAAAGCTATCTTAAGAGGTAGCTTTTATTAATTTAAGGTGAAAGCAAGACAAGAAGAACAAGAAAGGATTCAAGAAATGGACTTAATAGCACAAAAAGTTCAAACATTATTACCAATTGACATATCAAAACAAAGAATAATGAAGCAAAATAGAATCTTTGATGAAATGATTAATTTTTATCGCTATCAAGATAGACCATTTGTAAACAAGGTGTGATATTTTTTGGAATGGATAAATATAGAAAAGCTTTTTGAAAGTATATTAGTATTTACGAGTATAAGTATCGGTCTGTTTGGAACTTTTTTGGCTACAATTTTTACATTTAAAGATAAAGAACCTATGAAAAGTATAATTTCTAGTATAAAAAAAATAAAAGTTTTAAAAGCTTTTTAATCACAATAGTAATAACGAGTTTGCTATTAGTGCTACTAACAGTTATTTATTCATCAATTAATGTAGAGGCTATTAAATTTAAGTATCTTATTTATTACTATGCTGGAGTTATACTTACATTTGCCTTGTTTTTTATTTATTTATTAATGATTACATTTTTTTATATTTCTAGTATATGGATATTTATGAGAGATGATTAAAAAAGGGCATATCGTTTAAAAAATAAAGAAAACCAAGTAGCAAATATATAATCATAAAATATTTATTACAGCCACTCTTCGGAGTGGTTATTTTTGTTTAATAAATAACATAACGTGGTAATGTATAATTACAATTTTTGTTAGGCATATTGTCGCTACGTTTAAATATTTGTAGGGTAGGCACTTATGTGCTTGCCCTGTTTTTTTGTGTTGCTAAATATAAAAAATAAGATATACTTTTAAATATATATAAAGTAAAGGAGACAGAGAAAATTGGGCTTTATTGCAACTATTATAGTTTTAGTTTGTAGTTTTTATATTTTTAAAAACTTATTTATAATTTTAGGTAATTATGTAGGTGAATTCGTATATTCAAATAATATTTCGAGGTCAGAGGATGGAAATCAATTTATAGCTTTGGTAAGTACTTTAGTTCTTACTTTTTTATCACTAGTTCTTATTTTAGTAATTAGCTATACGATATTCAAAGGTTTTTACTTACTACCAATAATAGCAATCAGTTTGTATTTTAAATTTGGAACTGATGCTGGTAAACAAACAGATTAAAATGCATTAGCCTCAAAAGGGCTATTTTTTTATTTACATACACGAACAAGTGTTCTATTATATTCATGAGGTGATTATATGATTCCAAATTTAGATTGGAATAAAAACTTTCAAGAATTTCAAGAAATATTAAATTCTGGTATTAATCCAGAGTGGTTGTACAATGCCAAAGCGAATATGATTTTAAATCCTGCATACACAGGAGAAGGTAAACAATTTTTCTTCACAAAAGATATTATAAAAGCTAGTAAAACGATTCCATTTTTTTGAGGTGATTATATGAAACCAATCAATCCAGATGTACCAGATGAATATAAATGCACAAGTGATTACCGAGAAATACCTAGAGAATATCTAAATTCACGTATACCAGAAGGGCGTGGAATTGTTAAGTGGCAGGCGTTTAAGACGATGCCGGAACAATATGAACAACTAGAACAATACATACAAGACCAAAATAAGATAGATAAACCTATATTAGACGACGATCAATTGAATGAGCTTAATAACACATTAATTTTCAAAATGTATAACGACCCATCTATTGAATTGCGTTACTTCGAAAATGGATATATTAAAAATAAAGTAGGTTATATTCATAAAGTAGATGTTCATACAAAAACACTACATATGTATGAAGATACTGGAATGAGTGTATTGAATTTAAAAGATATTGTGGAGATAAAATAAGCCCACCTAAATGAAAAGATGGGGTTAACTATTTGATTTCTATAATATTTAAACCTTCTGAAAATTCAGGGGGTTCGAAGAAACTAGAAACATATTCGAAAGTTTCTTTAGTATCGAATTGTTCTCTTTCTGGTTCTTCACTACGTCTTATATTAATTTGTTTCAAACATTTATCATCACTTATATTGAGAAAAATTAATTGATGATTTGCATTAATTTCTGAAGCTACACTTAATAGCCATTTTCTTTGAGTTTTAGTGTTACCTGGAAAATCTAATACTACATTACTACCGACTTTTAAAATTCGCTGGATGTGCTCTTTCAATAATGGTTTTATTAACTTTGAGTAACTTAAGTAATCATCAAAATCATTTATTTGATTTGGATATAATTTTTCTAACCATTCATCTTCAGACAATAAAACTGCATTTTCAGTTTGTGCTATCTCTTTAGATCTAGTTGATTTTCCTGCTCCCATTTTTCCTGAGAAAAAATATAAAGTTCCTAAATTATTCAAATTTATGTACCTCCGATTTTTTTGAAAAGTGTGTAAACGAATTCTTCTTGTGTTGATATTAATTATATGAAAAATTATATTAACAAACAACCCCCCACTCATTTATATGAATAGGTGGGTTGTTTTGTATGTCAATTAAGATGAAAAATAATAAGGGTAGGTGGACTACCCTTATTATTAATTTATAGCCATCCGAGACTTTTAGCAATTGTGAAACCTAAACCAACTATACCAATAGTCCAACCTATAATTGTGTTTCTATTTTGCTTTGCTTCTTTGTCTAATTCTTTATTGTTTTTTAGTAAAATATTTTCAACTTCAGAATTAGTAGGTAACTTACTAATAGAATTTTGCATTTCACTGCGTAAATAATTAGAATTAGTATTCATTTCTGTACGTAAACTATTCATATTATTGCTCATATCAGTTCTGATGCTATTCATGTTGTTATTCATATCAGTTCTCATAGCACGCATTTCATCTTTGAATTCTTTTATTCCATTATTAAATTCATCTCTAGTTACATAGTTGTTCATATCGCCACCTCCGGATTCATCGTTTTTATTTAATTCCATTATATCATCTTTTTGATTTTTAGTATCATTCATAAAATTGACTGGAATATCACCATTTGGATATATTCTGTTTAATAAAGTTTTGTGAGGTACAGGCTCTAAATTACTCATTATTAATCTCCTTGTGATGATAAATAGGTATTTTAGTACTTAAAATTTCGTTCTGTTGTGGCCAAGTCATCCAATTCATAAAAGTATCTTTGTCAATTTCTTCTTTACCAATTTCTTCAGGCAAGACTAATACTTTTAATTGTTGATAAATATTAGTGAAATCGTAACTTCTATTATTAGGTTCAAATTTATATAACGTGAATTGGATTGTTTCATAAGGTTTTTTCATGGTTTCGGCATTTAAATTTAATGTCCAAAAATTACGTAAATCAAAACCGATACCTCCAACCTTATCGTATAATAGAATTATTAAATATAATTCATTATCTGTATTATAAGGATTATCAATTTTGTCTAAACCACTCAAAGTGAATTTAATACCTAATTCTGCGTGTTCATATAACAATGAAAAGTCTAGCAATGGATCATGTTCAGGTTTGCCTGTTTGACCTATGTAAAACTGTAAATTACTTAGTGTAGGTTTTATTTCTAAATTACTATTTCCAACACCCATTCTACATACCCCCTTATTTAATTTTTTTATATTCAAACACACGCAATGCCTCAAACTGAAATTATTAAAATTCGTGCAACTTATTAATGGATATTGTAAAAAAGATAATGATTTAATTGTACTATATCTAAAAAATAATGGTGATAACAAAAAGTTATGATTAATATAAAAATTTAAGAATTTGTTTATATTTAATGATAATATGGACATAATTATAGAACGTCAAACGAACAACTATACGTTAATTTATTTCTCGATGCAGCACAGGGCGAATGTGAGAGTGGGAAATTGTAATGTAGTATCAAATAAAAGTGAAATTATATCTTTTATAAGCTGAAAATATATAGCGCATGATACCATTAATTGTTGTTCATTTCTTCATTCATTATTTCTGATACACGATCATTGTATTCTTCTTGTGACAATCCTTCAAAATCTTTTTGTCTTGTGAGTTCTTCTATTTTATTCTTGGCTTCTTCCGACATACCTTCAGTTGAAAAATCACCAGCAGGCATTTTATTTAAATCTATTTTTTGATTTTGATCTGTATTCTCATTTTGATTATTTGGAGTAAATGTACCCATTGGTGTTTCTATTGAGTGATTATTTTTATTAGCTATTCTTTGTACTTGTTCGTTTAATAGTTTCTCATATTCTTCATTTGAAACATTATTTGCATTAGGCATATTGTTTTCTAGAAGTTGATATTCTTCATTTGTCATACCTTTAGGCGGAATACCTCCAAAGGGTCTATTACCTTGTTGAGTAGGCCCTTCATTATTGTTTATATTAGGATTTTGTTGTTGCGTATTATTTTTATTTTCCATTTTTTGTTTTTCTTGAGAAGTTTCATTTGGTTTGTCTTTATTATTAGCTACTTCTTCATTAGATTTTTCGTCCTTATTATTTGATTTATTATCTTTCTTGTCTGATTCTTTTTCTTTATCAGTCTCCTTATCTTTATCTTCAGATTTAGTTTCTTTCTTATCGTCTAGTTTACTTTCTTCTTCATTACCACATGCAGCTAATATCAGAAAGCTTGCTAGTAACATAAAGAATAACTTTTTCATATCACATTCTCCTTTAATAATAGTGTTTAAATACTATTGTACTATTCATAAATATTAATGAGAATATCTTATCGTAATTTATTATTTAGCTTAATGTTATATCAATTTCATTTAAATTATTAAACATCAAATGCACAAACAATACGTTTATTCATTTCTCGATGCAGCACAAGGTGAATGTCAGAGTGGGATATTTGATAATTATGAGCAATTCTTACGGGCGATGTAATCGAGTGCTCGCTTGAAATGTGGTACGTATCAGAATTTCGTTGTGCAACAGTTGCACGGCGACCAATTAGAAAATTTAGAGACCTCAAAGTTGAGGAATCACACGGCTCAATTATGAGCTTTGGTTAGACAAAAAAGTTTAACCAATATGTAAAAGTACACACAAAAAAAGTGCGCGTACTATTACTCAAAAAAGAGTAACAGCAAACGGACAAAATTGTCTGTAACTAAAAAGTCCGACGTCGGACCATTTCAAATGTTGAACAGGTTCAACAATTTATATGTGAGGTGAAACAAATGGCATATCATTTTAATAATAGAATATCTATCATTGGTATCACGGAAGAAATGAATGATGAAGGTGGATTTGAAGAAGTAGAAGCTGAAATCGCTAAACCATGGGCAGACATTAAGACAATGCGAGCAGGTGAGTTTGAAGCAATGGGATTCAGTGTCACAAATGTACCAATAAGATTTATTATTCGTTATCGTAAGGGTATCGAGTTAGATCATAAAATTAAATACAATGGAGATATGTATAAGATTGAATCTATCGAAAATGACGATGGTAAAAATTATACATTAACGATATTTGCAAATAGAAATGAAATGTAACATTAAACCATTACCTTATTACGGAGTAGAGGTTTTTTGTGTTCTGAGAAATGCCTTATGTTGCATCGAGAATTGATAAAGCGGGTATACGGTTGGTTGATTACGTCCATAAAGAAAGCACACCTAAATGAATAGGTGTGTTCCGAGGATCGATGACAATAAAGCAATTTTATTTTAGTATGTTCTTACTTTTGGCACTTTATAATTTTTTATAAATCTTTCGATTTCTTCAAAAGATTTTGAGAATAATATTTTGTCTCTATCTTCTTGAGTTAAAAATTGATTTGAAACCATTTGGTCATAAAATTGTTCAATAAGTGAATAATAGTTGTTTGTATTGAAGAAAATACAAGGATTGTCATTTTGTCCAACTCTTGTCCATGAAACAACTTCCGTTATTTCTTCTAGTGTTCCAGGACCACCTGGTAAGGCTATACATACATCGCCTTTTTCTAAAATGGTTTCTTTTCTTTCAGACATACTTTCGACGATTATTAATTCGTCTAATTTATCATGTGCTAATTCCCTTTCTTGTAAAAAAGTAGGCATTACGCCGATTGTTTTTCCGTTATTATGTATTACAGTATTTGCTAATATACCCATTAATCCAGCATTGCCACCACCGAAAACTAAAGAGTGATTATTTTTAGCTATCCATTCCCCTAATTGAATAGCACTATTTTCATACTCTTTTTGATTTCCTTTGCTGGCTCCACAATAGACTATAATATTCATTTTTACTACTCCTTTTTTCATTTTTTATGTTAAACAAGATGGAACAATTTTTGAGGCGATATTTGAAACGAGTTTTTCTAGTCATGGTAATAATTATATGAAAAATTGTTTTATAAAACAAGGCCACCTATATTGATAGGTATCTCACGCATACGGTAATGAATATGTATATGTTGCCCCAAAAATATGTTGTTTTTGCAATTTTAACATTTAACACTTGAATATAAAGAACTGTGAATGTTGATATATAATATATATATATATAAATTCTTTTTTGAAATTGTAAGAAAACACAATTTGTATTGTAAAAAGGATAAAGATAAAATAAAAGGAAGTGATACATAATGCGATGGAGTCGTTGTCCAAGATGTAATTCCGGTAGGGTGGTTCAAAGATCTAGTGGATGTTTATCTAAACTAGCGCTGATATCTTTATTGTTCGCTGCTATGTCAATCTTTGGAATGTTTATGTCGGGAGATTATGCAAAGTCACCTTTTGAATTAATAGCGCCGTTTGTGATGGCAATTTTAATACCTGTATTTTTTATATTTATTTACATAAAGTTCGGTCGTTCATTATTTTGCAGAGACTGTTATTATAATTTCAGACCAAAAAAAGAGTGAATAAAATTTTATATGTTAAAACTGATATTATAAGTACAATAGTAGTTTCTGTCATGACATAATTATGACATAATGGAATGGAAAAACTGAAATAAATGGTATGTATCAAAACATAAAACATTGATTTAACAGTGTTTTATCCATATATTTATAGTTGTTTTTGTATATACAGAATGCCAGGAATGATGTAATTAAATCATTATGGTTGTCATTATTACTCCTTTTAGAGATTATTTTCTCTGAAAGGAGTTTTTTTATCTATTATTTTCTGTAATTATTGTAATTAGAGTATTTTAGTTCGTAAAAATATATTATAATAAAATTAACGATAATGCGAAGGAGAATTAATGTATTTATGTAATGTTTTATAAGCTTTTATTATAAGTACTCATAATAAGTTAGATAAACGCTATCGTTTAAAAATTTTGGGAGGATATTACAACTATGAAAAACAACAAGCCTAGAGATTTAAAACAATTTCCATCTTTACCAAGTAAAAAATATTTTAGCTACGGCACAGCGAGTGCTTTAACTTTAGCTTTATATCTTTTTGCGGGCAATGGTTCCGCTCAAGCTGAAGAAATTAACAAGACTAATAGCACTACATCACCTAAAACTATTCAAACTGAAAGCAATAAAACTAATACATCAACTTCCAATAATGAGACTCATCATAAATCATCTAAAAATTTAAATGATTATATTGATGGAACTCCAAATGAAGATCCTGACGAAGATGAGGACAGTGGAACATATGAAGTTCCTATCTTATACGTTACTGTATGGTTGGATGATCAAGGTAATATCATTAAAGATGCAGTAGAAGATAATAAAACGCCTGCCTCTGAAAGAGTGCCGATAAAAATTCCTGGGTACCAACATTTTAGAACATCAATTTCTGATGGTATAACTAAATTTATTTATAGAAAAGTAAATACATCTCAAACAGCAAACACAGCCACAAGTAGTTCAACAAAAAAGGATGACACTAAACCATCAGAAGTAAATTCTGAAAAACCAACGACTCAAAAAGATTCAGAACAACCAAAACAATCAGAACCTGTGAAACCAACGACACAGAAAGAGCCAGAGCAACCGACTCAATCAGAACCGACAAAACCAACGACACAAAAAGAGCCAGAGAAACCAGCACAACCAGAACCATCAAAAC
>NZ_KV832239.1:2388-5885 GCF_001837405.1 Staphylococcus sp. HMSC067F07 | reverse complement strand
AGAACCATCAAAACCAGCTACACAAAAAGAGCCAGAGCAACCAACTCAATCAGGACCATCAAAACCAACGACACAGGAAGAGCCAGAGAAACCAACACAACCAGAACCGGTAAAACCAACGACACAGAAAGAGCAAGAGCAACCGACTCAATCAGAACCGGTAAAACCAACGACACAGAAAGATCCAGAGAAACCAGCACAACCAGAACCATCAAAACCAGCTACACAAAAAGAGCCAAAGCAACCGACACAACCAGAACCGGTAAAACCAACGACACAGGAAGAGCCAGAGAAACCAACTCAATCAGGACCGACAAAACCAACTACTCAGAAAGATCCAGTTATTCAAACTAAACAGCAGGAGAACAATCAAAATAATGTAAATGATAAACCTAAATTACACGTTACAGTATGGTTAGATGATCAAGGGAATATTATTAAAGATGCGGTAGAAGACGATAAAACACCTTTAAATCAAAGAGGTGTTATACAAATAGAAGGTTATAAATATATTAGAACAGAAACCGAAGATGGTATTACTAAATATATCTATAAAAAAGTTAAATTAAAACAACATAAGCAAATATTAGAAGTAATTAAACCTACTAAAAAAATATCAAAACGTAATGAAGATAAAGATGATAAAACATCTCATAATCATAAAACTTCTAAGAAAGAATTACCTGAAACAGGAGTTAAAGAACAAGAATTTACTCCAGCATTATTAATGTTACTAGCAGGTTTAGGATTAATTGGTATTTTTAGAAATAAAATCAAAGAATAGAATTATAGAGAGTGTGGAGCTAAACCCACACTCTTTTTTATGTACAAATAGTAAAATTCCCAAAATAAACAATTGCACAAAATATAGATTGATGGTATATTTTAAGGAACACAATTAAATATATTTTATCAATAATAAAATATAGGTTGAATATTGTTGGGTTAATTTAAATTCTTTATATTTGAGGAGAAAAAATGATGGAAAACAAAAGAATCAACAACTTAGATAAAAAAATCACACGTTTTTCTATTAGAAAATATCAAGGTTTTGGAGCAGCTAGTGTAGCAATAATAGGTTTTATCATGATGTCTAACATAAATTACGCAAAAGCTGACAGTATTGAACAAAATAATACCACCATCAATCAAAAAGTTAGTGATAGTACCAGTCATCAAATTAATATTGAAAATGGAAAATCTTTAAATGACAATCTAACTAATAACCAAGATATTGAAAATAAACTTTCAACTACTAAAACTAATACTCAACACGTTATTAATACTAGTCAACTTGAAAAAATTTTAAATCAATATAAATCTTTAGATTTAAGTAACAAGACAGATGAATCGATTAAACTATTTCGAACTGATTTACAAGAAGCTGAATCTATTTTAAATAATCCTCAAAGCCAACAACAGGTTGATGATTATTATCATAAGTTTTTAAATAGTGCAGGTAAATTACATAATAAAGAATCTTTACTTCCAAATCGTCAATCAAACGGTGTTCAATCACAACATTTAACTACGAATAATAACTTTTCAAACTATTCGTATATTAGACATAAAAGAGACTCATCATCTTTTAGAAGTGCTCCTGAAAATAACGTATCTAATGATCCTTTGAAAGCAAATGAAGTTAATCCAGAAATTCAAAATGGAAACTTTAGTCAGGTATCTGGTGGTATATTACCATCAAGGTCAAAGAGATTAACTGTAGTTACGAATGTAGATAATTGGCATAGTTACTCAACTGATCCTAATCCTGAGTATCCTATGTTTTATACACCAAGCGCAGTAGATTATTCAAGTTTTATGAGCAATAATGGTGCTCCATACGGGGTTGTACTTGCAAGAACGAATAACGGTCGTGATAGAAGTGTCAATGATGCTAAAGTAGCAGGTATTTATCAAGATATAGATGTGGTACCTGGTTCGGAATTAAACGTTAACTTTATATCTACAAGTCCAGTATTTTCAGATGGTGCATCAGGTGCTAAATTAAAAATTAGTAATATAGAGCAGGATCGCATCTTATTTGATAATCGTCTAAATGGTATGGGACCGTACCCTACCGGTAAATTATCTGCAATGGTTAACATACGAAGCGATATGAATAGAGTAAGAATTTCTTTTTTACCTATATCCAACACTGGTCGAATTAGTGTACAACGGTCTTCGAAAGAACATGGATTTGGTGATAATTCATCTTATTATCATGGGGGTTCAGTTAGTGATGTAAGAATAAATAGTGGATCCTATATCACTTCTAATGTGGCACAGGTAGAATATATAACTCAGCCTAATAGTCCTAATGATAATTTTGCACGTGCAACAGTTAATTTATCTGTTGAAAATAAAGGGCATAATCAATCAAGAGATACATATTATGAAGTTATATTACCAGCAAATTCAAAACTCATTTCTAGTAGTGGAGGAACCGGTAATTTAGATGTAAATACTAATAAATTAAGAATGTCAATTAGTAACTTAAATCCAGGAGAGAGGAAAGATCTCTCCTATACAGTAGAATTTAAAGCAACAATACCTAAAATAGTTAATTTAAATGGACATGTTAGTTATAGAACTAATGCAACATTTAGAGGAAGAGATACTCAAAGAACCGGAGATAATACCGTTAATTTACAAACTGTGACAATTCAAATGAATAAAACAGAATTACAAAGTAAAGTAAATGAAGTTGATAACTACTTACACGATTTAAATGATGCTGATTTTACCGCAGATTCATGGCGTGCACTTCAAGACAAATTAACCGAAGCTAGGAATATTATCAATGAACAACAGAATAATGTTGCTATAGAAAATCAAGCATCCCAAGAAACTATCAATAATGTTACTAATACGTTAGATACATTGAAAAATAGTCTAAAATATAATGCACCATCCAAACCAATTATTGAAATAAATTACCTGATTCCAAATTTAACTATAACACCAGCTAATAAAGCAGATAAGTTAAATATTACATATCAAAATACTGCTAATGAGAGTACATCAATTATTGCTACTAAAACTAATGATAATTGGTCACTTAATAATAGTGTTCCTGGTATAAATATCGAACCACAATCCGGTTTAGTAACAATTAATTATCAAGCTGTTTATCCAGAAAGTTTAGTTGTAGCGAACGATATAATTCGAAACAGTGACACAAGTGAGGAAAGTAGAGAAAATATGCCACGTAAAGAGGCAACACCGGAAGCGCCTGGTATTGAAGCAAGTGAGGAGCATGTCAATGTCGAAGTAACACCTAAAGGTGAAGCGTCAAAAATAGAGATGATTTATATAAATCCCGAAGGAGAACCAGCTTCAATAAATGCTATAAAAAATGGAGAAACTTGGACATTAGATAAGCAAGTGTCACATATTAATATTGACGATCACACTGGTAAAGTTACGGTTGGTTATCAAGCAGTACAAGCAGAAAGTGAAATAATAGCAACCGAAACAAAAGGAAACAGTGACTCAAG
>NZ_KV832239.1:1957-2288 GCF_001837405.1 Staphylococcus sp. HMSC067F07 | reverse complement strand
TTAGAAGTAAAATATACAGATACAAATGGCCAACCAAGTTCGATTATCGCAAATAAAAATGGGGGAGTTTGGGCACTTAACAAAGAGGTTCCACATATTGAATTAGACGAAACTACCGGAAAAGTAACGGTTGGTTATCAAGCGGTGTTAGCAGAAAGTGAAATAGTAGCAACCGAAACAAAAGGAAACAGTGACTCAAGTTCAGAAAGTAAATTAAAAATGCCACGTAAAGAGACAACGCCAGAAGCACCAGATATTCAATCTAACGCAGAGCATGTCAACGTAGAAGTAACACCTAAAGGTGAATCAACAAAATTAGAAGTAAAATATA
>NZ_KV832239.1:0-1857 GCF_001837405.1 Staphylococcus sp. HMSC067F07 | reverse complement strand
AAACAAAAGGAAACAGTGACTCAAGTTCAGAAAGCAATCTAAAAATGCCACGTAAAGAGACAACGCCAGAAGCGCCTGATATTGTAGCAAGTGTAGAGCACGCCAATGTCAAGGTAACGCCAAAGGGTGAAGTGACTAAATTAGTCATCAATTATACTAATCCAGAGGATCAACGTGTTACCATTAACGCAAGTAATAATGGAGGAATTTGGTCATTAAATAAAAATGTTTCGCACATAGAGGTAGATGAAGCAACCGGAAAAGTAACAATAGGCTATCAAGCAGTACAAGTAGAAAGTGAAATTATAGCAACAGAAATAAAAGGCAATAGTGATTCAAGTCCTGAGAGCAAAGTGACTATGCCACGTAAAGAGACAACACCGGATTCTCCGGCTATCGAAGCAAGTGAAGAGTACATCAATGTAGAGGTAACACCGAAAGATGAATCAACGAAATTAGTGATCAATTACACAAATCCAGAAGGCCATTCTGATTCAATCATCGCAAACAAAAATGGAGGTGCTTGGTTATTAAACAAACAAGTACCGCATATTGTGATAGACGATAGAACCGGAAAAGTAACTATAGGTCATCAAGTCGTACAAGCAGAAAGTGAAATTATAGCAACAGAAATAAAAGGCAATAGTGATTCAAGTCCTGAGAGCAAAGTGACTATGCCACGTAAAGAGACAACACCGCATTCTCCAACAATCGAAGCAAACGAAGAGCAAGTCAATGTAGAGGTAACACCGAAAGATGAATCAACAAAATTAGTGATTAATTATACTAATACAGAGGGGCAAAGTGATACCATTATCGTAAGTAAAAATGGAGAAGTTTGGTCATTAAATAAAATTGTTCCGCACATAGAGGTAGATGAAGCAACCGGAAAAGTAACAATAGGCTATCAAGCAGTACAAGCAGAAAGTGAAGTTATAACAACTGAAACAAAAGGAAATAGCGACTCGAGTCCAGAAAGTAAAGTGACAATGCCACGTAAAGATGTCGCTCCAGAAGGGCCTGTACTAAAATCAGATCATGACAATGCGAGTGTAAGTATAATTCCTTCAATTAATTCAGACAAAATAACTATCAAATATCTAGATGTCAATGACCAAATCGCTACAGCAATAGCCACTAAGAAAAATCAAAGCTGGTCATTGAATAATAACATTTCAGGTATTTCAATTAATTCTCAAACAGGAACTGTGACAATTAGTTATGTGGCTGTGCAACCGGAAAGTGATATTACAGCTACTGCGTCAAATGGTAACAGTGATAATAGTATTGTCAAACATACAATTATGCCTGCTAAAGAAGTTAAACCTCAACCACCAGTGGTAAGATCTAACATAGAAGAAGCAAATGTCGAAATTATACCACATAATGATGTTACTAGATTAGATGTTCACTATGTTGATTTGAAAGGGCAACCGGCTACTATTACAGCAACTAAAGTTGGCAATGGATGGACTATTAATAAAAATATTTCTAATATAAAACTTGATGAAAGCACCGGTAAACTTACAATGGGACACCAAGCGGTGTTAGTAGAAAGCGAAGTTGTAGCTACTGAAACAAAAGGTAATAGTGATACAAGTACAGAAAGTAAAATAAATATGCCACGAAAAGAAGTAACACCAGAGTCGCCAGCTATCGAAGCAAATGAAGAACACGTCAATGTTGAAGTTACACCAAAAGGTGAATCAACAAAATTAGAAGTAAAATATACAGATACAAATGGCCAACTAAGTTCATTCATTGCAAATAAAAATGGAGGAGTTTGGTCACTAAACAAAGAGGTTCCACATATTGAATTAGACGAAACTACCGGAAAAGTCACAATAGGGCACCAAG
>NZ_KV832238.1:0-7437 GCF_001837405.1 Staphylococcus sp. HMSC067F07 | reverse complement strand
GTTAGCTATATTTTTTTACTTTGCAACAGAACCATAAAACGCCTAACACTTCCGTGCTAGACGTCTTCACATCATGACCACAATCATCACGTAGCTTTGCGCAACCAAGTTTGCGCTATCACTAGTGTATCATTTCTTTCTCGCCTTTTCTAACTTAGCTGCGAAATAGTGATTAATCAAAATCTTCGAAATTATACACATATCCATCTTTCATTTTTTTAATATCTGACACAGACAAGTTCTTTAAATTTTGTTTTTTTCCTAGTTGTACGCCGTAACTTAAATATAAGTCTGGCTCATTCGTTTCGGTACCATCATATGTGAATGTACCGTGATAAGTTTTTGCTTTTGAAGGATCTTGGGATTGTGCGCTTGTAAGTGACGTATATGCAATACCCATGACTTCTTCGTCTTCTGTACCATAACTCATGTAGTCTTCAAATGAATTTACATCATCTTTTTTAACGTCTTTCGATTTCGGAACAACATAGGTAACTTCTGGTGTCTTTTCGTCATTGTCTACAGCGACATACATTGGTTCTTTCCATTTTGTTTCCCGCTCAATTAAATCTTTATTATCTAACACTTTTTCAGCATTTTCTGGTTTTAATTTATTAATAAATTCTGCTGTTGTTTCTTCTCCAGATAATTCAATTCCTTTTATTTTTCCATTCTTTGTTAGAAAAATATGGCTTTGATAGTTTTCGTCCTCGCCATCTGAACTAGTTTGTGTATTTTGAGAAATAAGATGTGGCTTTTTATCGTCAATAATATCTTTAATTGTTACGTTCTTTTTTGACATGCCTGAATTTTTCTTATTTTCATCTTTATCGGCATTCGTTCCACATCCTGCTAACATTAATGTTGTTAAAATAGTTGTTGTAATTACCTTCGACTTCTTCATTGGTATACCCCTTTCACTTCTCTTTAAATAAAGTATAACAATTTATGATAGTTATTTTTATACTAATTATCTTTTCTCCTTATCTTTGGCCTTATTTATGGTTCTGTTGCAAAGTTAAAATTATATGCACATCTATACAAAACTATAAAAGCAAATATTGTTTTAACAGTAAAGAGTTTTGTTAGTATTAATTATTTTTCGTTTTTCAGTATAAATATTACATGATTTTTAACTTTGCAACAGAACCTTAAATCTACCTATTCAAAAAATATGTTTAGATTACTTAAACAATATAAACATACTGGCTATATGAAGATTAAAATTGAAGACTTTAGAGAACGATTAGATATTCCAGAATCTTATAGAATGTCTAATATTAACCAATTTGTTTTAACACCGATTATCAAGGAGCTCTCTCCAATATTTAATAACCTCAATATCAATAAAATCAAAGCTAAAAAAGGTCGTAAAATTGAATGGCTAGAGTTTACGTTTGATGCTGAGAAACGTATTCACAATAAACGACAACCGCAAATGGCAAATATAGGTAAGTCACGACAATATATCAGTCGTGAAAAAACACCGAAATGGTTGGAAGAACGTACATATGAAAAAACAACACAAAATGAGTATGATCCACAATTAGAGAAAGAACGAGAGGCATTTTTAAAACAGCTTCAAGTTGATTGGGAAGAATAGAAAAAGTTTATAAAACGAAAGCGTTAATTGAAGAGTGTGTAATATCGTGATATTATATAAGCAACAAATAGTAATGTTATTAACGCACCGAACCCCCAACCTACGGACATAGGTTGGGGGTTCTTTGGGTGTTGGCTTTGTCGCCTATTTTTTAGTACGTTGTTCTAGCCAAAAGCGAAACAACGTAACACAGCACCCTACAAAAATAGGAGCTATTACATAAACAAATAGTAATGTCATTCAGCGCACCTCCTCTCTACGTCAAATTGACGTCTGAGAGATAGACGACTTCCCAATTATAACAAAATGTCTCTAAACTTGTATGCAGGCATACAATATACATGCATACAGTATGCGTACATACTGTATGCAGCACTTAGACGCTTGAGAACTGAATAAAGATACAAAATTTCATTTAATGAAAATGCATGAAAACGTGTCATTGGGGTAATGTATAAAAGATGAATATCCTATAATCCGAACCACAAGGGACAAACGCTGAAATGACGGCGTTTGTCCCTTTTGAGTTAGTTGACATAATAAAGTCTTATAGGTAGTTAAATTGTATATCGTATTCATTTAATAGTAATCTAATATTTCTTGTAAGTCTTGTTTTATATTATTACGCAAACTCTCTGGACTTAAAACTTTTACATTTTTACCACAAGATATAATGATTTTTGATACAAAATTCACATCTTCTTTATTGATGTCTATTTTTAATATAAATGTATCATCCTCTAATTTATCTATAGTGATATTAGACCACAAATGATTTTGTAATAAATCTACGCCTATTTCATTACTTTCAATAGTTATATTTATTTTGGACTCTTTCTCTACTAAGTACTTTTTGTAATTTTTCAGATGAATATTTGGGATTTCCTCTTCAAATCTTGTTTCATATATCTCCTCAATTTTATTTAAGTTAAATAATCTCACAATTTTAGTTTTAACGTTCGCCGTCACAAAATACCATACATTATTTTTATAAGTTAACCCTATCCCTTGATAAATATAAGTAAGATGTTTTGATCTATAAACTAAAGTGAATTGCTTTTTAAGTATCGTGAAATTTATAACTTTATTAAAAATATCATTGGAATATTCATTCCCGATTTCAACATTGAAGTATTCAAAGATATTTTTGTATTGATTAATAATCGATTTTTGCACCTCTGTAGAACTGTTATATATTTTATTGACTATACTTATATATTCAGATGAAAACGGAAGATTTTTTAAATTAGAGATACTCGACAAAGCAAAATATAAAGATTTAATTTCTTCATCATTTAAATCAATTCTTGTGAGGTGAGCTTTTCTAATAACTTTATATCCTCCATTCTTTCCTCCAGTACTGTATAAAGGCACCCCTAGTTCTTGAATATCTTTAATATCTCTCAAAGCTGTACTTTTTGAAGTATTAAATTCTTCCATTACATCTTTTAATTTGAAATTTCGATTATTATTACAAAATTCTATTAGATTATAAAGTCTGATAGTTTTATTCATAAATTTCCCTTTCGGTGTCTAGAATTGACACCTTTAAATAGTATGATAATTATATAACAAATTATTGAAGGAGGAAAATATATGAATTTTGAAGTTAGTCCATATTTTTTAATCACTAATAATGCTGAAAAATTAAGAATACGCTTAGAGGAAATATTTAATGCAAATACAGTTTATATTCAAAGAATAAAAGATAGACCGTTAGAGGCACGTGAAGATGTTGATGAAAGAGATTTAGAAAAAATCGACCAATGCGTGATTTTATTTGGTGATGTAAAGTTAATGATTGCAGATGACACTGAAGGCCTTCCAATTACAAAAGGAAATAATGTTTCTTTGTGCGTGACATTCGAAAATGTCGAAGATACAAAGCGAATTTATGATGAATTAGTTGAATTAGGCTCTGAAATTTTAGTACCCTTTGCCCCGAAATTTTATACGGAGGGGTATGGATATATTAAAGATGAATTTGGAATTGCTTATCATCTCTTTACTAAAAGAAAAAATTAAAAAAAGGGCATATATAATATGCCCTTTTTTAATTAATAATTTACATAATTAGTTATTATAGGTAGTAGATTTGTATAACATATCCATTTTTATAAAGAGGTTTATCTATATATTGTTATACTAAAATATGATTAGTATTGGTTAATAACCATATCTGTATAGTCTTCTTCTTTTATTATTCGAATTTGATTATTACTCGATTCATGCTCTACTCCCCATACTTTCGACCGTTTAAAAATCAACAAATCACAAAAAACCAATAATATTAGAATACATATTCCTTTGCAAAACTTCATAACATCTCCCCTTAAATACCATTCTTTCTATGGTATATTTTAATAATTTTTAACTAGCTTTTTAGCCAATAATGCACAAACTAAACCAATAATGGGGAAAATAATCATCATATAAATAGTTAATGAATAGGATTGGAAAATATCATGACCTAGGCCTAATGGTAATGGTCCTAAAGAGGAACCAATCACTAGCATAGTTGATCCAATTCCATTTATACTCCCTACATGCTTACGTCCAAAGTAGTTAGCCCAAACAATATTGGTTCCAATTCTTTCTAGACCGTTCGCAATTCCCCATATGATTCCAAATAGAATAGCTAAAGAATATATTGAGGAAACTTCTGTACGGCTCCATCCAAATGTTTGAATATATTCATCAATAAATGCTGCGTTTGAATAAGTTTGGCCAGGGCCAGAGAAGAAAACTGTCAAACCAGCAATAAATACAATAACCCAACCATAATAGAAATTTTTGGTTTTCATCTAATATTCACCTCTAAAATAAAACTCAATCCTTTCACGGATTGAGTTAGACAGACTATTTTACAATAACAACGGGAATTTCTGAACGTTTTGCTACTTTGTGACTGACGCTACCTAACACCATTTCTTGCAAACTATTTAATCCACGTGTTCCCAAAACAATAGCCTGAAATTCTCCACTATTTGCAACTGAAACAACTGTGTCCGCAGGAACACCATGTGCAATTTTCATTTCATATTTCACATTATGCTCTACAAATAACTCAGTGATATGAGAGAGTTTGTCTTCTCTTTCATTCGTCAAACTGGAACTTTGTTTACCATGTAAAACATCTGTTTTCGACTCCTCAACATCTACAACTGTAAGAATAGTAACAACAGTATTATCATCTATAAAATTTAAAACTTCTTTTGCTGAACGCAAACTATTTTCTGACCCATCTGCTGCTAATAAAATTGATTTATACATAAATAACGCTCCTTTAGTTTAAATGATTTTCATTTAGTTGGCTTAACTCTGAAACAATTTTACGACTATCTGAATTTAATTTTTCTATACGAACAATATTATTTTTTTCTTCGAATTTTCGTACTATCGTGTCAATTGCATCGACTGCAGAATCATCCCATAAGTGTGCATTATTGAAGTTTAATTCTATGGTACTATTTTTAATATCGAAGTTAATTTGATCCATCATAGAGTCAATAGAAACAAAGAAGATTTGTCCTTTAAAAGATAATCGATTTATTTTACCGAATTCTTCAGAAATTACTTCTACTTTTGAAATTTTAGTAGCAAAGAATAAAGCGCTGAAAACGACCCCTGCAACAACACCTATAGCTAAGTTATGAGTCATTAAAACGATAATCACCGTAATGAGCATAACAACTGCATCTGTTTTCGGTGCTTTTTTAATATATTTAAAAGAATTCCAATCAAATGTACCAACAGAAACCATAACCATAATACCTGCTAAAATTGGCATTGGAACCTGCACTACGAGTCCTCCAAGTACAATAATCATAAATATAAGTACGATACCGGCTGTAAATGTAGACAATCTACTGTTTGCTCCTGATTTAACATTGATGACCGATTGACCAATCATGGCACAACCACCCATACCACCAAATAAACCGGTGATCATGTTAGCGATACCTTGACCACGTGACTCTCTATTTTTACTACTATAAGTATCTGTAGCATCATCTACAATTTTAGCTGTAAGTAAGCTTTCTACTAAACCTACAATAGCCATAGATAAAGAGTAAGGGAAAATAATTTGAAGTGTTTCTAAATTAAAGGGCACATTAGGGATTAAAAAGTGAGGTAAAGCTTGTTTAATATTCCCTAAATCTCCGACAGTTCTCACGTCAGAACCTGTATACATATAAAGGGCAGTCAACACGATAATAGCTATTAATGGTGCAGGTATAGCTTTAAAAAATCTTGGAATTATATATACAATGAGTAACGTGATAATTACATATATATATGTTGAAATTGATATTCCAAAGATATGTTCTATTTGAGACATAAAAATCATTATTCCTAGGGCATTTACAAACCCAATCATGACGGAATGAGGTATAAATTTCATTAGACGACCAACTTTAAGTAGTCCTAAAATTAATTGGATTAACCCCATTAGTATAGTAGCAGCTAGAAGATACTCTACACCGTAATCTTTCACAAGTGGAACAATTAATAAGGCAATAGCCCCTGTTGCAGCTGATATCATTGCTGGTCTGCCACCTACAATAGCAGTAACCACAGCAATAATGAACGAAGCATATAAACCAACCATTGGATCTACACCTGCAATAATTGAAAATGCAATAGCTTCAGGGATTAAAGCTAAAGCAACTACAATACCGGCAAGTATATTTTTTCCTGGCTGGTTAAGCCATTCATTTTTTAATTTTTCAACCATAACTTACTCTCCTTTTTATTTAATTATATTGTAAAGTATAACAGAAAAGTTTCATATGTATACCCGTTAATGAAACTTTATGTTACACTTCACCTACAGGGTGGTGCAATTAAATGAAATACGGTTATATTAGACCCGTTACAATAAACGACAATTTAAATGAACAAAAAAAGAAAATAGAAAATCATACAAATGAAATTGTTGAAGAAATTCATGCTAATAATAAGAAGAGGAATATATTAGATGTTCTTTTAAATGAAAAATTAGTTTCTGGAGATATGTTATACGTTACGGATTTATGTATTCTTGCAGATTCTACGAAACATTTAGTAGATATATTAGATTATCTTTCTCAGGAGGATATATCTTTATATGTTATTAATTTAAATCGTTATATTTATAAAGACATCAAAGGTGAATTTATAGAAATATTACATGATATCACAGACTTCCAAAGTGACATTGTCAAATTTAGAACTCGTTTAGGTTTAGAAAATTATGCAAAAGAAGGAAAAAACTTAGGAAGACCCAAAAGAAACGACAAAAATCTTAGTGATGCTATTGAAATGTATATGAGTAAAAAATACACTTTAAATGAGATAAAAGAACAGACAAATATAAGTAGAGCAACTTTGTATCGTCATCTAGATAAATAAGAGGTGATGAACGTTGTTAAAACAAGATTTAATGTATAGTGTACTGTTATCGATTAAAGAAGGAGAAAGTGTAGATTTTAAAACCTTAAATGTGAGTGAAAAAACTTTTTTATTAGCACTCGAGAGTATAGCGAGACAAGATTTAGCTGAAAATGTAGAATTGTTTTATAATAAATGTTTTCCGATTTGTGGGACAACACGATACGCAGAGTTAACAGAAAAAGGACATAAAAATATTTCTGAATATCAAATAGAATATAAGTATTAATAACTGTAAAAATTTGATTAAAACATAGAAAAAAAGAATATTTAATACGCATAACACCTTAATAAATAAGGTTCTGTTGCAAAGTTAAAAATTATGTAATATTTATACTGAAAACGAAAAATAATTAATACTAACAAAACGGTTATGTTGCAAAGTAAAAAATATAGCTAAC
>NZ_KV832237.1:869038-869719 GCF_001837405.1 Staphylococcus sp. HMSC067F07 | reverse complement strand
CATCCTGGGGCTGTAGTCGGTCCCAAGGGTTGGGCTGTTCGCCCATTAAAGCGGTACGCGAGCTGGGTTCAGAACGTCGTGAGACAGTTCGGTCCCTATCCGTCGTGGGCGTAGGAAATTTGAGAGGAGCTGTCCTTAGTACGAGAGGACCGGGATGGACATACCTCTGGTGTACCAGTTGTCGTGCCAACGGCATAGCTGGGTAGCTATGTATGGACGGGATAAGTGCTGAAAGCATCTAAGCATGAAGCCCCCCTCAAGATGAGATTTCCCAACTTCGGTTATAAGATCCCTCGAAGATGACGAGGTTAATAGGTTCGAGGTGGAAGCGTGGTGACACGTGGAGCTGACGAATACTAATCGATCGAAGACTTAATCAATATTAAAATGTTTTGCGACGCAAAATCATTACTTACTATCTAGTTTTGAATGTATAACACATTCATTTGTCTGGTGACAATGGCAAGGAGGTCACACCTGTTCCCATGCCGAACACAGAAGTTAAGCTCCTTAGCGCCGATGGTAGTCGGGCTTACGTCCCGCTAGAGTAGGACGTTGCCAGGCAAACCACTTTTGACCGTTAGGTCATTTTTTTGTGGATTATTTTTACTGAATAAAATTAATTTTAAATATTTATTGACTTTAACATCAATAAAGCGTATAATTAATTCTTGTCGGTAA
>NZ_KV832237.1:341598-868938 GCF_001837405.1 Staphylococcus sp. HMSC067F07 | reverse complement strand
TAAGGTCTCTTTTTTTATGCGAAAAAATAAAGATGAGAAATTAATAAGAGGAAGTTAATTAAAATACGATAGCCAATTAGCTATCGCATAAGTAACACTAACTTTTAAAAAAGAAGTGTTACTTTATAATTAACGAGTTGATGAGAGCTTTAACATAATCTGCAAGTTCACGTTGTTTAATTCCACCGAATCCTAAAATAAATTTAGGATACTCTAAGGGGATATCATCATAGTTATATATTTCGAGTTTTAATTTGTTATTCTTAGCCTTGTCTAAGCATTGCTGTGTAGTGAGACCATTCAGAACTGTTAAATTAAAATGCATCCCAGTAAGTGCTCCTTCAATTTGCAATTGGTCTTTATATTTTTCGAGATGGTGCAATATATAATTTAATTTGTCTCTATAAATTTTCCTCATTTTATTTAAATGTCTTTCAAAGCTACCACTTGCCATAAATTGTGCAACCATATGTTGAATGTGCACAGGTACAGTATTACCTTCTTTTAATTTTCTTTGTTTATATTTTGATAATATTTCTTTTGGTAAAACAATATATGCAATTCTACAGCTAGGATAGAGTGATTTTGAAAATGTACTTATATAAACAACTTTTCCTTTAGTATCTAAACTTTGTAGAGCTGGTATAGGTTTACCAAAGTACCTGAACTCTGAATCATAATCATCTTCAATAATGTAACGTTGTTCATCTTGTTGTGCCCATTGAATAAGTTGAGTTCTCTTTTTTAAATTGGTGACATGACCAGTAGGAAATTGATGTGAAGGTGTAATATATAAAATATTATATTTTGATTCTAAGATAGGGCGAACTTGTATGCCATTTTTTTCAACAGGAACTTGTAAATAGTTCATATTCTTTTTGTCTAAGACATGTTTGATCGGAGGATAACTCGGTTTCTCGATGATAAACTTTTCTTGATTAAGTAAATTAGTAATCATATCGAGGAGTTGGCTAGTAGAAGAACCAATGACTATTTGATTAGGGTGACATGTTACGCCTCTACTATTAAATAAATAATGTGCAATTTGTTGACGTAATACGAACTCTCCTTGAATTTCGCCTCTTTGTAATAGTGATAAGTGATCTTCTTCAAAGACGTCTTTTGCGTATTTTCTAAATATATGCATAGGAAAATTTTCAGAGTCGATTTCAGCTAAGTTGAAGGCGAATTTGAATTGCGAGTTTTCATTACTTTCATTATGCATCTCTAAATGATCATTATTAGGATAAGTTTCTCTATTGATAACTGGCAATGATTCAATATCTGATACATAGTATCCAGATCTCGGCTTAGAGTATATAAATCCTTCATCTAATAACAGTTGATAAGCGTGTTCAATAGTTGTATGACTCATTGACAAATGTTCGCTTAATTGTCTTTTCGAAGGAAACTTATCATTGGAATGGTATTGACCTTCGATAATTTGATTTTTTAACTTTTCATAAAGAGATAAGTAAAGTGGTTGTGATGATTTCATAAATCTGACCCCTATTATTATGGATAAATTGAACCTTTTTAAATATCAGTTTATCTCTTAAAATGAATTTAATCAATAAGTAAAGGGGTAATAACATGTCAAAAATCGTAGGCTCAGAAAGAGTAAAAAGAGGAATGGCTGAAATGCAAAAAGGTGGCGTTATTATGGACGTCGTAAATGCAGAACAAGCTAATATTGCTGAAGAAGCTGGTGCTGTTGCAGTAATGGCTTTAGAACGCGTTCCATCAGACATCCGAGCAGCAGGTGGCGTGGCACGTATGGCTAATCCTAAAATTGTAGAGGAAGTAATGAATGCTGTGTCTATACCTGTTATGGCTAAAGCCCGTATAGGACATATTACTGAAGCTAGAGTATTAGAATCAATGGGTGTTGATTATATCGATGAATCTGAAGTATTG
This sequence comes from Staphylococcus sp. HMSC067F07, assembly GCF_001837405.1. Lineage (NCBI taxonomy): Bacteria > Bacillati > Bacillota > Bacilli > Caryophanales > Staphylococcaceae > Staphylococcus > Staphylococcus sp. HMSC067F07. Next base: position 867,021 of record NZ_KV832237.1, on the reverse strand, counting down.
ACTCCAGCTGATGAAGAGTATCACTTAAGAAAAGATCAATTTACAGTGCCTTTCGTTTGTGGTTGCCGTAATTTAGGTGAAGCTGCACGACGTATTGGAGAAGGTGCTGCAATGTTACGTACGAAAGGTGAACCTGGAACAGGCAATATCGTAGAAGCTGTACGTCACATGAGACGCGTTAATGCTGAAGTTAGTCGTCTAACAGTAATGAATGATGATGAAATTATGACTTTCGCTAAAGATTTGGGAGCACCTTTTGAAGTATTAAAACAAATTAAAGATAATGGACGTTTACCAGTAGTAAACTTTGCAGCAGGTGGCGTAGCAACACCTCAAGATGCTGCTTTAATGATGGAATTAGGTGCTGATGGTGTATTTGTTGGTTCTGGTATTTTTAAATCAGAAGATCCTGAAAAATTTGCTAAAGCAATTGTCCAAGCAACGACTCATTATCAAGATTATGAATTAATTGGAAAATTGGCTAGTGAACTTGGTACAGCGATGAAAGGTTTAGATATCAACCAAATTTCTTTAGAAGAACGTATGCAAGAGCGTGGATGGTAATTTATGAAAATAGGTGTATTAGCATTACAAGGTGCAGTTCGTGAACACATTCGTCACATAGAGTTAAGTGGTCATGAAGGTGTCGCAGTAAAAAGAGTTGAACAACTTGAAGATATTGCTGGTTTGATTTTGCCAGGTGGTGAATCTACAACACTAAGAAGACTAATGGACTTATATGGCTTTAAGGAAGCGTTAAAGCAATCTGATTTACCAATGTTTGGCACATGTGCGGGATTGATCGTACTTGCAAAAGATGTTGAAGGTGAATCTGGCTATTTAAAAAAGTTGGATATTACAGTCGAACGTAATTCATTTGGTCGTCAAGTTGATAGTTTTGAATCGGAACTTAATATAAAAGGTGTTGCTAAAGATATTGAAGGTGTATTCATACGCGCACCACATATTGCTCAAGTTGAGAAAGGTGTAGACATTCTTAGCCGAGTAGGAGATAAGATTGTTGCGGTTAAACAAGGTAAATATCTTGGTGTCTCTTTCCATCCTGAATTCACCGACGATTATCGTGTAACTGAATACTTCATTAACCATATGATAAAGAATAATTAATTAATCTTTTGATAAACGGTCATCTTAAAGGTGGCCGTTTTTAATTTTTCGGAAAATGAATTTCAAAAGCAAATGTAAGCTCATAAAAAAAAACGCAAGAGCAACTTTCCTAAGTTACTCTCGCGTTTGATTAAATAAAGAATCCTGCAATTGCTGCAGAAATAAATGATACTAATGTTGCACCGAACAATAGTTTTAATCCAAATCGTGCTACGATATCACCTTTTTTATCATTTAGTGATTTAATCGCACCGGAAATAATACCTATTGAACTGAAATTAGCAAATGATACTAAGAATACTGAAGTGACACCTTTAGCATGCTCAGATAAACCATGTGTTTTACCGAGTGCTTGCATAGCAACGAATTCATTTGATAATAATTTTGTCGCCATAATTGAACCTGACTGCACAGCATCATGCCAAGGAACACCAGTTAGGAATGCGAATGGTGCAAAGACAAAACCGATTAACGTTTGGAAATTCCAATCCAATGTTCCACCTGATAATAGACTAAAGATTCCACTTACTACACCATTAAGTAAAGCAATAAGAGCAATATAACCAATTAACATTGCACCGACAATCACTGCTACTTTGAAACCATCTAAAATATATTCACCAAGCATTTCGAAGAATGATTGATTTTTAGTTTCACTTTCATCGACTAATAATTTATCATCTTCTTCATTCACTTTATACGGATTGATAATAGACGCGATGATGAAACCACCAAATAAGTTAAGTACCACAGCTGTTACAACATATTTAGGTTCTATTAATGTGAAGTAGGCTCCAATAATTGAAGCAGATACTGTCGACATTGCAGATGCAGTTAATGTATACAAACGTTGTTTAGGTATGTATGGCAATTGTTGTTTTAATGAGATAAATACCTCTGATTGTCCTAAAATTGCTGCTGCTACAGCATTGTAAGATTCTAAACGTCCCATGCCATTAATTTTAGAAATTAAAAAACCTAAAATGTTAATTATAAGCGGTAAAATTCTTGTATATTGTAAAATACCGATAAGCGCTGAGATAAACACGATAGGTAACAATACATTAAAGAAGAATGGAGGGTTTTTTGGATCTAATTTAAAACCACCGAATACGAAATTGACACCCTCAGCAGCTTGCTTTAATAAATAACTGAAACCATACGAAATACCACCAATAACTGTGATACCTATATTTGTTTTTAATAAAATAAATGCAAATATCAATTGAATTACTAAGAGTAATCCGACATATTTCCAACGGATATTTTTTCTATCTGAACTAAATAAAAATGCGAGTGCTAAAAAGAATATAATTCCTATAATCCCAATCAAAATATGCATGTTTTTCATTCCTTTAAATTTTTCTATTCTCTATCATACAATAAAATGAACGCGCTAACATCATAAAATTTAAATTTTAAAAATCAAATTGGTTGAAAAAGGTCAAAGGTGGTCATATAATAAAGTCAAAGAAGGTCAAAAAGAGGTGATATCCATGCATAACATGTCTGACATCATAGAACAATACATTAAACATTTATTCGAGGAAACAAATGAAGATGTGGTCGAAATACAACGCGCTAATATTGCACAACGCTTCGATTGTGTTCCTTCTCAATTAAATTATGTTATTAAAACACGCTTCACAAATGAACATGGTTATGAAATAGAAAGTAAACGGGGTGGCGGAGGCTACATCCGAATCACTAAAATTGAAAATAAAGATGCATCAGGTTATATTAATCACTTACTTCAATTGATAGGGCCTTCTATTTCTCAACAACAAGCGTATTATGTTATAGATGGTTTACTAGATAAAGGTCTAATTAACCAAAGAGAAGCTAAAATGATCCAAGCAGTTATAGATAGAGAGACATTAAAAATGGATGTGGTCGCAAGAGATATTATACGCGCTAATATTTTAAAACGATTACTTCCAGTTATAAACTATTATTAATGAAGTGAGGTGTCTGAACGTGCTTTGTGAAAACTGTCATTTAAATGAAGCAGAAGTAAAATTAACAGTTAAAAGTAAAGACGGTACTCACGAAAAATGGGTATGCTCAATATGTGCTCCAGGTGATAATCCATGGCACCAATCTCATGAGGATACTTCTTACCATGTGCATCAGGATGATATAGAGGAAGCTTTTGTAGTTAAACAGATTTTACAACATCTTGCTACGAAACATGATATTAATTTTCAAGAAATGGCGTTCAAAGAGGAAAAGCAATGCCCAACATGTCAAATGACTTTAAAAGATATTGCGCACGTTGGTAAATTCGGTTGCGCGAATTGTTACGCAACTTTTAAAGAAGACATTATCGATATTGTTAGACGTGTACAGGGAGGCCAATTTGAACATGTAGGTAAAACGCCTCAATCTTCATATAAGAAACTTGCAATTAAAAAGCAAATCGAAGAAAAAACAAAATATCTAAACAAATTAATTGAAGAACAAAATTTCGAGGAAGCGGCTGTTGTACGTGATGAAATTAAAGCATTAAAAGATGAGAGTGAGGTGTCTCGTAATGAGTGACATTCATACTAATATAAGTGAATGGATGAAGATGACAGAAGAGGCACCTGTAGTTATTTCTTCTCGTATTAGATTAGCAAGAAATCTAGAAAATCACGTCCATCCTTTGATGTTTCCTTCTGAACAAGAGGGTTTTCGAGTTATCAACGAAGTTCAAGATGCGCTTCCAAACTTAAAGTTACAACGTTTAGACACTATGGATCAACAAAGTAAAATGAAATTAGTTGCGAAACATCTTGTCAGTCCAGAACTTATCAAACAGCCAGCATCCGCGGTGCTGTTAAATGAAGATGAATCTTTAAGTGTAATGATTAACGAAGAAGATCATATTCGAATTCAAGCGTTAGGAACAGATTTATCGTTGCGTGAATTATATCAAAGGGCTTCAAATATTGATGATGAGTTGGATAGTGATTTAGATATAAGTTATGACGAACACTTAGGTTATTTAACAACATGTCCAACTAATATAGGCACTGGAATGCGCGCAAGTGTCATGCTACATTTACCAGGACTTTCTATTATGAAGAGAATGAATCGTATCGCTCAAACAATTAATCGTTTTGGATTTACGATTCGAGGTATTTATGGAGAAGGTTCACAAGTATATGGACATATTTATCAAGTTTCAAACCAACTTACTTTAGGGAAAACTGAATCCGACATCATTGATAACTTAACTGAAGTAGTTAATCAAATTATCAATGAGGAAAAACAAATCAGAGAAAGACTTGATAAACATAATCCTGTAGAGACACTTGATAGAGTTTATCGCTCACTAGGGATTTTACAAAATAGTAGAATCATATCAATGGAAGAAGCATCATTTCGCTTGAGTGAAGTTAAGCTTGGCATTGATTTAAACTATATTTCGCTTGAAGATTTTAAATTTAATGAATTAATGGTAGCTATTCAATCGCCATTTTTAATAGATGAAGATGATGATAAAACAGTAAATGAAAAAAGAGCTGATTTATTAAGGAAACATATAAAATAGGAGGTATTTTATATATGCTATTTGGTAGATTAACAGAACGTGCACAACGCGTACTAGCGCACGCACAAGAAGAAGCAATTCGCTTGAACCATTCAAATATTGGAACGGAACATCTTTTATTAGGTTTAATGAAAGAACCTGAAGGTATCGCTGCCAAAGTGTTAGAAAGCTTTAATATCACTGAAGATAAAGTTATTGAAGAAGTTGAAAAGTTAATTGGCCATGGTCAAGAACAAATGGGCACTTTACATTACACACCTAGAGCTAAAAAAGTTATTGAGCTTTCAATGGATGAAGCGAGAAAACTACATCATAACTTTGTGGGAACAGAACATATTCTTCTAGGCTTAATCCGTGAAAATGAAGGTGTCGCAGCACGTGTCTTTGCCAATTTAGATTTAAATATTACAAAAGCACGCGCGCAAGTAGTAAAAGCTTTAGGTAGTCCAGAAATGAGTAATAAAAATGCTCAAGCAAATAAATCAAATAACACTCCAACATTAGATAGTTTAGCTAGAGACTTAACAGTTATTGCTAAAGATGGCACTTTAGATCCTGTAGTTGGAAGAGATAAAGAAATTACTCGTGTGATTGAAGTGCTCAGCCGTCGTACTAAAAATAACCCAGTACTTATCGGTGAACCTGGTGTGGGTAAAACTGCTATAGCTGAAGGTTTAGCACAAGCAATCGTTAATAATGAAGTCCCAGAAACTCTAAAAGATAAACGAGTGATGTCACTCGATATGGGAACTGTCGTTGCTGGTACAAAATACCGCGGTGAATTTGAAGAACGCTTGAAAAAAGTAATGGAAGAAATTCATCAAGCAGGTAACGTCATTTTATTTATAGATGAGTTACACACATTAGTTGGTGCTGGAGGTGCGGAAGGTGCAATTGACGCTTCTAATATTCTTAAACCAGCATTAGCTAGAGGAGAGTTACAATGTATTGGTGCTACAACATTAGATGAATATCGTAAAAATATTGAGAAAGACGCTGCGTTAGAACGTCGTTTCCAACCTGTTCAAGTTGATGAACCAACAGTTGAAGATACGATTGAAATCTTAAAAGGATTACGTGATCGTTATGAAGCTCATCATAGAATTAATATATCTGATGAGGCTTTAGAAGCTGCGGCAAAATTAAGTAATCGTTATGTATCAGATCGTTTCTTACCAGACAAAGCGATTGACCTTATTGATGAAGCAAGTTCTAAGGTTAGATTGAAAAGTCATACAACTCCTAACAATCTAAAAGAGATTGAACAAGAAATTGAAAATGTAAAAAATGAAAAAGATGCTGCCGTTCATGCACAAGAATTTGAAAATGCAGCAAACTTAAGAGACAAACAATCTAAGCTTGAAAAACAATATGAAGAAGCTAAAAACGAATGGAAAAACTCTCAAGGTGGTGTAAGTACAGCTTTATCTGAAGAAGATATTGCTGAAGTTATCGCAGGATGGACAGGTATTCCATTAACTAAAATTAATGAAACTGAATCAGATCGCTTACTCAACCTTGAAGATACACTTCATAACCGAGTTATCGGTCAAAATGACGCTGTTAATTCAATTAGTAAAGCTGTAAGACGTGCTCGCGCTGGATTAAAAGATCCTAAACGTCCAATCGGTAGCTTTATCTTCTTAGGTCCTACAGGTGTAGGTAAAACAGAATTAGCTCGTGCATTAGCTGAATCTATGTTTGGTGAAGATGATGCTATGATTCGTGTTGATATGAGTGAATTTATGGAGAAACATGCTGTGAGTCGTTTAGTTGGAGCACCTCCAGGCTACGTAGGTCATGATGATGGTGGTCAATTAACTGAAAAAGTTAGACGCAAACCTTACTCAGTTATTTTATTTGATGAAATTGAAAAAGCCCACCCTGACGTATTTAATATCTTGCTACAAGTATTAGACGATGGTCATCTAACTGATACTAAAGGTCGTACTGTAGATTTCCGTAACACAGTCATTATTATGACATCAAATGTTGGTGCGCAAGAATTACAAGACCAACGATTTGCAGGATTTGGCGGTGCTTCAGAGGGTAATGACTACGAAACAATTCGCAAAACAATGATGAAAGAACTCAAAAATTCATTCCGTCCTGAATTCTTAAACCGTGTGGATGATATCATCGTATTCCATAAACTATCTAAAGAAGAATTGAAAGAAATTGTTACTATGATGGTTAAGAAACTTACTGATCGATTATCTGAACAAAACATCAATATTTCTGTAACTGATAAAGCTAAAGAAAAAATCGCAGAAGAAGGTTACGATCCAGAATACGGTGCTAGACCATTAATTAGAGCCATCCAAAAAACTGTAGAAGATAATCTTAGTGAATTAATTTTAGATGGTAATCAAATTGAAGGTAAAGAAGTCACAATCGATCATGATGGCGATGAATTCAAATATGATATCCATGAAAAGTCAGATGATAAAGAAACCACTGAAGCTTAATTGATTATTACTAATATATTGAATAACTAAAGTAATGTTTGCTATTTGCATCATTAATAAATGACATCTCTCGCTGTTTGAGGGATGTCATTTTTTTACATATTTTTCAATTTGTTTAAAACTGATGATGGGATATTCATTTTCCGGAAAATAAAAAACAATACACTAGCGATTATACAAAATTGCAGAAATTAAAATAGACAAAAATAAAATTATTTATAAAAAATCATAGTTTAATAACCACATAAAAATAGACTATATCATAATCATTTACATTTAATTTGTCATAATCAAAATGTCAGTTTAAAATAGATTTGTTCATAATAATTTGGAGGTGCAGAAGTGGCCAAGAAAAAAGTAATATTTGAGTGTATGGCATGTGGCTATCAATCTCCTAAATGGATGGGGAAATGTCCAAACTGTGGTGCATGGAACCAGATGGAAGAAATTGTAGAGAAAGCTGCAAACCCTAAACATGGAGTGAAATCTAAAGAAGCAGCTGGAAAAGTTCAAAAATTGGATAATGTTAAACATGAATCTACCCCTAGAATTCTAACGGATTCTAAAGAATTTAACAGAGTCCTTGGTGGAGGGATTGTCAGTGGATCACTCGTACTTATAGGTGGCGATCCTGGTATTGGGAAGTCTACGTTGCTTCTTCAAATATGTGCGGCATTATCTCAAAATAAGAATGTCTTATATATTACAGGTGAGGAATCTATCAATCAGACTAAACTACGTGCCGATCGCTTAGAAGAAGATTCTAGTCAACTCAATGTATTAGCAGAGACTGATTTAGAAGTCATTCATCAAACAGTTAAGGATGAACGCCCAGATTTACTTGTAGTAGATTCAATTCAAACTATTTATCATCCTGAAATCAGTTCTGCACCGGGTTCTGTATCTCAAGTAAGAGAAAGTACCCAAAGTCTAATGAATATCGCAAAGCAAATGGATATCGCAACGTTCATCGTCGGTCATGTTACGAAAGAAGGACAAATTGCCGGTCCAAGATTACTTGAACATATGGTGGATACCGTGCTTTACTTTGAAGGTGATGAACATCATGCTTATCGAATTTTACGTGCGGTTAAAAACCGTTTTGGCTCCACGAATGAGATGGGTATTTTCGAAATGAAGCAAAGTGGTTTGAAAGGTGTCTTAAATCCGTCTGAAATGTTCTTAGAAGAACGTTCTACAAACGTGCCAGGTTCAACAATTGTACCGACTATGGAAGGTACAAGACCATTATTAATAGAGGTCCAAGCGTTAGTCACACCGACCACTTTCAACAATCCAAGACGTATGGCTACGGGCATAGATCATAATCGATTAAGTTTGCTTATGGCAGTTTTAGAGAAGAAGGAGAATTATTTACTTCAACAACAAGATGCTTATATCAAAGTTGCTGGTGGTGTGAAATTAACAGAACCAGCCGTTGACTTAAGTATTATTGTTGCGACAGCTTCAAGCTTTAAGGATAAAGCGGTAGACGGTTTAGATTGCTTTGTTGGAGAGGTTGGTCTAACAGGTGAAGTTCGACGTGTGTCACGCATTGAACAACGCGTGCAAGAGGCGGCTAAACTTGGATTCAAACGAGCGATTATACCTCAGACTAATATTGGTGGGTGGACTTTCCCGGAAGGTATTCAAGTCATAGGAGTGTCTTCTGTGCATGAGGCTTTAAAATATGCGCTTCATTCTTCATAATCCTCCCTCATAGTAGTTAGTGAGTTTTAAGATTTAAACGCATATAGTTTTTTAATTTAGTTTTCACAAATTTCATTATAATTATGTTAAATAAGTGATTTACATACAATGAATAGACAGCCATGAGAGGAGGATAAGATTGAATATCATTAGATTAATGGTGGTAATTATTTATATCATTATCGGTGCTGCACTAGGGATTATCATCATCCCAGAAGTAGTATCTGATTTAGGGATTAACACTTACCCAATTATCACTAATCATTACATAGATGGATTAATAGGGATCATATTGTTCTTCATTATATTTGGATTTTTCTTAAAAAAGGTCACATACGCTTTTAAAGAACTAGAACAAATTATAATGCGCCGCAGTGCGGTTGAAATCTTGTTCGCAACAATTGGTTTGATTATTGGATTATTTATTTCTGTGATGGTTTCTTTCATCTTAGAACTAATAGGAAATTCAATGCTCAATCATTTTATCCCAATTATAATAACAATTATTTTATGTTATCTTGGATTCCAATTTGGTTTAAAGAAACGTGATGAGATGTTAATGTTTTTGCCTGAAAATATGGCACGCTCAATGTCCTACAACACACGTAAAGCAATCCCTAAAATCATCGATACAAGCGCAATTATTGATGGGCGTATATTAGATATTATTCGTTGTGGATTTATTGATGGAGATATTCTTATCCCTCAAGGTGTTATAAATGAATTACAAGTCGTAGCTGATGCGAATGATAGTGTAAAAAGAGAAAAGGGTCAGCGTGGATTAGACATTCTTAATCAACTTTATGATTTAGACTATCCTACTCGAGTCATAAATCCAACGAAATCTCATAATGATATTGATACTTTATTAATCAAATTAGCACAACATTACCACGCTCACGTTATTACAACGGATTTTAATTTAAATAAAGTGTGTCATGTCCAAGGCATTATGGCACTTAATGTTAATGATTTATCTGAAGCTATTAAGCCTAACGTACATCAAGGTGACCACCTCAATATCCTTTTAACTAAAATGGGGAAAGAGCCTGGTCAAGGCGTTGGGTATTTAGATGATGGCACAATGGTCGTTGTTGATAACGCTAAGAAATTAGTGGGCCAACATGTTAACTTAGAAGTCATCAGTTTACTACAAACTTCATCTGGTAGAATCGTTTTTGCGAAACATGTCGATGACAATAGTTCTGATTTTGAAAATTAATTCTAAAAAGAGGTTTCATGTGAAACTACATATTTTATAATTAAGTATGTATTTTACATGAAACCTTTTCTCATATAAAAAACTATTAACTATGAAAGACTGTTAAAACAATAGACTTATCAAAGGCGTGTTTAAGTGCTACAATATTATTGAATGTTATGTAAGAATGAATAATCAATGTTTCACGAAAGTTATTCACAAAGTAATGGTTAAACACATCATAAACTTTTGAATAACTTTTTTTAAAATTGAATTAAACTACTGAAAACATGAAAGCTTACATGCTTAATGGTTTGAAACATGACTTGAAAATATTAAATGCGATTGCTTCATAAAATGAGTTATCATAGGTCATTTATTTTCAATCAGTTCATCAACCACATAAATAATAATCGTAGGAGTGAATATAATGAGTGAACGCATCAGAGTAAGATATGCGCCAAGTCCAACAGGCTACTTGCATATTGGTAATGCTAGAACAGCATTATTTAACTATTTATTTGCGAAACATTATGATGGAGATTTTGTAGTTCGTATAGAAGATACGGACAGTAAACGTAATTTAGAAGATGGTGAATCTTCACAATTTGATAACTTAAAATGGTTAGGTTTAGACTGGGATGAATCTATCGATAAAGATAAAGGTTTTGGTCCATATCGTCAGTCTGAACGTGCTGATATTTATAATCCACTTATTCAACAATTACTTGATGAAGATAGAGCATACAAGTGTTACATGACTGAGGAAGAATTAGAAGAAGAACGTGAAGCGCAAATTGCTCGTGGAGAAATGCCTCGTTATGGCGGACAACACGCACATTTATCAGAAGAACAACGCAAACAGTTCGAAGCTGAAGGACGTAAACCATCTATTCGCTTCCGCGTGCCTAAAGATAAAACTTATAGTTTCAAAGATATGGTAAAAGGTGAAATTTCTTTTGATTCAAATAATATGGGTGATTGGGTCATTGTTAAGAAAGATGGCGTTCCAACGTATAACTTTGCAGTTGCTGTAGACGATCATTATATGAAAATTTCAGATGTTATTCGTGGTGATGACCATGTTTCTAACACACCTAAACAATTGATGATATATGAAGCGTTCGGTTGGGAACCACCACGCTTTGGTCATATGTCATTAATCGTTAATGAAGAACGTAAAAAGTTAAGTAAACGTGACGGTCAAATTTTACAATTTATTGAGCAATACCGTGATTTAGGTTACTTACCAGAAGCACTATTTAACTTTATTACTTTATTAGGTTGGTCACCTGAAGGTGAAGAAGAAATCTTTTCTAAAGAAGAATTTATTAAAATCTTCGATGAAAAACGTTTATCTAAATCACCAGCTATGTTCGACAGACAAAAGTTAGCTTGGGTAAATAACCAATATATGAAAACGAAAGACACTGATACAGTATTTGAATTAGCATTACCGCATTTAATCAAAGCAAATCTTATCCCAGAAAATCCTTCTGAAGAAGATAAAGAATGGGGTAGAAAACTTGTTGCTTTATATCAAAAAGAAATGAGTTACGCAGGTGAAATTGTTCCATTATCAGAAATGTTCTTCCACGAAATGCCAGAACTTGGTGAAGAGGAGCAAGAAGTTATAAATGGTGAACAAGTTCCTGAGTTAATGAATCATTTATACGGTAAATTAGAAGCTTTAGAACCATTTGAAGCAGCAGAAATTAAGAAAACAATTAAAGAAGTTCAAAAAGAGACAGGTATTAAAGGTAAACAATTGTTCATGCCAATTCGTGTAGCCGTTACAGGTCAAATGCATGGACCAGAATTACCAAATACGATTGAAGTTTTAGGTAAAGAAAAAGTATTATCACGATTACAAAAGTATGTATAGTAAATTAATAACGAAGTTTAGCTTTATCTAGTGCAGTATGATTAAAAAACGTGTGTTTCGACTTGAAATTTCACAATTAACGACCTATTATTATAACTATAAAAATGAATCAAAGGATTAGTAATTAATTATTACATGACTCAGAGAGTGTGCGGTCGCTGTGAGCACATCATTAATATTAATGAATGCACCTTTGTTGAACTAAGATGAATAATACAAATGAGAGTAACGCTAACATTTTAAAGTTTCGTTACTAAATGAAGAGTGGAACCGTGCTAAGAGCGCCTCTAACATCAGTTGTTAGAGGTGCTTTTTTAATAACATTAATTTTAAAATTGTGCATGACGGTCGAAAAATTATTTCATGTAAAGAACAGATATCTTAATGATTGAACCAAGGGGGAGAAGATCTTGTTAAGAAGAATGAGAGACGATATAAAAATGGTGTTTGAACAGGATCCAGCAGCACGCTCAACTTTAGAAGTAGTTACTACCTATGCAGGATTACATGCGGTATGGAGTCATTTGATAGCCCATAAATTATATAATAAGAAACGTTATACAGCAGCGAGAGTCATCTCACAAGTGTCACGCTTTTTTACGGGTATAGAAATTCATCCCGGAGCAAAAATTGGTAAACGATTATTTATTGATCACGGTATGGGTGTTGTAATTGGTGAGACATGTACAATTGGGGATAACGTCACGATTTACCAAGGTGTTACTTTAGGTGGTACAGGTAAAGAAAAAGGTAAGCGTCACCCGGACATTGGAGATAATGTTTTAATTGCAGCTGGTTCTAAGGTGTTGGGGAATATTCAAATTGAATCAAATGTAAATATTGGTGCGAATTCAGTTGTACTACAATCTGTACCAAGCTATACCACTGTTGTAGGTATACCGGGTCATATCGTTAAACAAGAAGGTAAGCGTATCGGTAAAACATTTGACCATCGCAACTTACCTGATCCACTTTTCGAACAAATCAAACATTTAGAACGACAACTTGAAAAAGCTAAGAATGGAGAGATTCAAGATGATTACATTATATAATACGTTAACACGTCGGAAAGAAACATTTGAGCCGATTGAACCAGGCAAGGTGAAAATGTATGTTTGTGGTCCGACAGTTTACAATTATATACACATCGGAAATGCAAGACCTGCTATTAACTATGATGTTGTTAGAAGATATTTTGAATACAAAGGTTATGAAGTGATTTACGTTTCCAATTTCACTGATGTGGATGATAAATTAATTAATCGCTCTAAAGAACTAAATGAAAGTGTTCCTGAAATTGCAGAAAAGTACATCAAAGCATTCTATGAAGACGTAGGTGCATTGAACGTTAAGAAAGCAACATCCAATCCGCGTGTGATGAACCATATGCAAGAAATTATAGATTTCATTAAAGAATTAGTAGATGAAGGGTATGCTTATGAGAGTGATGGAGATGTGTACTTTAGAACGCGTCAATTTGATGGATATGGTAAATTAAGTCATCAATCTCTAGATGACCTCAAAGTAGGCGCGCGTATTGAAGCGGGAGAACAAAAAGAAGATGCGCTCGATTTTACTTTATGGAAAAAAGCGAAACCTGGCGAAATCAGTTGGGATAGTCCATTTGGTAAAGGTCGTCCAGGCTGGCATATCGAATGCTCAGTTATGGCTTATCATGAATTAGGAGCGACAATCGATATTCATGCAGGAGGGTCAGATTTACAATTCCCTCACCATGAAAATGAAATTGCCCAGTCAGAAGCACACAATCATGCACCATTTGCGAATTACTGGATGCACAATGGATTCATAAATATAGATAACGAAAAAATGAGTAAATCATTAGGTAACTTCATTTTAGTACACGACATTATTAAAGAAATAGATCCAGATGTACTACGTTTCTTTATGATTAGTGTCCATTACCGTAGCCCGATTAATTATAATTTAGAACTAGTAGGAGCTGCGAGAAGCGGTTTAGAACGTATACGCAATAGTTATAAATTGATTGAAGAACGTGAAGCCATTGCTACAGATTTAGAAGAACATTCTGAATACATTGATCAAATAGAAACGATTCTCCGACAATTTGAAGCGGTTATGGATGATGACTTTAATACAGCTAATGCTGTCACTGCTTGGTATGATTTAGCCAAACTTGCGAATAAATATGTTCTAGAGAACACAACGTCTACGAAGGTACTTCATAGATTTAAAGAAGTATATCAAATCTTCAGTGATGTTCTTGGCGTCCCACTTAAAGGTGAAAATGAAAACGAGTTACTAGATGAGGATATTGAAAAGCTTATAGAAGAACGTAATGAAGCTCGTAAAAATAAAGATTTCGCACGTGCTGATGAAATTCGAGACATGTTGAAAGAACGTAACATTATTTTAGAAGATACGCCACAAGGTGTCAGATTTAAGCGTGGCTAAATAATGAATGTTAAATTATTAAATCCATTGACGCTTGCTTATATGGGCGATGCCGTATTAGATCAACATGTACGAGAATATATTGTTCTTAAATTACAAAGTAAACCGAATCGTCTACACCAGGTATCAAAACAATATGTTTCTGCTAAAAGCCAAGCTCAGACATTAGAGTATTTAATATCTAATGATTGGTTTACTGAAGAAGAGTTAAATGTTTTGAGAAGGGGACGTAATGCTAAAAGCTATACCAAAGCTAAAAATACTGATGTTCAAACATATCGAAAAAGTTCAGCCTTGGAAGCAGTTATAGGTTTTTTATATTTAGATCATCAACATGCGCGTTTAGAAGAATTACTTCAAACTATTGTTGAAATAGTAAATGAAAGGTAGTGAGAACGTGGAAGATACTGTCATAGTAGGAAGACATGCAGTTAAAGAAGCGATTGTTTCGGGGCATGCTATAAATAAGATTTTGATTCAAGATGGTATAAAAAAACAACAGATTAATGAAATTTTAAAAAATGCAAAAGCTCAAAAATTGATAGTTCAAACCGTGCCAAAATCTAAATTAGATTTTTTATCAAATGCACCTCATCAAGGGGTTGCTGCATTAGTCGCTCCATATGAATATGAAGATTTTGATGAATTTTTACAAAGCCAGAAGAATAAAGATGGCTTTTCTACAATATTAATTTTAGATGGTCTAGAAGATCCGCATAATCTTGGTTCTATATTAAGGACTGCTGATGCAACTGGAGTAGACGGAGTCATTATTCCTAAAAGACGTTCAGTAGCGCTCACGCAGACTGTTGCAAAAGCTTCAACTGGAGCTATTCAACATGTTCCAGTTATACGCGTTACGAACCTTTCTAAGACAATCGATGAATTAAAAGAAAATGGTTTTTGGGTCGCAGGTACCGAAGCAAGTAATGCTACGGATTATCGTGACTTACAGGCGGATATGTCTTTAGCTATCGTGATAGGAAGCGAAGGACAAGGAATGAGTCGCTTAGTGAGCGATAAATGTGATTTTTACATTAAAATACCTATGGTTGGACATGTTAATAGTCTCAATGCTTCTGTAGCAGCAAGCTTGATGATGTATGAAGTATTTCGTAAAAGAGATGAGACTGGAGAGATGTCATGAAGGAAAGATATCTAATTATCGATGGCTATAATATGATAGGTCAATCTTCAGCATTAAGTGCGATTGCTAAAGAGAGTTTAGAAGAAGCAAGAGAGCAACTTTTGGATGCCATAGCAAACTATAATGCACTTATTGCTGATGAAATTGTGTGTGTATTTGATGCATATGAACAATCCGGAATTGAAAGAGAATACGTATACCATGGCGTTAGAACGGTGTTTACTAAAGAGAAAGAAACAGCAGATAGTTTTATCGAACGTTATGTATATGAGTTATATGATAAACATACAACGCATATCACCGTTGTTACGAGTGATATGAGTGAGCAACATGCCATTTTTGGATCTGGGGCATACCGCATATCTTCGAGGGAAATGTGGCGCGATTTAAAAGAAAATGAAATCACAGTGAGCAAATCAATTGATGATTTTAGTGAAAAGAAACCCAGAACTCGAATTCAGTTATCAAATGAGATACTAGAAGAATTTGAAAAAATCAGACGTGGAAACCATCGAAATGATTAATACAGTGGTATTGATAAATTTAATCTAAGTCATATAAACTAACCTAACAATAAAGGAAGGTTAGGTATACGTGATTGAATCAAAGACATCAAGATGAATTAACACAGTATCATTTCAACATCGAAACTGAAGATATCGAGCGTATATTTGAGACGCTACTTAGAGAGTTGAGACCACTCATTTTTAGAAAAATTGGATACATAACATCGAATCAATTTGATATTGAGGATATGTATCAAGAGATTATCATAAAAATGTATCGAGCACTTCAACATTATGACTTTAGTAGAGCAATTCCATTTAAAAGATATTTGTACTTTCTCATTCGCTCTGTTAAGTATGACTACTTAAGAAAGAGTAGAGCTGAACGTCATCGACATGTGATGCTTATCAACGAGTACGTTGTAGATTATCATTGTGCATTAGCACTTGATGAAGTTGAAAGGTCATTTTTAAGAGAAGAATTATCAAAGGAAATTATGAGCCAAGCATTTACATTAAGCGGATTGGAAAGAGACGTCTTAAAACTAATTATTAAAGAATATAAACCGAGAGAAATTGCACAAGCATTAGAAATTAAAGATAAAGACGTTTACAATGCCATACAACGTTGTAAAATGAAAATGAAACGACAATTAAGGAAATGAAATTGTCTGTATTATTCCCTAGTAATTAGGTGATTATAGCAAAGAATGTATGTTTGACATTTATTACGACATTTATGTATAGTATATTGGTATTATAATGAGTAAAGGTGAATAATCGTGAAGAAAGTACCTTTAAATTGTGAGGTTTGTGGCAATAGAAATTACAACGTCCCTAAAAAGGAAGGTTCGGCAACGAGATTAACACTGAAAAAGTATTGTCCGAAGTGTAATTCGCATACAGTTCATAAAGAATCGAAATAGATTATTAAGCTGAATGAGACTTTAAAGTTGAGGCTTAAAATGTGGAGGTCTAACTAATGGCTAAAAAAGAGAACTTCTTTAAAGGCGTTAAATCAGAAATGGAAAAGACAAGTTGGCCGACAAAAGAAGAACTATTCAAATACACTGTAATCGTTGTATTTACAGTTATATTCTTCTTAGTCTTTTTCTATGCCTTAGACGTAGGTATTAATGCATTGAAACAATTATTATTAGGTTAGGAGTGGAGACATGTCTGAAGAAGTTGGCGCAAAGCGTTGGTATGCTGTGCATACCTATTCTGGATATGAAAACAAAGTTAAAAAGAATTTAGAAAAAAGAGTAGAATCTATGAATATGACAGAGCAAATTTTTAGAGTTGTCATACCAGAAGAGGAAGAAACACAAGTTAAAGATGGTAAAGCTAAGAAACTTGTTAAAAAAACATTCCCAGGTTACGTGCTAGTTGAGCTTGTAATGACGGATCAGTCATGGTATGTCGTTCGTAACACACCAGGTGTTACAGGATTCGTAGGTTCTGCAGGTGCGGGTTCTAAACCTAATCCTCTACTTCCTGAAGAAGTGCGCTTCATTCTTAAGCAAATGGGTCTTAAAGAGAAAACTATTGATGTTGAACTTGATGTTGGTGAACAAGTTCGTATCAAATCAGGACCTTTTGCTAACCAAGTAGGCGAAGTTCAAGAAATCGAAGCGGATAAATTTAAATTAACTGTACTTGTAGATATGTTTGGTCGAGAAACACCGGTCGAAGTTGAATTCGATCAAATTGAGAAACTTTAATTTAAACGTCTATCAAAAATTTATTATAAAACTTCAACTAAAAGATGAAATTTTACTATTGATTTTTTAATAGAGCGAGTGTTAAAATAATGTGGTCGCGCTTTTAGAGCGTTCATTTCGTCACGAAATGTTTAAGAGTGGGAGGGCAAAACTGAGCCCTGTGACCACATCACGATATCAAGGAGGTGCACATCGTGGCTAAAAAAGTAGAAAAAGTAGTTAAATTACAAATTCCTGCAGGTAAAGCGAATCCAGCACCACCAGTTGGTCCAGCATTAGGTCAAGCAGGTGTGAACATCATGGGATTCTGTAAAGAGTTCAACGCACGTACGCAAGAACAAGCAGGTTTAATCATTCCGGTAGAAATCAGTGTATATGAAGATCGTTCATTTACATTCATTACTAAAACTCCACCGGCTCCAGTACTACTTAAAAAAGCAGCTGGCGTTGAAAAAGGTTCAGGTGAACCTAATAAAACAAAAGTTGCATCAGTAACTAAAGATCAAGTACGCGAAATTGCTCAAACTAAAATGCAAGACTTAAACGCTGCAGACGAAGAAGCAGCTATGCGTATTATCGAAGGTACTGCACGTAGCATGGGTATCACTGTAGAATAATTAAGCGTATTAACGAATTTAATTTTAAAAATGAACTTAATTTAGACGATAAAAGCAGGTAACAGAGAAGGTAAACAATTGATATTGTCTATGAGTAAGAGGACGGGACATAAATTATATTTCTGGACCACTCTCTTTCCACTGTTATCTGCTCTTAACTTGCGATAGGCAAGTAAATGTGGGAGGAAATTCCGCTAAAACCACTAAAGGAGGAACAATAAATGGCTAAAAAAGGTAAAAAGTATCAAGAAGCAGCTAGCAAAGTTGATCGTACTCAACACTATAGTGTTGAAGAAGCAATTAAATTAGCTAAAGAAACTAGCATTGCTAACTTTGACGCGTCTGTTGAAGTAGCTTTCCGTTTAGGAATTGATACACGTAAAAATGACCAACAAATCCGTGGTGCAGTTGTTTTACCTAACGGTACTGGTAAATCTCAACGTGTATTAGTTTTCGCTAAAGGCGATAAAATCACTGAAGCTGAAGAAGCAGGTGCAGATTATGTAGGAGAATCAGACTACGTACAAAAAATCCAACAAGGTTGGTTTGATTTCGACGTAGTTGTTGCTACTCCTGACATGATGGGCGAAGTTGGTAAATTAGGTCGTGTATTAGGACCTAAAGGTTTAATGCCTAACCCTAAAACAGGTACAGTAACAATGGATGTTAAAAAAGCTGTAGAAGAAATCAAAGCTGGTAAAGTTGAATACCGTGCTGAAAAAGCAGGTATCGTACATGCTTCAATCGGTAAAGTTTCATTCGACGATGAAAAATTAGTTGAAAACTTTAAAGCTTTACAAGACGTTTTAGCAAAAGCTAAACCATCTTCTGCTAAAGGTACTTACTTCAAATCTGTTGCTGTAACTACAACAATGGGCCCTGGAGTTAAAGTTGATACTTCATCTTTCAAACTATAAATTTTAAATAATGCAACATGATTACAGACTGAAGGAAGCAATCTTTCAGTCTGTAAATTTTTTGTTGACTTATTACAACAAAGCAGTTATATTATTAATTGTGATTATTTTACCTAAGACAGTAGGAGTTATTTATAACTTAAAACTCATCCTACCGAGGCTAAAATTGACTTGAACGTGATGATTAATGATCTTTCAAGCACTTTTTGCCGTGGGTAGAAAGTGCTTTTTTTATTGCTATTAAAAAAAGCACCGAAAAAATTTAAATGGAGGTGTCTGAATGTCTGCTATCATTGAAGCAAAAAAACAACAAGTAGATACTATTGCTGAACAACTTAAAAATTCAGTATCAACAGTTATCGTTGACTACCGTGGTTTAACAGTAGCAGAAGTTACTGAATTACGTTCACAATTACGTGAAGCAGGTGTTGAGTACAAAGTTTACAAAAACACTATGGTTCGTCGTGCAGCTGAACAAGCAGGTATCGAAGGCTTAGATGAATTCTTAACAGGTCCTACAGCTATCGCAACTTCAACTGAAGATGTTGTAGCTCCAGCGAAAGTTATCGCAGGATTTGCTAAAGAACACGAAGCTTTAGAAGTTAAAACAGGCGTTATGGAAGGTAGCGTAATCTCAGCTGAAGAAGTTAAAACTGTTGGTTCATTACCTTCACACGATGGTCTTGTATCAATGCTTTTATCAGTATTACAAGCTCCAGTACGCAACTTCGCTTATGCAGTTAAAGCCGTTGGTGAACAAAAAGAAGAAAGCGCTGAATAATCGCGCATAAAAAATTAAATTAAATGGAGGAATTTTAAAATGGCTAATCAAGAACAAATCATTGAAGCAATTAAAGAAATGTCAGTATTAGAATTAAACGATTTAGTAAAAGCAATTGAAGAAGAATTTGGTGTAACTGCAGCAGCTCCAGTAGCAGCAGCAGGTGCAGCTGGTGGCGGCGACGCAGCAGCTGAAAAAACTGAATTTGATGTTGAATTAACTTCAGCTGGATCTTCAAAAATCAAAGTTGTTAAAGCAGTTAAAGAAGCAACTGGCTTAGGATTAAAAGATGCTAAAGAATTAGTAGACGGAGCTCCTAAAGTAATTAAAGAAGCTATGCCTAAAGAAGATGCAGAAAAACTTAAAGAACAATTAGAAGAAGTTGGAGCTACTGTAGAATTAAAATAGTTTCTACTCTCTAATTAAATAGTTAGGTTGAAGAGATTTGTTCGACCAACTTTATAAGTTTTGTCGAGTCAAATACAACCTGAATTCTTTGAGAAATTAAAACCCCGTTATTGCGATAACGGGGTTTTTAATTACCTTGTAATTATATTTAGTATTATAGATTAACTAACTTAAGCATACGAATAAATTTTAATTGAGGTGTGGACATGAGTCACTACTATGATGAAAATCCTGAAGTGAAAAGCAATCAAAAGAAAATAAGTTATCATTTTGATAAGGTGCATTTAGAGTTCACGACTGACACAGGTGTGTTCTCAAAAGATAGAGTAGATTATGGTTCGGATTTGTTAATTAAAACATTTTTAAAGGTACATCCGCCTGGACCTAGTAAATATATTGCCGATGTTGGTTGCGGATATGGGCCTATCGGATTAACTATTGCTAAAGTTTCACCACATCATCAATTATATATGTTAGATGTAAATAATAGAGCATTGGCTCTTACTGGAATGAATAAAACTAAAAATCAAATTGAAAATGCTGAAATAATAGAAAGTGACTGCTTGTCAGGTGTAAGTGATCAACAATTTGATTACATTCTGACAAATCCACCTATTAGAGCTGGTAAAGATGTAGTGCATAGAATTTTTGAAGAGGCTTATGGCAAATTAAAAGATCAAGGTGCACTCTATGTTGTGATACAAAAGAAACAAGGTATGCCATCTGCAAAGAAGAAAATGCAAGAATGCTTTAACCATGTAGAAGTCGTTAATAAGAGTAAAGGATATTATATTTTGAAAAGTTTAAAAGGTTGATTTCAAAATCGTATTCTGATATAGTTATAAAATGTAAAAATTTATGTTCAATAAGTGTGTACTTTTACGTAAAAGGATAAATAAATTAAGTATAAATATAAATCGAAAATGGTGTCATCATAAGTGTTGCCGTTTTCTTTTTGTCTTTTATATTCTTTATTGTGTCCTATTTCAATGTATAAGTAAAACACACAATTTTTGAGGGGTGAATCTGTTTGGCAGGTCAAGTTGTCCAATATGGAAGACATCGTAAACGTAGAAATTACGCGAGAATTTCAGAAGTATTAGAATTACCAAACTTAATAGAAATTCAAACAAAATCTTACGATTGGTTCCTTAAAGAAGGTTTATTAGAGATGTTCAGAGACATTTCTCCAATTGAAGATTTCACAGGTAACCTATCTTTAGAATTTGTAGATTATAGATTAGGTGAACCAAAATACGATTTAGAAGAATCAAAAAATCGTGACGCTACTTATGCTGCACCTCTTCGTGTCAAAGTACGTCTTATTATTAAAGAAACAGGCGAAGTTAAAGAACAAGAAGTCTTCATGGGTGATTTCCCATTAATGACAGACACAGGTACATTTGTAATCAATGGTGCTGAACGTGTTATCGTATCTCAATTGGTACGTTCACCATCCGTTTACTTCAATGAAAAGATTGATAAAAATGGACGTGAAAACTACGATGCAACTATTATTCCTAACCGTGGTGCTTGGTTAGAATATGAAACTGACACAAAAGATGTAGTGTACGTTCGTATCGATAGAACTCGTAAATTACCATTAACTGTATTATTACGTGCACTTGGTTTTTCAAGTGATCAAGAAATCATTGATTTACTAGGAGAAAGTGAATATTTACGTAATACATTAGAAAAAGATGGTACTGAAAACACAGAACAAGCTTTATTAGAAATTTATGAACGTTTACGTCCTGGCGAACCACCAACAGTAGAAAATGCTAAAAGCTTATTATACTCACGTTTCTTTGACCCTAAACGTTATGATTTAGCAAGCGTAGGTCGTTATAAAGCTAATAAGAAATTACACTTAAAACATCGTTTATTCAATCAAAAATTAGCAGAGCCTATTGTTAACAGTGAAACAGGCGAAATTGTAGCTGAAGAAGGCACAGTACTAGATCGTCGTAAGATTGATGAAATTATGGAAGTTCTAGAAACAAACGCTAATAGCGAAGTCTTTGAACTTGAAGGTAGCGTTATTGACGAACCAGTTGAAATTCAATCAATCAAAGTATACGTACCTAATGACGAGGAAGGTCGTACAACTACTGTTATCGGTAATGCATTACCAGACTCAGAAGTTAAATGTATAACTCCAGCTGATATCATAGCTTCAATGAGTTACTTCTTTAACTTATTAAATGGCATTGGTTATACAGATGATATCGACCACTTAGGTAATCGTCGTTTACGCTCAGTTGGTGAATTATTACAAAACCAATTCCGTATCGGTTTATCAAGAATGGAACGTGTCGTGCGTGAAAGAATGTCAATCCAAGACACTGATTCAATTACACCACAACAATTAATCAATATTCGTCCAGTTATTGCATCAATTAAAGAATTCTTTGGTAGTTCTCAATTATCACAATTCATGGATCAAGCTAACCCATTAGCTGAGTTGACTCACAAACGTCGTTTATCAGCATTAGGACCTGGTGGTTTAACTCGTGAACGTGCTCAAATGGAAGTACGTGACGTTCATTACTCACACTATGGTCGTATGTGTCCAATTGAAACACCAGAGGGTCCAAATATTGGTTTAATTAACTCATTATCAAGTTATGCACGAGTAAATGAATTTGGTTTCATTGAGACACCGTATCGTAAAGTTGATTTAGATACGAACTCTATTACAGATCAAATCGATTACTTAACTGCTGATGAAGAAGATAGCTATGTAGTTGCCCAAGCCAACTCACGTTTAGACGAAAATGGTCGTTTCTTAGATGACGAGGTTGTTTGTCGTTTCCGTGGTAATAACACAGTTATGGCGAAAGAAAAAATGGATTACATGGATGTATCACCTAAACAAGTTGTATCAGCAGCTACAGCATGTATTCCATTCTTAGAAAACGATGACTCTAACCGTGCATTAATGGGTGCGAACATGCAACGTCAAGCGGTACCATTGATGAACACTGAAGCACCATTTGTTGGTACTGGTATGGAACATGTGGCTGCACGTGACTCTGGTGCTGCAATCACTGCTAAACACAGAGGTCGTGTTGAGCACGTTGAATCTAGTGAAATTTTAGTGCGTCGTTTAGTTGAGGAAAATGGCACTGAACACGAAGGTGAATTAGACCGTTATCCATTAGCTAAATTCAAACGTTCTAACACAGGTACTTGTTATAACCAACGTCCAATTGTTTCAGTTGGTGACGTGGTTGAATATAATGAAATCCTTGCCGATGGTCCTTCAATGGAATTAGGTGAAATGGCATTAGGACGAAATGTAGTTGTTGGTTTCATGACTTGGGACGGTTACAACTACGAGGATGCTGTAATTATGAGTGAACGTTTAGTTAAAGATGACGTTTACACTTCTATTCACATAGAGGAATATGAATCAGAAGCTCGTGATACTAAATTAGGACCTGAGGAAATCACTCGAGATATCCCTAACGTATCTGAAAGTGCACTTAAAAACCTAGATGATAGAGGTATCGTCTATGTAGGTGCTGAAGTTAAGGATGGCGACATTTTAGTTGGTAAAGTGACGCCTAAAGGTGTAACTGAGTTAACAGCTGAAGAAAGATTATTACATGCAATTTTCGGCGAAAAAGCTCGTGAAGTTCGCGATACTTCATTACGTGTGCCACACGGTGCAGGTGGTATTGTACTAGATGTTAAAGTGTTTAATCGTGAAGAAGGAGACGACACATTATCTCCAGGTGTAAACCAATTAGTAAGAGTTTATATTGTTCAAAAACGTAAAATTCATGTTGGGGACAAAATGTGTGGTCGTCACGGTAACAAAGGTGTTATTTCTAAAATCGTTCCTGAAGAAGATATGCCTTACTTACCAGATGGACGCCCAATTGATATCATGTTAAACCCACTTGGTGTACCATCACGTATGAACATCGGACAAGTCCTTGAGTTGCACTTAGGTATGGCTGCTAAAAACCTAGGCATCCACGTTGCATCTCCAGTATTTGATGGTGCTAACGATGAGGATGTATGGTCTACTATCGAAGAAGCAGGCATGGCTCGCGATGGTAAAACTGTATTATATGATGGACGTACAGGTGAACCATTCGATAACCGTATTTCTGTAGGTGTTATGTATATGCTTAAACTTGCTCACATGGTTGATGACAAGTTACACGCACGTTCAACTGGTCCATACTCACTTGTTACACAACAACCACTTGGTGGTAAAGCACAATTCGGTGGTCAACGTTTTGGTGAGATGGAGGTATGGGCACTTGAAGCTTATGGTGCTGCATATACTTTACAAGAAATCTTAACTTATAAATCTGACGATACTGTAGGTCGTGTAAAAACTTACGAATCTATCGTTAAAGGTGAAAACATCTCTAGACCAAGTGTTCCTGAATCATTCAGAGTATTGATGAAAGAACTACAAAGTTTAGGATTAGATGTTAAAGTGATGGATGAGCAAAACAACGAAATTGAAATGGCGGACGTTGATGATGAAGATGCAACAGAACGCAAAGTAGATTTACAACAAAAAGATGCTCCTGAATCACAAAAGAAAACAACTGATTAAAAAGCACTTAAGATAAAAGGATTCTTAAAGAGGTAATGAAATGTGAATCATTTCAACCTCTTTAAGGTATTCGATTTCAATGAAGATAAATCAATCAAATAGCACAGCTAATCTAAATTGAAGGAGGTAGGCTCCTTGATTGATGTAAATAATTTCCATTATATGAAAATAGGATTAGCTTCACCTGAAAAAATTCGTTCATGGTCTTATGGTGAAGTTAAGAAACCTGAAACAATTAACTATCGTACTTTAAAACCAGAAAAAGATGGTCTTTTCTGTGAGAGAATTTTTGGACCTACGAAAGACTGGGAATGTAGTTGTGGTAAGTACAAACGTGTACGCTACAAAGGTATGGTATGTGACAGATGTGGCGTTGAAGTAACTAAATCAAAAGTGCGTCGTGAAAGAATGGGACACATTGAATTAGCAGCACCTGTATCACATATTTGGTATTTCAAAGGAATTCCAAGTCGTATGGGTCTATTGCTAGACATGTCTCCAAGAGCATTAGAAGAAGTCATCTACTTCGCTTCTTATGTTGTAGTAGATCCAGGCCCTACTGGATTAGAGAAGAAAACATTATTATCTGAAGCAGAGTTCAGAGAATATTATGACAAATATCCTAATCAATTCGTAGCTAAAATGGGTGCTGAAGGTATTAAAGACCTATTAGAAGAAATTGATTTAGATGAAGAACTAAAACTGTTAAGAGATGAGTTAGAGTCTGCTACTGGTCAAAGACTAACTCGTGCAATTAAACGTTTAGAAGTGGTTGAATCATTCAGAAATTCAGGAAACAATCCTTCATGGATGATTTTAGATGTACTTCCAATCATCCCACCTGAAATTCGTCCAATGGTTCAATTAGACGGTGGACGTTTTGCTACAAGTGATTTAAACGACTTATATCGTCGTGTAATCAACCGTAACAATCGTTTGAAACGTTTATTAGACTTAGGTGCACCTGGCATCATCGTTCAAAACGAAAAACGTATGTTACAAGAAGCTGTAGACGCTTTAATTGATAACGGACGTCGTGGTCGTCCAGTTACTGGACCAGGTAACCGTCCATTAAAATCACTTTCACACATGTTAAAAGGTAAACAAGGTCGTTTCCGTCAAAACTTACTTGGTAAACGTGTTGACTATTCAGGTCGTTCGGTTATCGCCGTTGGGCCAAGCTTAAAAATGTATCAATGTGGATTGCCTAAAGAAATGGCACTTGAACTATTTAAACCATTCGTTATGAAGGAATTAGTTCAACGTGAAATTGCTACAAATATCAAAAATGCGAAAAGTAAAATCGAACGCATGGATGATGAAGTTTGGGATGTATTAGAAGATGTTATCACTGAACACCCAGTATTACTTAACCGTGCACCAACGCTTCATAGACTTGGTATCCAAGCATTTGAACCAACATTAGTTGAGGGTCGTGCAATCCGTCTTCATCCACTTGTAACAACAGCTTACAATGCGGACTTTGACGGTGACCAAATGGCGGTTCACGTACCATTATCAAAAGAAGCACAAGCTGAGGCACGTATGTTAATGCTTGCGGCACAAAACATCCTTAACCCGAAAGATGGTAAACCAGTTGTTACACCATCTCAGGATATGGTATTAGGTAACTACTATTTAACATTAGAACGTAAAGATGCTGTTAATACTGGTGCGATTTTCAATGACACTAATGAAGTATTAAAAGCTTATGCGAACGGTCATGTACACTTACACACTCGTATTGGTGTGCATGCAAGCTCATTCAACAACCCAACGTTCACAGATGCTCAAAATAGTAAAATCTTAGTTACTTCAGTAGGTAAAATTATTTTCAATGAAATCATTCCTGATTCATTTGCATATATTAATGAACCTAGTCAAGCAAATTTAGAAGATACTACGCCAGATAAATACTTCATAGATCCGACTCAATTAGGTGAGGGTGGCTTAAAAGAATACTTTGAAAATGAAGAACTTATTGAGCCATTCAATAAGAAATTCTTAGGAAACATCATTGCTGAAGTATTCAATAGATTTAGTATTACTGACACATCTATGATGTTAGATAGAATGAAAGACTTAGGTTTCAAATTCTCATCTAAAGCTGGTATTACTGTTGGTGTATCTGACATCGTGGTACTTCCAGACAAACAAGATATCTTAGATGAACATGAAAAATTAGTTGAACGTGTAACTAAACAATATAATCGTGGTTTAATCACTGAAGATGAACGTTATAACGCTGTTGTTGAAATTTGGACTGACGCAAAAGACCAAATTCAAGGCGAATTAATGCAATCTCTTGAGAAAACAAACCCTATTTTCATGATGAGTGATTCTGGTGCCCGTGGTAACGCATCTAACTTCACGCAATTAGCAGGTATGCGTGGATTAATGGCTGCACCATCAGGTAAAATTATCGAATTGCCAATCACATCTTCATTCCGTGAAGGTTTAACAGTATTAGAATACTTCATCTCAACTCACGGTGCTCGTAAAGGTCTTGCCGATACAGCTCTTAAAACAGCTGACTCTGGTTACCTTACTCGTCGTCTTGTTGACGTTGCGCAAGATGTTATCGTACGTGAAGAAGACTGTGGCACTGACCGTGGTTTATTAGTTTCTGATATCAAAGAAGGTACAGAAATGATTGAACCATTTATTGAACGTATCGAAGGTCGTTATTCTAAAGAAACAATTCGTCATCCTGAAACTGATGAAGTAATCATTCGTCCAGACGAATTAATTACTGCAGATATCGCTAAGAAAATTACTGATGCTGGTATTGAACAAATGTACATCCGCTCAGCGTTTACATGTAACACTCGTCACGGTGTTTGTGAAAAATGTTACGGTAAAAACCTTGCTACAGGTGAAAAAGTTGAAGTCGGTGAAGCAGTTGGTACGATTGCCGCTCAATCAATCGGTGAGCCAGGTACACAGCTTACAATGCGTACATTCCACACTGGTGGGGTAGCAGGAAGCGATATCACTCAAGGTCTTCCACGTATCCAAGAAATCTTTGAAGCACGTAACCCTAAAGGACAAGCGGTTATTACTGAAATCGAAGGTGTAGTAGAAGACATTAAATTAGCTAAAGATCGTCAACAAGAAATTGTTGTTAAAGGTGCTAACGAAACTAGATCATATCTAGCTTCAGGTACTTCAAGACTTAAAGTTGAAGTTGGTCAATCAGTGGCACGTGGTGAAGTTCTTACTGAAGGTTCAATTGAGCCTAAAAACTACTTAGCAGTAGCAGGACTTAATGCGACTGAAAGTTACCTATTAAAAGAAGTTCAAAAAGTTTACCGTATGCAAGGTGTTGAAATCGACGATAAACACGTTGAAGTTATGGTTAGACAAATGTTACGTAAAGTTCGTATCATTGAAGCTGGTGACACTAAATTATTACCAGGTTCTCTTGTGGACATTCACAGCTTTACTGATGCTAACAGAGAAGCCTTTAAACACCGTAAACGTCCAGCAACTGCTAAACCAGTATTGCTTGGTATTACAAAAGCTTCTCTTGAAACTGAAAGCTTCTTATCAGCTGCGTCATTCCAAGAAACAACACGCGTTCTTACAGATGCAGCAATTAAAGGTAAACGCGATGACTTACTTGGACTTAAAGAAAACGTTATTATCGGTAAGCTAATCCCAGCAGGTACTGGTATGAGACGTTACAGTGATGTTCAATATGATAAAACATCAGCTCCTGTAGCAGATGTAACTGAAGATGTTGAGATTACTGAATAAATTTTAACTTGAGAGTGAGGAGTTAATACCTCACTCTCTTATATATTTATTTTTAAAAGCTTAGAGTTATTGTTGACTATGTGTATTAAAAAATGTTAATATATTAAAGGTTGATGCAAGCAGAACTTTGGAGGATATGTACATGTCTAATGAAAAAGTTGCACGCTTTAACAAACAACACTATGTAGTTGGTCTTAAAGAAACGCTTAAAGCGTTAAAGAAAGATCAAGTTGCATCATTGATTATCGCTAAAGACGTTGAAGTTCATTTATTAACTCGCGTGTTAAGCTATATCAATCAAGAAAATATACCAGTGACATTTTTTTCTAGCCAGCGGGCTTTAGGAGAATATGTAGGTATCAATGTTAATGCAACTATTGTTGCGTTATTGAATGAGAATTAGTAAGTATGATGCTTACTAAATTTTATTTAACCTTAAAATGAACCACCTGGATGTGTGGGATTAAAAAATGAAGAGAGGAGGACACATTCAATGCCAACTATTAACCAATTAGTACGTAAACCAAGAAAAAGCAAAACTAAGAAATCAGATTCACCAGCTTTAAACAGAGGTTTCAATAGTAAAAAGAAACAATTTACTAACTTAAACTCACCTCAAAAACGTGGTGTTTGTACTCGTGTAGGTACTATGACACCTAAAAAACCTAACTCAGCGTTACGTAAATATGCGCGTGTGCGTTTATCAAATAACATTGAAATCAACGCATACATCCCTGGTATCGGACACAACTTACAAGAACACAGTGTAGTACTTGTACGTGGTGGACGTGTTAAAGACTTACCTGGTGTGCGTTATCATATTGTACGTGGTGCACTTGATACTTCAGGTGTTGATGGACGTAGACAAGGTCGTTCATTATACGGAACTAAAAAACCTAAAAATTAAGTTTAAGATTACGTAAATTTTAAATACATTTTTAAAGATTATACTATAATAGGAAGGGAGGATTTACATTATGCCTCGTAAAGGATCAGTACCAAAAAGAGACGTATTACCGGATCCAATTCATAACTCTAAGTTAGTTACTAAATTAATTAACAAAATTATGTTAGACGGTAAACGCGGAACAGCTCAAAGAATTCTTTATTCTGCATTCGACTTAGTTGAACAACGTAGTGGTCGTGATGCATTAGAAGTATTCGAAGAAGCAATCAATAACATTATGCCAGTATTAGAAGTTAAAGCTCGTCGTGTGGGTGGTTCTAACTACCAAGTACCAGTTGAGGTACGCCCAGAACGTCGTACTACTTTAGGATTACGTTGGTTAGTAAACTACGCTCGTCTTCGTGGTGAGAAAACTATGGAAGATCGTTTAGCTAACGAAATCTTAGACGCTGCAAATAATACAGGTGGTGCAGTCAAAAAACGTGAGGACACTCACAAAATGGCTGAAGCAAACAAAGCATTTGCTCACTACCGTTGGTAAGATGAAAGCTTTTACCCTGAGTGTGTTCCGTTATAAGGTTTACCAATAATGGCTCATGCTTAGGGCATCGCCATATCTATAGTACTTATTCAGTAAATACTGGAAGGAGAAAAACACATGGCAAGAGACTTTTCTTTGAAAAATACTCGTAACATCGGTATCATGGCTCACATTGATGCTGGTAAGACTACTACGACTGAACGTATTCTTTATTACACAGGTCGTATCCACAAAATTGGTGAAACACACGAAGGTGCTTCACAAATGGACTGGATGGAACAAGAACAAGACCGTGGTATCACAATCACATCTGCTGCAACAACAGCACAATGGGATGGCCACCGTGTCAACATTATCGATACACCTGGACACGTAGACTTCACTGTTGAAGTTGAACGTTCATTACGTGTACTTGACGGTGCGGTTACTGTACTTGATGCTCAATCAGGTGTAGAACCTCAAACTGAAACAGTTTGGCGTCAAGCAACTACTTATGGCGTACCACGTATCGTATTCGTAAACAAAATGGATAAATTAGGTGCTAACTTCGAATATTCAGTAAGCACTTTACATGATCGTTTACAAGCAAATGCTGCACCTATCCAATTACCAATTGGTGCCGAAGATGAATTCGAAGCAATCATTGACTTAGTTGAAATGAAATGCTTTAGATATACTAACGATTTAGGTACAGAAATCGATGAAATTGAAATTCCTGACGATCACAAAGAAAGAGCTGAAGAAGCTCGTGCTCAATTAATCGAAGCTGTTGCAGAAAGCAACGACGAATTAATGGAGAAATATCTTGGTGACGAAGAAATTTCTATCGATGAATTAAAAGCTGCTATCCGTAAAGCAACTACTGACGTAGAATTTTACCCAGTACTTTGTGGTACAGCATTCAAAAACAAAGGTGTTCAATTAATGCTTAATGCAGTAATTGACTACTTACCTTCACCATTAGACGTTAAACCAATCATTGGTCACCGTGCTAATGACCCTGAAGAAGAAGTTGTTGCTAAACCAGACGATTCAGCTGAATTCGCTGCATTAGCATTCAAAGTTATGACTGACCCTTATGTTGGTAAATTAACATTCTTCCGTGTGTACTCAGGTACATTAACTTCAGGTTCATACGTGAAGAACTCTACTAAAGATAAACGTGAACGTGTAGGTCGTTTATTACAAATGCACGCAAACTCACGTCAAGAAATCGATACTGTTTACTCAGGTGATATCGCTGCTGCGGTAGGTCTTAAAGAAACAGGTACTGGTGATACTTTATGTGGTGAGAAAAACGACATTATCTTGGAATCAATGGAATTCCCAGAGCCAGTTATCCACTTATCTGTTGAACCAAAATCTAAAGCTGACCAAGATAAAATGACTCAAGCTTTAGTTAAATTACAAGAAGAAGACCCAACATTCCATGCACATACTGATGAAGAAACTGGACAAGTTATCATCGGTGGTATGGGTGAATTACACTTAGACATCTTAGTTGACCGTATGAAGAAAGAATTCAACGTTGAATGTAATGTAGGTGCTCCTATGGTTTCATACCGTGAAACATTCAAGCAATCTGCACAAGTTCAAGGTAAATTCTCTCGTCAATCTGGTGGTCGTGGTCAATACGGTGATGTTCATATCGAATTCACACCTAACGAAACAGGTGGAGGTTTCGAATTCGAAAACTCTATCGTTGGTGGTGTAGTTCCACGTGAATACATTCCATCAGTTGAACAAGGTCTTAAAGATGCTATGGAAAATGGTGTCTTAGCTGGTTATCCATTAATCGATGTTAAAGCAAAATTATTTGATGGTTCTTACCACGATGTCGATTCATCTGAAATGGCCTTCAAAATTGCTGCATCATTAGCGCTTAAAGAAGCTGCTAAAAAATGTGATCCAGTTATCTTAGAACCAATGATGAAAGTAACTATCGAAATGCCTGAAGAATACATGGGCGATATCATGGGTGACGTAACTGCTCGTCGTGGACGTGTAGATGGTATGGAACCTCGTGGTAATGCACAAGTTGTAAATGCCTTTGTACCACTTTCAGAAATGTTTGGTTACGCAACTTCATTACGTTCTAACACTCAAGGTCGCGGTACTTACACTATGTACTTTGACCACTATGCAGAAGTTCCTAAATCAATCGCTGATGAAATCATCAAGAAAAATAAAGGTGAGTAATTTAACTTGTTAAGACTAGCCATGCTAGGTTAAAATACAGGTTGAGCTTATTGTTAAGCTATCACTTTTATGATTTGATTTTTAAGGGTAAATGCATTATAAAAGAATTATAAATTCTTTTAGGCTTAACTCAATCAATTATCTTCTCATGATGGTGAGAAACTATCATGAGAGATAAATTTGAAATAACTTTTACTAAGAATAGGAGAGATTTAATAATGGCAAAAGAAAAATTTGATCGCTCAAAAGAACATGCCAATATTGGTACTATCGGTCACGTTGACCATGGTAAAACAACTTTAACAGCTGCTATCGCAACTGTATTAGCTAAAAATGGTGACACTGTTGCACAATCATACGACATGATTGACAACGCTCCAGAAGAAAAAGAACGTGGTATTACAATCAATACTGCACACATCGAGTATCAAACTGACAAACGTCACTATGCTCACGTTGACTGCCCAGGACACGCTGACTATGTTAAAAACATGATCACTGGTGCTGCTCAAATGGACGGCGGTATCTTAGTAGTATCTGCTGCTGACGGTCCAATGCCACAAACTCGTGAACACATCTTATTATCACGTAACGTTGGTGTACCAGCATTAGTTGTATTCTTAAACAAAGTTGACATGGTAGACGACGAAGAATTATTAGAATTAGTTGAAATGGAAGTTCGTGACTTATTAAGCGAATATGACTTCCCAGGTGATGATGTACCTGTAATCGCTGGTTCAGCATTAAAAGCTTTAGAAGGCGATGCTCAATACGAAGAAAAAATCTTAGAATTAATGCAAGCAGTTGATGATTACATTCCAACTCCAGAACGTGATTCTGACAAACCATTCATGATGCCAGTTGAGGACGTATTCTCAATCACTGGTCGTGGTACTGTTGCTACAGGCCGTGTTGAACGTGGTCAAATCAAAGTTGGTGAAGAAGTTGAAATCATCGGTATCCACGAAACTTCTAAAACAACTGTTACTGGTGTAGAAATGTTCCGTAAATTATTAGACTACGCTGAAGCTGGTGACAACATCGGTGCTTTATTACGTGGTGTTGCTCGTGAAGACGTACAACGTGGTCAAGTATTAGCTGCTCCTGGTTCAATCACACCACACACTAAATTCAAAGCGGAAGTTTACGTTTTATCTAAAGACGAAGGTGGACGTCACACTCCATTCTTCAGTAACTACCGCCCACAATTCTATTTCCGTACTACTGACGTAACTGGTGTTGTTAACTTACCAGAAGGTACTGAAATGGTTATGCCTGGCGACAACGTTGAAATGACAGTTGAATTAATCGCTCCTATCGCTATTGAAGACGGTACTCGTTTCTCAATCCGTGAAGGTGGACGTACTGTTGGATCAGGCGTTGTAACTGAAATCTTCGAATAATATTTATTATTCATTATTTCTAAGGACTCCCAGTTTGGGAGTCTTTTTTTATTCCAATTTTTACATATATTTCCTATTTTTTTATTCAGAAAAGCTCGTTTAGCTGATAGTAAGTCAACTTAGTATTAAATTTTTAATTTTTTCTCACACAAAAAGCGTGTTCTATCTTACTTATTTAAAAGTAAGGTAGAACACGCTCTATATATTATAAATCGTTAAAATACATGTTCAATTTCTAGTATTTTAAGAAATTCGCTTGCAGCATATTTAAAAGATGATTCATCTATATCAAAGTATGGATTATGATGTGGCGCGGATATACCTTTATCCCCATTACCACAACCTGTTAAGAAAAAGGCACCTGGACGTACTTTAAGATAATGTGAAAAATCTTCGCCAATCATCATCAAATCTGATTCATTAAATCTTAAATGTAAATCATTCGCTGCTTGTTTAACAACCTCATAAGATTGCGGATGATTGTGTACAGGTAAATAGCCTTTAATATAATTCATGTCATAAGTAATATCATTAGCAACAGCTAAGCCCTGTAATAGTTTATCCATTTTATTCTTAATATGGTTTTGTAGCTCGGTGTCAAATGTACGAACAGTTCCTTTACAAAAGGCGGTATCCGGAATAACACTATCTGTTGATCCAGCTTGTACCATCCCAAATGTCACAACAGCTTCTTTAACTGGGTCTATCGTCCTAGAGACAATCTTTTGTGCACTTAAAATAAATTCAGCCATAATGACTATAGGATCAATGGTTTCATGGGGTTTAGCCCCATGTCCACCGCTACCTTTGATCGTGATACTAAACTCATCAGGTGATGCCATGATCGCACCAGGTCTAGAGTAAATAGTACCTGAAGGATAACCACTCCACAAATGTGTACCATAGATTTTATCAACATCTTGAAGACAGCCATCATCAATCATTTCCTGAGAGCCACCAGGCATAATTTCTTCCCCATATTGGAAGATGAATACAACGTTTCCTTTTAATAAATGGCGGTGTTCATTTACTATTTCAGCAACTCCAAGTAATATTGCCGTGTGACCATCATGACCACATGCATGCATACAGCCCTCGTTTTTAGAACGGTATGGGACGTCGTTTAATTCTTGAACAGGTAGGGCATCAAAGTCTGCACGAAATGCTATAGTTGGGACGTTTTCACTACCTTTAAATGTAGCTTTGATACCATTACGGCCAACTGGAGTAACAATATCACATGACAACTGGCTTAATTGATTCACGATAAAGTCATGCGTACGCTTTTCCTCAAAAGAGAGTTCGGGATATTGATGCAAATATCGTCGTAGTTGTACCATTCTTTTCTCTTTTTTGCTAGCCAATTGGAACCAATCAAACACATTTATCACTTCTTCCTTCTTATTATCGTAATTAGTATATCATTATTGATTAAGCTAAAGTAGGCTTTCATATTAATTATTTTTCAATAAAACAAGGTGATAACACCTATAAATGATAAGGCTTTCATGATTCTGAAAATTAAGGTATGATTAAAGAAAATAGACAACACAAGGGGGATTTAATTGTGGTTCAATCACTAAATGAGTTTTTAGATGAAAATATACAATATTTAAAAGACAATGGCTTATATAACGAAATTGACTCAATTGAGGGAGCAAATGGTCCTGAAATCAAAATTAATGGTAAAAACTACGTCAATTTATCATCAAATAACTACTTAGGACTTGCTACGAATGAAGATTTAAAAGAAGCAGCTAAAAAAGCAATTGATTCACACGGAGTGGGTGCAGGTGCAGTACGCTCAATTAATGGTACATTGGACTTACATGATGAGTTAGAAGATACACTTGCACAGTTTAAAGGTACTGAAGCAGCTATTGCATATCAATCAGGGTTTAATTGTAATATGGCTGCTATATCAGCTGTTATGAATAAAAATGATGCTATTTTATCTGACGAATTAAACCATGCCTCTATTATTGATGGTTGTCGCTTATCTAAAGCTAAAATTATTCGAGTAAATCATTCAGATATGGAGGATTTACGTACAAAAGCTAAAGAAGCTGTTGAGTCTGGACAATACAATAAAGTAATGTATATTACTGATGGTGTATTTAGTATGGATGGGGATGTTGCTAAGCTACCAGAAATTGTAAAAATTGCTGAAGAATTTGGTTTATTAACTTATGTTGATGACGCTCATGGTTCAGGTGTTATGGGTAAAGGTGCAGGTACAGTTAAACATTTCGGTTTACAAGATAAAATTGACATCCAAATTGGCACATTATCTAAAGCCATTGGTGTTGTAGGTGGTTATGTAGCAGGCTCTAAACAATTAATTGATTGGTTAAAAGCACAATCAAGACCGTTCTTATTCTCGACTTCATTAGCACCTGGAGATACTAAGGCTATTACTGAAGCTGTTAAAAAATTAATGGCATCTACAGAATTACATGATCAATTATGGGATAACGCACAATATTTAAAAGATGGACTCTCTAAATTAGGTTTTAATACTGGGGAATCTGAAACACCAATTACTCCAGTCATTATTGGAGATGAAAAAGATACGCAAGAGTTTAGTAAACGTCTTAAAGAAGAAGGAATCTATGTTAAGTCAATAGTATTCCCAACAGTTCCTAGAGATACCGGTCGTGTAAGAAATATGCCTACAGCTGCTCATACTAAAGATATGTTAGATAAAGCCCTTAATGCTTATGAGAAGGTTGGAAAAGAATTAAATATTATATAGATTGTTATTCTTAAGGCACTTGTCTCTTAGAGAGTGAGTGCCTTTAATTTTTCTGATTTAAAATACTTTAATATAGTGGTTTATTCATTTTACAATAATAGTGAAATGAATGGATGAGAAGAGGTATAACGGAGTGGAAGAATTAAGACAACTTACGTATAAAGATGAAGAAACATTCAACGTTTATATTCAAGAATGGTATGACAATAATGAAAAAGTTGTACCAGGAAATACGAATTTAAAAGAATATCAGTCCTTCAAAGATATGGTTGATTTTCTTAATCAAGAAAGACCAAGTAAAGATTGGGTTCCCACCACAACATTATTTTATTTTGTTGATGGAAATATTGTGGGTGCGGTGGATATTAGACACGAACTCAATCATCGATTAAGAAACATTGGGGGTCATATTGGGTATGGCGTAGCTCGATCATATAGAGGTAAAGGATATGCCTCAACCTTATTAGGACAAGCCCTTGACTACTTAAAAATACGAAATGTTGAAACAATTCTTATGACTACAAATCCATTCAATTACGCATCTCAAAATGTCATAAAAAAATATGGTGGTTATGAAATCGAACCCTATATTAAAAAGAATGGGAAAGTTGTTAATCGATATCAAATTTTGAATAAATAAAAATCACCCTTCAAAAGAAGGGTGATAGTTGTCAAAAGTTAATTAAATAGTTTTGCTAAAAAGAAGCAAAATCGCAAGGTAATGTGTTAATGCACATTGCCTTTTATTTATAAATAATAGAATAGCACGGAATTTACATTGTCACAACAAAAATTTAATAAATCCGACATTTTAGCTTCATTTATCGGATTACTTATTATTTTAATCAGAGTGTATTATTATATGAGTGAAAGTAACAATGTAAATTATAATTCAAATTTGAAACGATAGTAAAAAATATATTTAAATAATCGGGTGGTATTAATGAAGTATGTAATATATGGAATGAACCTATTTAATTATATTATTTTAATCACTTGGATCAGCCTATCTTTAAATCGTATAAGTGAAGTAGGACCAGATATAGTCTCATTTTTTGCTTTATTTAGCATTTTCTTACTTATCATTTCATTGATATTTAGTTTTATATCAAGAACTCAAGACGATATTAAGGATACGCTTAATATAAGTATTTTTATCAATTTATTTAATTTAGTGGTACTCACATCGATACTTTTAGCAATACTATTTTAATCATTCAATTATGTTAGATACTAAAATCTAAGGGAATGTTATTTAAAAGCGTCATGGTATAAAGGAGAGTTTAAAATGCGATATTTAGATGAACAAACTCAATCAGAGTTATTAAATATGAATGAAGTTATTGAAGAGGTTGGACAAGCGCTAAAAGCATTTTCAGAAGATAAAACTGAAACCCCATTGCGACATGTGTTGCCATTTAATAAACACAATCGATACTTAGTGATGCCAGCATTATCAGATGAATTAAAAATTGTCGGATTAAAAACCGTTTCATTTGCTCCTGATAATCCTAAAAAAGGTAAAGCAACAATTACAGGCTCAGTAATACTAAGCGATTATGAAACGGGGGAAACACTAGCAGTACTAGATGGTGGTTATTTAACTAAAATTAGAACAGGCGCGATTTCTGGTGTGGCTACAAAATATTTGTCTCGTGAAGATGCTAAAGTATTAACTGTCATTGGTGCCGGAGTACAAGCTGAAGGTCTCATAGAAGCTGTCATGGCTGTGAGAAATATTGAGGAAGTTCACTTTTCAAGTAGAACTAAGGAAAAAGCTGAAAAGCTTGCTGAAGCAACTCAACAAAAATATGGAGTTAAAGCCAAAACGTATGATCAAGCAGATGAAGCAATGGAGGCTGCGGATATTATAGTTACCGCTACAAATGCTTCAGAACCAGTATATTCACACACGTTACACCCAGGCGTCCATCTTAATGCAGTAGGTTCATTCAAACCTGATATGCAAGAATTACCGTCAGAGTCTATGATGATCGCTAATAAGATTGTTGTTGAATCGACCGAAGCGGCAATGGAAGAGACAGGCGATTTAAAAGTGCCTCAGGAAGAGGGTATATTAACTCACAATATGTTATATGGTGAGTTAGGTGATATTGTCTCAGGTAAGAAAGCAGGACGTGAGGACGAAAAAGAGGTAACTTTATTTAAATCAGTGGGTCTAGCCATTGTTGATATTGTAGTAGCTCAGTATTTCTATAAAAAAGCACTTGAAAGTGATAATTAATCATATTATTAATCCCGTTAAAATTAACTAGCGGGATTTTATATGGGTTCTATCATGGTCGATGTCTATAATTATATATAACCTGTTTAACACAAAGTGTAGCTAAAATTAGAAAAACGAGTAGGCTAAATGTACTTAGCATCTCAGGCACTAACTCATGTTTAGTTACAAGTACATAAATATTTTGAAAGATAAATGCTAAAAAGATTAATAAGCTAGATAGCAAACCTACTTGTCGTTGTTTATACGTTTTCAAACCACCATTCATTACGATCACCTACATTATATTTAACTTAAATTAATGATAACGTTTGCCTTTATGAATTGCAAACGTAGTTGAAGTAGTAGGAGGGCACTGTAACCTCGCACAAACGGCAGACTGCTATAAGTGGATGGAGAATTATTTCCCAAGAAATATGACTGTCACCTTTCAATGCCATCTTTTGGACTAATAGTCTCAGTATTTGAACCCCTTTTCGGGACTTACTCTAATCATTTTGATTATCTGCGATAAGCGTGAGTATCTTTTAATTTGGACTAAATTAAAAATCAACTTTGTCTTATTTAATATTTTCCGTAAGTAAATAATCTTTATGCGTTTGATTAACTATATATGTTTCTTAATAAAATAGAGTTTAATCATAAAAAAGTGACTCTGAGAATGACTATTTTATCTCAGAGTCTCTTGTATATTTAGGCTGACTTTTTGTGAGTATGATTGCTTGATTGTTTACCATTGTCTGATTTATGTGTTGATTTTTTCACTGAATCTAATTTTCCATTAATGATTCTTTCAGGATTATTAGTATTATATTCATTTAAATTGTGCTTTTGAATATAATTTCCTACGACTTCATCAAGCGAAATACCTTCCTCACGTTGTCCTCCAAACATATCGTAGCCATCACCTTTGTTAGCGGTAAAATCATTGGTAGCAACATAATATGTTTTATTAGGATTTAATTTTTCAAATTTTCCGGTCTCGCGATTACGAACTTGAATATCTCGAACTCTTGAGCCAGATTTTTGATTCATATCATAATAAACACGTATTGATTTCGAAACTTGTAAGAAACCGCCATTTGGTGATAGTTGTTTCTTACCATCTTTTGTTTCAGTAGGAGAACCTAGACTATGTTCAAATGCTTTCTTCACATTCGTACCTTTAACTTTAATCTGTGAAATTAAATTACCGAAAGGCAGCACTGTAATAATATCGTTTTGAGTGACTTTGCCTTTAGAGATGGAAGCGCGAATACCACCGCCATTAGTCACTGCGAAATCTGGCTTATGTTTAAAGTTTTTCGCTGCGTAATCCTCCATCGCATCTGTAATTAGATTTCCTAAATTCGTTTCTTGAGTACGAGCTATATTTTTATCGCCTTTAAATTCAACTTTATTATTAGGAATAATCACTTTAGATGTTTCTTTTTTAAATTCATTATTCGCTTTATTTACTTGTTTTTCTATTGAGGGATCAGCTTTTATTTTATTTGTATCTTTGACGTTAATCAGACTCGCTTTTAAATCTGACACTTTATGATGGTTAAAAAGAAAACTAATTTTGCCTACATTTTCCAAAGCAGTACCCGTTTGAGCTAAGATACCATGATTATACTTTTTGCCATGTTTTATAACAGAATGTGAGTGACCATCTAAAACTATGATTGGTTTTTTTATTGAGTTATCTTTGGATAATTGTTCAATTAGATAATCTCCACGCCATTCTTTTTTAGTATTTTTATCGATGCCAAGATGAGATAAAACAACATATACATCTGCTTTACCATCCATTTCTTTAATAGCACCTTTCACACTGCTCAATGGATCTTTAAATTCTACATCTTTCACAGCATCAGGAGAGGTTTTAATTTTAGTTTCGGGAGTTGTAACACCTACTAAACCGTATCGCACACCATTACGTTTAATTATAGTTGAAGGTTTGAAAATGCGCTTCCCGTTTTTATAAATATTTGATGAGATCATTGGAAAATGAAGCTGTTTTTGTAATTTTAATAATTGGTTATAGCCAAAATCAAATTCATGATTACCAATTGTCATAGCGTCATAGCCTACTTTATTCATTGCTTTAGCCATTTCTTCACCTTTTGAATGGTTAGAAACTGGCAATCCTTGAAAGGCATCCCCAGAGTCTAAAACTAAATCAGGTTTTTCTTTATTTTTGAGACCTTTTAATTTAGGCATGCCAATAACACGTCCTTTTTCTTCTACGAAGCGACCATGAATATCATTAGTATGTAATATTGTGTGTTCAGTTTTACTTTGATTGTCATTTGAGTGCGTGTGTTGTTCTGAAGCATTAACGAGGTTAAAGTTTAGTATCGTACCAAGGGTTATAAATAAAGTGATAATAGTGATTATGATTTTTTTCATATAGTTCCTCCTTTTGAAAAATTATATACATTGCAATATTAGCATATAAAAAGAATAAATAATTCTTTTATTTAAAATATTTACTTCGAATTTAAATTTAATTAATAAAACGTCATAGTCTAATGACCAAATAGCAATACAACTAACGCGCTCATACAAAAATCATAAATTAAAAACTACTTATTAAACCCTATAATGTGTTTACTGCATATACAAGAAAGCGCTTTTATTATATAATATTGATGTAAATTAAGAATATGTACATACTAGAAGGACAACGCACTTATGAAATAAACAAGGGGAGATTTTGTAATGAAAAAGATAATGATTACAGGGGCACTTGGCCAAATTGGAACCGAGTTAGTAGTGAAATGTCGAGAAATTTACGGTACAGAAAATGTATTAGCTACAGATATTAGAGAACCTGAAGCAAATTCACCAGTTCAAAATGGTCCATTTGAAATTTTAGATGTTAAAGACAGAGAGCGTATGTATAAGCTTATCGAAGATTTTGGGGCAGACACTTTAATGCATATGGCAGCATTATTATCCGCAACTGCTGAGAAGAATCCATTATTCGCTTGGGATTTAAATATGGGAGGATTAATGAACGCTCTTGAAGCTGCACGTACGTATGAACTACAATTCTTTACACCAAGCTCTATTGGTGCTTTTGGCACGTCAACGCCTAAAGTAAATACACCACAAGTAACAATCCAACAACCTACTACAATGTACGGTGTTAATAAAGTTGCGGGTGAATTACTGTGTCAGTATTATTATGTTAAGTTTGGCGTAGATACTCGCAGCGTAAGATTCCCAGGACTTATTTCACATGTGAAGGAGCCAGGGGGCGGCACGACTGACTACGCTGTTGAAATTTATTTTAAAGCAGTAAGAGAAGGTCGTTATACAAGCTATATCGATAAGAACACATATATGGATATGATGTATATGGATGATGCCATCGACGCTATTATAAAATTAATGGAAGCAGATGGTGCCAAATTAGAAACTCGTAATGGTTATAATTTAAGTGCAATGAGTATAGAACCTGAAATGGTTAAAAAAGCCATTCAAGAGTACTACCCTAATTTCGAACTAGACTATGATGTTGATCCAGAACGTCAAAATATTGCTTCAACATGGCCTGATAGTATCGATACGAGCTGTTCACGTGGTGAGTGGGGATTTAATCCAAAATATGATTTAGCCTCAATGACTAAGTTGATGCTCGCAGCAATTGAAGAAAAAGAAAAGGTTGCTAAATAGAAAATCTTATATAATTAATAACGTAGTTTAGCTAAAACTTATTCCTTTTAAAATTAAAACTTTTAAAAGGAGTTTTTTTATATTTTAAATCCAATGTATCTATAACATACGTAAATAACTAAACTTGTAAGTTTAATATGGTAATGTTTAACTAATAAAGAGTACATAATTACATTTGTATATTTATTTTGAATATTTAGAAAACTCATTGAATAGTATAAATGCGATTGATATAATTTAGAGTAACTATTCAATTCGGAGAAATTACTAGGAGGCTATATTCATGTCAGAAAAGGTAAAATTTGAACAACGAGATACATTGAAAGAAAAACCAGACACATCGAAATTAGGATTCGGTCAATATTTTTCAGACTATATGCTAAGTTTGGATTATGATGCGGATAAAGGTTGGCATGATATGAAGATTGTACCTTATGCACCATTTGAAATTTCACCAGCAGCACAAGGTTTACATTATGGTCAAGCGGTATTTGAAGGGCTTAAAGCATATAAACACAACGGTGAAGTGGTATTATTCCGACCAGACCAAAACTTTAAACGTATTAATAATTCTTTAGCGCGTTTAGAAATGCCAGAAGTTGACGAAGAAGCATTATTAGAGGGATTAAAACAACTTATTGATGTTGAACGTGACTGGGTACCAGAGGGTGAAGGGCAATCATTATATATTCGTCCATTCGTATTTGCTACGGAAGGTATTCTAGGTGTACGTGCATCTCAACAATATAAGTTATTAATCATTTTATCGCCTTCAGGTGCGTATTATGGTGGAGACACGTTAAAAACTACTAAAATTTATGTTGAAGACGAATATGTTCGTGCCGTACGTGGAGGAGTAGGATTTGCGAAAGTTGCCGGTAACTATGCTGCTAGTCTACTTGCACAAACTAATGCTAACAAATTAGGTTATGACCAAGTATTATGGCTAGATGGTGTGGAACAAAAATATGTCGAAGAAGTTGGAAGTATGAATATCTTCTTCGTTGAAAATGGAAAAATAGTCACACCTGCATTAAATGGAAGTATCTTACCAGGTATTACTAGAAAATCAATTATTCAATTAGCTGAAGACTTAGGTTATGAAGTTGAAGAAAGAAAAGTTTCAATTGACGAATTATTCGACGCTTACGACAAAGGTGAACTTACAGAAGTATTTGGTGCAGGTACTGCAGCGGTTATTTCTCCAGTTGGTACATTACGCTATGAAGACAGAGAAATTGTTATTAATAATAATGAGCCAGGTGAAATCACTCAAAAATTATATGACACATATACTGGTATTCAAAGCGGTAAATTAGAAGATAAATATGGTTGGAGAGTTGAAGTCCCTAACTATTAATGTGTTATATACTGAAAGAGCTTTCTCATTCGAGAAAGCTCTTTTTTGTGAAATAAAGAAACCATAATCCACTTTTCTATAATTATTGAAGTCTCTATATTACAATAATATGTAAATGAATGTACTACAAAAAATCATTTTCAGGAGAGAAGTAAAAATGGAATGGATATTATTTGATAAAGATGGCACGCTAATAGAATTTGATAAGAGTTGGGAAAAAATCGGTGTGCGCCTTGTTGATAAACTATTAGAGACATTTCCTGTACACGACAAAGAAGTAGCACACCGCCAACTTGGAATTATTGACGATAAAATTGTTCCTGATTCAATTATGGGTTCAGGATCATTAGGAGATATGATTAAATCTTTTAATAAAGTTACTGGAGAAGATACATCTGATTGGGCAAGAAATACTAGCCAAGAACTTGTTGATACTCGTGTTCCTGAAAATAATTGGATTGAAGGTGTGCAAGAGACTATTCAGGAACTTAGAAACGAAGGTTATAAAATTGGTATTGTCACTAGTGATACCAAAAAAGGCGTAGATCAATTTCTAGAAGAAACGCAATCTAAAGAATTATTTGATTTAATTATTTCTACAGAAACTCATGCTGAAGAAAAACCCAATCCAAAAGTGTTGAATCCTTTATTTGACGCTTATGATGTTTCACCAGATCAAGTTGCCATCATTGGTGACACTACAAATGATATGAAAACTGCGGTAAACGCTAAATTAGGTTTAAGTATAGGTGTATTAACTGGTATCGCAAAAAGAGAGGAACTTCATGAAGCGGATGCGGATGTCATTATTGACAGTGCTAAAGATGTAAAACAAATTTTAGATCAATATAAAAAATAACAAAATTAATTAAAAAGCATGGATATTTGAGTGAGTTCAAGTAACCATGCTTTTATTATATTTGTCTTTAAAAAAAGAGG
This sequence comes from Staphylococcus sp. HMSC067F07, assembly GCF_001837405.1. Taxonomy (NCBI): domain Bacteria; kingdom Bacillati; phylum Bacillota; class Bacilli; order Caryophanales; family Staphylococcaceae; genus Staphylococcus; species Staphylococcus sp. HMSC067F07. The sequence continues at coordinate 822,199 of NZ_KV832237.1, read as the reverse complement.
TTTCACTCTACATTTAATTTTAGATGTAAGTTTTAATCGATATTTTCTATTAACATCATACATTAATTCATTGTTAACCCACCATCAACAGTTAAATTCTGACCAGTGATACCACTTGCTTCATCAGAAGCTAGATAAGCAACCATATTTGCTACATCTTGTGGCGTAGTCACTTTTTTGAGCGGTGTCGTTTGAGCGATTAAGTCGAATACCTCAGGCGTCGTTACTGCACTAGCATCAGTAGTTTTTAATAATCCTCCAGAAACCACATTGGCTGTTATACCATATTGGCCTAGCTCTGCAGCGATATTACGGGTAAAACCTATTAAGCCAGCTTTAGCAGTCGTGTATTCATGATAGGGGACGACTGGGTTTTGATATAGATTTGTTCCGATATTAATAATTCTGCCTTCCTGTTTTTCAATAAATTGAGGTATGACACTTTGTGTAACATTAAATGCAGCTTTTAAAGTGCCATCAAGTTGTTGTTGATAATCTTCCCAAGTTAAATCTTTGAAGTTCTTTTGTTGGTTTGGATCAAACTTAAAATTAACTAGTGCATTATTAATAACAATGTCTATATTACCAAAATGTTCCTTTGCAACTTTGACCATTCGGTTAACTTCGGCACGTTCTGTCACATCAGCTTGAATTGCAATTGCTTTTTCATGACTAATATTCTCAATCAATTTTTCAGCTTTTTCTCTGCTATGTTTATAATTCACAACAACGTTATAACCTTTATTAATTAATGTTTGAGCAATTACCGCTCCTAAACCACGGCTACTTCCAGTAATAATTGCAGTTTTTGACATTTTTAATCCTCCTAAAATTTTTTAAAAAAAGAAGCACAACTTCCGTAAAAAAGTTGTGCTTCTTAGTCATCACATATTATGACAAATTAATATTAAGAGCGTCATCACACTTTCCTACGCTAGTTTAAACTAGATTCAGGTTCAAAGGGTTTGGATAGATTCCATCTCAGTTAAAAACACCCCTAGTGTAAATCATTAACTTGTAGTATTAACCTATATATAATTAGATCGTTTGTCAAAAAATAGAATATAAGCAAAGTTTCAATTCACTTTAAGGTCTTGTATCAACTTGGCGATGAGTCTGGATGATATGAGCTATTTTATCGATAATTGGGTCTAGTGAATCCAGATTTTCGTGAATATCATACTCATTAATATTGACGCGCACCACTGGACAAGCATTAAAATTATTAATCCAATCATCGTAACGTTTGAATAATTTTTTCCAATATTCAGGGTCTGTATTAATTTCCATATCACGACCACGTTGCTTAATACGATCAATCACTTCATCATAATCACATTCTAAATAAATTAACACATCTGGTTTAGGAAAATAAGGTGTCATTACCATAGCGTTAAATAATTCTGAATACGTGTGAAAATCTTCCGGGCTCATTGTACCTTGTTCTTCATGCATTTTCGCAAAAATATCAACATCTTCATAAATAGAACGGTCCTGTACGAAGCCACCACCATATTCAAACATACGCTTTTGTTCTTTAAAGCGTTCCGCTAAAAAGTATATTTGTAGATGAAAACTCCAACGCTCAAAATCATGATAGAATTTATCTAAATAAGGATTATGATCAACATTTTCAAAAGAAGTTTTAAAATTTAATTTATCAGCAAGCGCCTGTGTTAATGTTGACTTTCCGACGCCCACAGTACCTGCAATAGTGATAATTGCATTTTGAGGAATACCAAAATTATTCATCTATATTATCTCCAATCATTGGTTTTATTAATTCTAAAATTTCTTTATAGTCGTCACTATTGTTAACAAAATCTTTCTCAGTTGTGTCAATACGTATGACATTCGCGCCCTCATTTTTTAAGGATTCATAATAAGCTTTATAATCTTGTTTCAGCTTTAATAAATAATCATCTTCAATAGTATGTTCAAAATCGCGATTGCGTTTAGCTATTCTAGTTTTGAGAACATCTAAATCTGCATCTAAAAAGATAATCATATTAGGCATTTCAAGATCTTCAGTCAAAATATCATAAATGCGACTGAATTTATCGAACTCTTTCGAATCTAATGTGTTATTTGCAAATATTTTATTTTTATGTATGTGGTAATCACTTACAACGCCTTGTTCTAACGCCTCAATATCTTGAATTTGTTTATATCTGTTACATAAAAAGAACATTTCTGTTTGAAAGCTCCACTTTTCTATGTCGTCATAAAAGTCTGATAGAAAAGGATTTTCGTCAACAATTTCTTTCTCTTCGTAATAACCAAGCGTTTGACTTAGCATTCGTGCAAGTGAAGATTTACCAACACCTATAGGTCCTTCAATTGCAATAAATGGTTTATTCATATTCACTTCTCCAAATGTTAAAATAGACAATGAGTATTGTACCATAAGTGAGGTATTGCAACACATATGAGAACTGATAAAGATTATATGCGTTTAGCAATCAAAGAAGCTCAGAAAGCACAAGCTCTAGGGGAGGTGCCCATTGGAGCTGTCATTGTTAAAAATGATCAAGTCATTGCACACGCTCATAATTTAAGAGAATCCTTACAACTACCTACTGCACACGCTGAACACATTGCGATTGAACGTGCATCTAAGGTAGTGGGTAGTTGGCGTTTAGAAGAATGTACTCTTTATGTCACCCTTGAACCCTGCGTGATGTGTGCAGGAGCCATCGTGATGAGTCGAATACCACGAGTGGTTTATGGTGCTGTTGATCCTAAGGGAGGATGTACCGGCAGTTTGATGAACTTGTTAGAGCAGCCTCAATTCAACCACAGAGCTATTGTTGAGTCGGGTATTTTGGAAAATGAATGCAGCACACTTTTACGTGATTTCTTCAAAAATATTCGCCAACAAAAGAAGGCACTCAAACAAGCAAAGATACAAAATGACACAAATTTGTTAGAATAATTGTGTATGAAAAGAGTGACAATACATGCTAACCTTTTCAAAAATTAAATTTAAAAACCTAAATTAAAAATAAATAACTACAAACGGGAAGAAACGAGGTCAACGAATGATAAAGCTAATTGCAACAGATATGGATGGAACGCTCCTTAATGCTGCACACGAAATTTCTCAAGAGAACCAAGAAGCGATTAAATTTGCACAAGAACATGGTATCACTGTTGTTATCGCGACAGGGCGTGCATTTTACGAAGCGAATACACCAGTTGCTGAAACAGATTTAAAAGTACCATATATCTGCTTGAACGGAGCCGAAGTTCGCGATGAAACGTTCAATATTATGAGTACATCTCATCTTAATCATTCTTTAGTGAGTAAGATAACGTCTACATTGAAAGAAAAAGACATATATTATCAAGTTTACACAAATAGAGGGATTTATACGGAAAATCCTCAAAGAGACTTAGAAATTTATATTGATATCGCTGAACGTGCTGGTCAAAAAGCAGATGTTGAGAAAATCGAGAACAGTATTCAAAAACGTATAGATAATGGAACTTTAAAAATTGTTGATAATTATGACAAAATTGAAGATATTCCTGGTGAATTAATCATGAAAATTTTAGCGTTCGATTCTGATTTAGGAAAAATTGATCTTGTAGGTCAAGAATTAGCTCAATCACCAAACCTTGCAGTTTCTTCATCTTCAAGAGGTAATTTAGAAATTACACATTCAGATGCGCAAAAAGGCATAGCTTTATCTACTATTGCGAAACAACTCGGCATTGATTTAAAAGATGTCATGGCACTAGGGGATAACTTAAATGATGTCTCTATGCTTGAAAGAGTCGGTTATTCGGTCGCAATGGATAATGCTGCACCAGAAGTTAAGACAGTCGCTAAGTATGTGACTGATTCAAATGAAAACAGCGGAGTCGGTAAAGCAATTAAGAAATTTTTAAAAGAAGAGAATCAATTAACATAATTAAGAGGTGTAAAAGATGAAAGGATTAATAATTGTAGGCAGTGCTAGAGTAGGTTCTCATACAAATGCTTTAGCTAAATACCTTATAGGTCAATTAGATGAACATGATGTTGATGTAGATATATTTGATTTAGCTGAGAAACCAATTCATCAATTGGACTTTTCTGGTACAACACAAGCTGCTGAAGATATTAAAAAAAATGTTAAAGAGCTTCAGGATAAAGCAATGGAAGCGGATTTCTTTATTCTTGGAACGCCTAATTATCATGGCTCATTTTCTGGCATACTTAAGAACGCTCTAGATCATTTGAATATGGATTATTTCAAAATGAAACCGGTGGGTCTCATTGGAAATAGTGGAGGTATTGTAAGTTCAGAACCATTATCACATTTAAGAGTGATTATACGCAGTTTATTAGGTATTGCAGTTCCTACACAAATTGCTACACATGATTCAGATTACGCAAAATTAGACGATGGCACATTATACCTAGAGGATAGTGAATTCCAATTACGTGCAAAATTATTCGTAGATCAAATCGTTTCATTTGTAAATAACAGTCCTTATGAACACTTAAAATAAAACGTACAGTTATACAATATAATTTTAAATAAAAGTAGCAGTAAGAAGGTTCTTAATTAAAACCGACTTACTGCTATTATTTTTATGGGCTGATATTCTAAAATCTATGTATTGATATCATTTATTAATTGTTGCCATCTATTTATAATGGCATCCTTACTAAAATTTTTGGATGATTCAATACTATTTTGAGCATATTTTTGTTGTAATTCCGGTTCTTCTAGTAGAGCCTTCACAGTTTCATATAGTTGATCTTCATTGTTAAATTCTACTAATGAGCCATTATAATCAGGAATAATTAATTCACCTGGTCCATATTTAATATTATAGCTAATAGAAGGAACACCATGCGATTGAGCTTCTAATAATGCTAATGAGAATCCTTCCATATTACTTGTAATTAAATTAACATATGCTGTTTTAAATTCTTCTGTTAAGTCATTAAGAAATCCTCTTAGAAATACATGATTTTCTACATGATAATCATTAATTAATGTTTTAAGCTTACTTTCTTCAGGCCCAAAACCATATAAATGTAATTCAATTTTGGGGAATAACCCTTTTAATTTACTAACCAGCTTAATTTGTTGTTCTAATTGCTTTTCAGGGGAGTATCTTGCTACAGAAATTAATTTTTGAGATGTATATCCTATATTATGTTGTGATGTACTTTCAGAGAAACCTACAGGTATCGCATAAACTGGAATACAGTCCTTAATTCTATGACGTACATCTTCGGCTTGTTGTTCCGTTGAAACTACAATGGCTTTGTAGCGTTTTAAATGATCGAAGACGCCTTTATAGACATTTTTAATCCTTGAATGCATCAAATCATTAATATCTTTGACATGAGTACTATGTAAAACGGCTACAACCGGTATTGTATGAATTGTAGAATTAAAAACATGTGATGAAATTAAATTTCTGTCACTAAAGAAAAGATCACCACTGCAATAAATTTGTTCTATGAAAAATGCACTTAACTCAGTATCATTATTGAAGAAATACGTTCTCCCCTGATGATGTAATAGTATTTTCTTAGCTATATTAGGTTCATTTGAATCAATATCATAATATTTCTCTAATTTAACTTCTTTTTGAGGAGAATAGTAAAACTCCGATTGAATTTTTTGATCAGTTGATAAAATTCTAGTACAACTTAAGAATCCTCGAGTATCATACAGCACTCTTTTGATTTTCCTACGAGATGTATCGAAATAATTAAGATAATCAAGTTTTTTATAAGTCTCATCTGTAAAATGGGCATACATTATAAAGTTGTTACCATCATAAACGCGTACATCATTAGAATGTTCAACATACTTAATTGTGTATCCACAATCATGCTGCCAATCATGTAACCAATTTTTACTATTTATCGATTCAATATTTATAGTTACTTGCGTAGCTTCTTGAAAATAATCGTACATATTTATGTAATCTTCATGCATTAAATAATTTGATGCTGTATCAGTTAAGTAACGATTCCATGCTAATAGAATAACTTTTGATGAATATTTATTTTCTTTAAAAAGGTTTAAACGATTAATAATAGCTTTTTCAATACCTGTGATTTTTTGACCAATATTGTTTCCTACAAAATAAAACATTCGATACCTCATCTGTTTAATTTATTTTACAAATATTATAACATAATAAAATCTTCAAATATTAAATAAACTAAAAATAAAAATTCAATAATATTAAAAACATTCCTATTCTACTTAGTCCGAAATTATTAACCTCCTTATCTATAGCACTTTTTTAACACCTTAACATTCTGAATATTTAAAATAATGTTAGCGCTTACACTCAACTTTGTGATAAACTTACACGGTAGAGATGTTTAGAACAAAGGGGTGGGGATGACTATGAAACGTTATCGTTATTTTATCATTACCATGATTGTTATTATGACGATGATTAATTACATCGATCGTGGTGCAATCTCATATGCTCAAGAAGATATTATTAAAGAATTTGGTTTTGATACGATTGCTTGGGGATCTATACTAGGATACTTTGGCTATGGTTACATGTTTGGTTCATTGCTTGGTGGAATTACTTCCGATAAAAAGGGACCTAAATTTGTTTGGATATTGGCTGGGACGGCTTGGTCTTTAGTTGAAATTGCAATGGCTTTTGCAGGTGAACTTGGTATGGCAATATTTGGAGGTTCAGCTATTGCTGGATTTGGTTTACTTCGAGTGCTTTTCGGTATTTCAGAAGGTCCTATCTTTTCAACGATTAGTAAAACTAATGCGAACTGGGCGGCACCTAGAGAACGTGGTTTATTATCAGCTCTTGGTTTAATTGGCGTACCTTTAGGAGCACTTATTACTGCACCTATCGTATCTGGTTTCTTAACTATAGCAAGTTGGCGTTTACTCTTTGTCCTATTAGGCATACTTGGGTTAGTCTGGGTAATTATTTGGGCAAAGGTATTTACAGATTATCCCGAGGACAATAAAAAAGTTTCAGAAGAAGAATTAAATGATATTCGCTCTACAAATGAGAGTTTAAATGTTGAAAAAACAGTAGAAACAGAAGATTCAAGTGAAAAGTGGTATCATTTCTTTAAAAGTCCAACACTCGTAGGAAACATGATTGGTTATTTTGGTTTCCAATATGTTAATTTTCTTATATTAACATGGACACCGAAATACTTGCAGGATGAATATCATTTTGAAATCCATTCACTTTGGTATTTGGGGATGATTCCTTGGATCGGTGCTTGTTTTACAGCATATTTTGGTGGTCAAATGTCTGACTGGCTACGTAAAAAGACTGGTAGCTTACGTATCGCACGTTCATACTTTGCGATTGCAGGCATGATTTGTGCAGCAATATGTTTCCTAATCATTCCATTCACACATAGTATCGTTGCAGTCATGATATTAATGATGATAGGGAATGCGTTTATCTTCTTACCTAACGCAGTTTACTGGTCAGTGATTATTGATACAGCACCAAATAAAACTGGTACCTATGGTGGTATAACTCACTTCTTTGTTAATACAGCGACAGTGATTGCGCCTACACTTACAGGTATTTTAGTCGCTACTCACGGTTATTCAACAATGTTTATTTCAGCGGTTGTAGCTTCATTGATTAGTATTATTGCAATGTGTTTCGTTAGACCAGGGGAGAAGAATATGAGTAGACATTAACTTAATATTAATTTATTTTTGAAAATGTCTATGTAATACGCACACGATATATTAAAATTTTATATCGCATAAAAAAAGAGAGTTGCTTTAAAGAAGTGTGGAGCAACTCTCTTTTTTCTATCATTTTCTATATTTTAAACGAGCAAACGCATCGTGTTGGTGAATAGATTCTTCATTGCGACATTCAATATCAAAGCCATCAATCCAGTCGAATTCAACTAAATCAGCAGCAATGAGTCGAATTAAATCTTCTACGAAACGTGGGTTTTCATAAGCACGTTCTGTGACACGTTTTTCATCTGGACGTTTCAAGATAGGGTATAATATGGAACTCGCGTTAGCTTCCATAGCGTCTAAAATTTTATCTTTATAATCATCCACGACTTTAGCATCTTTATCTAAATAAGTTTTAACTGTAACGATTCCACGTTGGTTATGCGCTGAGTATTCACTGATTTCTTTAGAACAAGGACAAAGTGTTGTAACAGTAGCTTCAATCGTTAGTTCTTTACGTGTTACTTTCTCGCCATCAATTGCAAGTCCGTACGTGACGTCTGCGTTACCTACAGCTTTAATATTAGTCACTGGACTAAAGCGATCAAAGAACCATTTTCCTGAGACATCCACCCCAGCAGCATTTTGATTCATTTTTTCTTGAAGTGTGCGTAATACTTGATAAAGTGTATTAAATTCAAGCTCAATTCCATTATTATAATGCTTTTCAACACTCTCTAATATACGACTCATATTAATGCCTTTTTCATCTTTATTTAAACTTGTTGAAAAGCTAAATAATCCTGCAGTTTGATACTGATCAATCAATACAGGATACGTTAAATTTTTAATTCCTACTTCTTCTATTTCAAATAGGAAATTTTTATGAGTGCTTTGTAAATCAGTCATTTCATTTTTAGTTGTAGGTTTCGTACCTTCGATAGGATCTACAGAACCGAAGTGTTTCCAACGACCCTCTCGAGTAGATAAATCAAATTCTGTCATGTTTTACCTCCATTTAAGATTCGAAGTGATAAGTCCAAAATGGCTCAACCTTTAAGAAACTTTGTGCTTGTCCATCAATGTCAGGGCTCGCAATTTGTTTTAAGAATGGTCCTGTTTGAGAAGCATGCGCTTCAAAGGCTTTAAGTTTTAAATCACTATATTTAGAAATGTCATTTTGAATGTCTGGTTGACCAAGTATTTCTGGTGCATCATTACTAAATGCTACAAGTGTGAGTCGTGGACGTTCTGATTCTGGCATACGTCCTACTGTACGTACAACAGCTTCTGCTGTAGCTTCATGGTCTGGATGCACGGCGAATTTAGGATAAAATGAAATAATTAACGACGGGTTAGTTTCATCAATGAGATTTTTTACCATATCGTCCATTTGATCATGTGGTTCAAACTCAACCGTTTTATCTCGTAACCCCATCTTTCTTAGGTCTGTAATTCCAATTGCTCGGCAAGCATCTTCAAGTTCTCGTTCTCGAATATTAGGTAAAGATTCCCTTGTCGCAAAAGGAGGGTTACCCAAGTTACGTCCCATTTGTCCTAGTGTTAAGCATGCGTACGTGACTGGCACGCCTGCGTCAATATAACTTGCAATGGTTCCAGCAGATGAGAAGGTTTCATCATCTGGATGTGGAAAGATTACAAGTACGTGTCTTTCATCAGTCATGATTCATAACCTCCTCTATATTGTGAATGGCTTAACGCTAATTTCTATTGTAGCTGCCAATTGTCCTTCATAATTAAATCCGGCGATGAGGAATTCGTTGTCGTGATTAACTTCATAGTGCGTTAATCCTTGTACATAAACCCAACCACCTTCTCGTAATTTTAATCCGACACGATATGGATCTTTTTCGCCACCTTTAAGTTGTGCGTGTTCATATGTGACTTGTATATTTCTTAAAAAGGTACCTGCGTTAAAAACGCGTTCGTCGAAATGGTTAGCGTATGCGCCATTTGTAGTTTCGACATGTAAGTACACGGGTTTATTTGCATAAGAAGTAAGTAAGTTAAGTACTTCTTGTTCATTAATCGGTTCCAACACGTTCACTCCCTTGTATTTTGCAGTGTGTTGATTGTAAACTGTCGAAATTTTAAACATTAGTTAAAGACTTTATCATATTACATCAATAGTAATAGAGCGTTTATAACTCGATGAGTTACGACGCCTTTATGCGTAGCCGAGTTGTGTGAGTCTTCACAGGTTTTGTAGTTATTAAAATTAGAGATGTTTATTTTAGTGTTAAGTACTTCACTAAAAAGATTCCAAAGTCGCGATTTTTTACGCTTTATTATTAGTGACTACTTATATTATCTCTTTAATATTTTACAACGTGTACTAATGTGTTTATAAAAAATCAGTAAATGTGTTTATCTATATATTTTACTAGAAAGCGATGTATATTTGTACACGAATGCTTGAAATAATTAGGAAAATTTTTTAGTTATAGATAAAAAGATAGATAATGAAGTTTGTTAAATTTCTTTAAATTAAGAATTAAATTTTGTTAAATATGTATTTGAAGGGTATATTATATAAGTGGAGTTGGAAAGGTGTAAGAACATAGATTTAAAAATCGAGGTGTTTAAAAATTGAAAATCATCAACTTAGGTTCTAAGAAACTTGCGTCATTTTATGTTGCATGTGAATTATATAAAGAAATGAGTTGCCAACCTACAAGTAAATTAGGTTTAGCTACTGGTGGCACAATGACTGAGGTATACAAATATTTAGTTGAGTTATTAGAAAAGAATCAATTAGATGTTTCTCATGTTGAAACATTTAATTTAGATGAATATGTTGGATTAAAAGCTGAACACCCTCAAAGTTATCATTATTATATGAATGAGGTATTATTTGATCAATATCCGAACTTCAATAAAGAAAATATTCATATACCAAATGGTTACAGCTCTCAATTAGAGGATGAGGCTGAACGTTATAACCAATTGCTTAATGATAGAGGTCCTGTTGATATACAAATATTAGGTATAGGTGAAAATGGTCATATTGGATTTAATGAACCTGGTACTGATTTACATAGTGAAACGCACATTGTTGATTTGACAGAGAGTACGATACGTGCAAACAGTCGTTATTTTGAAAGTGAATCAGATGTTCCACAACAAGCTGTTTCAATGGGATTAGCAAGTATTTTAAAGGCTAAACGTATTATTTTGCTTGCATTTGGAGAAAAGAAAAAAGAAGCGATTCATCAATTAATGAATAACCAGGTTACTAAAGACATCCCTTCTACAATTTTACATGCCCATCCAAATGTGGAAGTGTATGTTGATGATGAGGCTGCACCTCCTCATATTGATAAAGTCTAATTGTGGTGATAGCATTTTCAGCTCAGTTTAAAAAATGAAATGCCGGGTAAACACCTTTATATAATAGAAATTGACTGTCATATGAAAGGATGTATTTCATTGGAACTACAATTAGCAATTGATTTATTAAATAAAGAAGAAGCAGCAAAATTAGCGAAAAAAGTTGAAGAATATGTAGATATTGTTGAAATTGGTACGCCGATTGTTATTAACGAAGGTTTACCATCAGTTCAACATTTAAATGAGAATATTAGTAATGCGAAAGTATTAGCAGATTTAAAAATCATGGATGCAGCAGATTATGAAGTAAGCCAAGCTGTTAAATTTGGTGCTGATGTTGTAACTATTTTAGGTGTAGCAGAAGACGCATCAATTAAAGCTGCTGTTGAAGAAGCACATAAACATGGTAAAGAATTATTAGTAGATATGATTGCGGTACAAGATCTTGAAACACGCGCAAAAGAATTAGACGAAATGGGCGCTGATTATATCGCTGTACACACTGGTTATGATTTACAAGCTGAAGGTCAATCACCATTAGATAGTTTACGTACAGTGAAGTCAGTAATTAAAAATTCTAAAGTCGCTGTAGCTGGCGGTATTAAACCAGATACAATTAAAGATATTGTGGCTGAAGAACCTGATTTAGTTATCGTAGGTGGAGGAATCGCAAACGCTGACGATCCTGTTGAAGCTGCAAAACAATGTCGCGATGCGATTGAAGGTAGATAGGATGACAGAATTTAATAACTATCGTCTTATACTTGATGAATTAGATCATACGTTGTCGCATGTTGATGATACGTCGTATGAAAGATTTGCTAATGACGTTGTTGGTGCGGATAGAATATTTGTAGCTGGTAAAGGGCGTTCTGGATTTGTTGCAAATAGTTTTGCAATGCGTTTAAACCAACTAGGTGAACACGCTTATGTTGTAGGAGAGTCCACGACTCCATCAATAAAAGAGCACGACCTTTTCATTATTATTTCTGGGTCAGGTTCAACAGAACACTTAAGATTGTTAGCTGAAAAAGCGCAAAAGATTGGCGCTAAAGTTGTACTTATTACAACGCAAACAGATTCGCCAATCGGAGAGCTTGCTGAAACTATTATAGAATTACCAGCTGGCACTAAACACGATATTGAAGGTTCTAAGCAACCACTAGGAAGCTTGTTTGAACAAGCGTCACTAGTTTTCCTCGACAGTGTTGTATTGCCTTTAATGGAAGCATTTCATATCAATGAAGAAACAATGCAACAAAATCATGCTAATTTAGAATAGTAAGAAATACTACCAGAGATTCCATGAAGTCCATGAAATCTCTGGTTTTTTAATATATCGCAGTTTTAACCAAAAAAGTGTATATTTATAATGTAATTACTATCTAAGAGGTGTAACATCATGAATTTTGACAACTATATTTTTGATTTTGATGGTACTTTAGCAGACACAACATTATGTCACGTTTATGCAACTGAGCAGGCTTTTAAGGAATTAAATTTAAAGAATCCTGGTAAAGAAGAAATTTTAAGTGCACAAAGCCAACCGTTAGAGGAAGGTTTGAGAAGTTTAACTAGTATCGGTATAGATGAGGAAAAAGTTGAATTATTCATTAGGGCTTATCATAAATATTATAGTCAATATGAAATACATAATATAAAAGAGTTTGCGGGAATAAGTGAAATGCTCCAATTACTACATAATAAAAAGAAAAATATCTTTGTAATATCAAGTAATGAAACAGCTGTAGTAACAAGACAATTAGATTATTTAGGGCTTAATCGATTTATAAAAGATGCACTAGGTTTACATATTAAGGAGTTGCGAAAGCCTCATTATAAAATCTTACAATCCATCATACAGAATAATCATTTAAATCAAGGACGTACAGTATATATCGGAGATACAAAGCATGATGTTAAAAGTGCGAGTTTATCAGATATTAGATCCTGTGTAGTGACTTGGGGCGCGCAATCTGCACATGATTTACTTCAAGAAAATCCGTATTATGTCGTGAATGAACCAGAGGAAATTTTTACTATAATATAAATTAATAACGTCTTACTTCCATATCATTGGTAGTGGGGCGTTAATTTTAGCATGAGGAATTTTAAGATTAATGTTAACATATTTATAAATAAAGTTTACATATGGTGATGGCATGTTAGAGGTAATTAAAAATATTTATGATTTTGGTGAGCATCAACCTAAGCGATTGGCTTTGGTATTTGATCATCAACGAATAACTTACGATGAATTGATTCATGAGATAGATAAAGCAAGTTCTCAATATTCTATGATTAACGAGGGAGAAAAAGTTGGTTTATTAAGTAATCATCCGATAAAAAATCTGATTCATTATTTCGCTATTCATAGAGTTGGAGGTATTCCGTGCTTTTTTAGTAGTAAATGGAATAAAGTTACAATAAACCAGCTGATTGAAAAATATAAAATTCAATGGTTAAAGAGTGACCAGCACTTAATTAAAACAGGGTATAATAGGATTTCTCATTCTATTAATGGTACATTACTGCATATTGGATTTACTTCGGGAACATCTGGCTTGCCCAAGGCTTATTATAGAAATGAACATTCATGGTTAATTTCTTATAAAGAGAATGAGAAATTAATAAAGCATGATTCAAAAGTGATTGTTGCTCCTGGCCCTTTATCACACTCACTCTCCTTATACGCATGTATATATGCTTTGTTTACAGGACGCACATTTGTAGGTCAAAAAGAGTTTAATGCAGAAGTACTCGTGAAGACTATACAGTCTATACATCAGCCTGCTTCATTGTTTGTAGTACCCACGATGCTTTATCAGTTCATTTTAAAAGGTTTATATACTGCGGAAATTAAAAGTATTTTCAGCAGTGGAGCAAAGCTTTCAAAAGAACAATTTAGGGCTATCGCTCAACTTTATCCAGATTCGAATTTAATAGAATTTTTTGGCACCTCTGAGGCAAGTTTTATTAGCTATAATTTCAATCAAACAGCACCAAGACAATCAGTAGGCAAATTGTTTCCAAACGTGGAAGCCAAACTATTTGAGAAAGATTCAAAACATATTGGACTACTAAAAGTTCGAAGTGAAATGACTTTTAGTGGATATGTTGGTGAAGAACAAATTTCAAATGAGTGGATTGAGACAGGAGATTATGCACTAATTAGAAATAGAAATTTATATCTAGTAGGAAGGAAAAGTGACCGTCTAATTATAGGTGGCGTTAACGTATATCCTAGTGAGATAGAACAGCGCGTGATGAATATTGAAGGTGTCAGTGAAGCAATAATAATAGGTGAGCCACATCATAAGTTTGGAGAAATAGCAGTTCTTTTGTATACAGGAATAAAAGAATTAAAATATTCAGAAGTAAAAACGTGTTTAAAGAATCATCTATCAAGATATGAGGTTCCGTCTAAAATTAGGAAAATTAACGGTATGCATTACACTGAATCTGGAAAAATTGCTAGAGGAAAAATGAAAACTAAATATTTGAATGGAGAGATTTAAATATGAAGCAACCAGTCATTGTAGCAGCTAAACGAATTGCATTTGGCAAGTATGGTGGATATTTAAAGCATTTGGAACCAGAACAACTACTAGAACCTTTATTCAATTACTTTCAAGCAGAATATCCTGGAGCGATGGAATACTTGGAAGACGTTATTATCGGCAACACAGTTGGCAATGGTGGTAACATCGCAAGGAAATCTTTGCTAGAAGCAGGCCTTAAAAACTCCGTTCCAGGCGTTACTATTGATCGACAGTGTGGCTCAGGACTAGAAACTATTATACAAGCTTGTAGAATGATACAAAGCGGCGCTGGAAATGTATACCTTGCAGGTGGTGTTGAGAGTATAAGTAGAGCACCTTGGAAATTAAAACGACCTCAATCAGTGTATGAAACAGAATTTCCTCAATTCTTCGAAAGAGCGCCATTTGCTCCAAAAGGTCAAGATCCTTCAATGATAGAAGCTGCTGAAAATGTGGCGCGAAAATACGGTATTTCGCGAGTAATGCAAGATAAGTTCGCTTATAGAAGCCATCAATTGACTCAAGATCACTATGATAATGGGAATATTTCCCGAGAAATATTGCCTATTAAAGTTAAAGGAGTATCGTTTGATAGAGATGAAAGTGTTAAGTCTCGTTTAACTACTGAGAAATTAAGTAGATTTAAACCATTATTAAATCAAGGTTCAATTACAGTTGGTAACAGTTGTATGAAAAATGATGGTGCCGTATTAATCCTTGTAATGGAAGAGAAACTCGCTAAAAACTTAGGTTTTGCTAAAGGATTAAAATTTATTGAAAGTTGTACAGTTGGGGTTGATCCTAATTATTTAGGTATAGGTCCTGTGCCAGCAGTTAGAAAGCTGTTAAAAAGAGCTAAAGTTAAAATAGAAGATATTGATACTATAGAATTAAATGAAGCATTTAGTTCACAGGTTTTAGCTTGTCAGAAGGAACTTAGTATTTCTGATGATAAGCTAAACCGATGGGGCGGCGCAATCGCTTCTGGTCACCCATATGGAGCAAGTGGCGCTGCTCTAGTTACACGATTATTTCATATGAATGTGCAAAATAAATCCATTGCAACAATGGGAATCGGTGGAGGGCTCGGTAATGCAGTATTATTTGAGAGATGGTGAAGAACATCAAAGAGTCATTTTTAAAGAAGAAGACGTGCGTAAGTATTGCTATTTATTAAATAAAGATTTCAATTATCAAGTCCCTACTTTAATGTGTGCAAAGCTTTGGTCGGAATTTAAAAGTTATAAAAAATTTGTAAAGAAACCTTTAATTTTAAAGGAGACATATGTTAAAGAATTTAATAAATTAGTAACGGATGAAGTATATGACGCGACTTTAAGCAAAATTTCAGTTAAAAATATAAAAGATTTTATCAAGCACACCTATAGTTTGAAAATAAATAAAAATAACCATAAATGTATATATATAGAACAAGTTTTTATTGAGGTAAAGCGTTAAAATGAAGATTTCAATCGAGATTATTAAAGAATACTTAGTATTAGTGAATGATATGAATCCAATACACAATGACATTGTACCAGGTCAATTAGTATGTGAAATCGCCTTCGAAGAACTCAATATACAATGGGAGAATTATAAAATAAAATACCTTAAACCTATTGATATACATGACGATATACGATTTTTTGTTGAAGACGAAACAATTATAAAAGTTTCGGATGATTTATACGGGGTAAAACTAATGGTATTAAAAAATTAGATGAAAAATTATTTTTTAGTTTTTTTATTTTCGTTGCCAATAATTAATGGAAGCAATTTCAAATGTTAAATTTAAATATCTGTAAAATGAATAAACTTAAAAAATTGAAAATTATGTAAACTGAATTAATTTGACATTAAAGTTTAACTACGTATAATTATGTAACATATCACAAGGGAGTGTTGTTGTAATGAAGTTCAACAAAAATCATATTAACGTGGTAGACGGTCAAGAAGCGAAAAAAACCGTTGTAGCTACCGGTATTGGTAACGCCATGGAATGATTTGACTTTGAGGTTTATGCTTATACAACTGCATACATAGGAGCGAATTTCTTCTCTCCAGTACATAATCCTCAAATCCAACAAATTTTTACATTTGCAGCATTAGCAATCGCGTTCTTATTAAGACCTATTGGCGGTATCGTATTTGGTATCATCGGTGACAAATATGGACGTAAAGTTGTATTAACTACAACAATTATTTTAATGGCATTATCTACACTTACTATTGGGTTACTACCCAATTACAATACAATAGGAATATGGGCGCCAATACTGTTATTACTTGCTAGGGTGCTACAAGGCTTTTCTACAGGTGGGGAATACGCAGGTGCAATGACTTACGTTGCTGAATCATCACCGGATAAACGTCGTAATAGTTTAGGTAGTGGCCTTGAAATTGGTACACTTTCAGGTTATATTGCGGCTTCAATTATGATTGCATTATTAAGTTTCTTCTTAACTCATGATCAGATGCAAGCATGGGGTTGGAGAATTCCATTTATTCTAGGTTTATTCCTTGGATTATTTGGTCTTTATTTACGTCGTAGACTGGAAGAGTCTCCTGTTTATGAAAATGATGTAGCTTCCACTCCTCAAAGAGATAACATAGGGTTCTTCACTATTATTCGATATTATTATAAAGATATTCTCGTTTGCTTCGTAGCGGTAGTATTCTTTAATGTAACGAACTATTCTGTAACAGCTTATCTACCAACGTATCTTGGTCAAATTGTTAAACTGGATGCCACGACTACAAGTGTACTTATTACATGTGTAATGGCAGTTATGATTCCATTAGCACTAATGTTTGGTAAAATGGCCGATAAAATTGGTGAGAAAAAGGTATTCTTGATTGGTACAGGAGGACTTACTTTATTAAGTATTGTCGCATACAGTTTACTAAGTACTAAATCATTACCATTAATAATTATCGGTGTCTTCATATTAGGATTCTTCCTTTCAACATATGAAGCAACAATGCCAGGATCTTTACCAACAATGTTCTATACACATATCAGATATCGTACATTATCAGTAACATTTAACATATCTGTTTCTTTATTTGGTGGTACTACGCCTTTAATTGCATCATGGTTAGTAGAATCAACTGGAAATGCTTTAGCTCCAGCATATTATTTAACTGCAATTAGTTTAATTGGATTCTTAGTTATTACTTTATTTCATGCAAGTACAGCAAGTAAGTCACTTAAAGGTTCTTATCCAAATGTTGATAATGAAGAAGATAGAAAATACTATGAAGAAAACCCTAAAAAAGCTTTATGGTGGGTTAAAGAGAGAAAAGAAAAAGAAAACTTCTAAATATAAAAACTTAGAACATAACTTTCATTAAAGTAATAGCAGTAAAATGATCTCAATTAGAAATCTTTTTACTGCTATTTTTTTATTCACTAGACGTTCTTTTAATTAGAAAAAATAAACGCTAATGTTAGCAACGCTCAAAGGTTCTCTCCGAGCTACAAAAGGGGACAATTTTGGCTAACATTAGCGTTTTATACATTTTAAGGTGAGTATTTTTAGGGATGATTGAATGGCTTTTAAAGTTTATAGTTTAGGGGACAGAAAACTTTAAAAAACACATTATGTTAGGGAATAATTAGAACATAAATTCTAATTCTCAAATTCTCAATTGGATTTTGTGCAATGTCTTGTTTGGATGTGAAAATAACATCGACACGGTTTAGTAACTCATTTTCATTGTGTCTACGTCATTTTCTAGTAGAGAGAGCAATTTATAGATTTCGAATTCACTGAAAGTTTCATCACATTTTACTGTAATAGTCTTGAAAGTTTTAGTTATGATTTCGTAAATAGGTACTCCGTTCTCTATATTTTGCCTGTAGATAATCATGTTGTTCGATTCCTCCTTTGTCTCTCTACACTCTATATAGTAAATGAGTTTCTTTAAAAATACATGGGGCTATGGTATCAACTTTGAATACTACGAACATCGGAGAGATATCTCAGACTTTATGCCTAGAAATTTAGAGAAGTATTTGAAACCTCATTCAACAAAATATTTTAATTTCAATGATGATCTAAAAAACTGGCTTACACTTAAAGTAAGCCAGTTTCATTTACATATTTATTAAATATTACCTTTAAAGAGTTCAACTAGACGATGTGGACTGTCCTCACCTAGACATATATCCAATAATTCATGTGATTCTCTAGCTTCTTCTTCGCTTCTAGGGAACATGGTTTCTTCATAATCTTTAATAACGCTATTTAAATCTCCATTCATTTTTGCAATGCTTTCTGCTAATTCCGCGGCATCTAACATAGCTAAGTTTGCGCCTTCACCTGAAGGAGCCATTAAATGAGCCGCATCTCCGATTAAAGTAACGCCTTGTCGTCTTTGCCAACGATGTTCATCAGGCAATGCATTAATTTTTCTTGGAGTAATTGAGGATTCAGCTTCCATAATCAATGCAGTAATTTCATTAGGCCAACCTTTAAATTCATTAGCTATAGTTTGTGTAGCTTCCTTTTTATTTGAGAAATCAATGTTGTCAATCCACTCTGAAGAGCATTGCATCTGTACATAAGTATGAATAATACCCCCATATTCACGATGTGCTACGATACCTTTTCCTGGAGATAATGCAAACATTTGGCCTTGTCCTACAACTTTTGCAGTTTCAGGATATTGGTTATCAACGTCATGAAGGTATGTTTCTATAAATGTGTAACCAGTATAATGAGGTGTAATATCAGTTAAAACTTTACGTACTTTAGACCATGCGCCGTCTGCACCTACTAATTTGCTAGTAGTTAAAGATGTATCATCTCTAAAGAACACTTGGTATTGTCCTTTTTCCAATTCTTCTACACGATCCACTTTTTTATTCCACTCTATTGTTTCGTTAGGTAATGAATCAATTAAAATTTGTCTTAAATCTCCACGTAAAACTTCAGGTCTACCATTATTTTCGTCAGCAGGCGCATCGTGAAGTAATTCCCCATTAGAATTAAATATACGTGCTGCGTCTGCGCCTTCATGAATAATAGAGTGAAATTCATCCATCAGATGAGCTTTTTTAAGTGCAACTTGCCCATTATGTTCATGTATATCAAGTTGACCACCTTGCGTACGTGCATTTGGAGATGTATCAATTTCATAAACCTTAGATGGTATACCATTGACATACAATACTCTGGCAAGTGTCAAACCTCCGATGCCTCCGCCAATGATTGTGATAGGTTCAGTCATCCCCACGTTTTGATCTTCAATATTCATGTTATAAGTTCCTCCTTTTTAAAAGGTTTCATTTACCATTGTTTACTACAGTAAAGGTTGTTTTAAACATATTCGTTTTAATATTTTTAGAGTGAAGATTCTAAAACGTGTGATAAAGGTGGAATATACACATAAAAATTTCCAATATAGAAAAATAAAAAGCTTTCAATCACCTTATTAATCAATAAAAAGTGATTAAAAGCTTTAAATTAAAAGAAGCTAAACATCATTTCATTTCTCAAATGCTTCTAACATTTTTGAATTAGATGACTGAATTTGAACTGTGTTTATATCAAGCTTTTGTCTATTTTAGCCATCTTAGAAAGCTATATAGAATGAATTCTTATTTTAGAAATCAATGCAGTATTTCTTTAAACTTCTGTTACTTCGACTTCGATGTGTTCGATGCGATGATATGCACCATGATCAACAGGTCCTACAAATTCATTCATTTTCCAACCGTTTTTGATTGCAGATGCTACGAAAGCTTTAGCAGCGATGACTGCTTCTCTTGGAGATTTACCGTTAGCTAGGTAAGCAGTTGTCGCAGCTGCGAACGTACAACCTGCACCGTGGTTATAACTTTGTTGGAACATATCTGTTGTTAACTGATAGAATTTATCGCCATCGTAGTATAAATCATAAGATTTATCTTGATCTAGCGCTTTACCACCTTTGATAATCACGTGAGGTGTACCTGCATCATAAATGATTTTAGCAGCTTTTTTCATATCTTCGATTGAAGTTAATTTTCCTAAACCTGAAAGTTGGCCAGCTTCAAATAAGTTTGGCGTTACTACTGTTGCTTTAGGTAGTAAATATTTAATCATTGCGTCAGTATTTCCTGGGTTAAGTACTTCGTCTTCACCTTTACAAACCATGACTGGGTCTACGACGAAGTAATCTGCACCTGATTCTTCATAAACTTCGCCTGCACGTTTAATGATTTCTTGAGTACCTAACATACCCGTCTTGATTGCGTCAGGGCCAATAGAAATTGCAGTTTCAAGTTGCTTTTCAAAGACATTCATATCTAGAGGTGTTACATCATGAGACCACGTTTCTTTATCCATCGTAACGATAGATGTCAAAGCCACCATTCCATACGTATCTAATTCTTGGAATGTTTTAAGGTCTGCTTGCATACCAGCTCCCGCACTCGTATCAGACCCTGCAATTGTTAATACTTTCTTTAAAGCCATAATTTTATTCACTCCCGTTAAGTTCTAATATATCCTTAATCATACCACGTTTATCGGGTAAGCTAAATGTTTATAGCTTTTCGAAAATGAAGGACCGTATGAATATATTACGCATTTAATTGAGAAATATGTAATTCATTGTTAATAGGAAGAAATGTCATATCGTCCTTTGATAGTAATTCTTCATTTAATTGAACTTTGAAAAGTTGATTACTAAAGTATGGCTTAATGTAATAAGCTTTATCTTTACTCTCCATAACTAATTGATATTGTGTGTAATGTGTTTCTCCAGCATCTAGCACAGCTCCTTGCGGTATACTGACAGAGTCTAGGATTTTAAAACAATTCATAAGGTTGATATCTTCATTATGAGAAGATGATAAATGATGTCTTAAATAAGTGGCACGCACGAATCGTTCTGTAGATGTATAGCCACCTGGTAGACCATTAGTGCCAGCTTCACATCCCATGGAACGCACTAATACTTTGCCAACAAGCTGATTTGTTGATTTCTCAGGTTGAAGGAAAGCATAATTTCTTAAATTTTGAATATGCCACTCAAGTTTAGGTGCGTTGGTTAATACCTTAACGTGGTTGTCTTTAACGATAAGTAGTCCGTTATGGGGTTCCACTGCAACTGTATGTCCTGACGTATCAGTGATTATAAAATGCAGGGGTGGAACTATATTTAATGTAGTATTTTTTTCATTCATAATGTTGATGTTTTTCACTTTTTGTTTGAGTTCTTCTATACTTTTAACGAAGCCAAGCACCCACACTATAAATTCTTCAGGTGCTAAATTGAAATAGCCATACCGTCTATGGTTGCTATATGAAGCTTCACCAGTGAAATAATGGTTTGAAATTGCCACTCCATGTTCATTGATGCCATCACCAAAGCGATATCTTCCGACTTTTAAATTAGTGCCTACGAAACCGTATTGAAGTCGTAATTCTGATTCTAAGTCAAATTGATACCGATAGTGGCGAGGTACCACAGTAGGTATGCCGTTAAATTCGAATGCGAAATCCATTGTTCTAGCTAAATAATGATGTTTTGATTTTGTGAAAAATGAAAAACCAGTACACATATGTCTACGCTCCAAACTTCTGATATAAATTGATTTAGTAGTACTATAGCCAAAAATATTTATATTGTAAACTTTGAAATATTATAGGTTTACATTTATAGAGCGGCAATTTAATCTTCATAACTTCTTATCATTGAATATGTTAAAATATGTCGAGAGGTGAATGCGATGAAATGGTCAGAAGTTTTTCATGATATAACGTCAAAACATGACTTTCAGGAGATGCACGATTTTCTAGAAAAAGAATATACAACTAAAATTGTGTACCCAGATAGAAAGAATATTTACCAAGCATTTGATTTAACACCGTTTGACAATATAAAGGTAGTTATACTGGGGCAAGATCCATACCATGGACCTAACCAAGCACATGGTTTAGCATTTTCAGTGCAACCTAATGCTAAATTTCCACCTTCATTGCGAAATATGTACCAAGAACTAGAAGATGATATTGGTTGTCATAGGGTATCACCACATTTACAAGATTGGGCTAGAGAAGGTGTGCTTTTATTAAATACTGTGCTGACAGTGAGACAAGGAGAAGCACATTCACATAGAGATATCGGATGGGAAACATTTACTGATGAAGTGATTGAAGCGGTTTCTAAACATCGTGAAAATGTTGTTTTTATATTATGGGGCAAACCTGCTCAACAAAAAGAGAAACTCATTGATACATCTAAACATTTAGTTATAAAATCTCCTCATCCTAGTCCATTATCTGCTTTTAGAGGTTTCTTTGGTTCTAAGCCTTATTCAAGAACGAATGAATATCTAAAAGCTAAAGGAAAAGACCCTATTAATTGGTGCGAAGGTTAAGGTGATATATGATGCGCAATAATAAAATGATTCATTTGATTGAACAAGAATTAGTGCAAGCGGATGAAGCTCATACTGAGGCTGAATTTGAAAAGCATATGTATGCTATACATACATTAACTTCTCTATACACTTCTAGTGATAATCAAACTTCGGTTCAAGATAGGCATGACGTATCCAATGCTCAAGCTTTATCTTCGCAACGCAAAGAATCGAATCAATCAAATCATAATAAAAATCAAGTGTCAGCTGCTGAAATTGAAGCAATGGGAGGTAAAGTACCTCAATCAATGAAAAATGAACATACGTCTCATTCAAATTTAATGACTACAGATGACAATATAGGAAATGGCGAGTCTATTTTCGACTTTTAAACATAAAGGAGCACAATTGAAATGATGAAATTATTTATAATTCTAGGTGCACTCAATACGATGATGGCTGTCGGTACAGGTGCTTTTGGTGCACATGGTTTAGAAAACAAATTATCTGAAAAATACATGTCTGTTTGGGAAAAAGCGACAATGTATCAAATGTATCATGGTCTCGGACTATTAATTATTGGAGTAATTAGCGGTACTACTGCTATTAATGTTAATTGGGCAGGTTGGTTACTTTTCTTCGGGATCGTCTTCTTCAGCGGTTCTTTATATATCTTAGCACTTACACAAATTCGAATTTTAGGTGCTATTACACCAATTGGCGGCGTGTTATTTATAGCAGGTTGGTTAATGTTAATTATCGCTACATTTAAATATGCAGGCTAAATACTCATAACTAACAAACATTTTTAAGCTTAAAATTCTAAAGAAAATAGTATACTTGATATTTAAAAACTCACCGAATCGGGTATAGAATACCTTCGAGGTGAGTTTTATTTATGGAAAATAAAAATAATAAAGTAGATAGAGGTGACCTTAAGCAAAACCTTTCTGAAAAGTTCGTATGGGCAATTGCTTACGGCTCATGTATCGGTTGGGGTGCTTTTATTTTACCAGGGGATTGGATTAAACAATCAGGACCTATTGCATCCTCTATAGGCATCGTCATTGGTGCGTTATTAATGATTTTAATCGCCGTTAGTTATGGGGCGTTAGTTGAGAAATTCCCGGTTTCAGGGGGAGCATTTGCTTTTAGTTTCTTAAGTTTCGGTAGATATGTAAGTTTCTTTTCATCTTGGTTTTTAACATTTGGCTATGTCTGCGTCGTAGCACTAAATGCTACAGCGTTTAGTTTATTAGTTAAGTTTCTATTACCCAATGTTTTAAATAATGGAAAGTTATATACAGTTGCAGGTTGGGATGTCTACATAACGGAGATTATCATTGCAACAGTACTATTATTAGTCTTTATGATTATCTCAATTAGAGGTGCGAGTGTATCTGGATCACTTCAATATTATTTCTGTATTGCAATGGTTGTCGTTGTCTTACTTATGTTCTTTGGTTCATTCTTTGGTAGTAACTTTGACTTAAGTAATTTACAACCTTTAGCTAATTCAGATAAAGGTTGGTTTAGATCTATTATCATGATTGTGGCTATCGCACCATGGGCTTATGTAGGTTTCGATAACATTCCGCAAACCGCAGAAGAATTTAATTTCGCACCAAATAAAACATTTAAATTAATTGTTTATAGCTTACTAGCAGCAGCACTAACATATGTTGTCATGTTACTTTATACTGGATGGTTAGGCACACATTCTAAAAGTCTCAACGGTAACTTATGGTTAACAGGTGCAGTTACGCAAGGAGCATTTGGTTACATTGGTCTTGGTGTATTAGCTATTGCTATCGCAATGGGTATCTTTACAGGACTCAACGGTTTCTTGATGAGTTCAAGTCGTCTTTTATTCTCTATGGGACGTTCTGGTATTATGCCTACAGTATTTAGTAAATTGCATAGTAAATATAAAACACCATATGTTGCTATTATCTTCTTAGTGGGTGTAGCATTAGTAGCGCCTTGGTTAGGACGTAATGCATTAAATTGGATTGTTAACATGTCGTCAACAGGTGTCTCTATTGCATACTTCATTACTTGTTTATCAGCAGCAAAACTATTTAGTTATGATAAACAAAGCAACACATACGCGCCTATTTATAAGACGTTTGCGATTATTGGTTCAATCGTATCATTTATCTTCTTAGGATTACTCTTAATTCCAGGATCGCCTGCATCATTGCCAGGACCTTCTTACATTGCTTTAGCAATTTGGCTAGTGATAGGTCTTATCTTCTTCTTTATCCGCTATCCTAAGCTTAAGAAGATGGATAATGACGAATTAAGTCGTTTAATTCTTAACCGTTCTGAAAATGAAGTCGAAGACATGGTTGATGAACCTAAGAAATAATTTAATTAATACAAAAAATGTTTCTTTAATATAGTTTTGAAATAAAGAAAGCTCAAAGATGATTTACATTAATAAAATCATCTTTGAGCTTATTCTATATATATGGAATTATAATTTTTTTCGTGTACGATCAAAGCCTGAGATAACTATTTTAGAGATTTGGTCAGCAAACAATAAGCCTAAAGCAATTGCTCCTGCAATCAATGTTACTTCAAGCATCGTATTAATTGCTCTGCTGAAATGAAGTAATACTAAATTTTTAGTAGCATCGTAAGCAAGTCCACCTGGAACTAAAGGAATAATACCTGTAACCATAAAGATAATGACTGGTTCTTTCATATGGCGTGCCATGTAGTGGCTTAATAAACCTAATGCTAAACTTCCAAAGAAACTTGAATAGATAGTGTGAACCTGTAGACCATCAAAGAATAGAATATAGACCATCCAACCACATGCTCCAACAAATCCACATGATAGATACAATTTCCTAGGCGCATCAAATATGACACAGAAGAAGAGTGAGGCGAGAAAACTAAATACAAAATTCAATATCCAAAACATTTTCTACATGCCTCCTAAACTAAAATTAAAATTGAGCTAACGCCTGCACCAATACCGAATGAAGTCACTAACGCCTCTAAAGATTTAGTAGTAAACATCAACATATGCCCACCAAATAAATCTTGAATCGCATTAGTAATTAATACTCCTGGTACAATCGGCATGACTGCTGCGATGATGATTGTTGCTAAATCGACACTTGGTACAAGCGAATGTCCAATGACTGCAATAATACCAATCACTAATGAACCTAAAAATTCTGGTATAAATTGTGCATGTAATTTGCGATCAAGTATTTCAACTACTAGATAACCAAAACTCCCAGCTAAAATCGCTGTAATCACATCAATGAGACGTCCTCCTTGTAAATAAAGAAAACTCATTGCGATAATTGCTGCAGCTATACCTTTGAAGGGAAGACTACTGTCCCTCTTAGCTATATAAATATGTTCTAATTTTTTCTTAGCTTCTTCTAGGTCAATTGTGCCATTAGTAATTTGTCTTGAGATTTCATTAGCTTGAGAAATTTTTATAAGATTTGTATCACGTGATTTAATTCTATATAAACGCTGATATGATTCATTATGTAACGTAAATTGAATAACAGTATTCGTTACAAAGCTATTACTTTCTGAATAACCTAACTTTCTAGCGATGCGAGTCATTGTGTCTTCGACTCTAGTACCCTCAGCGCCAGATTCTAATAATATTCGGGCAGCTAACATGACTACATCTTTAATTAGACTTTCATGAGCTGTTTCATTTGATTCAATAGTCATTACATCACCAATTTTTAAAATATTTTGAATTTAATATTATTATAGTAGATGTGATTAAAAAAGACCACATACATAAACTTTAACCCTATTCGCAAATGTGAAAAGTTAAACTAAAATATAATTAAATTATTTAAATAAGTTCAATTTTAAACCTATCATGAAATTATTCGGTAAAAGTGTATATTTTTAATTTTATCGTGTTTCAAATGTTTCAAAATGGTTAAAATAATATTAGTTAACGATTACAAAGAATATATTGGGTAGCGACTGTATATTCTCTGAAGTTAACTTAATACGTAGTAGTGATTAAAGTTCTCCCAAGGATACTACTAGGAAGGCACACTTCGAGTTCTCCGAAGTGTGCTTTTTCTATTTTTAAGTATATAAAAAAGCTATGAAGAAATATCTTCATAGCTTTCTGCAGTCAAAAATTAAATATTAAAGAATTCATTGAAATCGTCTGTATTTAAGATATGACCTACATAGAAACTACCAAAATCGCCATAACGCGCTGTAGTTTCGTCAAAACGCATTTCGTATACAATTTTCTTAAATTGTAATACATCGTCTGAGAATAATGTCACACCCCATTCAAAATCGTCAAAACCAACAGAACCAGTGATAAATTGTTTGATTTTACCGACATATTTACGTCCAATCATGCCGTGGTTATACATTAAATTCTTACGTTCTTCTATAGGTAACATATACCAGTTATAAGTTTCATTACGACGTTTATCCATAGGATAGAAGCAGATGTATTCAGAATGAGGAAGTTCAGGATACAATCTAGCTTTTACATGTGGATTTTCATACGGGTCTTCGTCAGATTTGCCGGCTAAGTAATTACTTAATTCAATCACTGAAACGTAAGAATAAGTAGGAATTAAGTAGTCCGCAATACGTAATTTATTAAAATCATTTTCAATTTTATTTAAGTCTTTCATTTCAGGACGTAAGAACCATAATAGTAGGTCTGCTTTTTGGCCTGTAATATTATAAATTGCTTGATCACCTGTGTGTGACTCTCTTGCTTTAGATTTATCTTCAACAAATGATTTTAATTCAGAAATCATTGCCTCACGCTCGTCTTCTGGAACTAAACGAAATGTAGTCCAATCCATTGCATAAAACAAATGTAAACTATACCAACCATCTAAAGTTTCGGCTGCTTCACTCATAGTTATCGCTCCTTATCTTCAAATTCTTAATCAATTCACGTTAAATTTTATCATAAACAAACTAGGAACTCCTAAGTAAATGTTTACAATTGAGTGAAATGGAATTCTACTACAAAATGACGTATAATTTGAAATGTAAACGTTATTATGAATGTGAATTGAGGAGGACATTATGGCTGATTTATTAAATGTATTACAAGAAAAATTATCTGGAAAAAATGTAAAAATTGTATTACCTGAAGGGGAAGACGAAAGAGTTTTAACGGCAGCAACGCAATTACAAGAGAGTGATTATGTTTCACCCATCGTGTTAGGTAATGAAGAAAAAATTAAATCTTTAGCAGAAGAAAAATCTCTCAATTTAACTAATATTGAAATTATTGATCCTTCATCAAGTGATTTAAAACCTGAATTAGTAGATGAATTTGTAGAGCGTAGAAAAGGTAAAGCGACTAAAGAACAAGCTGAAGAAATGTTAGATAATGTTAATTATTTCGGTACAATGCTTGTTTACACTGGTAAAGCCGCAGGTTTAGTAAGCGGTGCTGCACATTCAACTGGCGATACAGTACGTCCAGCATTACAAATTATTAAAACTAAACCAGGTGTATCTAAGACTTCTGGTATATTCTTTATGATTAAAGATGACGAGCAATATATCTTCGGCGACTGTGCCATCAACCCTGAATTAGATGCTCAAGGATTAGCTGAAATTGCTGTAGAAAGTGCTAAGTCTGCACTAAGCTTTGGTATGGAACCAAAAGTAGCAATGTTAAGCTTCTCTACAAAGGGCTCTGCTAAATCAGACGACGTGACTAAAGTTCAAGAAGCATTAAAATTAGCTCAAGAAAAAGTTCAATCTTATAATATTGAAAATGTTGTGATTGATGGGGAATTCCAATTTGATGCTGCGATTGTCCCTAGTGTAGCTGAGAAAAAAGCGCCTGGCGCTAAAATTCAAGGAGACGCTAATGTGTTTATCTTCCCAAGTCTTGAAGCAGGTAACATTGGCTATAAAATTGCACAACGTTTAGGTGGTTATGATGCAGTTGGTCCTGTTCTTCAAGGTCTAAATTCGCCTGTTAATGACTTATCACGTGGATGCTCAACTGAAGATGTTTATAACTTATCTATTATTACTGCAGCTCAATCACTACAATAATGGATTTATCAAGTAAATATTTTAACCAAATACCGTGGCGTTATGTGGATCATTCAACGGGTCTGGAACCCATGCAATCCTTTGCATTTGACGATACATTCTCTGAAAGTGTTGGGAAAGACTTATCATGTAATGTAGTAAGAACTTGGATTCACCAACATACAGTTATCCTTGGTATACACGATTCAAGACTTCCATTTTTAAGTGATGGCATACGTTATTTAACAAATGAAGTAGGCTATAATGCCATTGTGAGAAATTCAGGTGGACTTGGCGTAGTATTGGACCAAGGTGTGCTTAATATTTCTTTAATATTTAAAGGACAAACTGAAACAACTATAGATGAAGCTTTTACAGTAATGTATCTATTGATATGTAAGATGTTTGAAGACGAAGATGTAGATATTCACACACATGAAATTGAACAATCTTATTGTCCTGGTAAATTCGATTTAAGTATTGATGGCAAGAAATTTGCTGGTATTTCTCAAAGACGTGTACGTGGAGGTATAGCGGTTCAAATCTATCTTTGTGTAGAAGGATCGGGTTCTAAGCGTGCTGCTATGATGAGAGACTTTTATCAACACGCACTCAAAGGAGAAACAACCAAGTTTCGTTTCCCTAATATTGATCCCGAATCTATGGCTTCATTAGAGACGTTACTCAATAAAGACATTAAAGTTCAAGATGTAATGTTTTTACTTTTATATGCACTGAAAGATTTAGGTGCTCAATTAAATATGGATCCAGTTACTGAAGATGAATGGCAACGATATGAAGGTTATTTTGAAAAAATGATCGAACGAAATGCAAAAATGCATCAAAAATTAGATTTGTAAAGCGTGCGTAAGAATATTTTAAATAGATGAGTAAGTGAATAGGAGAAGGTCTACAAAAAACTCGATTTGTAGACCTTCTCTACTTGTATTATCAAATAAAGAATAAATTCTTATATCATTAGTTATAGATATATATTCCCAGGTCTTTTTGTAGTATCATATGTAAGGTGGAAAATTTTAGAAAACTTTAGTTAAAATTTATTAAATGTTTACATAATCGAAGTTAAAGGTAAATATAATTCATAATTTTGATAACTCTATTTAAGAGTTTTATACTATTAAAGTATTGTTAGTTATCAAGAAAAGATTTATTATACTCTTTTGTAGTTAAAAAATACTGATATTAAAATATTGCATCGTTAAACAGTGGCAACACAATTGTAAAATTCGCTAAAATAGTAATTTCAATGATGTCTAAATATAGACGTATTTATACGTAATAAAAATTATTTTTCAAATTAATTATCAGATAGTGTCAATGAATTAAAGTATATATAAGGTATATAAAAAGGTGAGAAAACATGACGAGACAAGGATACGGGGAGTCTACCGGAAAGATTATTCTAATAGGTGAACACGCAGTAACATTTGGTCAGCCAGCAATCGCCATCCCATTTAATGCTAGTAAAATAAAAATATTAATTGAAAGTATGGAGGAAGGTAACTATTCTTCTATTACAAGTGATGTATATGATGGCATGTTATATGATGCGCCTGAACATCTAAAGTCTATCATTAATCGTTTTATAGAAAGAAGTGGTGTAAAAGAACCACTTTCTGTAAAAATCCAAACGAACTTACCTCCTTCAAGAGGACTAGGTTCAAGTGCAGCCGTAGCTGTTGCATTTGTTAGAGCTAGTTATGACTTCATGGGAGAACCTTTAGATGATGACACATTAATCAAGGAAGCAAATTGGGCAGAACGTATTGCACATGGTAAACCAAGTGGGATTGATACACAAACTATAGTTTCTAATAAACCTGTATGGTTCAAACAAGGGCACGTTGAAAACCTTAAATCACTTCAACTTGATGGTTATATGATAGTTATAGACACTGGAGTCAAAGGATCGACTAAACAGGCAGTAGAAGATGTTCATAGATTGTGTGAAGACCCTGGATACTTGAGCCATATTGAACATATTGGATCTCTTGTTCATGAAGCAAGTGAATCTATTGAAAAACATGACTTTAATCATCTTGCAGATATATTTAATCAATGCCAAAAAGACTTAAGACACTTAACCGTTAGCCATGATAAAATAGAAAGACTATTAAAAATAGGTGAAGAACATGGTGCTATCGCTGGTAAGCTTACTGGAGGAGGACGTGGCGGTAGCATGCTTCTTCTTGCGCAAGATTTACAAACTGCCAAAAAGATCGTAGCAGCTGTTGAAAAAGCAGGCGCAGCACATACGTGGATTGAACATTTAGGAGGGTAAACCATTGATGAAAAGTGGCAAAGCACGTGCGCACACAAATATTGCGTTAATCAAATACTGGGGTAAAGCTGATGAATCATATATTATTCCGATGAATAATAGTTTATCTGTCACGCTAGAACGTTTTTATACTGAAACACAAGTAACGTTTGACGCGTCACTAACTGAAGACCAACTTATTCTAAACGGGGAAGAAGTTGATGCTAAAGAAACAACTAAAATCCAAAAATATATGGATATCGTGAGAGATGTTGCTGCCACAGATTTACATGCTAAAATTGAAAGCAATAATTTTGTTCCTACAGCGGCTGGATTAGCTTCATCGGCTAGTGCATACGCTGCATTAGCAGCTGCTTGTAATGAAGCACTTCAATTAGGTTTATCAAGCAAGGATTTATCTAGATTAGCACGTCGAGGTTCTGGTTCAGCTTCAAGAAGTATCTACGGAGGCTTTGCTGAATGGGAAAAAGGTCAGGATGATGCGACTTCTTATGCTCATGCTATTGATGCTAATGATTGGGAAAAAGATCTTTCTATGATTTTTGTAGTAATCAATAACCAATCGAAAAAAGTCTCAAGTCGTTCAGGGATGTCTTTAACAAGAGAAACATCTCGTTTCTATCAATATTGGCTTGACCATGTTGATCAAGATTTAGCTGAGACAAAAGAAGCAATAAAAAATAAAGATTTCAAACATTTAGGTGAAGTTATAGAAGCAAATGGTTTAAGAATGCATGCTACAAATTTAGGTGCACAACCGCCATTTACATATTTGGTTCAAGAAAGTTACGATGCGATGGCTGTCGTCCATCAGTGTCGTGAAGCTGGCTTGCCTAGTTATTTCACCATGGACGCAGGACCAAATGTTAAAGTGTTAGTTGAAAAGAAAAATAAACAAGCTGTCGTTGAACAATTTTTAAAAGAATTTGATGAATCGCAAATTATTGTAAGTGATATTATTAGTACTGGCGTTGAAATTATTAAGTAAGGAAGAGATAGAATGATACAGGTCAAAGCACCCGGAAAACTTTATGTCGCAGGTGAATATGCTGTAACAGAACCAGGCTATAAATCTGTCCTTATTGCAGTAGACAGATTTGTTACAGCAACAATAGAAGCCTCTAATGAAGTTGAGGGAAGTATTCATTCCAAAACATTACATTACGAACCTGTAAAATTTGATCGTAATGAAGATAAAATTGAAATATCTGATGTGCAAGCTGCTAAGCAATTGAAGTATGTAGTTACTGCTATCGAGGTATTTGAACAATATGCACGCAGTTGCAATATCAAACTTAAACATTTCCACTTAACGATTGATAGTAATTTAGCTGATGATTCTGGCCAGAAGTATGGCTTAGGATCAAGTGCTGCTGTTTTAGTTTCAGTTGTTAAAGTATTGAATGAGTTTTATGACATGCAACTTTCGAATTTGTATATCTATAAATTAGCAGTTATAGCTAATATGAAATTACAAAGTTTGAGTTCTTGTGGAGATATAGCAGTGAGTGTATACAGCGGTTGGCTTGCTTATAGTACATTCGATCATGATTGGGTTAAGCAACAGATGGAAGAAACATCTGTAAATGACGTATTAGAAAAAAACTGGCCAGGACTTCATATTGAACCATTACAGGCACCAGAAAATATGGAAGTTTTAATTGGATGGACAGGTTCTCCTGCATCATCACCGCATTTGGTTAGTGAAGTAAAACGTCTAAAATCTGACCCAAGTTTCTACGGTGAATTTTTAGATCGATCACATGATTGTGTAGAAAGTTTAATTCAAGCGTTTAAGACTAATAATATTAAAGGCGTTCAAAAGATGATACGACAAAATCGTCGTGTTATTCAATCAATGGATGTTGAAGCAACAGTTGATATAGAAACAGATAAACTTAAGAAATTATGTGACATTGGTGAGAAACACGGTGGCGCATCTAAAACATCTGGCGCTGGTGGCGGTGATTGTGGTATAACAATTATTAACACTATTATTGATAAACAGTTAATTTATGATGAATGGATAGCGCAAGGGATTAAACCATTAAAATTTAGGATTTATCATGGACAGTAATAAAAACAGCCTTTATTAAAGGTTGTTTTTTTATATGGTGTATATTATCGATTAAATCAACTTGAAATTTATAGCAAAAAGAGTAAAATAATTAGAGTTATATAGAGAAATGATTTTGATATGAGCTGATTTAATAATAGAAAGGTGGGTAGCAAGATGCAGAATAAATTTCTGATTTGCGATGAATGTCAGGCAGTTAATATTAAAACGTTGAAAAAGAAATTAGAAAAATTAGATCCTGAAGCGGAAATTGAGATTGGCTGTCAGTCATACTGTGGTCCGGGAAGACGTAAGACCTTTGCATTCGTTAATAATCGCCCACTTGCTGCTTTAACTGAAGAAGAGTTAATGGAGAAGGTCATTAAACAATTGAAGAAACCACGTGATCCTGAGGAAGAAGAGCGTTTAAGAAAACGTAATGAAGAACGCAAACGCCGTAAAGAAGAGCAAGACCGCAAACTTAAAGAGAAACTAGAAAAACGTAAAGCGGCTAAATAGATAAATACTAAAAAAAGGAACTGACGTAGCGCAGTTCCTTTTTTTGATAAAATCCAAAGTGAGAGTTTTAATACAGTAGATAGGGATTTACTGCATAAGAACCACTAATGATTAAAAATCAAAGTGTTAATAGGAACACAGTAGATAGGGATCTACTGTATAAGAACCACTAATGATTAAAAATCAAAGTGGTTCTAAAAA
Source organism: Staphylococcus sp. HMSC067F07 (assembly GCF_001837405.1). NCBI lineage: Bacteria > Bacillati > Bacillota > Bacilli > Caryophanales > Staphylococcaceae > Staphylococcus > Staphylococcus sp. HMSC067F07. The sequence continues at coordinate 788,175 of NZ_KV832237.1, read as the reverse complement.
CAAATCGTTGAATGATTCGGCCATAGTTGGGTGTGTATAGATATTTTCACTTAGTACTGTGTATGGGATGTGCTGATCTATCACTAATTTGATGAGATTAATCAATTCTTCTGATTCTTTTCCATATAAACTTGCACCTAATATTTCGCCATTATCTTTATTTAGTACAACTTTGAAAATACCTCTTGAATCGTTATTAATTTTATGTCGAGGTATTGTATTTACGTAGATTTTATTTTCCAGGAAATTAAAACCTTGTGCTTCTGCTTCAGCAGCAGTGAGACCAACTCTTGATAGAGGTGGATCGATAAATACTGTATAAGGAATGTTGCCTCTATTCTCAGTTGTTCGCGATCCATCTCCAAAGAGTTGGGAACGAAGAATTCTAAAGTCATCAAGAGAAATGTAAGTGAATTGTAAGCCACCTTTAACATCCCCAGCTGCATAGATATGTTTAACTGAAGTTTGAAGTTGGGAATTCACCTGTATTTCACCACGTTGACCGATTTTTACGTCAGTATTCTCTAGACCTAGTCCATCGATGTTAGGTTTACGTCCAGTTGCTAGTAACACTGCATCAGCTTTGAATTTACCATGATTGGTATGAACGATTGTTGAGTCGCCTTCATTAGAAAATGCAGTTGTTTCAACGTTTGTATGAACTGAAATCCCTTTGTCTTGCAAATCTTGAAGTGCTAGGTCAGCCACCTCTCGGTCCTCACGAGGCATTATCACATCACCATGTTCTAATATGGTCACATGTGTTCCTAAATTACTAAACATTGAAGCAAATTCGAGTGCAATATATCCACCACCCACAATGACTAAGTCTTTAGGTTGGAAATTAATATTTAATAATCCAGTTGAATCATATATATTTTTAGTAGTTTTTATACCCTCAATTTTTGGTATATTTGCTTGAGCTCCAGTATTAATGACGATTTTGTTCCCTGTGATTTTATCTTTTACATTACCTGCATGATCCAATAACGCAATTTCATTATTAGAAACAAAAGACGCTTTATAATCTAATATATCTATATTGTCTTTTGATGCTAAATTGTTATAATTCTTTTTATTTAATGCATTCACTACTTCATTTTTTCTTGAAAATGCTTCATCGAAAGATGCTCCTTCGATACCGTCATGCACTAATGTTTTAGAAGGAATACATCCAATATTTATACATGTACCGCCATACATTTTAGATGATTGTTCTATAAGTGCGACGTGCTGTCCTTGTCCGGCTGCGAAAGATGCTAAAGTTTTACCTGCTTTACCAAATCCAATGATGATAAGGTCATAAGATGTCATATTTGGTTTACCTCCTGCAAAATGTCGTTTAAGACATCTTGAATTGTTTTGTTACGATAGAAATTTAAAATGAGTTGAATTTCTTCATCACGATATCGAGCCATTATCTGTGCAATATGTTTAGAAATGTCACAGTGACTGTTGCGGTCTCCAGTGTAAACGCGTTGATTATTATCTTTAGTGAGAACGAATTGTTGATATAACTCAGCTAAATTCACTGTAGAGGTATATTGATTAGCTTTGTATCCGCCATCTTTACCACGTACTGTAGTGATAAGTTGCTGGTCGCTTAAGTTAGCCACGACACGTCTTAACTGAACGGGATTAAGACAAGTTAATTCCGCCAATTCCTTACTATTAAATTTTTCGTTTTTGTGCTTAGTAAGAAAGCTTAACACATGTACCGCAATGTTGAATTCTAAATTCATATCTACCCACCTTAAATGTAACTTCTTTAGTTACATTTAACTGCAATAAGTATCAATAGTCAATCTTTATGACTTCGTCAAAAATTTTTCGTGATTTTATATACTATAAGAAGGGTAAATGTAATTTGTAAGTTCATTTTTTGAAAATGAAATAAAAAAACAGTAATAGTAATGAAGGAGATGACTTCAATGGCTAATAAAGTACAATTAGGTAAATCAGATGTTAAAGTCTTCCCAATTGCACTTGGAACTAATGCAGTAGGTGGACATAATTTATATCCGAATTTAGATGAAGAACAAGGTAAAGACGTTGTACGTAAAGCAATTGATAATGGTATCACTTTATTAGATACAGCTTATATTTATGGACCTGAACGTTCTGAAGAACTCGTTGGACAAGTTGTACAAGAATATCCACGTGAACAAGTACAAATCGCAACTAAAGGGTCACATGTTATTAAAGATAATGATGAAGTGGTACAAAATAATGACCCAGAATATCTAAAGCAACAAGTTGAGAATAGTTTAAAACGTCTCCAAGTAGATTATATTGATTTATATTATATTCATTTTCCTGATGAAGAGACGCCAAAAGATAAAGCTGTTGCAGCGTTAAAAGAATTAAAAGATGAAGGTAAAATAAAAGCAATAGGTGTGTCTAACTTCTCATTAGAACAATTGAAAGAAGCAAATAAAGATGGATATGTCGATGTCGTACAATTAGAATATAATTTATTACATCGTGAAAATGAAGAAGTAATGGCATATGCAGCGGAAAATAATATTACATTTGTACCATACTTCCCATTAGCTTCTGGAATTTTAGCAGGTAAATATGATGAAGACCAAACATTTGACGATCATCGTGCAACACGTCGTGATTTCCAACCTGAAGTGTTCAATGATAATGTACGCCGTGTTAAGGAATTAACGGATATAGCGGAAGCGCACAACACATCAATTGCTAATGTCGTACTAGCATTCTACTTAACACGTCCATCATTAGACGTTGTAATTCCAGGTGCTAAACGCGCTGAACAAGTTGTAGAAAATATTGATGCTGCAAATATTGAATTAACTCAAGATGAAATTAATAAAATTGATCAATTATTCCCGATTGAAAATTAATAATTGGGAAGTTTAAGAGCGATACCAACATATGACGTTGAGTATCGCTTTTTTAATGTAATTATAAATTTTAAAGTTTAGACAAAATAATTTGAGAAATTTTGGGTATGTTAAATAATATCTATACATAAAAATGCACAGTATAAAGTTGGAGGAAATGAATAATGATTACGGTGTTGTTTGGTGGGAGCCGTCCTGAAGGGAATACGGCAGAATTAACCCGATATACTTTAGATGGTTTAGATTACACTTGGGTGGATGTCACTCAATATCAATTTAATCCTGTTCGTGATGTGAGACATGAAGATTACTATATTGAATCGTATGAAGACGATTATAAACAACTTATTGATTTAGTATTAGAGAGTGATACAGTGATATTTGCGTCGCCAGTATATTGGTATAGTATTTCGGCTTCTTTGAAGGCATTTATAGATCATTGGTCTGAGACTATGGAAGACAAAGATTATCATGATTTCAAATCTAAGATGGCTATAAAGGATTTTCGATTAATTTTAGTAGGTGGCGATTGTCCTAAAGTCAAAGCTAAACCATGTATTACTCAGATGAAATATAGTGTAGAGTTTTTGGGCGGAGAGTTGAAAGGTTATATTATTGGAACTGCTGAAAAGCCTGGAGATATTAAAAAAGATATATATGCTTTAGATCGTGCACGAGAATGGAATGAAGAACTAGGTAAATAAGATTATGACAATTCAACGGAAGAAACATTTTAAATTTTAATGTTATCTTTCGTTGTTTTTTATTTTTTGTGAGTTAGTAGTTTCGTTTAATTCTATTTATCGAAATTTTATTAATTTTCCAGTTTGGATTTTAATAGTTTCAAAATAATTTTTATATAGGGTTTTTAAATGTTTAAATTGAATTAAGTTAACATAAATGTGATATAATGCCTTTATTAATAGCTTGTAATAGTTAGGGGAGAAAGTAACATGTATAGAGTGAGACAAGCAACTGAGAATGATGTAGTAGCTATTAGAGATGTTGCTACTAAAGCTTGGTATAATACATATTTAAATATTTATGCAGCTTCTACAGTCAATGAATTGTTGGCTGCTTCATATAATGAAACTCATTTGAAGAAGAGATTAAAAGAACAACTCTTTTTAGTGGCGGAAGAAGATGATGAGATTATAGGTTTTGCAAATTTCATTTATGGCGAGGAATTATATCTCGCTGCACATTATGTGAGACCACAATCTCAACATAAAGGTTATGGTACAAGTTTACTTAAAGAAGGTTTAAATCAATTTAAAGATAGATATGATACCGTTTATTTAGAAGTAGATAATAAGAATAACCATGGTATTGATTATTATAAGGAAAATGGCTTTGAAATCGTTCGTTCTTATCAACCTGAAATGTATGGAGAGACGATGGACTTAGCTCTAATGAAAAAGACCTTTTAATATCATAAACGATATGCATCAAAACTAGTTTATTAATGGAGTTAAATTATTTCCGGGGTAATACTCAAACAAAAAAGCACTATGAACGTCATTCTAGTGTTCCTAAGGAGGGGAAGTATGGCACTATCATCATATGCAACAAGTAAACTAACTGAAGAAAAGGTATTTAAAGATCCTATTCATCGATACATACATGTTAAAGATCAGTTGATTTGGGATTTAATTAAAACTAAAGAATTTCAACGTTTAAGACGTATCAAACAACTTGGTACCTTATATTTATCGTTTCATACTGCAGAACATAGTCGCTTTGGGCATTCATTAGGTGTATATGAAATCGTTCGTCGAATGATTGACGAGTCTTTTATAGGTAGAGAGGCCTGGGATAATACAGACCGTCCACTTGCACTGTGCGCAGCGTTGCTACATGATTTAGGCCATGGCCCTTTCTCTCATAGTTTTGAAAAGATATTTAATACTGATCATGAAGCATTTACTCAAGCTATAATCACTGAAGACACGGAAGTCAATGAAGTGCTTAGTCGCGTTTCTGAAACATTCCCACAAGAAGTTGCAGATGTTATTAATAAAACACATGATAATAAACTAATTATATCAATGATATCTTCTCAAATTGATGCTGATCGTATGGACTACTTACAACGTGATGCGTATTTCACAGGTGTGACTTATGGTTCGTTTGATATGGAACGTATTTTAAGATTAATGCGTCCTTCAAAAGATGAAGTATTGATTAAAGAGAGTGGTATGCACGCGGTTGAGAATTTTATTATGAGTCGTTACCAAATGTATTGGCAAATCTATTTTCACCCTGTAAGTCGTGGGGGAGAAGTTTTACTAAATAATTGTTTACAACGCGCGAAGCAACTTTATAGTGAAGGCTATGAATTTAGAATGTATCCCCATGACTTTGTACCATTCTTCGAAGGGACAATGACAATTGAACAGTATGTTGAGTTAGATGAAGCGGTTGTACTATATTACTTGAAAAAATGGATTAATGAAGATGATCCTATACTCAGTGACTTGTCACGTCGTTTTATAAATAGAGATTTATTCAAATATATCCCGTTTGATGGTTCAATAATTACTATTTCAGAATTACAAGAATTATTTGAAGCAGGTGGTATCAACCCTGACTATTACTTTGTAAGTGAAGCTTTCTCAGATTTACCTTATGATTACGATCGCCCTGGATCTAATCGTAAACCGATCCATTTATTAAGAAGTAATGGTTCTATTACAGAAATAAGTCATCAATCTATGGTAATTAATAGTATTACTGGTATTAATCGTGAAGACCATAAATTATATTATCCTAAGGAACTGATTCTAAATATAGATAATCTTGAAATTAAAGGTGCTATTATTAATTTATTGAATGAACTTAATTAGAGCTTTACACTCATTGTACCTATTAGATAAGATTGAAAATATCATCATTGAATCAATGATTTTCAGAATGGGAGGTATCTAACTTGGCTGAGAAAAAAGGTTTTAATTTTAATATTATAAAAAATGACCCACTAGATGGACATAAAGGAACGAATATCGGGTCAATTAGTTTAGATAATATTGCACCTGTTTTTATAGATGTTGAAAATAAAGAAGCTTTTATTGATATTGGCGGGATGCATGCACGTGCAAAAGTTGAAAAAGGTGTTAAATGGATTAATGATAAAGAGCAAGTTGAAGGCGACGAAGCTAAAGAATATTGGTTGTGTTGGGTGACTACAGAACGTAGTGAACAAGGACCGTACTATGCAGGTGTCACAGCTTGTTACTTATTAGTGAATAGAAGTATCCGTCGTGGCTATAAGAGTATGCCTGAACATGTAAATATGATGGATAAATCTATGAAACATCAATTTATTATCGATCAAATTGGTGATGAAAATAAGAAAATCTTAAAAAAATTCTTAAAAGATCATAACGAAGACATGTGGAATAATTCTAGCGACGAATTATATCAAGCATTTGAATAACTATTAAAAATATATTCATTTTGTAATAAATATATCCGAATAAAATCTAAGCCTTTAAATGAATGTTTGCTAAATTCATTTAAAGGCTCTTATAGTATTATTTCACACTGCCAATTCCGTTAAGTTCTTCATTATAAGGCAATGTTAATTCTTTGCATGTGATGACTTTACCATCTTCATTAAAGACAAATTCTGCATAAACTTCTACTTTACCTTTATCTCCATTTTTCTTTTCTACATGAACATCATAGCGTAAAAAAATCGTGTTTTGAGACTCATCTATGAGCATGGTTTTAAATTCTTCAATAGAAAGACGAGCCACAACTTCTTTCAGTTTCTTAAGATGATCTGTGAACTCATTAATATCAGACGTTTGATGATCTGTGGTTTGAACATAAGAAGGGGCAAAGTACGTATCAATTTTATTAACATCAAGATTGATTAAAATATCAGTATAAAGCTTTTCTATTGTAGATTTTAAATCATCTCTATTCATCACTTATCTCCTCTATAAAGTAATTATTTTAATTCTTCACCAATTTGATATGTGTGATACAAAGCTTCTATAATTTCATTATGAATGACATGAAATGGTCTTTCAAATCTTTTAGCAACTTGTTTTACATCTTCATATTCGGGTTTCATTTTTAAAATTTCACCCTCTTGCAAAGCGAATTTCACAGAAATATTCCCGTAGTCGGTATCAATGTCTCTAAATTCTCGATCTAGTATATTTCTACGAACTGCGTAACTACGAACTCCGAGAGAAGATGTTTCTTGTAAGATTAAAGTTTCAAATTTAGCTGCGTTCTCAGTTTTACAGATTAAGGTTAATTGCGTACTTGGACGTCCTTTTTTCATAAATATTGGAGTGTAGTAAATATCTAGTGCACCATGTTCGAGTGCTATATCCATGAAGTGTCCTAATGATTCAGGTGACATATCATCAATTTGGCATTCGATAACTTGGACGTCATCTTGCTTTTTTGATTGAGTTTCAAATTGAATAACTCTTAACACATTAGGGAAGTCAAAGTCTTTACTCCCTGCGCCATACCCAATTTCTTTCATCGTAGCAGATGGGAATGGGCCAAATGATGATACTAAACTTTTCGCAAAGGCCGCACCAGTTGGCGTCGTTAACTCACTTTGAACATCAAATTTAGCTAATGGAACGTCTTTAAGTATCTCAGCAGTGGCAGGTGCTGGTACGGGGTAGATACCATGGGCGATATTGATTTTGCCATTACCTGTAGGAATAGGCGAGCAATATAATTCGTCAATATTTAATAATTCTAAAGCAATACATCCACCAATAATATCGATAATAGAGTCCATTGCCCCCACTTCATGAAAGTGGACGTTTTTAAATGACATACCATGAATTTTAGCTTCTGCGTGACCAATCACTTCAAATATACTTTTACTTCGAGCTTTAACACGTGGTGAAAGTGCGCTGTCATCAATCATTTTAAAGATATCTGACGCGTGACGGTGATGGTGTGGTTCATCGAAATCAATGTTTAAGGTCATTGCATGTATGCCTTGTTTTACCTTCTTCTGAAAATGAAGTTCAAAATTATCTAATGGTAACGTTTTAAGTTCGCTTTCAATTTTATGTGGGTCAGCCCCTAAATCGACTAAAGCTGACAATAGCATGTCACCGGCTATGCCTGCATGACAATCTAAGTAAATTGCATTTGCCATATTGATGCTCCATTCTAGTTATTTTCTATCATCTTCACTATCATTCCAGCGTTATATCCTCCACCAAAGCCATTATCAATATTGAGTACACTGGTACCAGGTGCACATGCGTTAATCATGGAAAGTAGTGTAGTGACGCCGTCTAAATTTGCACCATAGCCAACGCTGGTAGGGACGGCATAGATGGGATGATCGACAAGTCCTCCTACAACACTTGCCAAGGCTCCTTCCATTCCAGCAATGACCACGGATACCTTACCTTGGCGTATCACATGGATGTGATTAAATAGTCGATGAATGCCAGACACACCAACGTCATAGAAGCGTTTAACTTGAATTCCCATTACTTCCGCAGTTAAAGCAGCTTCTTCGGCTACTGCTAAGTCCGAGGTTCCAGCACAAAGGATAGAAATATAATTTTGTGATTTTTTAATTTCTTCTATCGGAGTACTCACAATATTAGCTACTGAGTGATATTGAAGATAGGGGTGATGTTCGAGTACAAACTTTGCCTTTGTTTCATCAATACGCGTCACTAAAATCACATTGTCGTGATGAGTAAGGCTTTCAATAATTTGATTAATTTGTTCTTTAGTTTTACCTTCACCGAAGATGACTTCGGGAAAGCCTTGTCGCTTTGCTCGATGTAAATCAATTTTAGCAAAGCCCAATTCGTCATAGTGAGTGAGTTGGGCTTTAGCTTCATCTATAGAAATTTGATTTGATTTTACACCTTCAAGTAAGTCAACTATAAAGTTTGGATCTTTACTCATGTGTTAACTTCCTTGTACTAAATTAGTTGCTTTTGTATCAATGACTTCGTTCATACTGCCTGTTCTGTATCCTTCTAAATCTACAGTGACATAGTCGAAACCAAGTTCTTTTAAGCGTAAAGTGATATTGTCTCTATTTTTTATTACAGTAGCTAAATCATCTTCAACCACTTCGATACGAGCGATATTATGGTGGTAGCGTACACGGACATGATTGATTCCTAATTGTAGAATGTATTTCTCTGCTTCGTTGACTTTGTTTACTTTAGCAAAGCTTAACGTTTCACCATAAGGGATTCGTGAAGCTAAACTACATAGAGCCGGTTTATTCCATACAGGTAAATCATGTTGTTTACTTAATTCTCTAATTTCTGATTTATAGAGATGTGCTTCTTGAAGTACACTACGTACTCCAAATTCATCTCTAGCTTTTAAGCCTGGACGGAAATCCTTGAGATCGTCCATAATCATGCCATCTAAGATATAATTAAAGTTGAATTCCTCTTTGATTTCATTAAGTTTTCCATAAAGAAGTCGTTTACTGAAATACCAGCTTTCGGGTGTATTCTTAACGATATTATCGTCCTCAAGTTCAGCCATTTCAGTCTCTAATACTTCTACACCTAGGCTTCGACCTAATTCAATCGCTTGGTTAAATTCTTCGTTTCTGAAAAGTTCTGATTTTACAACCACAGGTTTAACATTTTTAACACCTAAAACATCAATCGCTTTTTTAAGTACTAAACTGCTATCTACACCACCTGAATATGCAATGACAACACTTTGCATTTCTTTAAGTAAGTGATTTAATTTCATTTCTTTATTTAATAATTCAGTCATTCTCATCATCCTCCCAAATTATTCTTCATTTTCAACATATGGAATGGTTAGTGGTCCTTGTGGCATGACACCAATTGATAATTTACGTCCATATTGTTCTTCTAACTCATGAAGCGTTTGTTCAATATTTGAAGTTGGATTCAACATTGAATCTTTCAATTGTTGATCTGTTAATTTTGAGTAGACATAAACATTGGCAAAGGTCTGAATGCTCGCTTGTTTTTGAACTTGCCATTGATCCATCTCTTTAAAATTAGGATCATGGATAAGCTCTAGAATTCCCTGAGGGGTGTCAGCCATTTTAAAGATTTCAGCAAATTTACCATGATCTGGAAAGCCATCTGCACATTCGGAGACCATAATAATATTTCCGTCTTCTTTGACGATTTTACTAGCAGCACTCATACCTTTAACAGTCTGATACAAGTTTTGATCTAAAGGATAACCTGAATTAGAAGCGATGACGACATCAAAACGTTGATGGCATTTAAACATCGCGTGTTCTTTAACATAAGCACATCCTTCTTTATGTGCTTCAAAAACTTCTCCAGCGAATGCAGCCGTAATTTCCTTACTTTTGTTTAAAGCCACATTTAACATGAAGTCTGGCTTACACATACGGTTCACTTCTCTAGCCATATCCTGAACAGGGTTATCTTCTAAATTTCCCCATGTAGAACGAGGGTCGCCAATCATCTTTGCATTATGGAAAGTTTGAATAGTTTCTAATCCAGCGATACCTGGCATAATACCTTTTGGACCGCCTGAAAATCCTGCAAAGAAATGAGGTTCAATGAAACCAGTGACGATTTTGAAATCTGACTCAACATAGTCTTTATTGAGATATGCATCACAACCATATTTACTCTCCCCAACTTTGATAAGACTATCTGCTTCAGTACAGTGGTTATGGACAATTTTAACTGTATCCACAATATCTTCACCTAACATTTGAATAAGCTCATCGCGCGTTTGGTCACGATGTGTTCCTGTACCATTAATAATTACGAAATTTTCAAGTGGCACATGGTTCAATTCCTCAATTAGTAAAGGTACAAGAATATGGTTTGGTGTCGGGCGAGTGATATCACTAATTACTATAGATACGATGTCATCACTTTTAACCATTTCTTTAAGAGGTTTTGAGTTGGTTGGATGTCTTAAAACGTCTTTAATGGCTGTTTTATAATCTTCAATAGCGTCAATATTTTGAGGTTCTATAATAGTGCTATCATCAGGTACATTGACACTAATTTCAGACTTGCCGTAGAGCACATCTGTCTTCACTAACATTCCCTCCGTTTATTTAAATATTATAAATTACTATTAAATGTAAACTCTTAATAAAGTGTTGCAATGCAATTATTATATGTAAATTGTAGCACAATTTTTAGAATATTTTAATTTATGAAAATAAATAGCTTTATTCAAAATTAGTGATGTGAAATATTTAAATCTAAAATTTAGGGTAAACATCTTTAAAATAATGAAAGGGAGAAGTTCAATGAATCATATTAAGGGAATTAATCATATTGGTTTAACAGTATTAGATATTGAGGAGGCAACAACGTTCTTAAAAGAGGCGTTTGACGCTAAAATAGCGTATGATGCTCTTTCATATAATGACCAACCTCGTGAAGGAGAAGAAGTTGAACGCATGTTAGTTCTTTCAAAAGGAGCAAAAATCGTTCGTCAAAGAATGATAGTGATTGGTGAGGGAGCTAATATAGAAATGTTTGAAATAGAAAGTAATAATCAAAAAGAACCACTCAAACTAGAAGATTTAGGCTTTAATCATATTTCATTAATGGTCGATCATATTGAGGACGTATTAGAAAATGTTAAACGTGCTGGTGCAGAACCATTATCTGAAACACATGGTAATTCAACTTACGAGGATTCTGAAGGAAGTAAGAGTGTTTATGTTAAGGCACCGTTTAACGCTTTAATTGAGTTACAATCCATTCCGAATGGTTATTATTATCCAAATGATAGTGAAGCAAATGTATTTATTCCTGGTGAGTAAAATATGAGAAACTATATATTTATTCAATAGTTGTGACCAATTTTAAAAGAAGATGATATAATAAAGGATGATGTACATCAAAAATTATGAAATATGAGGTAGTTAGATGAAAAAATATGTATTCATCATTGCAACAATTGTATTCGGCATCGTATATTTCAAAAAGTATTGTTCTATTCGAGATAAATATATCATGGATATCGTTGATGTTGAATTCAACAAGTAATTCTAATGATAACCTATGTAAAATCGTGTTCATATCGATAAGATATGGAGACGATTTTTTAATTTTTAGACAAAATAAGTCGATACGTAGAAAGTAGGAGCGTACTACAAGCGATAGTGTTTTTATGCTATAATTACATGTATTATTGTAAAGATTAAGGTGAGTAGTAAATTGGATAAAAACATAAATATTCAAACTAAACAGGTTTTGAAACAGAATGATGAAAAACAAAAATTTGAGTTTACTACAAAAGGTGCTTGGCAGAAACGACGAGCAGAATTTATCCGGTATACAGAAGAAATTGAAGAAGCAAAAGTCAATGTTACAATAAAAATTGAAGATAGCGGAGTTAAGTTGATTCGTAAAGGCGATATCAATATGAATCTACATTTCGTTGAAGGGGAAGAAACGACAACTTTATATGATATACCCGCAGGACGGATACCTTTAACAGTGAAAACACTGAGTATTTTACACTTTGTAACGCCAAATGGTGGGAAATTGAAAATTCACTATGAACTATATCAAAATGAAGAAAAGATGGGTTCTTATCAATACGAACTAAATTATAAGGAGATAAGCGAATGAATATTATCGATCAAGTGAAACAGACATTAATTGAAGAAATTGAAGCTAGTATCAAAAAAGCGGGATTAGCTGAAGATATTCCCGAAATAAAAATTGAAATACCTAAAGATACTAAAAATGGTGATTACTCATCTAATATTGCGATGGTATTAACTAAAATTGCTAAACGTAATCCACGTGAAATAGCACAAGCGATTGTAGATAATCTTGATACAAGTAAAGCACACGTTAAAGAAATTGATATTGCAGGCCCAGGTTTTATTAACTTTTATTTAGATAATCAATATCTTACTCAAATTATTCCAGAAGCGATTAATAAAGGCGATCAATTTGGCTATGCAGATCAATCTAAAAATACAAACATTTTATTAGAATATGTGTCTGCAAATCCAACTGGTGATTTACACATTGGTCATGCTAGAAATGCTGCTGTAGGTGATTCATTAGCCAATATTCTAATCGCCGCAGGGTACAATGTCACTCGTGAATACTATATTAACGATGCAGGGAATCAAATTACTAATTTAGCTCGTTCAATAGAGACACGTTATTTTGAAGCTCTAGGTGATACAAGCCATGAAATGCCAGAAGATGGATATAATGGTAAAGACATTATTGAAATTGGTAAAGATTTGGCTAATAAGCATCCAGAAATCAAGGATTATTCAGATGAAGAACGCCTAAAAACATTTAGACAATTAGGTGTAGATTATGAAATGGATAAGTTAAAGAGAGACTTAGCTGATTTTAATGTACATTTTGATAACTGGTTCAGTGAAACGTCTTTATATGAAAATGGTGCAATCGATAACACATTAGCTAAAATGAAAGAATTAGGTTACACATATGAAGCTGATGGTGCAACATGGTTACGTACAAGTGATTTTAAAGATGATAAAGACCGTGTATTAATTAAAAAGGATGGTAACTACACTTACTTTACACCTGATACAGCATACCATTACAACAAAATTACTCGTGGAAATGATATCTTAATTGATTTAATGGGTGCTGACCATCACGGTTATATAAATCGTCTTAAAGCAAGTCTTGAAACATTTGGTGTAGATAGTGATCGTCTTGAAATTCAAATTATGCAAATGGTGCGTTTAATGCAAAATGGTGAAGAAGTGAAAATGAGTAAACGTACAGGCAATGCGATTACTTTACGTGAAATTATGGATGAAGTAGGCATTGATGCAGCGCGTTACTTCTTAACAATGCGTAGTCCTGACTCTCATTTTGATTTTGATCTTGAACTTGCCAAGGAGCAATCACAAGATAACCCAATTTATTATGCTCAGTATGCTCATGCACGTATTTGTTCAATACTAAGACAAGCGAAAGAGCAAGGTGTTGATATCACAACAAATGCTAATTTCGATACAATTACTAATGAAAAAGCAATAGACTTATTAAAGAAAGTTGCTGAATTCGAAACAACAATTGAGAGCGCAGCAGAACATCGTGCGCCTCATCGTTTAACAAATTATATTCAAGATTTAGCTGCAGCTTTCCATAAATTCTATAACGCCGAGAAAGTTTTAACTGATGATATTGAAAAGACTAAAGCATTAGTAGCTATGATTGAAGCAGTAAGAATTACATTACACAATGCTTTAACACTTGTTGGCGTTACAGCACCTGAGTCTATGTAATTCAAAACATATTTAATTAAATAAACAGTCTTATGCCCTCATAAATCTATATTTGTGAGGGTATTAATTTTATAAAGAATTGGAGTGTAAACATGCTATCTACAATGGAACTGTATCGAATTCTATATAAAAATATGGGTGCACAACATTGGTGGCCAGCTCAAAGTCCTATTGAGATGATGCTAGGGGCTATACTTGTTCAAAATACTAATTGGAAAAATGCAGATATGGCATTAACACGTCTCAAAGAAGAGACGCAATTCAATGGTAAAAAGATATTAAATATGTCACTCGAAGATTTGCAACAAACGATTCGTTCGAGCGGTTTCTATAAAAATAAAGGTAAAGCGATTCACGCTTTAATGAATTGGTTAAATCAACATGACTTTAATTACAAAGATATCGCACAATACTATGGTGATAATTTAAGAAAGGAATTATTAAATATTCGTGGTATTGGAAGTGAAACGGCAGATGTTTTAATTGTATATATTTTTAAAGGGATAGAATTTATTCCAGACAGTTATACTCGCCGTATATATGCTAAGTTAGGCTATACTCAGACTGAAACCTACGATAAGTTTAAGAAGACCATTCAATTACCTTCTAATTTCACTAACCAAGATGCGAATGAATTCCATGCTTTGCTCGATAATTTTGGTAAAAATTATTTTAACGGTAAAGGAGAACATCGTTATACATTTTTAGATTCATTTTTTGAAAATTAAACATTGACCTTTACGTAACGTCATACCTCATACTTCAGCTTAGGAGGTGAAGATATGAAAGCGTATTTTAGTCCTAAAGATCTTTGTGACATTACAGGAGTGAGTTTACGTACACTTCATTATTATCACGATATAGAATTATTAATCCCTCATCATATTGAAGACAATGGTTATCGTCTTTATAGTGTAGAAGATATTTCTAAACTGCAATATATCTTATTTTTAAGGGAGCTTGATTTAACATTAAAAGAAATTAATGATTATTTTAAAAGTGATATAAATACTAAAAACGAAGTGTTGCGTAAGAATTACGATGATGTAATTAAGAAAAGAGATAAGTTGAATGTAATCATTGAACATCTTGACTACCATTTTAAACAAGAGAGCAATGAAGAAATTGAGGTGACGAATATGAAAGAATTTGATTTATATCAACAATATGAAAATGAAGCGGTTTTGAAGTATGGTGATACTAAGTACTATCAATCTTATGAGGAACAACAACAAGATATGAATGATTCTGAGAAAAAAGAGAACTATAAAAAGATTAATGTTGAATTAAATACATTTTTCGATGAGATGAGTGATTTATTTTCTAAAGATGTCTCGATTAAGGAGGCAAGCACTAGAATAAAAAAACTAGAAGACATATTGAAGCTACAAGTTCCTAACTGCGATAAACAATTTATGTCCTATATTGCAACAACATATGTTGATGATGAACGATTTGCTAAAAATATTAATAAAAACCGTTATAAAGGACTAAATCGATATATTGCAAATGCCATAAATGAATATATAACGTACTAATTGTTTCTTTCAAAAATATTAATCTTTATTATTACTGAGTAACGATTAACGCCCACTTAGAAAGTAGGGCGTTTTTTATAGTTAAAAACTATAGAATAGGAGATATTATAATTTATATTGATTTTTAATTTTGATTAATTAATTATATAATGATTTTTGTAGTAACTAAAGTTATAAATATTTTAGAGGTGATACGATGATCGAGGCCTATAAGTTATTCTGGCTGAATTTCTTTAAACTAAAAGGTCGCAGTAGAAGACGCGATTTTTGCTGGCCGATGTTAATTAACATAATACTTTCGAGTATTCTAGGACTTATGATTTTTGGGGTTACACGCATAATTCCATATAGTGATGTTGTTTATAATATAGTCGCAACTATCATCAATGTAGTTATCCTTATTGGTACGTTCACAGTTTCAATTAGACGCTTCCATGACATAGGTAAAACAATGATCATACCATGTGTTTTCTTTGTTATTAGTTTATATGGATACTATGTTGAATTAATGTATGACAATGGTACTGCAAACTCATCTTTTGAAATACATAATCAAGTTTTAAATATTATATTAGGTATTATCGCGATACTGTTTACTTTATTAGTAATAGTAATTAGTATTATGAGCCTGGTGTATTGCGTCAAAGATAGCCAAAAAGGTACAAACAAATACGGCCCGAATCCAAAAGAACAATAATTAGTTAAAAGTCTTAATTAATGGAGGTTAATTATGATTAAAGCGTATAAGCTATTTTGGCAAAATTATTTTAAACTAGAAGGTCGCTCTCGAAGACGTGATTTTTGGTGGCCCTTTTTCATCAATGCTATTATTGAAGTTATAGTCTTAAATGGCACAAAATTTTTAGAAAATTCTATGGTTCACGGTCATATTATTTCATCAATTATTTATCAAGTCATTTCACTCATTCTATGTATTGGAACATTTTCATTATCTGTAAGAAGATTTCATGATATCGGAATGACTAAGAAATTCCCAGTGTTTTATTTAATTTTGACCTTACTACCTTATTTAAAAAATGTGATAGAACCTGTTATAAACCATACACATCTAGATCATAATCACGTATTTGTGATGATTTTAAGTGGTTTATTCATCACTTACTATATCATCTCCATCATCGCTGCACTTGTAGCTTTAGCATATTGTGTAGCTGATAATGAAGATGGTTCCAATAAATATGGACCGAATCCTAAACCTATTTATGAATAATATGAAATTGAGTATCTTCGTTAAAAAGGCGAAGATACTATTTTTTTGAAAATGTTTAATTAAAACATTATTCAAATAAAAATAATCATTTAAAATTTCAAAATTCTAATGAATTTTTTGTCGATTTTGATATGATTATAACGAAGCGAAGAATGTATATTACTGAATAAGAAGGGAATGCTCAATAAATGAGAAATAAACTATGGATGGTTATTCTCGTGCTTGCTTTATCATTAGCAGCATGTAGTCAAGGCTCAAATCAATCATCAGATAGCAATTCAACATCGAAAAAAGGGAATAATAAAGTAAAATACCATAGAATTGTTTCTCTAATGCCAAGTAATACTGAAATCTTATATCGACTTGGTTTAGGGAATAACATTGTTGGTGTATCAACGGTTGATGATTACCCTAAAGATGTTAAAAAAGGTAAAAAACAATTTGATGCGATGAATTTGAATAAAGAAAAATTACTCAAAGCTAAACCAGATCTGATTTTAGCACATGAGTCCCAAAAAAGTTCTTCAGGAAAAGTATTAAACTCACTTAAAAAAGATGGGGTTAAAGTTGTTTATGTTAAAGACGCCCAATCAATTAATGAAACATATGACACCTTTAAAACTATCGGTAAAATTACAGGACGTGAGCATCAAGCTCAAGATTTAGTAGATGAAACGAAAAAGAACGTTGATAAAGTAGTTAATTCTGTTCCTAAACATCATAAAAAGCAAAGTATATTTATGGAAGTTTCATCTAAACCAGATATTTATACAGCAGGTAAAGGCACATTCTTCGATGATATGTTAAATCAACTAGACGCGAAGAATAGCTTCTCAGATATAAATGGTTGGAAATCAGTCAGTAAAGAGAGCATCATTAAGCATAATCCAGATATATTAATTTCTACTGAAGGTAAATCAAAATCTGATTATATTAAAATGATTAAAAAACGTGGTGGCTTCGATAAGATTAATGCTGTTAAAAATACACGAATTGAATCAGTTAATGGAGACGAGATTTCTCGACCAGGTCCTCGAATTGATGAAGGCCTAAAAGAATTAAGGGATGTCATTTATAAAAAATAATAGCTCAAAAAGTCAGTGGTCTTTCAGACACTGACTTTTTTAATATGATTTTGTTACTATATGTATAAAGAAAAATGAGAAAAGAGATTATGATGAAAAGAATTCGAAGTATAGTCATATGGTTAATCATTCTATTAATTAGTGTTTTAGTCAGTTTATGTTGGGACTTAGGAAGCCTTAATGATGCATTTAATCAAACTATTTTATTAAAGGTAAGACTTCCTAGAGTTCTTGAAGCTATGCTTACTGGTGCGACACTCACTATAGCTGGGCATATGTTTCAAACCATTTTGAATAATCCATTAGCTGATAGTTTTACACTAGGCTTAGCAAGTGGTGCTTCTTTAGGCTCCGGACTGGCACTATTTCTCGGGTTAAGTTTTCTATGGGTGCCTTTTTTCTCTATAGCATTCAGTTTGATTACACTTGTACTCGTACTTGGCCTAACAGTGATATTGTCACGTGGTTATCCTATACGTGTGCTCATCATATTAGGTTTAATGATTGGTGCCTTATTCAATGCACTTCTGTATATGTTAGTTTTAATTAATCCACGGAAAATGAATTCAATAGCTAATTACTTGTTCGGTGGTTTTGCTTCGGCAGAGTACCACGATGTCATTATCATTGCTTTAACAATGATAGTTGCTATGGTCATTTTATTTTCAATGAAAAATGGCATTAAACTACTGCAAGTCGGTGAGTTAAAAAGCCAATCTTTAGGTCTTAATGTTCAAAATGTTATGTTCATTGTGTTGGCAGTGTCATCTATGATAACTGCAGTAGTAGTTGCATATGTAGGGATTATAGGCTTTATAGGTATGATCGTACCTCAATTACTAAGACGTTTTTATTGGCAATATGAGCTAGGAACGCAGATGGTACTTAATCTTATTGTCGGTAGCACAGTGATGGTCGTGGCAGATTTTATAGGCGGAACGATGATACAACCAGTTCAAATACCTGCAAGTATTATTATGGCATTATTAGGCGTTCCAGTTTTATTTTATATTCTTTTTACACAAACTAAGGTATTACGATAAGTGAATTCATTTGCTAAAATAGAAACTATTAAAAAGTTAAGAGGTAACTTAAAATGGATTTGAGTCATATTAAAGCAATAGTCTTTGATTTAGAAGGAACTTTGTTAGATAGAGTTAAATCACGTGAGAAATTTATTGAAGAGCAATTTGAACGTTTTCATGATTATTTCGTTCATGTTCAATTAGCCGATTTTAAGAATAAATTTATCGAGCTTGATGATGATGAAGATAATGATAAACCTGAATTGTATAAACAAATTATTAAACAATTTCATATTGATCGATTAACTTGGAAAGATTTGTTTCATGACTTTGAGATGCATTTTTACCGTTATGTCTTTCCTTATTATGATACGTTATATACCTTGGAAAAGTTATCGAGCCATGATTATAAGATTGGCGTTATCGCTAACGGGAAATCCAAAATTAAGCAATTTAGATTACATTCTCTAGGTATTATGCATGTTATTAATTACCTAACGACCTCAGAAACTGTTGGATATCGCAAACCTCATCCAAAAATATTTGAGGATATGATAGAACAACTCGATGTAGAACCCAGTGAAATTATGTATGTTGGAGACGACGCACTTAACGATGTTGCGCCCGCTCGAGCAATGGGTATGGTAAGTGTATGGTATAAACAAGAGGATGCGGAATTAGAACCACTTGAAGAAGAAGTAGATTTTACAATTACTACGATAGAAGAATTGTTAACTATTCTACCTGAAAATTTTGAACCAGAAGGAGAAGAACGCAATGGCAATGGATTTATTTACTAGTAAAGATGGAACGACAATTCATTATAATACAATGGGTGAAGGCTTTCCTGTTGTACTGATTCATACAGCTTATGATAATTATTCAGTATTTAATGATGTGGCTAAGGCGTTAGCGAAATCTTTTCAAGTTGTGCTTATTGATTTAAGAGGTCATGGTTATTCTGATAAGCCAAGAAATATTGAGTTTCATGAATTTTCTGATGATGTGATAGCACTCTTAGATTATATTTATATTGATCATGCAGCGTTTGTTGGTCACGAAATGGGAGCAATAGTAGCTTCAGATATCTCTGTAAGATATGAAGACTATGTATCTTCAATAATATTAGTTAATCCGACATCTATTGAAGGAGAGCTACCCGAAGAACGATTATTCAGAAAGTATGCACACACGATTAGAAACTGGGATGATGAAAAGCAAGACAAGTTTTTAAATAAACGTAAATATTATAAACCGCGTAAAATGAATAAATTCTTAAAGCATGTTGAAGATACTAATTCAGTATCTACGAAAGAAGAAACGCAAGCTGTTGAAGATGTATTTAAAACTGTAGAAATCTCAGAGGTATTTAAACAAGTCCATGCTCCTACGTTAATTATTGCAGGAGAATATGGCGAAAGAACAACAACTTTAGAAGCGAAAGAAGTCGCTGACTTAATTGAACACAGTCAGTTCAATGTGTACGCTCAATCAAGTTTATATCCATTTGTTGAAGAACAAGAACAATTCATCACTGAAATTACTCCATTTATTAAAGATCATTTTTCCCATAAAAAAGAATAAAAATCACATAAAGACGATTAAATTGAACTAAAAGTTGGTAAATATAACTAACATTAGTTCAATTTTTTCATTTTATAGAAATAAAGTAAGCGTAAAATATTTATTTGTAATGTTTTTGTAATATTATTGTTATTTTAGTAATATATGTAGTATAATCAAGTTAAGCACAAAATAGAGATATTGAAATAAAGGAGAGAGTGCTTATGAAAAAGCTAATGACATCATTACTTGTTTCTGGATTAGTTTTAACAGGAGTAAGCGCTGGTCATCACGCTGAAGCAGCATCTGGAAACTCAATGCAAACAGTTCAACAAATTACTCAAGGTGATCAATCATTAGAAAATGTTAAAATCGGCGATTCAATTAAAAGCGTATTAAATAAATATAGTCATCCAATTTATTCATATAATCAACAAGGAACAGAACATTATTATGAGTTTAGAACACATAAAGGTGTCTTACTTGTAACTGCAGATGGTAAAAAAGATAGAGGTCATGTAACTCGTGTGTCTATGACTTACAATCAAGCTAACGGTCCATCTTATAAATCTGTAAAAAATGAATTTGGTAACAAAGCGGTAAGTCGCGTACATTATAATAGAGTAACTGGTAACTTTGGTTACATCCAAAATGGTAAAGCTAGTTATCAATTTAGTTCAAATTCACCTAAAGATAAAAATGTAAAACTTTATCGCATTGATTTATCTAAATAAGAGAATAATGGCGATATAAAATTTTTGAAATTAATTTCTAAAGTATGAATAACTTTATATTAGATATGAATAGGGAGCAAAAAGATGAAATGAAATTTTTAAAATTGACGTTTCACTTTTGCTCCTTTTACTATGTCCATTGATTTAAAGATAGTTAAAGTTTAATATGGGGTTTGAGAAATATTGCGTAGAGTATGGTAAAATTTTAAACTGAAAATTAATAGTTTAATTTATTGCTTAATTCGTATTAGCATCAAGATTGTATGTAGAAGGAGTTAATCATGCATGCGTACTAATGATAAAGTATTGCTTGAAAACATTAATGATTATTTTAGCCATAAAGGCATGTCACCAAATCTAATAGATGATATTAAAGAAAAATTCAGATCAGATATCAAAAAATCAGAAGAAAAAGATCAAGATTATATTGAATATAGAGGTAAATCCCCAGCACAAATTATATTAACGATTCAACGTAATCTATTTGCTTTACAACTCAATCCCGTCATCTTTTTTATCATTAATTTTATACTTATTTCTTATTTATATGATAAACAGTATGTACAGTTCCAAGCGATTACTGGAATAAGTTTATTTTATTGTATTGTGATTTTCCCTATCACGATTATTCTCTATACTAGGATAGCTAGGAAAAATTATCTATATAGTAATAAATATGAGATGTGGGTAGGCATTGTGATTGCTATCATCGCTTTAATTCTTATCATTATGCAAGGTTTTCATTTTAATTGGGCGATTATACCAATCAATATTTATGGACATCAATTTGTATTCTTTGTTGGAATCATTTTGGGTCTAATTGGTATATTCTTTAAGCGCTTAGAATTTTCAGGAATTGGTTTATTATTTTGTCAGAAGACGATAGATGCTATGATTACAAATCCTGAAATTGCACAATTTTTCTCGTTAGCAATTTGGATATTATTAGTGGTACTCATTATTTTTTATACAATTAAACTATCAGCGAGAACGAGATCGTAGATTTTCCTTAATCTTAAATTCGATGAAGTCTTATATATAGTTGTTTAAGTTAACTATATGTAAGGCTTTTTTTATGTTTTAAAATTCGTCAGAATAAGTTGAATGCACGTTAAAAAACTGAAGAATAAGAGTGATTCTGTTTTAAATAATTAATTTAATTGAATCATAATTTAATTCTTCGTTCATTGAATTAAAGGCGTAACGATGATTCGAATTGGGTATAACAATTATTAAAGGGAGGTGCCAGTATGAATAAAATTCAAACTTGCAATCAAATTGAACTTGCTTATAGTGATGAAGGAGAAGGCATCCCCATTATTTTAATTCATGGATTAGACGGTAACTCAGCAGGCTTTCAGGATTTGAAAAATGAACTCAAGCAAACACATAGAGTGATAACTTATGATGTGAGAGGACATGGTAAATCCTCACGATCAGAATCTTATGATTTAAAAGATCATGTTGAGGACTTAAGTCATTTAATGGATGCATTAAATGTGAGTTCAGCACATATTCTAGGACATGACATGGGGGGCATAATTGGAAGAGAGTTCACTGAAACATATCAGTACAGAACAATTTCACTAACAATAATCTCTGCTAAGAGGGAAGATATCACTCACGGATTCACAAAACTCATGGTTGATAATCAAGAAGAAATTGCTGGTTTTAATAAAGCAGAGGCAATGATTATTTTATTTCCTAAATTATTTAAACAACAAGACAATACTATGAAGTGGTATCAACGTCAGAAGTTATATAGTAGACCGACACCTGAAGATAGTGCAATTGCTGTTAGGGCATTATTAAATCATGTTGATATGATTAAGGACGTTCATCATAAAGTAACTGTGCCAACACTTTTAGTTAATGGTAAACATGATCCATTAATCATGGATAAAACACATTTTCGTATTGATAGTTACTTTGAAAATATTAAAAAGTACATCTTTGATGAATCAGGACATGCACCACATATAGAAGAACCAGATAAGTTTTTAGATATTTACTTAGATTTTATTAAGTTAGAGGAAAATGCATAACTTTCACTATATTTAAAATTATTTAAAATAAGTATTTAGTATTACATTTCATAAATATATATCAAAAAAGGCGATCAAAATAATATTTGGTCGCCTTTTATTATTTGTGTCAGACACATTGTATTTTCAAATATATATCCCCACAAAAAGAGAGTAAGATTATGAAACCCTAAGAATCAGATTTCTATCTTACTCTCGTCAAATTTCATATTAAACTTCGTTATCGTCGTTCGCTTCAGTGATTCGTTTGTTAACTCGTTTTAATAGCTCGTCAATTTTTTTACGTTGTTTAGAGTTAACTAAGATTAAAACTGTTCTTTCATCGTGTTCGTTACGTTTTTTATTGAAGTAATCCTCTTGAGATAAGTTTTTAACAGCTTTTACCACTTGAGGCTGTTTATAATTTAAGTGGTTAATAATATCTTTAAGATAATATTCTTCCTCTTTATTTTGACTAATATAAGTTAAAACAGCGAATTCTTCAAAACTGATTGAGAATTCTTTCTTAATAATACTTTTTAATCTGTCAGCATAAGTGACCATAGCTAATAATTCAAAGCAGTCATTAATTTTTGAAATAGCCATTATTGAAACCTCCCTATTTATAGCGTAAACATTAAAGACCCATATAACATGACTCAGCAAGTTTTGTATGTTATTAAATTAAGATCTATATGAATACTCTACCCGAATTTATTAATTTGTATCTATTTTTTTGAAAAAATACGAAGTGTCTGCCATAATTTAGTATTAAATAAAATTTTAAGAAATATATTTAATGCTATATTATTTAGTTAATTATAACTAAATAAAAATAAGAAGTAAACAAATAAGTGTTTATAAAACTAATTATTGTTTGTACATTATGATTGAATTAGTAAAATAGCATTTGCCTTATTCAAAAATATTACAAATATTTATAATTTTTCTAAATTTAATAAAAATAATGCTGAAAAGTAAACATTTTGAAATGTTATTTTCAACTTTTAATGACTAAAAGCGCTTACCATTTTATTAGTAGGATGCTTAATTACATTCTCATTAAGAGCTAAACCACTTGTTATAGTGATATACCCACTTTTAGAAGATTTTTTATATTTTATTTCTCTTTTTACAATTTTTTTATTATTCATTACTAAAATAAATTTGTTATCTATAATACTTGTTTGTGGTAGCTCGATATCATTAGACATTAAAGTTACTTTAAAATGTGTGCCGATAGGATACTTAGCTTTGGTAGTTAATACTACTTGGTAATAAGAAGTATTATTTTTCACCTTAGTTGGTACTGTTGCAATTTCTTTCACTTTACTAATGAATTGAATTTTATCACGAGTAGTTACAGAAATATTTTGATTTATTTTTAATAAATTTATATCAGATTCTGATATATTAGCATGAATAACCTTTTCCTCGCTATCAATTTGCATTATCTTATCAGTTGCTTTTGAAGGGTAACGATTGGTGATAGAGACCCTTCCATTAATAGGAGAGAAGTGGGTTGTATGAATATAATTTTGAGTTTGAAGAAGCTGAGAATACAGTAACGGTGAGGTTAAGAAAGGATTGTTTTTTAAATATGAAGGTATATGATTGGGGAGTTGAATTTGATTAAGAACACCTTTAAGTGTTTTAAATTCTTGGTCCTTTTCGTAATTATAATATTCAAAAATCGGTCTTTTGGCGGATATTTTATCTTGATGTTTAACTAAGAAGCGGCTGATTTGTCCTTGTGAAGGATTGAAGTAGATAGAGTAGCTTTGGAAAGGAGTTTGAATGCCATCCGCGGTAAGTAACCGTTTAGGCTGAGCTTTAATGATTTGAGTAGACTTTAAATTATTATCATCTGATCGTATTTTCGAATAAGTATGATAACCAAAACCTAAACTTGTAAGAACTAAAACTAGAATTAATAGTATAAGAATAATGCGCTTATTATTCATAGATGTTCACCTCATGATGTTATGATAAAAATATTATACAATATTAATTTATTTCTAAATAGTTTTTTACCTATAATCAAAAGATAACTCTTTCATTCTTTCTAATTTTTACAATAATTGAAAAAAGGTTATTTATTCACTTCAAAAATAAAGAAATTCTAAGCTCTACCTGTAGAGCTTAGAATTTTAATAAGATAAAGATTAATTTAAAAGAATGATATAAGGTAGACTTTAAAATAAACGTAATAGAATAATTCCGATTGCAATACATATTAACCCACACACTTTACGTGCTGTAATTTTATTTTTAGGAGAGCCCATTAAACCAAAATGGTCTATTATAATTCCCATAATCATTTGGCCTAGCATTGCGACAATCGTTGTGAGCGCAGCACCTAAAAAAGGCATAAGGATAATATTAGCAGTAACAAAAGCCATGCCTAACATACCACCGATAAAGTAGACAGGCTTAATGCGTCCAAGCACATCATGTGTAATTCTAATTTTTAAAGTGCGATTAAAAAGTAAAGTTAAAATGAATAAAGCTGTCGTACCTATCGTAAATGATACTAAAGACGCAAAGATTGAAGAATGTGTCTGTTGAGCAAGTGCGCTATTAATTGTAGTTTGGATCGGTGGTGCCGAGCCAAATACGAGTCCAATCGCTAACCATAAGATGAAGTTTGAATTGGTTTTATGATGGATTTTACGATTCGGGACGTAATTCATTAAAAGAATACCGAAGATTAAAAAAATAATCCCAATTGCTTTAAAAAATGTAAATTGTTGTTGTGAAGCACCAAATAATCCAAATGTATCTATGACTACACCCATAAGTATTTGTCCTGTTACAGTGATGACTACTGTAAGCGCAGCACCTAATCTAGGTAATAATAATAGGTTTCCTGTTAAAAATATAACGCCCAGTAATCCTCCAACAAACCATGTATAGTTAAATGTCTGTCCTGAGAAGAATGAGGTTGTAAATACATGTGGATTAATAATAAGGTTAAGGATTAATAAACATAACGTTCCTACCGCAAAAGAGATGGTTGAGGCGTAAAATGATGAACGTGTAAATTGACTTAACCTTGAGTTAACTGAGGTTTGAATAGGAAGCAACATTCCCACAAATATACCTAAGAGGTATAAGAATATCATTTGTGATACCCACTTTCTCGAATTAATAATAATATGATACCACTTATATACTTGAATCTAAATAGAATGTTTGATTATGTATTATGGTACATTTTAATTTTCTAGTTTAAGAATATATATGTATAATGCATATAATAGTAATAAAAAACATCACTAATGATTCTTTTTTTCTCTCATTAATGATGTACTTGTTAGTAAGAAACAATTCTCCCTATGACTTTTTATTTTTTATCTTCGAAAAGGATAGTCGTATTCTTATCAATGATTTGAGCTGAATAAGCTTTGACAGGTTTACCTACATTTGATTTTAAAATGCCTAATTCTAAAATTTGATTCATACTTTCTTTAACTAATTGTTCTGTCAAAACAGCGTCAAATTTTGTTAACTGTAATTTTACTGGCTTGTCTAAACTCGTTTTAAAGATGAGTTCTAACGTTTTTGACATATTCCTACTCCTCCTTAGATTAATGCTTCTGTCTTTGTGACTTCAACTTTGTCGTACTTTTCTCCAGTTAAACGCTCAATAATGTTACTGAAAGTTCTTATTTGATCATTAGACGTAGATGGATTTAAGTTAGAGAAACGACGTTTATGTTCGACTACTTTCCCTTCAGAGTCATGTTTAACTTGTGTAAAGAGTGCAGTCACTTGATTAATTTCATTCATCTTTAGCACCTCCTTTCACTTTATATATCGTTTGAAAATGAAAAAAAGGTCACTTTATTTCTAAATTTCAGGCAGAAATTTTTGATGTAACTTAAATATCATATATCATTAAATGAGAAACCTTAATAAGGAGGACGTATGAATCAAGTAGACCCAATTAAATATAAAGAAGAGATTCATCAAATGTATCAAGTATTACAAGCACGGTCACAGAGGGATTATTTGTTTTTTAAGTTCGCAATTCATACAGGAATTAAACTGACAGATTTGTTAAATATGAAAGTAAAGTACCTTAAAACTTCTGAAATAGGGAATATAAAAACATCTTGGATAATAGATGATGAGCCAACTATTAAAATTAAGTTGCCATCTGAATTGCGAAACGAATTAAAACTTTACATAGAGGATTGTAAATTGGAAGATGAAGAACTTATTTTTCAATCTACGAGGACGCATCAATGTCTTTCAAGACAACAAGCTTATAGAATAATAAATCGTGCTGCTGAACAATTAGGTATGAAACATATTGGACTGACTACATTAAGAAAGACGTTTGCCTATCATGCCTATCAAGCAGGCATTTCAATCTCAATTATTCAGAAATATTTGGGACATCAAACAACTCAAGAAACTATAAAATTTATTGGGATTCAAGATAAATCGATTCATCAAACTGTGATTGCACTCAACTTATAAAAAAATATATTTAAAGGAGGCTTTAAATGAGTCTGATGTACCTTTTGGGCGTGCTAATAGTTGTGATGATTCTAGTTTTACTCACTTTGAGTCATCAAATACTTAAAAAATATGCTGGTTACTTGTCGTTACTAGCGCCCATCATTTCATCTTTTTATTTCATTACACAAATACCAAATGTCTATCACCATCATTTCACTTCTATTCATATTCCATGGATGTCTTCAATAGATATCAATTTAGATATGAAATTAGATGGATTAAGTTTAATGTTTGGTTTGATTATCTCTCTTATAGGTGTAGGTGTATTTTTCTATGCTACACAATACTTATCACCTCAAACTGATAATCTGCCTAGATTTTTTGTCTATTTATTATTATTTATGTTTAGTATGATTGGCATCGTTATTGCGAATAACACCATATTAATGTATGTTTTCTGGGAATTAACGAGTGTGTCTTCTTTCTTGCTTATCTCTTATTGGTATAACAATGGTAATAGTCAACTCGGGGCTATTCAATCATTTATGATTACCGTATTTGGTGGATTAGCGTTATTAACTGGTTTTATTATGTTATACATCATTACCGGTACAAATAATATCTCAGAAATACTAGCTCAACGTCATGCGATTGAGAAGCATCCATTGTATATCCCAATGATGCTCATGCTATTATTGGGAGCATTTACAAAATCAGCTCAATTTCCATTTCATATATGGTTACCGAAAGCGATGGCTGCACCTACGCCAGTGAGTGCATATCTTCATTCAGCGACTATGGTTAAAGCTGGTATATTCTTACTGTTTAGGTTTACGCCATTATTAGGACTAAGTGATATATATGTATATATTGTTACGTTTGTAGGACTTATAACCATGCTTTTTGGTTCGCTTACCGCATTACGACAATATGATATTAAAGGCATTTTAGCTTATTCTACTATCAGTCAACTCGGTATGATTATGTCTATGGTAGGTATAGGTGGGGGCTATGCACAACATACCTCAGATCATTTGTCAGAGTTTTACGCATTAGTCCTTTTTGCTGGCTTATTTCATTTGATGAACCATGCTGTTTTTAAATGTGCATTGTTCATGGGTGTTGGTATTATTGACCACGAGTCAGGTACGAGAGACATTCGTTCACTCAATGGGATGCGTCATGTCTTTCCTAAGATGCACATTGTTATGTTGCTAGCTGCTCTTTCTATGGCAGGGGTCCCATTTTTAAATGGTTTCCTTAGTAAAGAAATGTTCTTTGATTCACTTGTAAAAGCTATTGAACTAGATCAGTTTGGAATTAGCCTTACTATCATAGTTGTTGCATTAGGTGTGATAGCAAGTATTTTTACTTTTACTTATGCACTTTACATGGTTAAAGAAACATTTTGGGGACAATTTAATACTGAAAAGTTTACTAAGAAAAGTATTCACGAACCATGGTTGTTTAGTTTACCTGCTATGATTCTTATGGTACTTATACCAATTGTATTCTTTATACCTAACGTTTTCGGACATAATATACTTATACCTGCATTAAGATCGGTATCTGGTGTTGGAACTCAAGTAGACAGCGTAGCACCTCACATTTCACAATGGCACGGTATCAACCTTCCATTAATATTAAGTGTCATCGTTATTGTGTCAGGAATTATTTTAGCACTTGCTATAAATTGGAAATCATTGACACATCGAATGATTAAACAAGCTTCAATCACAGATACTTATCGACGTGTTTATAGAGAGTTTGAATCTTATTCAGGTTATGGAATAAGAAGCTTAATGAGTGCTAAACTCAATTATTATATTATGATTACGTTACTCATATTTGTAGCAATTATTGCATATGGCTATCTTTCGGTTGGTTTCCCTAAAGTTCATGATTTACATGTTTCATCTTTTGGACCGCTCGAGATTATCTTATCAATCGTTACAGTAATCATCGGTATTTCTCTTATATTTATACGTCAACGCTTAACGATGGTTATTTTAAACGGTATTATCGGGTTTGCAGTGACGCTTTACTTCATTGCAATGAAGGCACCTGATTTAGCTCTCACACAATTAGTGGTTGAAACCATTACGACGATATTGTTTATCGTGAGCTTTTCAAGATTACCAAATATTCCAAGAGCAAAAGCAAACTTGAAGAAGGAGACGCTTAAAATTGTAGTTTCACTTATAATGGCTGTTTCTGTTGTTTCTCTAATTTTTATCGCTCAGCAAGCGGATGGTATGCCATCGATTTCAAAATTCTATGAAGATGCCTATAAATTAACAGGTGGCAAAAATATTGTTAATGCTATATTAGGTGATTTCAGAGCGTTAGATACTTTATTTGAAGGATTAGTATTAATCATTGCAGGTTTAGGTATCTACACACTACTTAATTACAAAGATAGGAGGGGACAAGATGAAAGAGAATGATGTGGTATTAAAAACGGTCACTAAGATTGTTGTTTTCATTCTATTAACATTTGGATTTTATGTTTTCTTTGCAGGACATAATAATCCAGGTGGTGGATTTATTGGCGGCCTTATCTTTAGTTCAGCTTTTATCCTTATGTTCCTTGCCTTTGATGTTAAAGAAGTATTGATTAGTTTACCTATAGATTTTAAGAAATTAATGATTATTGGATCATTAGTATCTGTGTGTACGGCAGTAGTTCCTATGTTCTTTGGTAAACCAATCTTATACCAAACTGAAGCTAATGTGGCCTTTCCATTATTAGGACATGTGCACGTTACGACTGTAACGTTATTTGAATTAGGCGTATTACTTACAGTGGTAGGTGTTATTGTGACAGTTATGTTGTCAATAAGTGGTGGTAAGTCATGAACTTGATACTTTTACTAGTGATAGGATTTTTAGTATTTATAGGAACGTACATGATTCTATCCATTAATTTAATACGTATTGTTATTGGTATTTCTATTTATACTCATGCAGGTAATTTAATTATTATGAGTATGGGCAAATATGGTCCACATATGTCTGAACCATTAATTCAAAATAATCATTCGAATTTTGTAGATCCATTATTACAAGCCATTGTACTTACTGCGATTGTAATTGGATTTGGTATGACTGCATTCTTACTCGTATTAATTTACCGAACATATCGCGTGACGAAAGAGTATGAAATTAGTGCATTGAGGGGTGAAGAAGATGATGAGTAACTTATTGATTATGCCAATGCTTCTTCCTTTTTTATGTGCTTTGATTCTAGTTTTTATAAAAAATAAAAATCAAACATCGAAAATACTCTCAATTACGACTATGATTGTTTCGACTTTAATTTCTTTAGCATTGCTTATCTATGTTGTGAACCATAAGCCAATCACATTAGATTTTGGTGGTTGGAAAGCACCATTTGGTATTCAATTCCTTGGCGATTCACTAAGCTTACTCATGGTTACAGTATCGTCATTTGTTGTGACGCTAATTATGGCTTATGGATTTGGTCGAGGTGAAAAGCGTGTAAATCTTTTCCATTTACCAACTTTTATCTTATTACTTACTGTTGGTGTAATAGGTTCATTTTTAACCTCAGATTTATTTAACTTATACGTTATGTTTGAGATTATGTTACTCGCGTCATTTGTGCTTGTAACATTAGGCCAATCAGT
Organism: Staphylococcus sp. HMSC067F07; assembly: GCF_001837405.1. NCBI lineage: Bacteria > Bacillati > Bacillota > Bacilli > Caryophanales > Staphylococcaceae > Staphylococcus > Staphylococcus sp. HMSC067F07. The sequence goes on along the minus strand of NZ_KV832237.1, from coordinate 756,731 downwards.
TGAACAGTTACGTGCTGCCATTATTTATGTAGTACTTAACATTATTGGCTCATGGTTGTTTTTATTAGGTATCGGTATGTTATATAAGACTGTTGGTACCTTAAATTTCTCTCATATTGCATCACGCTTGAACCATATGGAAAGTAATCAAACTATCACGATTATCTCACTCGTCTTTTTAGTCGCTTTTAGTTCTAAAGCTGCTTTAGTGATATTTATGTGGTTGCCTAAAGCTTATGCTGTGCTCAATACAGAACTTGCAGCTTTATTTGCAGCGTTGATGACAAAGGTCGGCGCATACGCGTTAATCCGCTTCTTCACCTTATTATTTGATCATCATCCTGGTATCACACATCCATTACTCGTTTTTATGTCATGTATTACGATGCTAATCGGTGCATTTGGTGTAATCGCTTATAAAGATATTAAGAAAATTGCTGCTTATCAAGTTATATTATCGATTGGTTTTATTATCCTAGGATTAGGATCTCATACACATGCTGGAGTGAATGGTGCAATTTTCTATTTATCAAATGATATTATCGTTAAAACGTTACTTTTCTTTATTATAGGTAGTCTTGTTTATATTTCTGGCTTTAGAAATTATCAGTATTTAAGTGGTTTAGCCAAAAGGGAACCCTTCTTTGGTGTTGCATTTATTGTGATGGTATTTGCAATAGGTGGTGTACCTCCGTTTAGTGGTTTCCCAGGTAAGGTGCTTATATTCCAAGGTGCGATTCAAAACGGTAATTATATTGGTCTTGCTTTAATGATTCTGACTAGTCTTCTAGCGATGTATAGTCTGTTTAGAGTCATGTTTGTAATGTACTTTGGCGATACTGATGGTGAAGAGGTCAAATTCAAAGAGATTCCTCCTCATCGTAAAGGTATTCTAGGTATTCTAGTTGCCGTTGTACTTGCTATGGGTATTGCTGCACCAGTTGTCTTAAAAGTGACTGATAATGCTACAAACCTCAATATGAAAGAACATGTTTTCCAAGAGAATGTTAATTCGCATTTGAAGGAGGTTGAAAAATAGATGAAACAAGTCGTACTTAATATTGTCATCGCGTTCCTTTGGGTTTTATTCCAAGACGAGGATGAATTTAAATTTACAACCTTCTTCTCAGGATTTTTAATTGGTTTAATTGTCATCTATATCCTTCATAGGTTCTTTGGTGAAGAATTTTATCTCAAAAAGATATGGGTAGCGATTAAATTTTTAGCAATATATCTCTATCAACTATTAACATCAAGTATTAGTACGATTAATTATATTCTGTTTAAAACTAAAGAAATGAATCCTGGTTTACTTTCTTATGAGACTTCTCTAAAGAATGATTGGGCAATTACATTTTTAACTATTTTAATCATTATCACTCCGGGTTCAACAGTGATTCGCATTTCTAAAGATACGAATAAGTTCTTTATCCATAGTATTGATGTTTCTGAAAAAGACAAGCAAAATCTTTTAAGAAGTATTAAACAGTATGAAGATTTAATTTTGGAGGTGACACGATGATAACGTTAATCACACAATGTTTAATTATAAGTGCATTAATTATATTTGGTGTTGCTTTACTCGTGTGCCTTTTCAGATTAATTAAAGGACCAACAACAGCTGATAGAGTGGTCTCATTTGATGCGACAAGTGCAGTTGTAATGTCTATAGTTGGTGTGTTGAGTGTCGTATATAATTCGGTTTCGTTCCTAGACTCAATTATGCTCATTGCCATTATTTCATTTGTTAGTTCGGTATCTATTTCTAGATTTATCGGAGGAGGTCGAGTCTTTAATGGAAATAACAAAAGAAATCGTTAGTCTCATCTCAGCGATATTTATATTTTTAGGAAGTATCATTGCATTGATTAGTGCGATTGGTATTGTAAAGTTCCAAGACGTTTTTTTACGTAGTCACGCCTCTACAAAGAGTTCAACTTTATCAGTATTATTAACTATTATTGGTGTCTTAATATATTTTACGGTCAATCAAGGATTCTTTAGCGTTCGTTTACTTTTATCATTGGTTTTCATCAACCTTACTTCTCCTGTTGGAATGCATTTGGTAGCGCGTGCTGCCTATCGTAACGGTGCGTATATGTACCGAAAAGATGACGTCCCTAGGCAATCTTCAATATTGTTAAGTCAAAATGAGTTTAATTCACCTGAAGAATTAAAATCTCGTGCGAAACTAAGAGAACAACGTAGGGAAAAACTTTATTATAAAGAACGTGAAAAAGAGAGAAAATTTGACAATGAGAATTAATCATAACCGTTAACGTATAAGAGTTAATCTATATATGTTAACGGTTTTCTTTTTTTATATAAGACTGAAGTATGAATATGGAAGAGAAGAGAGCTATTTATTTAAGCATTGATACAATTAATGATAAAATTATAAATAAGAATAATTGTAAAATTAAGTAGTAAAATGTTGGTTCAATGAGATTACACATAAACATTTTCTCGTTTGATGAAACGAATTTGTGATTATCTTTAATGAAAATGTTCATGTTTGATTTCACTGATAACTGGAATATGCATCATTGAAATAGATAAAATATTCTAAATAATCAATTTATACTTAATATATTTAAGCAATAAGAATAAGCAATCTCTTTTTTTCTTCTTGTTATCTTCCTCTAATGTAGATCATTCAAATGATGCATCTCTCTTATATGCAATGTGTAAATAGGCATATATGTGCTATTGGTTACTTAATTTTCAATTAAAAAATAATAAAGAGGTGAAAGTTTGGAGATATTTGAAACTTTACTTATTTTTACTACAGTAGTTATCGTAAGCTCCTTTGTCCATACTTTCATACCAAAGATACCTCTTGCGTTTATTCAAATCGTTCTTGGAATGATTTTATACCTCACTCCAATTCCAGTTGAATTTAACTTTGACTCAGAACTATTTATGGTCACATTAATTGCCCCATTATTATTTGTAGAAGGGGTTAACGTTTCAAGAGTACATTTAAGAAAGTATATTAAACCTGTAATGATGATGGCTTTAGGTCTCGTTATTACAACAGTGATTGGTGTAGGATTGTTCGTACATTGGATTTGGCCCGAACTACCGATTGGTGCAGCCTTTGCAATTGCAGCAATTCTCTGTCCTACAGATGCTGTAGCAGTTCAAGCAATCACTAACGGTAAGGTGTTGCCTAAAGGTGCGATGACGATTCTTGAAGGTGAATCATTACTTAATGATGCAGCCGGTATCATTTCATTTAAAATTGCTGTAGGCGTATTAGTCACAGGTACGTTTTCACTTTTCGATGCGGTACAACAATTTTTAATTGCATCTATAGGTGGGGCAATTGTAGGTTTACTTATAGGTATGGCACTTGTTCGTTTTCGTTTAACTCTAATGAGACGAGGCATTGAGAATATTAATATGTTCACATTTATACAGTTATTAACGCCATTTGTGACATATCTCATTGCAGAACTGTTTCATGCGTCAGGTATTATCGCAGCTGTAGTAGCCGGACTCGTCCATGGATTTGAACGAGATCGTATCGCTCAAACACGTACACAATTACAAATGAGTTATAACCACACATGGAATATTCTAGGTTATGTTTTAAATGGTTTTGTCTTTTCAATATTAGGTTTCTTAGTACCTGAGGTTATTGTGAAGATTATTAAGACAGAACCACATAATTTACTATTCTTAGTAGTTATCACTGTACTAGTCGCTTTAGCGGTATACCTCTTCAGATTTGTATGGGTATATGTGCTTTATCCTTATTTCTATTTATCAGTCAGTCCTTTCCAGAAAATGATATCAAAAGACGATGACGATAAAGCCCCAGAGAAAAAACCTAAGAGAAGCTTATATGCACTTATTATGACGCTTTGCGGTGTACACGGGACAATTTCACTAGCAATCGCATTAACATTACCTTATTACTTGGCAAATCATCATTCATTCCATTATAGAAATGATTTATTATTTATTGCGTCAGGAATGGTCATCATTAGCTTGGTCATTGCTCAAGTATTACTTCCTTTAGTTACGCCTAATAAACCAAAAGTGAAATTAGGTAATATGACATTCAAAGAAGCAAGAGTATATATTTTGGAACATGTGATTGATTATTTAAATCAGAAATCTACATTTGAAACAAGTTATCGTTATGGAAATGTGATTAAAGAATATCATGATAAACTCACTTTCCTTAAAACAGTTGAAAAGGAAGATGAAAACTCTAAAGAGTTAGAACGTCTTCAAAAAATTGCGTTTAATGTAGAAACAAAAACATTAGAACAACTTGTTGATGATGGTGAGATTACAGATAGTGTACTTGAAAACTATATGCGCTATGCTGAACGTACACAAGTCTACAAACAAGCGTCACTATTTAGAAGGATTACAGTTGTTTTAAGAGGAATGTTATTGAAACGCCGTGTTAAAACTAAAATAAATTCTGCATCTTCTTTAAGTGTTACAGATAACTTACTTGAATTAGGTAAAATAAATAAATTAGTTCATTACAATGTAGTAAGTAGATTGTCTAAAGAGGCAACAACAGATAACAAACTAGAGATTGGTATGATATGCGATGGTTATCTTATGCGTATAGATAACTTAACTCCGAATAATTTCTTCAATTCTCAAAGTGAAGATACGATTACTAGAATTAAGTTGAATGCTTTAAGAGAACAACGTCGAATTCTTCGTGAATTAATAGAAGATGAAGAAATTACAGAAGGTACAGCATTGAAGCTTAGAGAATCTATTAACTATGATGAAATGGTTATCGTTGATAGTATGACATGATAAAAAATATACGTTTGTTTATAAACTTTCTAAAAAAGAGCCCTCACTCATAAAGTGGTGAGGGCTCTTTTACATATATCATCATAAAAAAAGTTGCACTAATCTCAACATAATTAGTGCAACTAATGTCTCCATGGGGGAGGATTGAATATCCATGGAGGTAGCTTAGTGATAGATGAAGCTATCACATCAAGTGATTATTTGTGGCTTCAGTAACTACTCAGAGTTGAATAGAACTGTTATGTACTACTCGAGGATTGATTGAGATGTTAAGATTAGTAGCACATTGTTAGTTTCCTTCCATTGTTTATCGCTCGAAAACAACAAAAAGAATGAGTGATTTCCGCTAAAATATTTACTCTGTAATTCGTGAGAGAGTGGGGCTCAAATAAGTTTGCGAAATATCCCCTTAACTAACACCACCATATCGTGTGTAAAAAAGATGTAGTTTATATTATAGGAGGGTAATATAAATGAAAAAACACACGATATGGGACTGCTAGTTACAAAATAAAAATAATATATAAAAGTTCTAGAATTATCACGGATGAACATGACTTATGATTAATCTTCTACACTTTCTTACGTGTTCATCCGTGTATTTCTAGTTATTTCATACTGCCATGAATTGTCTCGATGTTGGATTTCATCATTTTGTAGTATGAATCACCTTTAGTGCCTTCTTTACCTATAGAATCTGTAAATACTTCTCCATAGATATCCTTATTTGTCTCTTCTGATAAACTTTGCATGGCTTTTTTATCCACACTTGTTTCAACTAATAGATGTTTGAGATGGTTGTCTTTAACGAAACGAATAGCTTGTTTCATTTGTCCTGGTGTACCTTGCTTTTCAGTATTGATTTCCCAAATATAGCCTGGCTTCACTTTAAATTGTTTAGCAAAGTATTTAAATGCACCTTCACTAGTCATCATAGCTCGATGCACTTTAGGAATATCATTGAATTTGTTTTTACTCTCTTTATTTAACTTTTTGAGTTTAGCTAAGTAAGTTTTTCCGTGGTTTTTATACGTAGATTGATTTTGTTTATCATGTTGAATTAGCGTTTGTTGAATTGTTTTAACGTATTTAATACCGTTATCTAAACTTAACCAAGCATGTGGATCTTGTTTGTTCTTGTTACCATTTTCACCGTTTAAGTAAATAGGTGTAACATCTTTAGATGTAGCAACAACGCTCTTGTCTTTAGTAGATTTGCCTGCTTGTTTGAGCGCTTTTTCAAACCAACCATTTCCTGTTTCAAGATTTAACCCATTATAGAAAATAACATCTGCGTCAGTTAAAGCTTTAATGTCTTTGGGTTTTACTTCGTATTCATGAGGGTCTTGACCGACTGGTACAATACTATGGACTTCGACCTTATCACCGCCGACATGTTTGACCATGTCATATAAAATTGAGTTGGTTGTTACAACTTTTAACTTACCTTCGGTAGAGCTATGATCCTTGTTATGTTGATTCCCACACGCGGCAAGAATCATGATAAATATTAATGCTAAAGCAAAAATCTTCTTCACGTTAAAGCGCCTCTTTTCTGTCTGTTATTCATTCTCGTAATTGCTAACGTTATAACGTAAATAGTAAATGTACAAATCACGATTGTAGCACCACTTGGGACGTTATATATATAACTAAAATATAGTCCGGTAATTGAACTGATAATACTAATAAGACTGGCAATAATCATCATGCTGTACAATTGTTTACTAATCAAAAATGCAGTTGATGCAGGAGTGATAAGTAAAGCCACTACAAGTATGATTCCGACCGTTTGAATACTTGCAACTGTGACAAGTGCTAGTAAAAGCATGACGAAATAATGGATGAGTGTTGTGTTTAAACCGCTCATACGGCTAAATGTTGCGTCAAAAGTAGATATCATTAAAGGTCGATAAAATACAACTATAAGTGTTAGCACACTCATTCCGATAATGATAGTTGTCCAAAATGATTGATTGGTTATAGCCAGTAAATTACCAAATAAAATATGGTATAAATCTGTCGTACTATTGATTAAACTTATAATAATGACTCCTGTTGCTAGAAATGCAGTAAAACTAATACCTATCGCTGCATCTGGTTTTGTCTTGCTTTTAGAAGTAATAAAACCAATAAAAAGACTGGCAATCATACCTGTTACTAATGCACCGATGAACATTGGAATATTGAATAGGAAAGATAGCGCAACGCCTGGTAACACCGCATGGCTCATTGCATCTCCCATTAGAGACAGGCCTCTAAGTACAATAATACTTCCTACAGTACCGCACACAATCCCTACTAATATAGAAGTGATTAATGCACGATTTAAAAATTGATAACTGAGTAAATGATTAAAGAAGTCTAACATTTAACACGCACTCCCTTGTAACTGTGACGATTGAAGTGGTGATAAATCATTATCAAAATTCATGAAAGTTGCATTCAATCGTTCAGAAGTTAAAGCTTCTTTTGGTGGTCCTATATATCTTAAGGATTGATTGAGTAATAAAATACGGTCAAAGTACTCCTCAGCTTTTGATAAATCGTGATGTACAATTAATATCAACTTACCTAAATGTCTAAGATGCTTAATTTTTTTCATTATTAATTCTTCGCTGTAGATATCAATACCTACAAAAGGCTCGTCAAAACAATAGATATCACTCTCGCTCATTAATGCTCTCGCAACAAGTACACGTTGTAATTGACCACCACTTAATTCTGAAATTTGTCTATGACGCAAATCATCTAATTCTAAATCTTTAAGTAATTGGTTGAGTTTCGCTCGCTCAGTAATTTCTGGACGTTTAAACCACCCAATGTCTTGATAACATCCTGAAAGCACCACTTGTTCTACTTTGATAGGGAAGTCTAAATCTAATTGAGCTTTTTGAGGAATGTAAGTAATATATCTGAGTTGAGTATGTATAGGGCGATCGTATAACAATCTAGTTCCCGTCGCTTTAAATTCCCCGATAAAAGCTTTGAGCATTGATGATTTACCTGCTCCATTGGGACCTACGATGCCGACGATTTCACCACATATAGGTAATGAGAATGACACGTCTTTAAGGACATGCTTTTTCCCTAAAAATAAATTTAATTGATCAATTTTTAGCAAAAATTATAACCTCCTAATAAAAAGTTTAGGCTAACCTAATTTATTTTATAATAAACGTTGAAGTTTTAACATGTCAAGTGAATTCGTGATACAATAAGGTGAATGCGTGTGAGGTGAAATGATGTTAACTGAAGAAAAAGAGGATTACTTAAAAGCAATTTTAACGAATGACGGCGATGTATCCTTTGTATCTAATAAACAACTATCTCAATTTCTAAATATTAAACCCCCATCTGTCAGTGAAATGATAGGACGCTTGGAAAAGGAAGGTTATGTAGAAACTAAACATTATAAAGGTGCACGTTTAACTAAAGAAGGTTTAGACCGAACACTTGATATTATTAAACGTCATCGTTTACTAGAATTATTTTTAATAGAAATATTGCAATACAATTGGGAAGAGGTGCATCAAGAGGCAGAAATTCTTGAACACCGAATTTCTGATTTGTTTGTGGAACGCTTAGATAAAACGTTAAATTTTCCTAAAACATGTCCTCATGGTGGCGTGATTCCACGTGACCATCATTATAAAGAACTCTATACAACGTCTATCTTAGAATTCGAACCTGGTGACAATGTTATAGTCAGAAGAGTGCGCGATAAGACAGACTTACTTGTATACCTTTCAAGTAAAGATATCTATATAGGCAATACGGTAGAAATCGTTTCGAAAGATGATACTAATAAAGTAATTATTATTAAACGAAATGAAAATGTAACTATTTTAAGTTATGAAAATGCAATGAATATTTTTGCCGAAAAACAATAAAAGCTTAAGTTCTTAATGAGCGTTCTTTGAATCATTAAGAGCTTAAGTTTTTTTATAAAATCGTGTATTTAATGAGTAAATAGATCGTATAGAGGTTGAAGGCAATCCATATCGTACTATAAATGATTGTAGGTACTTTAGTGATATCAGTTAAAGCACTGCCGTCCCAACTTGGCTTAGGTCGTTGGAAGGTAAGATTAAATATTGTCCATGAAGATTGAATAATTTCACCTAGTAAAACGCCTAAAATAAGATGATAACTTAAAGAGACGATGTCATACACCATCATTGTATGGTTATGCTGGACTAAAAAGTATAAGAGTATACTGATTAACAGAATGACAAAAATAGGTGATAGTTTTCGAGAGGTTAATATTAAAAAATAAATAAAAATCAAGAGATATGTGACTAGAAAAATACTTGGATGTTCAAAATGCGCAGCCACTAATCCAATTAAAAACATGATGGGTGGCATTAAGTAACCCCCAATTGTGGTTATGAATTGACCCAAATAACCTTTAGATTGAGTGATAGCATAGCCTTGTTGTAATGTTGTTTGTCTTTCAGTGGGACTTGTAACGATAACTAGATCTTTAGCTCGTCCACCTGCAAGACGATTAAATAATACATGACCAAACTCATGAGTTAAAACTGGTATATAGTTCAAATAGACATCTAGAAATCGAATGATACCGTTATGTCTGTTTTGATGAATAAAGATGTATATTATTCCAATGGCAATGATGAGATAAATATTTAAATGAATAACTGTTGTGAAAAAGTTCTCTAGATAGGACATGATTAACCTCGAATAAATAAATTTAAATATGTTCATTTATTTAATATTATAAATGACAAAGCAGGAATTAGCCTTTAGACTTTAGATGTAATTTAAGGATTAAAGATTTCTTGTTTAATTTTGGATGTGGTAAAATAGACGGTACATTTTTAAGCATAGTACTATTAATACTTCTATATTTAATTTTAATTAATAAATGACTACACGAAGTGAAGTGGGGCAAATTTGATGAATAACGAGCAATTTAATAACAGTAAAGTCAACGTGCTGGGCGTAAAATTCAATAATACTACGATGTTGGAAATGATTGAGAATATCAAATCATTTTTCGAAAATAAAACTGAAAGTAATTTATTTATAGTAACGGCTAATCCTGAAATTGTTGTTTATGCAACTGAACATTCTTCGTATATGGATTTAATTAATAGTTCGGATTATGTTGTAGCTGATGGAACTGGAGTGGTTAAAGCATCAAAGCGATTAAATCAACCTCTGAGACGTCGAGTACCAGGGATTGAGTTGCTTGAAGAATGTTTGAAAATAGCTCATGCAAATCATCAGCGTGTGTATTTACTTGGTTCAAAAAATGAAATTATCGAAGCGGCTGAACGTAAATTACACTTAAAATATTCTAATGTGACGTTCGCTTACCATCATGGATATATTAATCTAGAGGATGAAACGGTGGTCAAAAGAATAACTAGTTTTAATCCTGACTACATTTTTGTTGGAATGGGATTCCCGAAACAAGAGGAATGGATTCATAAACATAATTCCAAATTTAATCAAACTGTTATGATGGGCGTAGGTGGCTCATTTGAAGTTTTAAGTGGGGCGAAAAAGCGTGCCCCAAAATTGTTTCAAAAGCTGAATATTGAATGGGTATATCGTTTGCTTATAGATTGGAAGCGTATAGGCAGAATGATGAGTATACCAAAATTTATGATAAAAGTATCTAAGCAAAAAAGAAAAAACAAAACTGATAAATAAGATAAAGCGAGAGATGGTTCAGGGAGGCCACCTCTCGCTTTCTATTTGAACAGGGATAACAATAATTTTAGGGATTTAACAACTCAATTATTTCTCAGGGGAAGGGGTAGAAAATAATTGAGATTATTTAATTTAATTCTGTAATATCAAGGGTAAGAAAAAGCTCTTTCAATGTCTTTTGTAAGCGAACAGGGATCTTACATGGCTGATAACATTTTTGATTTTGGGAAAGGTATAACGTTGATTAACTCGCCATAAGACATCTACTGAAGCTATCAAAGAGTACATGTACGCTATTAAGTCGAGAATGGCGCTTTTCATAGCGAAGTCTCTTTAAGTTATATCATCGTTCATTAAACTATACTTAGGGTTGTCATGATTTAAATAGTTGAGTGATTTGAATAAAGGTTTTTTTAAAATCTAATTAAACGTATTAAAGTGCTATTATTTAGCAGTATAGCTTGAGCTTGAAATTTTTCCGCTTGAAACGATAACATCTTTATCTTGGAAAGGTTCATTATTAAAGAAACGATTTAGAATATCTTTGACACCATCTTCAATACGTTTTTGAGATTCTAAAGTCATACCTGAATAATGAATAGTCATACCATTTCTAGGCATTGTTCTCCAAGGATGGTCAGCTGGTGCTGGTTGTGGGTACCATACGTCGCCGGCATAACCTTGAATTTGACCACTATTAACAGCGTTGACTAATGCTTGAGTGTTGACGATTTTACCACGAGCTGTATTAACTAAATAACTACCTTTTTTCATTTTATTTAATACATCTTCATTAAATAAATTATCAGTAGAAGGTGTTAATGGTGCATGAATCGTAATTGCATCACTTGTTTTCACAAGTTCTTCGAATTCAACGAATCTTGAGTTTTCGTTATCTTTTTGATTGATTGGATCATAGTGTTGGATAGTTACGTTAAATGGTTTTAAGCGTTCAGCAACTAATTGACCAATACGACCGAAACCAAAGATACCGATTGTTTTGTTTTGAAGTTCGCGAGCTTGGTTACCGACTTTAGATAAGTCCCATTCTCCTTCGACTGATTGACGGTGTCCTTCCATAAAGTTACGTAATACAATAAGTAAGTCCATTACGGCATGTTCAGCTACACTTACAGTATTACTACCTGTTACTTCTACTACACCGACATCATTTTTACTTGCTGCATCTAAATCAACATGATCAGAACCAACACCTGCAGTGATTGCTAATTTTAAGTTTGGTGCTTTCTCGATTCTTTCTTTAGTCATATAAGCAGGATAGAATGGTGCACTAATCACAATATCCATATCGCTTAAGTGTTTATCTAAGTCTTCTTCACCATTTTTCAAGATAACTAATTCATGGTCTGAATCTTTTAAGAAATCTCTAAGACCGATGGCTTTATCTGTATTTAATAATTGATTGTCTAAACCTTCTTCAGTTTCTGGGAATAATGCTACAATTTTCATACTCTATACACTCCTAAATTTAGAATTTTATCTAGTAAAAGTTCTAGCTATTCTATGATGAGAGCACTTATAACGTTTATAAAAAAATACTCAGCCTATTTGTCTAAACCACCTCCTTAAATGTATGAATTCTCATAAGCATTTAAAATGTAAGTGGGTTAGCAAACAGCACTGAGTACCTTACACCAATCCCATAGTATTATTACTATATTATTTGTTATTCAATTGATTTATCAAAAACGAAGATTGAAACAACTTCGTCGTCTTCTAAATTAACATCTGTAAAAAGTTTTACGAAATTTGCTCCAACAAGTTCCTCCATTTCAACTGGAGGTTTTTGTTTATATAATTCTTTAATTTCTTCAGTACGTCCATATTTAAGCATACTCTGAAAATCTTTATTTCTCAAATAAAAGTTTTCAACTTTACTTAAACTACCTGTCATATGACAAATTGCCCAGTTATCTTTAAAAAAGACTTTAACTTGTTCGGGGCCTTTACCAATATATGATTTACGGTAAGAACGTACTAAATTCGCAAATTGTTGGGTTTTCTTATTAGCTACTATCTCTTTCACCCTCTTTAATTTACGTTTCAGTTGTGACAACTTTGTGTATCTCTTAATTCCATCATAATACTACTTCTACTTTTTGAAAAGGGTTAAGCTCAAATTAATTGAAAATAATTATCATATGAGAGTTGCAATGTTTTAAATCTTTAATTTAAAAGCACATAAAAACTGTCAACAACGTTTATTGTGACAGTTTAGTATGATATTTGCTTATTTAATAACAAAACGTGATTCATCTAATTCGCTTCTAAAGGCTTTTTGTTGTGCTTTAGATTTCTTCTTGAAGTCCTTTAAGAATTCTTCGTATTTTGGTAATACATCATCAAGTTCACCAAATTCTTTTAATTTGCCACCTTCAATCCAAGCAATTTTTGTACAGAATTCTCTGACTTGGCGGAGATTATGGCTAACAAAGAAAATAGTTTTTTTCGCTTCTTTAAATTCATAAATTTTATCTAAACATTTTTGAGTAAATGTTTGATCTCCTACAGAAAGCGCTTCGTCAATAACCAAAATGTCTGGATTAACAGTTACATTAATTGAAAATCCTAATTTAGCACGCATACCACTGGAATATTTTTTCACTGGTTGATAGATGAATTCACCTAATTCACTAAAATCAATGATTTTAGGCATTAACTCTTTGATTTCTTTACGTTTAAACCCCATACACAACATTTTAAATTCAATGTTTTCTACTCCTGTTAGTTGACCGTTTAAACCTGCATTAATTGCAATTACACTGACATCACCATGTCGTTCAATTTCTCCAGAGGAAGGGGAAAGTGAGCCGCCTATCATGTTACTTAAGGTAGACTTTCCGGAACCGTTAATTCCTACTAGACCTATGACGTCGCCTTCATGTGCTGTAAGTGAAACACCATCTAAAGCGAAAAATGTTTTATTTTTATTTTTAGGGATTAAAGCATCTTTAATTCGATCTTTATTATTTCTATATATACGGTATTCTTTAGTTACATTTTCAATATTTACCGAAACGCTCATTTTAGTACCTTCCTTATATACATTTATATAGATTATAATATACAAAACATCAGTTGTTAAATTTATTAACCTAGTGTAAAGTGAATAGAAGATTTTGTTAAAATTATTAAATGTGAAAATACTATCTTTGTCATACTTCACATAAAAGTTAAATATTATCATTACTGTTTTTAACGATAATGATTGTATAATATAATATGCTTGTAATAAACAATAAGCTATTATTCAGAATAAAGTGATTACAAAATATAAGTTTAAAAGACTATTTAATAAAGTTTTACAATAGATATATTTCTATTGCATGAGAAAGCGTGGTTGGGTTTAATGTCAGCAGTTGGAACTGTTTTAAAGGAACACCTCAAAAACTTCTATTTAATTCAAAGACTGGCACAATTTCAAATTAAAATCTCAAATCACAGTAACTATTTAGGAATGGCATGGGAAATTTTAAACCCAGCGCTACAAATTATGGTTTACTGGCTAGTTTTTGGTTTAGGAATTAGAAGTAATGCACCAATACATGGTATCCCATTTGTATTTTGGTTGCTAGTGGGAATTAGTATGTGGTTTTTCATTAACCAAGGTGTTCTTGAAGGTACCAAATCAATTTCACAAAAATTTAATCAAGTTGCTAAAATGAATTTTCCATTATCTATTATTCCCACGTACATTGTAACTAGCAGATTTTACGGTCATTTAGGATTGTTAGCAATTATTATCATCGCATGTATGTTTAAAGGAATTATACCGAGTATTCATATTGTTCAATTATTAATTTATGTACCTTTTGCATTTTTATTAACTTCATCCGTAGCCTTGTTAACGTCAACGCTAGGAATACTTGTAAGGGATACACAAATGATAATGCAAGCGCTCATGAGAATATTATTCTATATGTCTCCAATTTTATGGGTACCTAAAAATCATGGTGTGAGTGGTGTTATACATCAAATTATGATGTTCAACCCAGTTTATTTTATTGCCGAATCATATCGTGCGGCAATTTTATTCCATCAATGGTACTTTATCGATCATTGGAAATTGATGTTATATAACATTTGTATTATTATTTTGTTCTTTGTTATTGGCTCTATTCTTCATAAACGTTATAGAGATCATTTTGCAGATTTCTTATAAAGATTTATACATTGCCTTGGTCCACTCTGGATCAAGGTTTTATTTTTGAAAAATAAAATCACACACTACAACTTTTTAATGAGCATTAAAGATACTATTATCATTTTCTAAGGAAGAAAGAATCGTTTATAATTTAATAATACGATTGAGTAAATAAAGACGGTGAAAACATGAGAATTCTAATAAAAAAAATATATATGTTTATAATTAAGGTGTTAAATTATCTATTTAAAACTAAGAAAATAAACCGAAATCATATAGTAGTTATGATGACCTTTAAACAAGATGTGTTTCCAATAATTGAAGCATTAAGTCAACAGAAGTACGATATTACAGTTATTGGAAAAATGAAGGATCAAGCGCATTTAAAAAACTTGAAAAATATAACATTCATACCTGCAGGAAATAAAAATGTGATTAGCCATATTAAGGCATTAAGCTCAGCTAAAGTCATTATTATTGACACGTATTATCTTATGATGGGCGGATATCATAAAAAGAAAGGACAAGCTGTCATTCAAACTTGGCATGCAGCGGGAGCGCTCAAAGATTTCGGTTTGACCGACCATCAGGTGGACGTGAATAATCAAACAATGGTTAAACAATATAAGCGTGTTTACGATGCAACAGACTATTATTTAATAGGTGGAGAAGAGATGGCTCAGTGCTTTAAGGAATCATTTGAAGCACGTCCTGATCAAATGTTAAAGTTTGGACTTCCTAGATTAGTAAAATATTTAAATATTGATATAGAAGAAGCACAACGTAGTTTGAAAGCGAAGTATCATATTAAAGATAAATTAGCGGTATATGTGCCTACGTATAGGGAATCTAAAATTGCAAATAGGACTATAAATAAAGAGAAGTTTGAACAAAACCTACCTAATTATACGTTATTAAGCCATTTGCACCCTTCGATTAGAGATCGACAATCATCACAAGATATCGATATATCTTCTTTAATGATTATGGCAGACGTCATTATTAGTGATTATAGTTCGCTACCAATTGAAGCAAGTTTGCTCAATAAACCTACCTTATTCTATAACTATGATGAGAAAGAATATGAAAATGTTAGAGGATTGAATTCATTTTATTATGAGATTCCAAATGACTATAAATTTACTGATGAAAATAGTTTAATTCAAGCACTTAAAGAGAATGATGTACCACTACAATCATTATTTAATACTTGGCATCGATATAATACGAAAGAAAGTTTAAACGAGTTAGTCAATTTTATAAATAAGTTGGTGAAATTATGAAATTAGCAATAATTATTCCAGTATATAATTCTGAAGATACTATCAAACGAGCAATCCTTTCTGTGGATAGTAAGTCAGATTATGAAATTATCTGCGTAAATGATGGTTCGACCGATAATACAAAACGCGTGCTTACAGAACTTCAGAAAGAGCATAAAAATATTAAAGTGATTAATCAAGATAATCAAGGTGCAGCACGTAGTAGAAACGTTGGATTAGAGGCAATGTCAGATGACGTTGAAGGATTTCTATTTTTAGATGCTGATGACGAGTTCTTACCTAGTAGAATTGATTTAATGGTTGAAGCATTTCAAAAAAATGAAGAAACTGATGTAGTTATAGGACAAATGGGCAGAGGTATCAATGGTGATTGGAAAGTGATTCCGACACATGATGATATTGTATTGGATGAGTTAGTCACGCTTGATCGCAAGCCTGAAATTTTACAGTCGATAGGTCCTGGCGCTAAATTATTTAGTGCCAAATATGCAGGATTACGTTTTGATGAGGATGTCGTATTCTGTGAAGAACACACGTTTATTGTGAGAGCATTTTCTAAAGCAAGAGATATTCAACTTATACCAAATATTGTTTATGTATATAATGAAAGAGAAGGGTCAGTTACAGCTCAACGTGCTGATACATTTCTCCCTTATATGAAGGACGCTTTAAAAGTGCGTCGACGTGTCATGGAGTTATTGTTACTCATTGAGGAAAAGACATATTACAGTTATCGGATGGATAATCTTATCGTAAGTTATTTAATACAAGCGCATTTAATGAAGAATAGTCAAATGACTCAATCGTTCATGGATAGTGTTACAACTTATATGAAAGCTATGCAACATACCCATTACTCAGGGAATGCAATGTTTAGAATTGTAAGAGCTGTTGAGCAAAGTGCAACAAATTGGACGAAAACGTTATATCAACAATGGAGAAAGACATTACAAGGTGTTGGTATAGGTCGACCTGGTTATTTACGTTTTAAAGTTTCAGTACTTCCTAGACGTGCATCATTTTCAGGGAAGCAATCATTAAAACGCATGTTAAATAAGAAATAATGCAATAAGAAAATTTGTATAAAATTATCCTTATCTTATATTGAATTAATGGTAAGGGTGAAATATTTATGCTACATTAAGATTGTAAATTTTTATTAAATTTTAAGTTAAGGAGAATACGTATCATGAAACGAGTAATTACTTATGGTACATATGATTTACTACATTATGGTCATATCGAATTACTGAGAAGAGCACGTGAAATGGGCGATTATCTTATCGTGGCGCTCTCTACAGATGAATTCAACCAAATAAAAAATAAAAAGTCGTACTATGATTATGAGCAACGTAAAATGATGTTAGAGTCTATTCGTTATGTAGATTTAGTAATCCCTGAAGAAGGATGGGGCCAAAAAGAAAAAGATGTTGATCGTTTTGAAGTTGATGTCTTTGTTATGGGTCACGATTGGGAAGGCGAATTTGATTTCTTGAAAGATAAATGCGAAGTGATTTATCTAAATCGTACAGAAGGTATCTCAACAACTAAGATTAAACAAGAATTATATGGAAAAGATGCTAAATAACTTTAAAACTATTTACATGCGTGTTACTAAGAGTAGCACGCATATTTTTTGTATAAGAATTAAATGATTATTGCGTAAAATTATAGGCGTGGACCTTCGTCAGTTGAACTAAAAGGTGTTATAATACTTAATGCGAAGTACAAAGTTATAATGAACGTAAATAGCTTAAGATAAAGGGAATTTTTAAGAATTATTTTACAGGACTTGTTAATCTTTTTTATTTATTATATTTAATAATGTAAAATCATTTTTGTAATTTAAAAGATTGTAAAGTGTATTATTATTTGGGGTAGAAATGGATTTATAGTATGATTGAGCAAAATGAAAATATGACAATTTAAGACGAGGTAAAATTATGAAACAACAAAACCCTTTATTTTTCTTATTTAAGAGGCTTTCATGGCCATATGGGTTAATCATTGCAGCGGTTATTATTACTTCGTTAGGAAGTTTGAGTGGGCTATTAGTGCCATTATTTACAGGACGAATTGTAGATAAATTCTCTGTAAGTAGTATTAATTGGGGCATGATAGGAATTTTTGGCGCAATTTTCTTAGTTAACGCGTTACTAAGTGGTGTAGGACTTTATTTACTTAGTAAAATTGGTGAGAAAATTATTTATGCCATTCGTTCTATATTATGGGAACATATCATCCAATTAAAAATGCCGTTCTTTGATAAAAACGAAAGTGGTCAGTTAATGAGTCGTCTTACTGATGACACAAAGGTTATTAATGAATTTATATCTCAAAAATTGCCTAATTTATTACCATCAGTATTAACTTTAATAGGTTCTTTAATAATGTTATTTATAATGGATTGGAAATTAACATTACTTACATTTATTACGATACCTATATTTGTTTTTATCATGATTCCACTAGGTCGAGTAATGCAAAAGATTTCTACAAATACGCAATCTGAAATCGCTAATTTTAGTGGTTTACTCGGTCGTGTGCTTACGGAAATGAGATTGGTTAAGGTTTCTAATACTGAAAGATTAGAGCTAGACAATGCACATGTTAATTTGAAAAAGATTTACAATCTTGGCTTAAAGCAGGCTAAAATTTCAGCCATTGTGCAACCAATTTCAGGCGTAGTTATGTTACTTACAATTGCGATTATTTTAGGCTTCGGTGCCCTAGAAATTGGTACAGGTGCTATTACGCCAGGTACATTAATCGCTATGATTTTCTATGTTATTCAACTTTCAATGCCTTTAATTAATTTATCTACGTTGGTTACTGATTATAAAAGAGCTGTCGGTGCAAGTCAGCGTATACATGAAATTATGCAAGAACCAATTGAACCAACTGAAGCTTTATCTGAATCTAAAGATGAAATCGTTGAAGATGGAGAGCTAAGCTTTGAAAATGTGGATTTTAAATATGATGTTAAGAAAATCTTGAACGATGTTACGTTTAATATACCTCAAGGCAAAGTAAGTGCCTTTGTGGGACCTTCAGGTTCAGGTAAAAGTACAATTTTCAATTTAATTGAACGTATGTATGATATTGAAAATGGAGACATTAAATATAATCATCGCAGTATATATGATATCCCATTGTCTAAATGGCGTAATAAGATTGGTTACGTTATGCAATCTAACTCAATGATGAGTGGTTCAATTCGAGATAACATATTATATGGTATCAATAGGAAAGTAACAGATGATGAATTAATTGAATATGCTAAACTTGCGAATTGTCATGAATTCATCATGCAATTTGATGAAGGCTATGACACTATGGTTGGTGAAAGAGGCCTTAAATTATCTGGTGGTCAACGTCAACGTATTGATATTGCGAGAAGCTTTGTTAAGAACCCAGATATTTTACTATTAGATGAGGCTACTGCCAATTTAGATAGTGAAAGTGAAGTTAAAATTCAAGAAGCGCTTGAGACATTAATGGAAGGTAGAACAACAGTAGTCATCGCTCATCGACTTTCCACTATTAAGAAAGCAGGACAAATTATCTTTATTGATAAAGGTCAAGTCACTGGTAAAGGTACTCATGGTGAATTAATGGCATCTCATGAAAAATATAAAAACTTTGTCACATCTCAAAAATTATCAGACTAAGTTATAGCACGTTCCACTATAATGTGGGGCGTGTTTTTTAATCTCCTCCTAAATATTGTGAGATATTCGTAAAACCATTATTTTAACCTAAATTTACAAGTGGTATAATGTCTCTTGTAAGAAGTGGAACGTTAGATATACATAATGTTATAAAGTACGGGTTATGACCGGATTTAAATGATTTAAATGATTTAAATGATATAAAGTTCAAATCTAGAAGCCCTTCTTGTAGAGTTTTGTAGTCTTACTACTATTTATATTGGATGTTTAATTATTTTTTATGAAAATACATGAATAGGTAGGTGCCAAATGTTTTTACTAATTAATATCATTGGGTTAATCGTATTTTTGGGTATAGCGGTTATATTTTCAAGGAATCGTAAAAATATTCAATGGAAATCGATACTGATTTTAGTCATCTTGAATTTGTTTTTAGCATGGTTCTTTATTTATTTTCCATGGGGAAGAAATGGAGTCAAAGGTGCGGCAAATGGGATAGCATGGGTGATAGAATCTGCGCACAAAGGAACTGGATTCGCGTTTGCTAGTTTCACTACTGGAAAGCAGATGGATATGGCTATTAGCGCGTTATTTCCTATCTTATTAGTTGTACCGTTATTTGATATTTTGATGTACTTTAATATACTTCCAAAAATTATTGGAAGTATTGGATGGTTACTTGCTAAGATTACTCGTCAACCAAAATTTGAATCATTCTTTGGTGTGGAAATGATGTTCTTAGGAAATACTGAAGCCTTAGCTGTTTCCAATGAACAACTGAAACGTATGAATGAAATGCGTGTATTAACTTTGGCTATGATGTCGATGAGTTCCGTTTCAGGGGCTATTGTTGGTGCTTATGTTCAAATGATACCTGGCGAGCTCGTTTTGACAGCTATTCCTCTAAACATAATTAACGCGATTATCGTGTCATCTATACTGAATCCAGTATCTGTTGAGGAAAAAGAAGACGTTATTTATAGCATTAAAGATCATCAAGAAGAGCGCCAACCATTCTTCTCTTTCTTAGGAGATTCAGTTTTAGCAGCTGGTAAGCTAGTGCTTATTATCATCGCATTTGTGATTAGTTTCGTAGCGTTAGCTGATTTAATTGATCGCTTTATTCATCTAATCACTGGGTTAATTGCCCATGGTTTTGGTTGGAAAGGTAGCTTTGGATTAAATCAAATTTTAGGTGTATTTATGTATCCATTCGCTTTATTACTTGGATTGCCTTGGAATGAAGCGTGGGAAGTTGCTCAACAAATGGCTAAAAAAATTGTTACTAACGAATTTGTAGTAATGGGTGAAGTTTCTAAGCAAGTCAATTCACTTTCACCACACCATAGAGCAGTGATTTCAACATTCTTAGTATCATTTGCTAACTTCTCAACTATAGGTATGATTGTAGGTACATTAAAAGGAATTGTTGATAAGAAAACATCAGATTTTGTATCCAAATACGTACCAATGATGTTATTGGCAGGTATTTTAGTATCATTACTAACTGCAGCATTTGTTGGATTATTTGCATGGTAATTAAATTTAAGAATTTAATTATTCTAAGCGTCTGGGACATGATTCCCTAAAAGAGTAGCAGTAAAATGATTTCTAATTAAAATCATTTTACTGCTACTTTTATATTCATTACTTCGTATAGTATGGTTTCGTGTCGCAGTGTGTCCGTCTCAATCTAGGTTTAGGACTGGGACTGCTCCTTCAGGAATCTCGTCAAAGATACTACATATTACCATGTAATTTCACATCGATATACTTTAAAATATAAGGCACTTTCCTATCATTGAATAAACTTCACTAAACTGAATTACCGAGATGCCTTATGAATAAAAAACTATAATAAGACTCAATTTACACGATTAATAAAAACTTCAGTTCTTATCTCCCTAAAAAATATTTCGCAACATGTTAGAGAAATTGTTGGAACAATCCTTTTTATTATTTAATAGGAGGCTGAAAAGCTCTTTGAAATGATAAAAACCAAGTATAGAAAGTGAGGAGACACTTCTTATACTTGGCTTTTATGGGAAATGAATATTAATGTACTTGTAACGGTAAGGACTAGGTACTGTCACAGTACTTCGAGCAAAATTTGTTTTGTTACTATAAACAACACAAAGGAGATAACTTCTCTTTCAAGAAGTTAAAATAATTATAGCAGAACTTATGTCATAAGTAAATTAAAAATTCAGAATATTTTAATTTGTTCGTCGATTGGTGTTTTATGAATAAGCAAATGCTAGTTGAGAAAGAAATAACAGTAAAAATATAATTTTTTACATTATTTAATCAATGACTTTGTTAAATATAAAAGATTTTGTTGAAGTAGTGTTGTAGAATATTACACGCTTGTGCTACCATTTTTATATTAAGAGAAAATAAAGGGGTGGTTGAATGAAAAGAACAATCAGAGATATATTATTAGTTATTGCTGGTTCATTCATTTTCTCAGCAGGAGTTAATGCTTTTATTATTTCTGGTAACTTAGGTGAGGGAGGAGTTACCGGTATAGCAATTGTATTATATTACGCATTTCATTTATCACCTGCAATTACAAACTTTGTGGTTAATGCTGTATTAATCATCATTGGCTATAAGTTTTTAAGTAAACGTAGTATGTATTTAACAGTTGTAGCAACTATTTTAATGTCTATCTTTTTAGATCTAACTGAGTCATGGCACGTGCATACAGGTAATGTGATTGTTAACGCAGTTTTTGGTGGTACGTGTGTCGGTGTGGGTATCGGAGTCATAGTATTAGCTGGAGGTACAACTGCTGGTACTGTCATATTAGCTAGAATCGTAAATAAATATTTAGATATCAGTACTCCATATGCTTTGCTTTTCTTCGATTTACTTGTGGTATTAATTTCTTTAACTCAAATTTCATTAGATAAGGCTTTAGTAACTATTATTTCTTTATATATAGGTACTAAAGTCATGGAATATGTGATCGAGGGTTTAAATACAAAGAAAGCAATGACTATTATTTCGAGTACGCCCGATGAGGTAGCTAAAGCCATTGATGAACAAGTTGGTAGAGGTTTAACAATACTCAATGGTCATGGGTATTATACACGTGAAGAAAAAGACGTGTTATATGTAGTTATCTCTAAAACTCAGGTCTCACGTGCTAAACGTATTATTAGAAATATTGATGAAAAAGCATTTTTAGTTATTCATGATGTAAGAGATGTGTATGGTAATGGTTTCTTACTAGATGAATAATATTAAATTATTTAGTGAAAAAGCGGGACAGAAAGATTTTCTGTCCCGCTTTTCGTCGTTACTTTTCAAATTAAATGATTTAACCGATTAATAAAAATATCTGTTAGTCATTAAAAGCTATAGATGTTATAATAATATCTATGATAATGATTATCAATTACGATTAATAATGAAATAATAAACACGAAAAATTAAATTCAATGTTTTTACGATATAAAATGTATTATTTAGATGAAAGTAGGGGAATTATGAGTCGTTTAAACGGTGAACAAGTTAAAATTGGTTACGGTGATACTACGATTATTAATAATTTAGACGTAGAGGTCCCAGATGGTAAAGTGACTTCTATAATTGGACCTAATGGTTGTGGCAAATCTACATTGCTTAAAGCGTTATCACGCTTGTTGTCTATTAAAGAAGGTGCAATTCATTTAGATGGTAAAAGTATCCATGCTCAATCAACTAAAGAAATTGCTAAGAAGATTGCGATACTTCCTCAATCACCTGAAGTTGCTGACGGTTTAACGGTAGGTGAACTCGTATCATATGGACGTTTTCCGCATCAGAAGGGCTTTGGCCGTTTAACAGCAGAAGATAAAAAAGAAATTGATTGGGCATTATCAGTTACTGGTACTAGTGAATTCCGTCATCGTTCAATCAATGATTTAAGTGGTGGACAAAGACAGCGTGTTTGGATTGCAATGGCATTAGCACAACGTACGGATATTATATTCTTAGATGAACCTACAACTTATTTAGATATTTGTCATCAATTAGAAATACTAGAACTTGTACAGAAATTAAATAAAGAACAAGGTTGTACGATTGTAATGGTATTGCATGATATTAACCAAGCTATTCGCTTCTCGGATCATTTAATTGCTATGAAAGATGGCAATATTGTAGCAAATGGTACAACTCAAGAAGTACTTACTAAAGATAATTTAGAAAAAGTATTCAATATCGATGTGGTATTAGATGAAGATCCTCGTACTGGTAAACCTCTACTTGTTACTTATGATTTGTTTAGTAAGACTTACTCGTAAAAGAGAAGACAAAGGATTAAAAATACAATGTTAGAAAAAAAGAAAAATGAAAACTTTAAGTTTATATCGCTTTTAATAGGTGGAGTAATAGTGCTAATACTAGCACTATTTCTTTCTATTTTATTTGGGAAAGCACATGTTGATATTCCTACCATATTTGATGCAATTTTCAATTATAATCCTAAAAATCAAAATCATAATATCATAAGTGAAATTAGAATACCTAGAGATTTAGGTGCAATTCTTGTAGGGATGGCTTTAGCTGTAGCTGGTGCTGTTATTCAAGGTGTAACTAAGAATGGGCTTGCTGATCCAAGTTTAATTGGACTAAACTCAGGTGCAACGTTTGGTTTGGCAATGACCTATGCTTTTTATCCTGAGGCACCATTTTTATTATTAATGATATCTGGATTTTTAGGTGCACTTTTAGGTGGCTTCATCGTGTTAATGATTGGGCGGTCTAGGCGTGATGGATTTAATCCTATGCGTATTATCTTAGCTGGTGCAGCTATAAGTGCGTTATTAACTGCACTAAGTCAAGGTGTCGCTCTTATATTTAGGTTAAATCAATCTCTAACTTTTTGGAGTGCTGGGGGAATATCAGGTACAACATGGGGACAACTTATATGGAGTGGCCCAATAATTATCGTTACGCTAATTATTATTTTAGTTATTAGCAAGCAACTTACTATTTTGAATTTAGGTGAATCACTTGCTAAGGGATTAGGCCAAAATGTCTCTATGATTCGCGGACTAAGCTTAGTTTTATCAATGATATTCGCTGGCGTTGCTGTGGCAATGGTTGGACAAATTGCTTTTGTAGGCTTAATGGTACCTCACATTGTTCGCTTTATTATAGGTACAGATTATTCAAAAGTGCTCCCACTGACTGCAATATTTGGTGGTGTATTAGTATTAGTTGCTGACATGATTGCAAGACTACTAGGCGAAGCCCCGGTAGGAGCAATTATTTCGTTTATTGGCGTACCTTACTTTTTATACCTTGTTAAAAAAGGAGGACGTTCAATATGATTGATCCGAATTTAAGACGTAAACAAATCATTACTTTTATCGTATTTGCCATATTACTATTTGCAGCATGTACTTGGAGTATTGCTTCAGGGGAATATAAAATACCTGTGCCAAATTTCTTTAAAACTCTAATTGGTCAGGGTGATGATACGGACTCGCTTATTTTAATAGATTTCCGACTTCCTCGCATGTTGATTACAATTTTAGCAGGTGCAGCGCTAAGTATGAGTGGTGCCGTTGTTCAAAGTGTTACTAAAAATCCTATAGCAGAACCTGGTATTTTAGGAATTAATGCAGGCGGGGGCTTTGCGATAGCATTATTTGTAACAATTGGACAAGTTAAACCAGATAATTTCGTTTATGTTTTACCTATAATTAGTTTAGTTGGTGGTGTCGCTACAGCATTAGTTATATTTATTTTTAGTGTAAATAAATATAGTGGGTTAACCCCTGCCAGCATGGTATTAATAGGTGTAGGTATGCAAACGGCATTATATGGAGGCTCTATTACCCTGATGTCAAAGTTTGATGAAGATCAATCAGAATTCATGGCAACTTGGTTTGCTGGTAATATTTGGGGAGATGATTGGACATTTGTTCTTGCATTTATTCCTTGGATCATGGTTATCGTGCCATATCTGTTATTTAAATCAAATGAATTAAATATTATTAATACACATGAACATGTTGCTAAGGGTTTAGGCGTTAAAGTTGAACGTGAGAGAATAGTGTTATTTTTTGTAGCAGTTATTTTATCTTCAGTCGCTGTTGCGGTTGCTGGTGCAATTTCATTTATTGGTTTGATGGGGCCACATATAGCCAAACGTATAGTGGGTCCTAGACATCAACTTTTTTTACCAATTGACATATTAGTTGGTGCATTTTTACTTGTTTTTTCCGATACTTTAGGAAAGGTTATTCTCCAACCGTCTGGCGTTCCTGCAGGTATAGTAGTTGCTATTATAGGGGCACCCTACTTCTTATACCTAATGTATAGAACAAAAAGTGTATAGATTAGTTAAGTGATAGGTAAAATATTAAATTTGAATATCGAGCGTATTTATATTTCTTAAAATAATGCATAATATAAAGCTTTTAAATGGATGGATTTTAGAGTGAACATTCATTTAAAGGCTTTTTTTAATATATAAGTATGAACCCTCTTATTAATTAGTAAACATGATTTGTGAACATTTTATTGAAGACACACTTAATATTAGCGATTGTCTATAAAGCTGTTTTATACTGATGATAAATTGATAAGGAGGGATTTTTTATGAAGAAATTAATAAAAGATAGACAACAGTTTTTAAGTGATATGTTAGATGGCTTAAAAGTAGCAAATCCTGAATTAGATGTAATTGAAGATACAGTTGTAGTACGAAAAGATAAAAAACAAAATGGTGTAGCACTTGTATCAGGAGGTGGAAGCGGTCATGAACCTGCACATGCTGGTTATGTCGCGCAAGGTATGCTTGATGCTGCAGTTTGTGGTGAAGTTTTTACTTCTCCAACTCCAGACAAAATTTTAGAAGCTATTAGGGCCGTTCACACTGGTGATGGTGTTTTACTCATTGTTAAAAACTATGCTGGTGATGTGATGAACTTTGAAATGGCCCAAGAAATGGCTGAAATGGAAGATATTCAAGTTGAAACAGTAATAGTTAGAGATGATATTGCGATTAGTACGCCAGAACAAAGAAGAGGTGTAGCTGGTACAGTTTTAATTCATAAGTATGCAGGCTTTTTATCTGAAAAAGGAGTACCATTAACTGAAATAAAAGAAAAAGTAGAGTTAATGATGTCTGAAATAAAAACAATTGGTATGGCTTTAACACCTCCTATGGTTCCAACCACAGGTCAATATGGGTTTGATATTGATGACAATGAAATGGAGATTGGTATCGGCATCCATGGTGAAAAAGGTTTGCATCGTGAAGCTATACAACCAGTAGATCAAATTGTTTCAACATTAGTAGAAGAATTAGATAAAGAAATATCAGGAGAAGAATTTATAGTAATGGTTAATGGTATGGGTGGCACACCACTATCTGAACTCAATATTGTAACTAAATATCTCAAAGATTTATTTGATAAGAAGCATTATGGGGTAAAACATTGGTATGTAGGTGATTTTATGACATCACTTGATATGCAAGGCTTTTCTATCACATTAGTTCCTGCTAATGAAGAGTGGTTAACAGCATTTTTAGCACCTACAACAAGTCGTTATTTTAACTCATAAAAAATAATTGTGAATAAATATACAATATAGAGGTGTTAGCTATGAATGTAGAAAAAATGAAAACTCAATTATTAAGTTTAGCGGATACTTTTAAAGATAAAGAATCAGAATTGACCGATTTAGATAGATCGATAGGTGACGGTGACCATGGCGTAAACATGGAAAGAGGTTTCTCTCATTTGAAAGATAATATCGATGATAAAGATATGGCTTCATTGTTTAAATCAACTGGAATGACATTGATGTCTAACATTGGCGGAGCATCCGGACCATTATATGGCTTTAGTTTTGTCAAAATGTCTAGTGTTGTTAAGGATGAAATCGATAAGGATAACCTAAAAGTATTATTAAAAACATTTGCAGATGCAATAGCTCAAAGAGGTAAAGTTGAATTAAATGAAAAGACTATGTATGATGTTGTCGAAAGGGCAAGCGAAGCGCTACAACATGATGAAAAAGTGACCTTAGATAAATTACAAGGTTATGCTGACGATACTAAAGATATGACAGCGACGAAGGGTAGAGCTGCTTATTTTAAAGAGGATTCTAAAGGTTACATTGATCCGGGTGCACAAAGTATGGTTTATATACTTAATGCTTTAATAGGAGATGAGTAAATATGCCTACAATAGTGTTAGTAAGTCATAGTGTTGATATCGCAAACGGGACGAAACAATTGCTTGAACAAATGGTGAGTGACGTTGACGTCTTAGCATGTGGTGGCACAGATGATGGTGGTATAGGTACTTCTTTTAATAGCATCCAAGATGCAATCAATCATTTAGAAGACGATGCGTTATGCTTTTTTGATTTAGGATCTGCTGAGATGAATTTAGACATGGCAATAGAAATGTATGAAGGCGACCATCAAGTTTTAAAAGTTAATGCGCCACTCGTTGAAGGTAGTTTTACTGCGTCTGTTAAGCTGTCTACTGGTGGTAGTGTTGAAGAAGCAATTGAAGAAGTTTATCGTACGTCTTTTTCAAGTGAAAATTAACTAAAATTATGATATTATAGTTATAATTGTTAAATAAAATCTGGATAATAGGAGGACATAGCCATGCAACACCTTATAAAGAGACATGTATTGAATGGCGAATTCGAGCAGATACGACAATTAATGTCCGAAACAGATTTTATGGAATTTGAAGAGGCATATATTTCTAGCGCTCATGAAGTAGAGAGTATGATGTTTTATACATGCATTTTAGATTTAATTAGAAATGAAGAAACATCTGAATTGCATGATTTAGCATTCTTACTACTTGTTTATCCGATGAGTGAATACGAAGGTGCTTTAGATTCTGCATACTATCATGCTGAGTCTTCCATAAAACTCACTAACGGAAATGAAGTTAAAAGTTTACTACAAATGCTATTGCTTCACGCAATTCCAGAGCCTGTTATTTCTGATAAGAAAGCATTTGATGTAGCTAAACGTATTCTTAAACTTGATCCTAATAATAATGTAGCACGTAATGTGCTTAAAGACACTGCAAAACGTATGGACAACATTGTTGTCGATATTAATGAATTAAACAAACATAGAGAT
Organism: Staphylococcus sp. HMSC067F07; assembly: GCF_001837405.1. NCBI lineage: Bacteria > Bacillati > Bacillota > Bacilli > Caryophanales > Staphylococcaceae > Staphylococcus > Staphylococcus sp. HMSC067F07. The sequence continues at coordinate 728,015 of NZ_KV832237.1, read as the reverse complement.
GCACGTTAGTTAAACGTATTTATCTCTTTATAATGCCATTAGAGTTACCACACTTTAATGGCTATTTTTATACAAATTTCCCTACTTTTATGCATTAATGTATAAGTCTAATAGGTGGGGTTGAAAATAAAAAACAGTACGTTATAATTCTCACTGTGAAAATCTAAGGAGGTAATTTTTTAAATGGGGCTGAATAAAGAAGCAATAAAAATAGGATTTGCTTATGTCGGCATCGTTGTAGGGGCAGGATTCTCAACTGGTCAAGAAGTTATGCAATTCTTTACACCTTTTGGTTTATGGTCTTATATCGGTGTTTTAATCTCAGGTTTCATTCTAGGATTTATCGGTAGACAAGTAGCTAAAATTGGTACAGCCTTCGAAGCTACCAATCATGAATCTACTTTACAATATGTATTTGGTGAGAAATTTAGTAAAGTATTTGACTATATTCTAGTCTTCTTCTTGTTTGGTATCGCTGTAACAATGATTGCCGGTTCAGGATCAACGTTTAACCAAAGCTTTCATATACCTACTTGGCTAGGCGCCTTGATCATGACAATTGTAATTTATTTAACATTATTACTTGATTTTAATAAGATTGTTAGAGCTTTAGGGATTGTTACACCATTTCTAATTATAATGGTTATCCTTATTGCAGTTTATTATTTATTTACTGGTGATATCTCAATTGCCCAAGTAAATAATACAGTACCAGAAACAAGTGCATGGAAAGGTATATTCTGGGGACTTGTATACGGAGGTCTTGCTTTTGCAGTTGGCTTTAGTACAGTCGTTTCTATTGGTGGCGATGCGTCTAAGCGTAGAGTTTCAGGTGCTGGTGCGATGTTCGGTGGCGTTATTTATACCATCTTACTTGCACTAATTAACTTTTCACTACAAACAGAATATCCAAAAATTAAAAACGCAGATATTCCTACATTAGACTTAGCCAACTCAATCAATCCATGGATTGGTTTAGTATTAACTGTTATTATGTTAGCTGTAATGTATAACACTATTTTAGGACTTTGTTATTCATTCGCGGCACGTTTTACTGAACCATATAGCAAGAAATATCATATCTTTATCATTATTATGATGATTGCAGCTTATGTTTTAAGTTTCGTAGGATTCGCAGATTTAATTAACGTGTTATATAAATTTATGGGCGTTGTTGGTATGTTTATCGTTGTAGCAGTACTAATCAAGTACTTCAAACGTAAAAATGATGACAAGAAACACATTGCATAAGTTGTTATTTCGTATACACTTTACAATTTAAAATGATTGATTTAATCTTAAAAGCAATTCATCTTTCAATTAAAAGGTGAATTGCTTTTTCTTTATTTTTCAGAAAAAGTTAATGACCTAAGTCATCTAAGATATAAATTATTGAAAGAAGTCATGATTTGAGAGGATTACCAATAATGAAAGAAAAATATAAATGGTTGTTGATAACGTTATTCATCGTCATAATCATTGCAATCGTCTTGGGTTTTCTTTTGAAAAATCACTATGATAAAGGACAGGAAAAACAACAAGGTAGAGAGCATGTTCAAATTAATAATAAGAGCGTGAAATTATTTCAAAATATTTCTTATGGCGAAGGACTACCTAATAGTAAATTAGATATTATTACGCCTTCTGATATGAGTAAAGATACCAAATTGCCAGTAATTTTTTGGATGCATGGTGGTGGTTTTATAGCAGGTGATAAGCAATATAAAAATCCACTTCTGTCTAAAATAGCTGAACAAGGATATATTGTAGTAAATGTGAATTATGCGTTAGCTCCACAATATAAGTATCCAACACCGCTAGAGCAAATGAATGAGGCAGTTAAATTTATAAAGCAGAATAAACACGAACTACCCATTGATTTCAACCAAGTTGTTATTGGTGGTGATTCAGCAGGAGCTCAATTAACGAGTCAGTACGTTGCAATGCAAACTAATAAAAGTTTACGCAAAGAAATGAATTTCAAACAACAATTCAAGCCATCACAAATCAAAGCAGCTATATTCTTTGGTGGTTTCTATGATATGAAAACAGTGAAGGCAACAGAATTTCCAAGAATTCAATTATTTATGAAAAGCTATACAGGTATGAATAACTGGGAAACTAATTTTAAGAATTTATCTCAAATGTCGACGATAAATCAAGTCACTAAACAATATCCACCAACTTACTTATCAGTTGGAGATGCTGATCCATTTTATAGTCAAAATGAAGAATTCTATAAAGCACTTAAATCAGAAAATGTACCTGTAGATACGCTATTTTATGATGGAACACATCATTTACATCATCAATATCAGTTTCATTTAGATAAACCAGAATCAAAAGAGAATATTAAAAAAGTATTGTTATTTTTAAGTAGAAATACTTCATCTTCCGGCGTTGAAAGTGGAGAATCAACAGATGTGAAATCCGGTAATCAAACAAATAATAGTGTATCGCTATATCCATTTGAATAATATAAAGAAGGCAAATCGTTAAGGTTAGTTTAAAGCCTAACGATTTGCCTTTATTTTATCAATTAAATAAGGTATGAATGCATATAGTTTTTAAATACTCACTAAGAAATTTTGGATTAGAATAAAACTCAAGTAAAAGAGTCAAATTCACAACTTATAGTTATTATTTAAAACTTGTAATATGTGGTAAAATTTAAAATAAGACTAAAAATTAATTTAATATTTTAGCCATTACGTACTCATTGAAATAACGACCATTTATAAAAAGTTTATCTTTAAGTTCACCTTCGATAGTGAAACCTGTACCTTTAAAAAGTTCAATAGCTCGTGAATTTTCAGTGACAACTGTAGCTTCTATGCGTCTAATATTATGATTAAGTGACCAAGCTTCGATTGAATTGATGAGCGCTTGACCAACACCATGTTTTTGATAATACTTTTTTACACCAAGATAGACTACAGCCTCATGTTGTGTACGTTCGAAAGTCTCTGTATTCACAAATGCGTAACCAATGAGTTGTTCGTCACTTTCTGCTACAAAAATTGCTTTTGAAGGTGTTGTGATGTAACTTTCTAAACTTTGACTAACAGAAGCAATGCTTGGTGAATACTCACCAGGGTTATAAAACGTAAAATCTGATTCATCATAAATTTTGCTTAACAAATCTATAAAGTTTTCAACGTCTTTTATACTAATCTCACGAATTACGTGGGCCATGAAAACACTCCATTTTTCAATTAAGTAAATAGTTTCCTTCATTATAGTATAGTTTAAAGTTTTATGCTTGAATCAGTGATATTTTATTAATTATTAGAAAAAGTTAAGGAGTCGATAACCATGAAGCCTAAAGTTTTGCTTGCAGGTGGAACCGGCTATATCGGTAAATATTTGAGTAGAGTAATAGAAAAAGATGCTGAGCTTTACGCATTATCTAAATATCCTAAACCTGATAAAGGATCTATAGAAGAGATTACATGGTTGAAGAGTGATATTTTTAATTATGAAAATGTAGTTCAATCTATGGCAGGCATGGATGTAGCTGTGTTTTATTTAGATCCAACTAAAAACTCTGCAAAACTAACTCAAGCAACCGCTCGTGATTTAAATTTAATAGCTGCAGATAACTTTGGTAGAGCAGCAGCAATAAATCAAATTAAAAAATTAATTTATATACCTGGAAGTCGTCACGACAATGAAACGATGGAAAGATTAGGCGCTTATGGTGCTCCTGTAGAACGTACAAATGTAGAAGTGAAACGTCCGCATATTAATGTTGAATTACAAACTTCCAAATATGATGATGTTCGTACAGCGATGAAAATGGTCCTGCCGAAAAAGTGGACTTTGAATCAACTTGTAGACTACTATAGTCAATGGTTAGATGAAACTAAAGGTACGTTTGTACATACCAAAAAAGAAGATGAAGATTATATTATTTATCGTAAAAATAGTAGAAAACCTTTAGCAATTTTTAAGAAAAAACAGACTGCCGAAGATATCATTACGTTACATCTTGTTGGTGGTAAGTTAGCCAAACCCAATCTTAAAAAGCAAGGTAAGTTAGAATTTAGACTTCTTAAAGGAACGTCTTTAGTGATGGTTCACTTATATGATTATATACCTAAATTATTCTGGCCGATTTATTACTTTATTCAAGCACCTATTCAAGGTTTACTTATGCGAGGGTTTGAGATTGATTGCAGGATTAAGCATTTTCAAGGACGTGTTCAATCAGGTGAGAAATTTAAATATACTAAATAATTTCAGGTGATTTGTTATGCAAATACTATTGGTCGAAGATGACAATACGCTATTTCAAGAATTAAAAAAAGAATTAGAGCAATGGGATTTCAACGTAGTAGGTGTGGAAGATTTTGGTAATGTAATGGACACTTTTGAGAGATTTAATCCAGAAATCGTTATTCTAGACGTTCAACTCCCTAAATATGACGGGTTTTATTGGTGTAGAAAAATGAGACAAGAATCAAATGTTCCTATCTTATTCCTCTCATCAAGAGATAATCCAATGGATCAAGTTATGAGTATGGAACTCGGTGCAGATGATTACATGCAAAAACCTTTCTATACTAATGTACTTATTGCGAAGTTACAAGCTATTTATAGACGTGTCTATGAATTTGGCGTCGAAGAGAAACGCACTTTAAATTGGCAAGATACTGTAGTGGATTTATCAAAAGATAGCATTCAAAAAGCCGACAAAACAATCTTCTTATCTAAGACAGAGATGATTATTTTAGAGATGCTTATTAATAAAAAGAATCAAATTGTGACACGAGATACGTTGATTACAGCACTATGGGATGATGAAGCGTTTGTGAGTGATAATACACTTACCGTTAACGTGAATCGCCTTAGAAAAAAATTGGCAGAAATTGGTATGGATGATGCGATAGAGACGAAAGTCGGTAAAGGATATATGGCTCATGAATAACTTTAAATGGTTTTGGTTATTTGTTAGGTCTCGGAGTAATTGGATACTATGGATTATATTTTTAAATGTAATTATGTTGGGTATCGCCTACATTGATTATGATATTTCAGTTGAGAGTGTAGGCTATATTGTTGTGCTCAATCTAGGATTAAGTGTCCTTTTCTTAATATTTACTTTCGTAAAGGAAGTCCGCTTGTCAAAGCACTTTTATAAAAACAAAGAAATAGAGGAAATCAAACATAAAGATTTAGCGGAAACGCCATTTCAACAACTAACAATTGATTACTTATATCGTCATATCACAGCACAAAAAGATCAGGTCGTTGAGCAACAATTACAAATTAATAACCATGAACAAACAATCACAGAGTTTGTACATGATATTAAAACACCTGTGACAGCAATGAAATTATTAATCGATCAAGAAACCGATGAACAACGTAAAAAAGCGTTATTATTTGAGTGGTCGAGAATTAATGAGATGTTAGATAAGCAATTATATTTAACGCGTTTAGAATCAAAGAATCATGATATGTACTTCGATCATGTGGAGTTAAAACGTATGGTGATTGATGAAATACAATTAACACGTCATATCAGTCAAGCGAAAGGGATAGGATTCGATCTAGACTTTGAAGATGTCGATAAAGTGTTTACAGATGTGAAATGGTGCAGAATGATGATTAGACAAATTTTATCTAATTCATTGAAATATAGTGATAATACTACAATTGAATTATCAAGTTATATGAAAAATGGTCACGTTGTTCTAAAAATTAAAGACCATGGAAGAGGAATAAGTAAGAAAGACTTACCTCGTATATTCGATAGAGGATTCACATCTACTCTTAATCGAAATGAAACAGCTTCTTCGGGGATGGGGTTATATTTAGTGAATAGTGTTAAAGATCAATTGAGCATTGGCGTGAAGGTTAAGTCTGTAGTAGGCGAAGGCACTACATTTTATTTAATTTTCCCTCAACAAAATGAAATTGTAGAGCGCATGTCTAAAGTGACAAGATTGTCATTTTAAACATGCGTTTTGTTACTTACAATTATCACAATTGTAATTTTTAGTCGTTATAATATAAGTGTATAAAGTGATGATAATTTGAACTTGTTTAGCTTTGGCTGAATTAGAGAGCATAAATGTTTAAAGTAAGTCAGGAGTGATGATTTGACTATATTAGAAGTTAAACAATTGTCAAAAATATATGGAAGTAAAAATGTAGCTCAAGAAGTATTAAAAGATATTAATTTGAGTGTAGATGAAGGCGAATTCATCTCAATTATGGGACCATCTGGTTCAGGGAAGACAACATTGTTAAATGTCCTAAGCTCAATTGATTATATGACAAAAGGTTCAATTACATTGAATGGTAAACAATTAGAAAGATTATCTAATAAGCAACTTTCTGAAATAAGAAAAAAAGATATTGGTTTTATCTTCCAAGATTATAATATCCTACATACTTTAACGGTAAAAGAGAATATTATGCTACCTTTATCTGTTCAAAAAGTTGGAAAAGAAGAAATGGCTAGACGTTATAATCGAATTGTTGAAGCGTTAAATATTAGTGATATTAGTGATAAATATCCATCCGAGTTATCTGGCGGCCAACGTCAACGTACTTCTGCAGCAAGAGCATTCATTAATTTACCTTCAATTATATTTGCTGATGAACCAACAGGAGCTTTGGATTCTAAAAGTACTCAAGACCTACTCAAAAGATTGACCTATATGAATGAAAGATTTCAAACAACGATTATTATGGTTACGCATGATCCAGTTGCAGCAAGTTTCTCAAATAGAGTCGTTATGCTAAAAGATGGACAAATTTTTACTGAAATATATCAAGGTGATGATGATAAACAAACTTTTTATAAAGAAATTATCAGAACACAAAGTGTACTTGGTGGAGTAAATTATGAGTTTTAATCAGATTATCTTTAAAAACTTTAAGCAAAATATTGCGCGTTATGCCATTTATCTATTATCACTAATTATAAGCGTGGTATTATATTTTAGTTTTGTTACATTAAAATATGCTCACCATCTTCATGGAAATCAATCCTACCCGATTATTAAAGAAGGTTCTCAAGTTGGTAGTTATTTTCTTTTTATAATTATTATTGTATTTCTACTTTATGCAAATTTTTTATTTATGAAAAGACGAGGGCGTGAGCTTTCACTTTTACAAATTATAGGACTAACGCGATCAAACATAATGAGAATGATTATGCTTGAGCAATTAATGACATTTGTAATAACAGTAATTATTGGTATTGCTGTAGGTATTTTTGGTTCGAAAATACTTTTAATGATTGTGCTTCGATTACTGGGCATAAATATTAGTGTGTCTATTATTTTTAATTTTCATGCAGTGTTAGAGACTCTTTTACTCATTTTGGTAGCGTATATACTTATTATTATTCAAAGTTACATTTTTATACGTAAACGTTCGATTCATGAGCTTGCACATGATTTTACTAAAAAAGAAGTAAATGATACTAAAATTACATTGAGTGAAGTTATCTTAGGTTTACTTGGGATTATTATGATTTGTGTTGGATACTTTTTATCAACTAAATTAGTTGAAAATGTTGATTCAATTTTACAACCTTTCGTTATTCTATTTTTAACTGTTTTAGGATCATACTTTTTCTTTAGAAGTACTGTATCTTTAATTTTAAAAACTATACAATACTTTAGAAATGGCAATGTCAGTGTGACAGATGTCATGTTTACATCATCTATCATTTACCGTATCAGAAAAAATGCTTTTTCATTAACGGTGATGGCAGTTGTGTCGGCTATTACAGTTTCTGTGCTATGTTTTGCGGCTTTAAGTAGAAGTACTTTAACGAATGAAGTCTTACTAAGTTCACCTCATGACGTCACTTTGAAAAGTCAAAAGCAGGCAAATCAGTTAGCATATGAATTAAACAATCGTAACGTTGAACATTACTATAATTATAAAGAAGTTGTCTATGCTCATTTGTATAAAGATCATATGTTTACAGAAGGTATTTCAAGGCCAAGTGTGATTGCTGTAACAAGTGATAAATACATCCCTAATGTTAATATTGGTAGTGGTCAAACAGATATCATAGTCCCTAGAGGTTCAATTAAAGATGTAGTTAAAGTTGATCGTAAAGGTTCAACTCTTATAGGTACAAAAAATAATTATGTTAAAGTAAAACTCAGAAAAGCAATTAATAAAGTTTACTTTATGTCTAGTGTAGATTTAGGTGGAGCAACACTCGTGTTAAATGATGAGGATTATCAGAGATTGAGAGAACACGCTAAAGGAAAACATATTGTATCTCAATATGGGTTTGATATAAAACACAAAAAGGACTTACCTGAATTGGAGAAAATCGTCCAAAGTATTAGTAAAGATATTGAAACACGTAGTGAAGCTGCAAGTGAAATATCGAGTTTAACTGGCGTACTATTATTTGTAACATCATTCCTAGGAATAACGTTTTTAATTGCTGCTGGCTGTATTATATATATTAAACAAATTGATGAAACTGAAGATGAGTTAGAAAACTATTCTATATTGAGAAAACTTGGTTTTACGCATCAAGATATGGCAAAAGGGTTGAAGTTAAAAGTCATTTTTAATTTCGGTTTACCTTTGATTATTGCGTTATTACATGGTTATTTTGCGTCGATTGCCTACATGCATTTAATGGGTGTAACTAATCAATTACCTATATTTATTGTTATGGCTTTATATACAGGTATTTACGCAGTGTTCGCGATTATAGGCTATAATCATTCTAAGCGAACAATTAGACATTCAATTTAATTCACCTATTATAGAATAGAATATTATGATTTATGAGGCTTAGCATCACAAGACAATTTGATGCTGAGCCTTAATTTATGGATAATGGTTATTTTTTAAATCACATAGCTTAAATAAATGCATTTGGAAGTGCATGTTTAGTTACATATCAATATTGTTTAGCATCATTTTATAAATATTTGAATTTTAAGAGAGAAATCGTTAACTTTGTAATGGAGTAGAATTTAAGCGCTCTAATTAATTTTTTGATTGATTTCTAAAATTAGAATTTCGTTTTAGAATTTGATCACTAATTTAAAAATAGGACTATGAACATCTTATTCAGGAAAATATGTAAAGTTTAAGTTTCTTATTTGTTAAGAATTTGTAAATAGAATTGTAGTTATGTAAATTTTGTGCTATTTTCAAGTAGGGACAAAACGGGATATTTAAGAACATCAGCTTGTTTTAACTTTATAATTAATTTACATATTTTTTACAATAAGAGTATTGCTTACTACTTTTTTCTGAAAATTGTAAATATGTTCCTAAACCACTTGTCTTACGGATTAAAAATTTATGAATGTGATTGGTGACAATCGCTCAAAATGGAGGATTTTGAATGTTTAGTAAGAAAAAGGATAAGTTCATGGTTCAATTAGAAGAAATGGTATTCAACCTAGATCGTGCAGCAATTGAATTCGGAAAAATGGATTTCAACACACATTTAGATTTGAAAGCTTATTCTGATAATATTAAAACGTATGAGTCACATGGTGACGAGTTGATGCACCAAGTTATTACTGACTTGAATCAAACGTTTATTACACCAATCGAACGTGAAGATATCCTATCTTTATGTAATGCAATCGACGATGTTTTAGATGCGATGGAAGAGACATCTGCTATGTTTGAAATGTATTCAATTGAATATACAGATGAATACATGGCTGAATTTGTTGAAAATATTCAAAAAGCAGTTGCTGAAATGAAGTTAGCAGTAGGATTATTAGTAGACAAAAAATTATCTCACATGCGTATTCATTCTATTAATATTAAAGAATTTGAAACAAATTGTGACGGAATCTTAAGACAGTCAATGAAACACATCTTTAACAGTGAAACAGATCCAATCACATTAATTAAAATAAAAGATATTTATCAAAGTATGGAAGAAATTGCTGATAAATGCCAAACAGTTGCTAATAACTTTGAAACTATAATTATGAAAAATAGCTAAGGGAGTCCTCATTTATGTCATATATTTTAATCGTCACGATAGCTATAGTTATATTTTCATTAGTATTTGACTTTATCAATGGTTTCCATGATACTGCCAACGCTGTAGCAACTGCTGTTTCTACAAGAGCTTTAACTCCTAGATCTGCTATTTTATTAGCAGCAGTAATGAACTTTATTGGTGCCTTAACATTTACTGGGGTAGCCGGAACAATTACAAAGGATATTGTTGATCCATTTAAATTACAACATGGTCTAGTTGTTGTTTTAGCAGCAATTATTGCAGCAATTATTTGGAACTTAGTAACTTGGTTATATGGTATTCCAAGTTCTTCATCACATGCATTAATTGGGTCAATTGCTGGTGCGGCTATAGCTTCTCAAGGTTCATTTGCAGTACTACATTATCAAGGATTCACGAAGATAATTATTGTATTAATTATTTCACCAATCATTGCATTTTGTGTTGGTTTTATTATGTATTCTATCGTGAAAGTCGTATTTAAAAACGCAAATTTAACACGTGCAAATCGTAACTTTAGATTTTTCCAAATCTTTACTGCAGCATTACAATCATTCTCACATGGTACGAACGATGCTCAGAAATCAATGGGGATTATCACTTTAGCATTAATCGTTGCGAATCTTCAGACTGGTTCAAGTGTAGAACCTCAGTTATGGGTTAAAATTGCTTGTGCCACTGCAATGGGTCTGGGTACAGCAGTAGGTGGTTGGAAAATCATCAAAACTGTTGGTGGTAACATTATGAAAATTCGTCCGGCTAACGGAGCAGCAGCAGATCTTTCTTCTGCATTAACAATTTTCGTAGCGTCATCACTACACTTCCCGTTATCAACAACTCACGTTGTCTCTTCATCAATCCTTGGTGTAGGCGCTTCTAACCGCGCTAAAGGTGTAAAATGGAGTACAGCTCAACGAATGGTTATTACTTGGGTAATTACGTTACCAATTTCAGCATTATTGGCTGGCATTGTGTACTTTATCATGCATCTATTTTTAAAATAAGATATAACATAGCAATATTAGATATAAAGACTTGTAACTTTAATAAGCTTATAAGTAGCAAAATACCAACAAAATCAAAGGTTTTGTTGGTATTTTTGTGTTTTGAATAATAAATTTGTGAGGGGGATTAATGTTTATACCCAGGAAATATTTAACTGAATGGTTAAATTTTTCATTATTATTAGTAATGGCGGAGTATAAATAACTACGACATATATAATAGAAGAGAATTTGGCATAAAAAAACCACTTAAGACGGGTAGATGCCTTAAGTGGTAATCAATAAATCTATTGAATTAATGAATATAAGCGTAAAGTGATACTTCTGAAGCTGGAATTGTACGATAATCAGAGTTGTATGGTCCATTAGTATAGTTCATTTCTGAGATTAGAATACTTCCGTCTCCATTAACTCGTTCAACATAAGCAACATGACCGTATGGTCCTGGAGTGCTTTGCATAATAGCACCTACAGTTGGGTTATTATCTACTTGATAACCATCATTTGCTGCGTTTGCTGCCCAATATTTAGCATCTGACCAATATGTGCTAATTGGTTTACCAGCTTGTGCACGTTTATCGAACACGTACCAAGTACATTGACCTTCAGTATATAAGTTTTGGTGGTTAAATGAAGGTGAGTTGTAATCATTTCCTGTAGATGGAGTAGCTGTACCAGCTGCACCAGCGCCTGATCCACCATTAGGTACTTTTAATGTTTGGCCAGGTGTAATTAAATAACCATTTAAATTGTTTGCTTTCATTAAAGCGTTAACTGAAACACCATATTTATTGGCGATAATGTTTAATGATTCTCCAGCTTTTACAGTGTGTGTAGAAGCTGAACCTGTGTTAGAAGAAGCGTTTGAATTAGAGCTTTGTGAAGCACTTCCACCTACATTAATAACTTGTCCAGGGAACACCATGTTATTATTTAAATTATTATTTTGTTTAATGTTTTCTACTGAAGTATTATATTTTTGAGCAATACTCCATAAAGATTCTCCTGATTTAACTTTATGCTGGGTTGAAGCTTCAGCATCATGATGTGAAAGTACTGCGGCTGCACCTGAAGCGGCTGTTACTGCAAAGGCTAACTTTTTCAAAGTGACTCCTCCTTAAATGTAATTAAATTAAATTGATTGTGTTTATTATGTAGACATTTGTCCCCAGAAGTCTTAAAACATGAACCTAACTCTTTAATTACTTTTGACTATACTTTCTTATTACGTACCCAATACTAACAAAAATAATAGCCTCTGTGGGCTTTGTTATTATCTTGTAATATTGTTAACAATTTTTACGAAAAGTACATATAACCTGTATTAGTTGATTTTAAAGGATTTATAGACTTTTTTGATTAAAATTAATTCATGAAAGTTTTATAAATTGTAATAAAGTAATATTAATTATAGATAAGTTTTCGGAAACTTCTTTATATTTAGATAATACTAAGTTAAACACTTTAGAATTTTTATTGGTTATTGTAAACTTTTAGTAATTGAGAATTTTTTAGTATAAAAGGAGATTAAAAAATGTCCCAATCGACTCAAAGTGCAAACAAATCACAAAATCACTCTAAAGATAAGCATCAATCCCATGCTTACGGTAAGGTATGGCTGTTCTTTATGTACTATTGGATTATTTTTGGAATAGGTTGTTACTTCGGTCAATACTTACCTATGTCTTGGAGAAAACCTCTATCTATAGCGTTATTTGTTATTTTACTGGCTACATTATTTATAAAACGGGCGCGTAAATATGGTCTCATCATCTCGCATATATACGCTATTATTGTCGGACTACTTTCATATGCGATGTTTACTGCATATCTACAAAATTTAGGTGCAGAAGTATTTTATAAAAATATTTTACTTGCAATAGGTGCATTTATAGCGTTTGGTATTGTAGGGTATTTCTTAATTAATGACGCATCAAGTATGGGAAAATATTTATTTGTTACTTTAATAGCATTAATTATTGCTAGTTTAATAGGATTATTTATTCATAACCCTATATTCCATACTGTAATCACAGTTATTAGCTTGTTATTGTTCCTATTATATACACTTTATGATTTCAATAGGATGAAAAGAGGTCAGTTTTCACCACGAGAAATGGGCTTTAACCTATTTATCAATTTATTAAATATAATAGAAGATATACTAAGATTAGCTAATCGTTTCAAAAATTAAATCTATAATGTTTAATATTCAAGATGTGGGCGTATTTCTTCCTAATGAGAGCATTTGAGTTATTAAATGGCTTGATAATTGTTTGAGTTATGGAATTTTAACGCCACATCTTTTTTTAATGTATAATTAGATAGAACAGATACATAAAAAATAATTGATTATATATATAATTTCGCTTTTGATATAATTTTCATATTGTGTTAAATTGGCGTTTATCGAATGTGAACAATGGTTAAGTATTATTTATAGTAGGCTATTTAAAATAGGAAAAGAGGTAAAGTAATGTCACATTCCTGTTTGCATATACTTTCTAAGAACGAGTATTCAACAACAAGATGCCAAGATGGGATACTCTTATTTTGGCCAATTGAGGGAAGTATGCATCTTCAACAATTCAGAAAGCAAAGAACGATTAATAATGAATTATATATTGTTAATAATATGGATGTTTTTGGAATCAATGACAATGGAACTACATTAGAAATGTACATTTCTAGTGATTGGTTTGCAGAATTAGGATATGCATTTTTTGATTACCACTACACTGCTGAGTTGATTAAATCTACAAATGAAATTAAATATTTGATGGCTCAACTTGCATTAAATTATATTGATGGGAACACTGAAAAAGAATATGAACTTATTAATAAAATTGTTGAAATGCTTGCTCAGGAAGCGAGTATAGATAAAAAAATAGCCGAAGATCAATACATTTATGCCTTTTATGGTGACTTAAAAGATGAATTAGATTACATATACAATCATATGAGTGAAAGGTTAACTTTAAGAGATATCTCGAACCAACTCTACATATCAAAATCTAATCTGTCTTCTCAATTTCACACTCTAATGGGAATGGGGTTTAAAAAATACGTTGATACATTGAAAATTAGTAAATCTATAGAAATGTTATTAACCACGAATAAAACGATTAGTCAAATTAGTGATGCACTAGGATTTAGTAACGCCTCGACTTATTCTAAATTATTCAAGAATTATCTAAGTGTGACACCTAATGAATATCGGACTATGAAAAAATATGATAAATATAATGGTTGTACAGATGAAACGGTGCCAGAAAACAAAAAAAGGCCATTAAAAAAACTCATCCGTTCAGTTATACCTAACGATGTTTCAGATATATATGATGAAATTAGAATTGATAATTCACAAATTGTAAATGCTTCTCCTTTTTATTCAGTCATCCAAATTCATACTATTGAAGAAATGAAGTTGCTATTTTTAGAAGGACTTTATCAGAAAATGGGTTATGAAGGGTCTAATATTATCTTCTACTTTATGCCTTATTTATATGAGTATGGCAAATTATTAACACAAAATGAAAAAAATTATATTAGCCAAACTATTATTGAAAATGATTTACATATAGCTTTCAATGTTAATGAAATTGAACATATAAATGACTTAATAGAGAGTTTTAAAACAAGTCTTAAGCAATTGGACAAGAAAAATCACAATTCTAATTATGAGATTCAATTTATTTTCAATTTAAATGATAAAGATATACGTAGTGTATATAGAGATATTTTAAAAATGCAGAATACACACATAAATTATACTATCGGTTTAGATATTAGTTGTATGGTCGACGATCCAGCTCAATTTAAATCTTTAGAAGCGCAAATTAAAAGACTAAAATTTGATTATCTCTATATAGACAATGCACAATTGACATCTCCTTATTTAATGGATAGCAATGAAGGTCTTCTATTGAAAAATGTTCTACAGTTGAAACACTTAAGTGTAAATTTAAATCAATTTGATTTTAGTAAAGAAAACCTCATCTTTTTAAACTTAGTTAATCACCAACTGTTAAATAATGAAGAGATTGATTTAAGTCATAGTGCACCACTCTTATATCTGTCTGTTATTAAATTAAAAGAGCATTTTTCAGGGTACGGCTTAAATTTATTTTCTCATCCAGATTTATTTAATTCTGTTCATTTATTTGATGAAAATGGTTTTAAAACAACATATGGGTTAATATTTAATGATTTAAGTTGGATGATTAATCAAAACAAAGTTAAAAATGGGTTCTATAACATTATTGATAGTAGCGATAGATATCTCCTTTATTTATATGATTGGCGAGTAGTTGAAAGCGAATCAAGCATAGACAACTTTAATAATATTGATATTTACATTAATTTTTGTGAAGAAGAACTTAAAGATGAATATATATGTATGATTGTAAAAGTTGATAATGAGAGTGGGAACATTAATCATATTATTCCACCTAATTTACGGAATGAATATCAATGGTCTACTAAATTTTTAATCAAAGTAGAAGATAATTTTAGACCTAATATTGAAATTTTTGAGCATGATTTTACAGAATCGTCATTAAAGCTAAGCTTGAAGTACAATTCGGCTTATCTTGTAAAAATCTATAAAAAAAATAACAAAATAAAAAAGGCGTAACACAATTCAATTTAAATTTATTGGTAATTTTGACATATGATTAAAAACAAATGCCAAAGACAATTATCCAGATATTTAGGATAATGTTACTATACATTGTCTAGATATATTTGGAGGTGCGCGTCTTGAATGAACAGAAGCTAGAAAAACTACTAGGATTTTACAAACAATATAAAGCATTATCTGAATATATAGATAAAGAATATAAGTTGACATTAAATGATCTTGCTGTACTAGACTTAGCTAGAAAGTATTGTTCGGATGAACAAATACTTATGCAATCATTTTTAAAAATAGCTATAAGTGAATTAGAATTAAGTAGAACAAAGTTACTAGTATCAATTCGAAGATTAATAGATAAAGAGAAATTAAGCAAAGTAAGATCAACTAGAGATGAAAGAAAAATTTTTCTATATATGAGTGAAGAAAACTTGGAAATATTTAATGCTTTATTTGATGACGTTGAAAACTTTTTAAATATCTAATTGAGGGTGTCGATTTATAAATATTATAAATCGACACTTTTTATGTTTATTCCATGTATACATACATAAGTATTATGCTAGATAGAGACTGATATAAATCACAAAATTTTTAGCACAAAGATGAGAGGAACTAAAAAGCATCTTTGTTTTTTAATAATAATTGTAGAAAACAGAATAAATTCAGTTAAATATCACTTTAAAAATATTGATATAGCAGTAGTTTACATCTGTTTAAGAGATTTTACAAAAATTACTGCTAAATATATAATGAAGAACATAGAGTACGAAAGTGAGATGACATTATGGGACGTAAATGGAACAACATTAAAGAGAAAAAGGCCCAAAAAGATAAAAATACGAGTAGAATTTATGCCAAATTCGGCAAAGAAATATATGTAGCAGCAAAATCTGGAGAACCTAATCCAGAATCTAACCAAGCACTAAGATTAGTATTGGAACGTGCTAAAACATATTCAGTACCTAATCACATTATTGATAGAGCTATTGATAAAGCTAAAGGTGCTGGTGAGGAAAATTACGATCATTTAAGATATGAAGGCTTTGGACCAAGTGGTTCAATGTTAATTGTTGATGCCTTAACAAATAATGTGAATCGTACAGCTTCAGATGTGCGTGCAGCCTTCGGTAAAAATGGCGGAAATATGGGTGTTTCTGGTTCAGTAGCTTACATGTTTGATCATACAGCGACTTTCGGTGTAGAAGGTAAATCTGCAGATGAAATCTTAGAAACATTAATGGAACAAGATGTTGATGTGAGAGATGTCATTGATGAAGATGGATTAACAATTGTTTATGCAGAACCTGATCAATTTGCTCAAGTTCAAGATGCTTTACGTGAATCTGGGGTTGAGGATTTTAAAGTAGCAGAATTTGAAATGTTGCCTCAAACAGATATTGAGTTATCTGAAGAAGATCAAGCCACATTTGAGAAGTTAGTGGACGCACTTGAAGATTTAGAAGATGTTCAAAACGTATTCCACAATGTAGATTTAAAATAATGAAAACTTCAAAAGAGTGGATTCAAGAACTTAAATTAATAGCTCATCCTGAAGGCGGTTATTATAGAGAAACACTACGTGAAGATACGCTTAATAGAGCACCTTATAGTAGTATATATTTCCTCTTAACACATGACAATATTTCTCATTTTCACCGAATTGACGCAGATGAAGTATGGTATCATCATGCCGGAGAAACATTAACTATTCACATGATTACACCACAAGGTAAGTATCGTAGTGTGAAATTAGGTCAAAATATATCCGCTGGAGATGTATTACAATATTGTGTTCCTAAAGGTACAATATTTGCATCTTCTATAGATGATAATGAGGGTTATAGCCTTGTCGGATGCATGTGTCAACCTGCCTTCGAATTTGAACATTTCGAATTGTTGAAACAAGACCAATTGTTAAAGCATTATCCCGACTTAGAAAATATTATAAGAAAATACGCTGTATTGTAATAAATGAAGCCTTTAAATGGATTTAAACTTAGTCCGTTTAAAGGTTTTTTTAATATAAATTAAACTTTTAGTGTCAAAATAAGTTTGTTAATTGGCTGAGTCAAAGAGTTTTTTCGCAACATCTACAATATATTCAAGTTCTTTCATTACTTTTCTTCAATTAATTTATTTCTTTCTTTTGTTGAGGCAAAATAACATTTAAGACTTACCACTCATTAATTAGAAAATTCTGGAAATATCTAGAGTTAATATTAAAACATAGTAACATTATCAATTTTAAGTAAATTACATCAATTTATAGTAAAATAGTTTTAATATAATTTTGAAAATAACAGTGTAAAAGTCATTAATCTAAAAACATTAAGATGACATTAACTAACCAGTTTTATATAATAAAAATAAGGAGTTGGTGACTGTGAAAGTAAAATATATAGACAAACGTCACTGGCGTCGCCTGGTAGAGAGAGAGTATACAGAGGTTAAAGTTAATAATAATAGATTTAAAGGTATTATCGGCTTGGTCACGATGAAAAAGGTTCGTGAGCCTTTAGAGGTGACGGTAGTTGGACAAAACATAATAGTTGCAGATGACAATTATAGATGGTTGCAAATACTACCAGAAAAAAAGCGATATAGTATTACAGTCATGTTTGATGATAAAGGTAATCCGCTAGAATATTATTTTGATATTAATATTAAAAATATCACTCAAAAGGGAAATGCACGTACGTTAGATTTATGTTTAGATGTGCTGGTGTTACCTACTGGGGAATATGAACTTGTAGACGAAGATGATTTGATGTATGCCTTGCAAAATAAGCAAATTTCTAAGAAACAATATCATGAGGCTTATATTATTGCTCATCAATTAATGATTGAAATAGAAGAGAACTTTTCAGAGGTTCAAGACAAGGTCATGCATTGTTACAATAAAATTTATCATAAATCTCTAAGAAATAAGCATAAACGTCCTTTTAAACCCAAAAATAAGCATAAACATCACCGACGTAAAGCAAAGTAATGACATTAAAAGGATATGTGGTTGAAGGTTAATCAACTAAAGCTAAATCATCATAGCAAAGATTTAAGGATAGAAATATTTAGGGGGACGCTATGAAAATTGATGATTATCGTTTACTCATCACTCTAGATGAAACAAAAACGTTACGTAAAGCGGCAGAGATATTATATATTTCACAACCAGCTGTAACTCAACGTTTAAAAGCGATTGAGGGTTCGTTTGGAGTAGAAATATTTATTCGTACAAAAAAACAATTGATCACTACAACTGAAGGCGCTATGATTATTGACCATGCGCGTGATATGTTGAAACGTGAACGTTTATTCTTCGATAAAATGCAGGCACATATCGGAGAGGTGAATGGTACGATTTCAATAGGATGTTCGTCTTTAATCGGCCAAACGTTATTACCCGAAGTATTGAGTTTATACAATACACAGTTTCCTAACGTAGAAATCCAAGTTCAAGTAGGATCTACTGAACAGATTAAAGCAAATCATCGAGATTATCACGTCATGATTACCAGAGGGAATAAAGTCATGAATCTATCTAATACACACCTATTTAATGATGACCACTACTTTATTTATCCCAAAGATCGACGTGAGGATGTTACAAAGTTACCATTTATTGAATTTCAAGCAGATCCTATTTATATTAATCAAATTAAGCAATGGTACAATGATAATTTAGGTCAAGATTATCATGCAACGATAACGGTGGACCAAGTTGCAACTTGTAAGGAAATGCTTTTAAGTGGTGTGGGGGTAACGATTTTACCTGAAATTATGATGAAGCATATCGATAAAAATATGTTTGAATTTGAGAAGGTTAGTATTGATGAAGAACCTCTCATACGCTCAACTTATATGAGTTATGATGGAAGTATGTTGCAACTGCCTCAAGTAGATTCATTTGTAAATCTAATGTTGAATTTTATTCGATAAATTTTTAAAAGGTATTGCTATTTAGTCTATTTTAAAAAAAGTACAATTTAATAAAAGAATAGAGGTTTGAAAATTGTTTACAGCACTGTTTCATATTAAAAACTATAAACTGTTTGTTGTGAATATGATGCTACTCGGCATGGGTATAGCAGTGACTGTACCATACCTCGTCTTATTCGCTACAAAAGATTTAGGAATGACAACAACTCAATATGGTTTATTATTAGCATTAGCTGCAGTTAGTCAATTCGTAGTGAATTCAATTATTGCTAGGTTTTCTGATACACATAATGTTAATAGGAAAGTCCTTATTATTAGTGCACTATTCATGGGTGCCGTAAGCTTTTCTATTTATTTTTATGTTCATCAAATCTGGTTATTTATAGTTCTATATGCAATTTTCCAAGGTTTATTTGCTCCAGCAATGCCGCAATTATATGCTTCTGCAAGAGAGTCAATTAATATCTCAAGTTCGCGAGATCGTGCGAAGTTTGCAAATACCGTGTTACGTTCCATGTTTTCATTAGGATTTTTATTTGGTCCTTTTATAGGGTCACAATTAATCGAATTAAATGGATATTCTGGGTTATTTGGTGGAACGGTAGCTATTCTATTGTTCACCTTAATTCTACAAGTCTTTTTCTATCAGAATTTACCAGTTGAATACCAAGTCTCATCGCAACATCATGTTGAGAAATCCGCTCCAAATATGTTTAAAGATAAAGCATTATTTATTCCGTTTATCGCGTTTATTCTTTTACATATTGGACAATGGATGTACACGATGAATATGCCATTATTCGTCACAAATTATCTAAGAGAACGTGATAGTTATGTAGGATATTTAGCGAGTTTATGTGCTGGTCTTGAAGTGCCTTTCATGGTTATATTAGGTATTATATCAGCCAAATTTCCAACACGAACTTTACTACTTTTTGGTTCGCTCTTTGGCGGCGCATTTTATTTTAGCATTGGTGTATTTAAAAACTTTTACATGATGTTAGCTGGTCAAGTTTTCTTAGCAATTTTCTTAGCTATACTATTAGGATTAGGAATTAGTTACTTTCAAGATATTTTACCTGATTTCCCGGGTTATGCCTCTACGTTATTTGCGAATGCAATGGTTATAGGTCAATTATGTGGAAATTTATTAGGTGGCGTTATGAGCCATTGGGTTGGTTTGGAAAATGTCTTTTTTGTATCAGCGACGTCAATTCTAATTGGTATGATACTTATTTTCTTTACAAAAGATCAAAAAATAACTGAAGAAGATATGGAGTAGATTTAGATGACAGCAGTTTTATGGATAATTATTATCCTCATGTTTGTCTTAGCATTTGTAGGCTTAATTAAGCCGATTATTCCATCAATGCTAGTCATGTGGATAGGTTTTTTAATTTATCAAATAGGTTTTAACGATGGCCGTTTATCATGGATATTTTACGTAGCTATGATTTTATTTACTTTATTTATTCTCGTGGCTGATTTCATGATGAATAAATACTTTGTTAATCGATTTGGTGGAAGTAAAGTGGGCGAGTATACTGCGCTTGTAGGTGTTATCGTTGGGTGTTTCGTATTTCCACCATTTGGCATAATATTAGTTCCTTTAATTGCAGTATTTGTTGTGGAATTATTAAATGGTTTTGATTTTAAGAAAGCTTTAAAGGTGAGTTTAGGCTCTGTTGTAGCTTTTCTAGCTAGTACAGTAGCTCAAGCAATCATTATGGTCATTATGGTAATCTGGTTCTTTGTAGATGTGTTCTTAATTAATTAATGCTTTGTTGAAAATAAAAGACTTACTTTCAGTAAAATTCTCCCGTGGGAAGACTGAAACTAAGTCTTTTTACATGCGTGTGTTAGCGTCTCTATTATAAAAATGATGGTCAACATAAAACGCAATAGGCGTAATTAAAATTGCAATAATAATAAACGTCCAATTACTTACATTAATATAAGGCCCAAATGCTAAAAATGACTGAGGAATAAAAAATACATAAAACAGGGTAATTAATAGCAAAGCTATAACGCCATATGTTAACCACCAAACCCAATGTGAATTATTAAAGCATTGTAATTGAATTGTCCTAAAACTCATCCATATAAATAAGAATATTATAAAGAGACCTACGATTACAGTTATTGGGAAAGTATATAGATACAAGTAGTTACTATCTCCTCCAATAAAAAAGCCAATAAATCCCTTTAAGAAGCAAAACATGCCTATTAAAAATATAAAATTATGATATATATACTTAAAAATGTTCTTAATGGTTTCATTGGGTAGCGCTTTAATTTCTTTTTTAGCATGTGCTTTAGGATCATGATCAAAGAACTCCATCGCTAGCATGCCTTTATCTTCAGCACGAATCAAATGTTTCAAAATGCGATTTAACATAAGTTCTGAATCATGAGGATTCACGCTTAAGTCAGCGCGAATATACGTCATGTAATTCTCAAATATTTCACGATCGGTGTTGTTAAGTCGTAAAGATTTAACATTATTCTCCTTAGTTAATTGTGCTGTAGATTTCATGATAATTTAAGTGCTCCTTCATTTTCTAAAAGTAAAACCTCATAGACAATTCTTATTTATAAATAAAATATATGACGTGTTATTATGACTAATAATATCATATAAGTGTTATTAATATCATTAACAATTGAGGAGTTCTTTATATGAAGAAAATGACATTGGAAGATGAGAGTTGGATTAACGAAATAGCTAGAATACATGAACATTTAATCTCAGAAAATGAATTTAATTATCAAGTGACTTCAACATCAATGGCATTAAGATATGAAATGATTATTTCAAGACTAAAATATGCGAATGATATTATTTTAATAAATGAACATGCGGGTAGTCTTAAAGGATTTATTTGGGCGCATTATGAACCGCAGCTCAAAATAGTACAAATTGAAGTACTATATGTAAAACCAGACTTTAGAAGACAAGGAATTGCTTCAAAGTTAAAACGAGATATTGAGCAGTGGGCGAATTCAATGGATGCTATAAGTATTGAAAGTACAGTTAATAAAGAAAACAACGACATGGTAAAATTAAATGAAAATTTAGGCTATCAAACGTCGCATCTAAAAATGTCTAAAAAATTAAAGGGAAAAAATGAATAAATTAAAAAAGCATGTTAAAATAAATTGTATTTATAAGTTTTAACAAAGGAGTCTATCATGAAAAAATGGTTCACTTTACTCTTAGCATCAACTTTAATGTTAACAGCATGTGGTAAAAGTAACGAGAAAGCTTCTTTAGAAAAAAGCATTGACCAATTAGAGAAAGAAAATAAAGATTTAAAGAAACAGAAAAAAGATTTAGAAAACCAAAAAAACAAACTTAAAGATCAGCAAGATAATCTTCAAAAAGATATCAACGAATTGCCGGCTGAAGATTCGTCTAGTAACTCATCTGAAAAAGATTCATCTAATTCAAGTGAAGATAAAAATTCAGAAGATTCTTCAACGACTAATTCAGAACAATCAACAAATTCTACAAAATCGAAGCAATCTAACCAAGGACAAACGCCTAACAAAGAGACACAAAAAAGTGACTCTACAAGTAAGAATAACGATTCTAAAACTACTTCCAATACACAAAACTCAGATCAATAAACGTTTGATGCAGTTTTGAATAGGGTAATATAATTGATAAATTACACAAAATCAATTTACAAAGTGAGTATTTAATACTATTTTGAATTAAATTTATGAAAGATGATTGATACTACACATCTATAAGAGGAGAGATTAACGATGCACGAACAAGATTTTAATATTTTAGAAGAACAAAATATTACGTTACCTGAATTGGGCAGAGAATTAGAAAATATTACTGGACGTACTATTATTGATTCAACTAGTGAAATTAAACGTGTGATTGCACATTTACCAAACTTTGAATCTGATACAGACACATTCGTTGCAACATATCGTTTAAACCATCAAAATGATTTTATTGATGCAACATTTACTGCACCTAAAGAACAGCGTGATCGTTTAAAAGAAATTCCTGTTCACGTAAAATTAATTAGTTATATTTCTAAAGCATAAAAATTAAACATAATGACAGAAATGATTAGCGCGATATGAATGTGGGGACAACTTCATAACGCGTTAATTTTGTATTAGAATAATATTGAATTAAGCTTTATGGGTAAAATGGAGTGTTTAACATGGGAACTTACATTGAAACTGAACGTTTGAAGTTGCGTGATTGGGAAGAAAAGGATTTATTACCATTTCAGAAAATGAATGCAAATCAGCAAGTCCGTAGGTATTTTCCAAGTTTATTAAGTTACCGTCGTTCAGAACTTGATATGAAAAAAATGGATGAAATTATCAAAGATAATGGAATCGGCCTTTTTGCGGTTGAATTAAAGGAAACAGGTGAATGGTTAGGGTTTATAGGAGTAAACTACATCCCCGAAGACAGCAAATATCCTTTTAAAGAACTACCTTTTTATGAAATTGGTTGGCGATTAATTCCTGAAGTTTGGGGTAACGGATTAGCTACTGAAGGTGCACAGGCTGTATTGTCATACGCAAAAGAAAAAGGCATTACTGAATTATATAGTTTTACATCTGAAACAAATCTACCTTCAAGAAAGGTAATGGAGAAAATAGGAATGACCTTCTTAGATAACTTCGAATTTCCAAACCTAAGCAAATACCATCCCCTCAAACGCCATGTTAGATATTACATAGAACTACTTCCTTCACAAAGTGAAGGTTAGTAGTTCTTAGTGCAATTGCAAGAGCAATTGTAAACCTTGAAGATACTTCCTTCACAAAGTGAAGGTTAGTAGTTCTTAGTGCAATTGGGAGCGAGACAGAAATCAGTAAATATTGATTTCGTTGTCTTGCCCCCGCAAGTGCGATTAGGTTTTGAAGTACCATTTCTAAATGTGCTTCAAAGCCAATCGCATACTGCGATACAAACATAATAAGATGAAACCTTTTTAATATCAAAACGCGTCTATAGAATAACCTATAGACGCGTTATTTATTTAATCGTATGTACGTACGCCAAGTGGTTTGTAATTATTGAGACCTTCTAACAGCGCTTCTTTAGTATCAAATAATGGTGCTAATTTTTGATATTTTTTATCAATAAAGCCTTCTTTTATCATATGGTCAATGAGTGCTTGTAAAGGCTCAAAGAAGCCAGTTAAATTAAAGACACCTATAGGTTTTTGATGAATACCAATTTGCGCCCAGCTATACATTTCGAAAAATTCTTCAAGAGAACCAGCACCTCCAGGAGCCATAACAAAGGCATCTGCTAATTCTGTCATTTTATTCTTTCTTTCATGCATTGAATCCACTAAAATAAGTTCACTTACTTTTTGACTCGTGATTTCTCGCTCATCTAACATCCTAGGCATAACACCAATAGCTTTACCGCCGTGATCTAGGACACCATCTTGAATAGCACCCATTATTCCTACTGATCCAGCTCCAAATACAAGTTCGTAGCCTTGTTCTGCCATATACTTTCCTAACTCATAAGCTTCTTTTACATATGAAGGATCTTTACCTTTGCTTGCTCCACAATAAACTGCAATTCTTTTAATCATGTGAGACCTCCTAAAGTTGTTTAATAACATTCGTAAATGTTTGTTCAAATTTTAATCTGTCATTCTTAGTAAAAGGCGGAGGACCTTTATGTCGGCCACCTTGCTTTCTAATTTGTGCATTAAGATAACGTTGGTCTAACAGAGTTTGAATATTATCAGCACGATATATACTTCCTTTATGATGCATTACAATATGTACTTTGTCTATAAGTAAACTAGCTAGGCCATAATCTTGAGTAATGACAATATCTTCCTTTCTAGCTAATTGTACAATTTTATAATCAACAGCATCTGTCCCATCGTCAACATACACAGTTTTTACATGTTCAGGCTGAATTTGATGAGAAAAGTGACTAAAACTTCTTAAAACGTTAACAAAAATGCCTGTCCCTTTAGTTAATTCAATCACTGAATTAACAACAGGACAAGCATCTCCATCTATGATTACTTTGACCATTAACAACTAACCTTGAGTGTTATCAGATTCTTTATTTTGTTTTACAACGCTGCCAGCCACGTAATCATCATATTTTTTAAATTCTTTTTTTCTAGCCTTTTTCTCTGCTTCTTGTTGTTTTTCTTCTTGTTTGTGACGTTTTTCAATATTTTTTTGAAGCTTTTTATCTAATTTTTTTACATCTTTACGATTATCTTTTTCAAGTTTTTCGCCTTTTTTCTCAGTTTTATCGTCCAACTTGCCTGGAGTAAGACCTACTTTTTCTTCGTACTTTTGAGATTTTTTCATATCTTTAATACGTTGCTTTTTATTTTCTTCACGTTGCTTTTCTTCTTCTTTATGACGTTTCTCAATATTTTTCTGAAGTTTTTTATTCATTTTTTCTGCTTCTTTACGATTTTGTTTAGCTAGCTTTTCGCCTTTTTTCTCGATGTAAGCAGGGTCGTTTTCTTTGGCGATTTTCTTCAATTCACGTTTGTTATCAAATTCTTGTTTTTTATCGCCCACATATTCTTTAACATCTGAAGCCTTGTTTGAAATAGTTGAAGTAGCTTTTGATGTAGCTTTAGTTGTAGCATCAGTAGCTTTACGTACATCAGGATGTTCTTTAATACGTTTACGTTCAACGACTAACGGTACAATAACAATAGGTAATACATTGATTAAAGTCTTAATGAGTCTCTTTTTGTCCATACTCGTTGCCTCCATTAATTTTACTATTCTTTTCCATACCCTATGATACATCATACTAAACGATTGTTATCAATGGAAACCGATAATTTAATTTTGGAAAACTAAAAAACACTAGCGAGTTTAATATAAACCTACTAGTGTTTATTGAAAATTATTAAATGAGTACTATCTAAAGTTAGCAACACTAAGGATTAAAAATCCAAGTGAATAGAGGATTACAATGAACAGAGTCCATTGCATAAGCAACACTAAGGATTAAAAATCCAAATGTTGCTTCAAATTCCTTTGCCAATGCCAAAACCAAAGTAAAGGATTGCAATAATTACAACTAATACGATTCGGTAAATCGCAAATGGAATTAATTTAACTTTATTTATTAAATGTAAGAATGTCTTAATAGCAATTAAACCAACTATAAATGCTGCTAAGAATCCTAGTAAATAGAAAGGTACATGAGCTAAGTGAATATACTCATAGTGTTTTAGTAAAGATAAACCACTTGCTGCAAGCATAATTGGTACTGACATTATAAATGTAAAATCTGATGCTGCTTTATGATTTAATTTCATAAATACACCAGTTGAAATCGTAGAACCAGATCTACTGAAACCTGGCCACATTGCTATAGCTTGCGAGATACCAATGACAAATGCTTGGAAATAATTAATTTGATCTACTGTTTGAGGGTGTTGAACCTTCTCAGAATATTTATCAGCTAAAATCATGTAGATTGCACCAATGAATAAGCCAATCATTACAGTAGGAACACTGAATAAATATTTTTCAATTAAATCATCAAATAAGAACCCTAAAATACCCGCTGGAATCATACCTACTAATACATGCAATAAGTTCAAACGCTTAGGTTGGGAACGTCGTTGAACACTGCCTTCATTTTCGGGTTTATGATGACCTATATGTAATATTTCTAAGAAACGATCACGAAATACCCATGCCGCTGCAAAGACAGACCCAAGTTGTATAACAACTTTGAAGGTAAACGCAGATTGTTCACCTAAAAATTTAGTGGACTTTAACCACATATCATCAACTAGTATCATATGTCCTGTAGAAGATACAGGGGCGAACTCAGTAAGTCCTTCGACGATACCTAAAATGATGCCTTTTATCAATTCAAGTAAAAACATAATTTACCCACTTTCGTAAAACATTTATTTATTCTTTCATTTTTCAAAATTACCATATTATCATAGCATATTAAATTAATATGGTGGTAGCCTAATCATCAACACTGGACCAAAGTATGACATAATAATTATTTTAATAATTGAAACAAAATACTCAAAAAAAGAATGAGCGTATTAATTTAAATTTCTAACAAACCTTTTATAATGAAAGTAGGTGAGATTATTGTGAAAAAACTAACAAATTTATTATTCAAATATAAAATATATCCCGCACTCATGTTAATCATGAGCGTTTTTTTATCTATATCGGTAGTTATTCAAAATGTTTCTATTGCCAAATTACTAAATCATATGTTGTACCATCATAAGCATTCACTTATAGGACTTTTTATACTGATTTTAGTTATTCTTCTAGCACGTGCAACTTTCAATATGTTGAATCAACGTATCGGTGATCATATGGCTACTAAAGTGAAATATGATTTAAGACAACAAGTGATAAATAAAAATAGTACACGAGCAATTGGAGAACAAATGAATATTTTAACAGAAAGTATTGATGGTATTGCACCATTCTTTCAAAGTTATTTGCCACAAGTATTTAAATCAATGATGATTCCAGTCGCGATTATAGTCGCTATGTGTTATGTACACTTATCAACTGCAATAATTATGATGGTTACAGCTCCATTTATTCCTATGTTTTATATCATTTTTGGTTTGAAAACAAGAGATGAGTCAAAGGACCAAATGACATATTTAAATCAATTTAGTCAAAGGTTTTTAAACACTGCCAAAGGTTTAATTACGCTTAAATTATTAAATCAAACTAAGAATACTGAAGCGCGCCTTTATGAAGATAGTACTAAATTTAGAGATTTAACTATGAAAATTTTAAAAAGTGCTTTCTTATCAGGATTAATGCTTGAATTTATTAGTATGTTAGGTATTGGTCTTGTGGCGCTTGAAGCGGCGTTAAGTCTAGTCGTATTCAATAAAATTAACTTCATTACAGCGGCTATTGCAATCATTCTAGCTCCTGAATTTTATAATGCTATTAAAGATTTAGGACAAGCGTTCCATACTGGTAAACAAAGTGAAGGTTCGAGTGATGTTGTTTTCGAGTTCTTAGACTCTGAAAATAAACCACCACACCCACATCCAAATATAGAGGCTTATCAAAAATCACAGGTCAAAGTAGAAGACGTGTCATATCAGTACTCAAATAGTAATCAGAACGCTCTTACTCATATTAATATGGTGATACATTCAGGTGATAAAATTGCAATTGTTGGTTCAAGTGGTGCAGGTAAAACTACGTTAGCTCATATTCTAAGTCAAATTAAAACGCCAACAGAAGGCAGTGTATCATTTAATAATGAAGATACACGTATCGGATTTCTGAGCCAAAATCCTTATATTTTTACAGATTCCATTAAGAATAATATAGCGATGTTTAATAATGAAATTTCTGATAAAACTATTATTCAAGTTTTAGAAGAAGTCGGTCTAAAAGATAAAGTGTTATCTCTGAAAGATACTATTTATACACCAATTGGAGAAGGTGGCGAAATGCTATCTGGTGGCCAAATGAGACGAATAGAGTTGTGTCGGTTATTAGTGATGAATCCAGATTTAGTTATATTTGATGAGCCGGCTATTGGTCTAGACATTGAAACAGAACGTACAATCCAAAATGTAATTCAAAATCATTTTAAAGATACTACGATGATCATTATTGCTCATCGTGATTCTACAATTAACAAAGCTCAACGTCGTATTTATCTAGAAGATGGGCATCTTATAAAAGATGACACGACGATATCAGTATCGCAAAGTGAGGTGGATGAATAAGCATGAAATCACAAATTCATTTTCGAAAAGATAAAGATTTACTTCTAGCTATTTTGGTTGGGGTAGTAGGTGGACTTGTGGCGTTAGCAATGTTCTTTTTAAGTGGTTATATGGTGACACAAAGTGCATTAGGCGCACCCTTATATGCATTAATGGTTCTAGTGGTTTCTGTAAAAATGTTTGGCTTCCTAAGAGCGATTACACGATATATTGAGAGATTGTTATCACATAGAACGACTTTTACTATGCTAAGAGATGTAAGAGTACAGTTTCTTAAAAAATTAATTCCAGCAGTACCTGATATCTATCGGAAATTTAATTCTAGCGACTTAATTTCTCGTATGGTAAGCCGAGTAGAGGCGTTACAAAATATTTATTTAAGAGTTTATTATCCCCCAATAGTGATAGGTTTAACTGCAATCGTGTCTGTAATTACATTTATTTTCATTTCACCGATGCATTCATTTCTTATTACGTTAAGTATGATCCTCACTCTTTGTATAGTTCCATGGCTAAGTGCTAAAAAAGCACGAACACTCAAAAGACAGGTAGCTCTACATCAAAGTCACTTTCTACAGCGTTTTTATGATTATAAAGAAGGTGATGATGAATTAAGACGCTTTCGCCAAAGAGATGAATTTAAAACAGATGTCTTACAACGTTTGAAACAATATGACACTATGCAATCAAAAGAACGTCGTTTTCTATCTTTATATGATTATATGTTAAATATTATAGCGATGATTTCAATATTTCTTAGTTTAGTTATTGGCGTGCAACAGATTCAATCTGGACATTTGGATGTCGTTTATTTAACTAGTATTGTTCTAATGATATTAACTTTATTTGAACAGGCAGTACCAATGAGTAATGTTGCATATTATAAAGCTGATACTGATCAAGCGCTTGATGAAATAAATGATGTTATCAGTGTCCCTCAATCTAATGAGTTACATTCATTGAATCATGCAGATACGACAACGCCATTGTTTGAAATAAATGATGTCACCTTTGGTTATTGGAACCAACAAACACCAGTGCTCAACAATATTGATTTAACTATTCAAGAAGGTGAGAAAGTAGCTATCATTGGTCCGTCAGGTTCCGGGAAAAGTACTTTACTACAAGTCATGTTAGGTCTATATCATGTTGATCAAGGTACTGTAAAATTAAAACACCAAATAGTTACTGATATTAATGAGGAAGACAAGTATTATAAGATGAATGGTATGTTACAGTCTCAACATATATTTGATGGGACGGTACGAGATAATTTATTTTCAGAAAAAGAGGATGCTATATTAAAACAAGCTCTTCAATCTGTAGGACTTGGGTACCTGGATCTAGAAAGAAATGTAACATTAGATGGAGAAAATTTATCTGGTGGCGAAAAACAAAGGTTGAGCTTAGCTAGACTTTTACTCAGAGATTCAGCTGATATATGGATTTTAGATGAACCAACGACTGCATTAGATTTAGAAAATACTACTAAAACGATGAATTTAATTGAAGCATCTTCAAAAACGTTAGTTATTGCCACACATGATTTAGATGTGCTTCCACGTTTTGATAAAATTATAGTTATGATTGATGGAGAAATTAAAGAAAGTGGTTCTTATGAAAGTCTATTAGAAGGTAATGGCTATTTATCTCAGATGATTGAGATCAACCATAGTTCTAAAAATGTACATTAATAGCAAATAAAGTCGTATCGGTAATCGATACGACTTTGTCTGTTGTTTCATTAAAATGTATATTAATTCCTTAGTTTAACTTTAATTTCATGACAGAAACTTTCTATTATTCTTTCGTTTCAGTAAATGCATCGATGACTTTACCTAATAAGCGATTAAGTTCTTTGACTTCTTCTTTAGATAAAGATGAAGCTGTTGCAACTTTCTCCGATGCTGTGCTTAATTCAGGTCTAATTGTTTCGCTCTTATCTGTTAAGTGAATAAATACTTCACGTTGATCCACTTCAGAACGTTCGCGTTTAATTAAATCAACTTGTTCCATTCGTTTAAGTAATGGTGATACAGTCCCTGTATCTAGTGCTAATTCTGTAACGACTTTTTTGACATTAACAGGTGACTCGTCCCATAAAATCGTTAATACAAGAAATTGTGGGTAAGTTAGGTTGTACTTTTTAAAGACTTTGTTAGAGTAGTAGCGATTAACTTGTCTTTGAGCATTGTACAAACTAAAGCATAGCTGCTCTTTTAAATTATGTTGATCAGACATTAAAGTTCTCCTCCAGACATTCTATCCGTTTTTTCTCTTTTTCGGATTGGAATCCGTCTATGTTGTACAAAATATAATTTATACAACACTTTGATTCAATGCCATGCTAAAATTAAAGTATGCTTAAAGTTTAGAAGATATCTTACATTAAATCAAGTAAAAAGATAATTAAATATATATGTTATCATTTTCAAAAATGCTTGTAATAGAAAAGGGAATATAATATGAGAAATAATAAAGATGAAAAAATAACAATTTCTATCATTAGCGGATTTTTAGGTAGTGGTAAAACTACTTTACTGACACATTATATTAGTGAAATATTAAAAACTGATGAGAAAGTTAAAGTTATTATGAATGAATTTGGCTCATTAGACGTTGATGGTAATCATTTAAGTAATATCGTAGATGTACGTTCAATATTGAATGGCTGTGTTTGTTGTGATTTAAAAATAGATTTAGTGAATCAAATTGAATCACTTGTACAAGGTAATGAAACGGATCATATCATTATTGAAGCTACAGGTATCGCACATCCTATTGAAATTATAATGGCCTGCCAAGACCCACGAATTGTAAAGTATGTACGCCAACCACAAGTCATTGGTGTCGTTGATGCAGAGCGCTTTATAAATAGAATGCAGTATTCGGAGTCAACGATGAGATTAATGGAAGAACAGCTTGAAGTGAGTCATATATTAATTGTGAACAAAACAGATTTGATTAGCGAAGACAAACAGCAACAATTAAAAGATGAATTAAATCTAATCAATGCACAGGTTCCAATTATTTTAACAAGTTATGGAAAGGTAAACATCGATGAAATATCACAATTTCGTGACGATCTCGTAACGACACACACACATTCACATCATCATGGTATAAATAGTATGCAATATACGTTTAGTGGACCAATTGATCGGCAACTTTTTTATCAATTTATTTTACGCTTACCTGATAACGTTTTACGTTTGAAAGGATACGTTCAATTCCGTGATACACCAAATGAAACTTATGAATTCCAGTATGCATATGGTATGCCAGATTATGGAGTTATTGATAAAGATTTGCCTCTAACCATTGTAATTATTGGAGAGCAATTAGACGTTAATAGGCTAAAAAATAAGCTCGATATGATACAATTTTCATAATTAAGGAGAGTATGGTTATGAATAATGAAGATAAACGTGAACAACAAATTAAATTTGAGAAAAACTTAATCACATTTCCTTATTTAGGATTTGCTATAGTTGTGTTGTTATTTAATATTTTTTATCCAGATATTAAAGTATCTATGGCTCTATTTGGATTATTCTTTGCATATAATTTAGGACTACTATTTATTGCTTTCATCAGACATTTCAAACGCACGTTAATTTTAACTTTAGTATTAACTGTTCTAAGTGGTGCAGCTTTCTTCACATTATTATATGTGTTTGGTTTAAGACATTAATTGTTGTTTAATCAAAAGTTTATTTAGTAAAAATGAATAATGATATTTGAGAAGTTTTGTTATTTCAATGTTATACTTTAATTGAAATAACAAAGCTTTTTATTTTTTAGATAGATAAATATAAATTAGGAGGCTATTGTTCATGAATACTAGAAGAAAAGTTTCAATCATTGGAGCAGGAAACACTGGATCAACTTTAGCTTTTGTATTGGCTCAAAAGGAATTAGCAGATATTGTAATGATTGATCGTCCGCAATCAGAGGGATTTGTTAAAGGAAAAGCATTGGATATTTTAGAAAGTGGACCTATTTTTGGATTTGATACAAACGTTCAAGGTTCTGTTGAAATTGAAGATATTCAAGATTCAGATATCGTCGTGATGACTGCAGGAATACCACGAAAACCTGGAATGACAAGAGATGATTTAGTCCAAACAAATGAAGAAATAGTTTATCAAACATCTCTTAATATAGCGAAGTACGCACCTAATGCTACGATTATTGTATTAACCAACCCAGTAGATGCTATGACTTATACTGCATTAAAAGCCTCAGGTTTTCCAAAAGAACGTGTAATTGGACAATCTGGTGTTCTTGATACAGCTCGCTATCAAAGTTTTATTGCTGACGAATTAAATGTTTCAGTAAAGGATATTAATGGTCTTGTGCTTGGAGGACATGGAGATACAATGGTGCCACTTGTGGAATCAACTCAAGTTAATGGCGTACCAGTCAAAGATTTAATTGCGGAAGATGTTTTAGATCGTATTGTAAAGCGAAC
The DNA here is from genome assembly GCF_001837405.1 of Staphylococcus sp. HMSC067F07. Taxonomy (NCBI): domain Bacteria; kingdom Bacillati; phylum Bacillota; class Bacilli; order Caryophanales; family Staphylococcaceae; genus Staphylococcus; species Staphylococcus sp. HMSC067F07. The sequence goes on along the minus strand of NZ_KV832237.1, from coordinate 694,228 downwards.
AAGAAAAGGCGGAGCTGAAATTGTAGAATTATTAGGTAAAGGTTCAGCATATTATGCACCAGCTACGGCTATATATGAAATGATAGAAGCTATTTTAAAGGATCAAAAACGCTTGTTGCCAAGCATTGCATATTTAGAGGGTGAATATGGATTCTCAGATATTTGTTTAGGTGTTCCAACTATTCTTAGCAAGAAGGGTATAGAAAAAATTGTTGAAGTCAATTTAAATGACAAAGAACTAGAACAATTAAAATATTCAGCTGAGTCAGTCGAAAATGTGAAAAATGCATTAAAAAATAAATAGGAAGTTGAAATAAGCCGCTTTTGCATGGTTTCTAATCTTGCAAAAGAGGCTTATTTATCATTTTGATTTTAAAATTTGTGCTAGTTATTTATTACAATTTACAAATATTTTGATGATTATGTGTATTTTATCACAACAGTAACTTATTAAAGCGCTTTCTTGATATAATCTAAGTGAAATCATAGTTCAAGGAGTTGATAGGGATGACTAAAGCGAAACCACAAACACATTCACAAAATCAGAATCAAAACACTCAAAGTAACAAGGGTTATAAACCTATATGGATTATTATAAGTTTTGCTTTACTGATTGGAATCTTACTATTACCAACGCCTTCTGGTTTACCTATTATGGCGAAAGCAGCGTTAGCAATATTAGCATTTGCTGTGATTATGTGGGTGACAGAAGCGGTTTCGTATCCAGTATCTGCCACACTCATATTAGGTTTAATTATTTTATTACTGGGATTTAGCCCTGTTCAGAACTTATCTGAAAAGTTGGGGAATCCTAAAAGTGGAGATGCTATTTTAAAAGGAAGCGAATTATTAGGTACAAACAACGCGCTTACTCATGCTTTTAGTGGATTTTCAACATCTGCAGTTGCACTGGTAGCTGCTGCATTATTCCTTGCCTCAGCTATGCAAGAAACCAATTTACATAAACGTTTAGCATTAATAGTTCTTTCAATAGTTGGAAATAAAACCCGGAATATTGTTATCGGTGCGATAGTAGTATCTATTGTTTTAGCTTTCTTCGTACCTTCAGCTACCGCTCGTGCTGGCGCTGTAGTACCTATTTTATTAGGAATGATTGCAGCTTTTAAAATGAGCAAGGAGAGTAAGCTTGCTTCTCTACTAGTTATTACTGCAGTACAAGCAGTATCCATATGGAATATTGGTATAAAAACTGCCGCTGCTCAGAACATTGTAGCTATTAATTTTATCAATCAAAATTTAGGGCATGATGTTTCTTGGGGAGAGTGGTTTTTATATGCAGCACCATGGTCTATTTTAATGTCTGTAGCGTTATATTTCATTATGATTAAAGTAATGCCTCCAGAAAGAGATTCAATAGAAGGTGGAAAGGAATTAATCAAGAAAGAATTAAATGAACTAGGTCCTGTGAGTGCTAGAGAGTGGCGTTTAATCGCTATTTCAATTTTATTACTCTTCTTTTGGTCTACTGAAAAGTTATTACATCCGATTGATTCAGCATCAATTACGTTAATTGCATTAGGGATTATGTTAATGCCTAAAATCGGGGTTATTACTTGGAAAGGTGTTGAAAAGAAAATTCCTTGGGGTACCATTATAGTCTTTGGTGTAGGAATTTCTCTTGGTAATGTTTTATTAAAAACTGGTGCGGCACAATGGTTAAGTGACCAAACATTTGGGTTAATGGGGCTTAAAGGATTACCAATTATTGCAACAATTGCTTTAATCACATTATTTAACATATTAATTCACTTAGGGTTTGCCAGTGCGACAAGTCTATCATCTGCTTTAATACCAGTATTCATTTCATTAACATCAACACTTCATTTAGGCGATCATGCAATTGGCTTTGTGTTAATTCAACAATTTGTAATTAGTTTTGGTTTCTTGTTACCTGTAAGTGCTCCGCAAAATATGCTTGCATACGGTACCGGAACATTTACAGTCAAAGATTTCTTGAAAACGGGGGTACCTTTAACGATTATTGGTTACATTCTAGTAATAGTGTTTAGCTTAACCTACTGGAAATGGTTGGGCTTAGTTTAAAAGATAAATTATAAAAAATAAGTAACATTTTATAGGCTGAGGCAAATGATTGTCTCAGTCTATTTTAATGAAATTCTCGTTGTGTTCAAGTCCTCTTTTCAGGGTAAATTAATAAAAAATTATGTTAGGTGGTAACAATCATGGCATTAGGAGTCATCTTAAATAGAGTCTTTAGAACGGATAACAATCCTTTATTTGAATATGTCTATCAAAATATAGAAGATATAGATCAATGCTATTACATTATTCCTAAAGAAGATTTTGGTAATGAAGCAAAAATGAAGCGTAATTATTATTATGGAACATTACAAAAATTTGTTCATGCGCTCTATGAAAACGATATTCAACCATTTCTAATGGATTATGATGAATTGGTTGATTTCTTTAAAGAAAAAGGAATCAATGAAGTGGTTATTGCTGGCGATATAATGAGTTATCACAAGGAAGAGTATGACATTTTACATCAGAGAGAAAATTTTAAAAAAGAAGATATATCGGTAACAACAATAAGAGCAAATCATTATTTTAAACCAAGTAAAACACGAAATAATAAAGGTGAACCTTATAAAGTATTTACGAGTTTTTATAAAAAATGGCGCCTTTATTTAATGAAAAGAACAGTTTATAATTATGATATTAAAGATTTAGCTAAAGTAGGGGTTAAATCAAAACAAAAATTAAAAGGGGACTATAGTCAAAGTGGTATAAGTGAGGAAACTGCCCAGTACAAATGGTCTGATTTTCTAGATAAAGACATAGAAGATTACGATTCAAATCGTGAATACTTGCCTGAAGTCCTTACGAGTCAATTAAGTATATATTTAGCATATGGAGTGCTCGATATTATTCAGATATTTAATGACTTACTAGATGGTTATGATAAAGATGAACAAAATTATGAAGCATTTATTCGTGAATTAATTTTTAGAGAGTTTTATTATGTCTTGATGACTCAATATCCTAAGACAGCACATATTGCATTTAAAGAAAAATATCAAAATTTGAATTGGTCTTATAATGAAGATAATTTTGATTTATGGAGAAAAGGTATGACAGGATTTCCGATTATTGATGCTGCAATGGGAGAACTTAACACTACAGGATATATGCATAACCGAATGAGAATGGTTGTGTCACAATTTCTTACAAAAGATTTATTTATTGATTGGACGTGGGGCGAAGAGTATTTTAGACAAAAGCTAATCGATTATGATGCTGCTTCAAATGTGCATGGTTGGCAATGGTCTGCTTCAACAGGAACAGATGCTGTGCCATATTTTAGAATGTTTAATCCAGTGCGACAAAGCGAACGTTTTGATAAAAAGGCATTATATATTAAAAAATTTATACCGACACTTAATGATGTTGATGCTAAATATTTACACGATACCTATAAACATGAGCGCCAAATTAAAGAACAAGGTATTGAGTTAGGAAAAGATTACCCAAAACAAATGGTAAATCACAGTGAGAGCCGAGATCATGTAATGTCGGAATTTAAAGCAATGGAATAAAAAAGTGTAAACAATTGAAAAATCACTCCATAAATGAACTTTATGGAGTGATTTTATGTAATTTCTGAGTTTTTTACACGTGCCTTTGTGTTAGCTTAATCTAAAAAGACAAATATAAACTGCTACATATTCAAAGAAAGTAATAATATACATATATTTGAGTCTAAGCTTAACTTTGAAAGGAACATCCCAATTTGGATAATGTCTTTCATAGTAAGCAATCTGCATGATAAATAGTCCTATACCTAATGGTAAAAACATGAGTTGAATACTTTTACTATAATTAAATCCAACGTCGTGCCAGAAATGACCAATAATGAGCTGTAAAATGATGAGAATGACGATTAATAATATAATACTGAATATCATTTTTGTAGTCTCACCCCTTTTACAAATAGAACAATCGTACTTTGCATGATTACCATTAAAAGTACAAACATGAACGTTTTAATATTAAACACAGAGAGTACTTGGGTAAAAATCTTTAAAGGTTCATCAATTAAATAAACCGTATGAAGTCTTAAAAATCGGCCGATATATATGCCTAATCCATTTAAGAACATAAGTACAATGATAAGTGTACGATTTAACCATAAGTGAGAAGTTAAATGTCCTATTTCCATAAAGATTAAAATCATAACATATATCGCTAAGAAAACGCCTAACATGAGGTAAGTAAAGTATACCCATTCAGTGAGATTCAACCCTACAAGAAAATTAAATTGAAATTGGTTCAAATGTATTAAATCTGTAATCATATAAAACGTATTAGGTACTAAAAGTAAAAATATCAATCCAAAGACAATAAATAATGGCCATTCGAATGCTTTCTTTGGTTTAAATAATTTTAAAAGTAAGCAAAGTTCAAAGGGCACATAGGCTAAAAATAAATTTAATGTCATGAAATTAAAAACTCTTGTTTCAGCAAGAGAAATAATAAATAAAATTATAAAGTATATCCTTGCAATGTAACGTGGTTGCATTATCATGCACTACTTTCTTAAAGATTTTAATAATTAATTGAATTGTCGAGTTTTAATGGTAACTGTAAATGCTTGTCATATCAAATAATATGAGGTTCACATAAAAATGTAGCCACAAATTCTTTCTAGGACTTGTAGTATACGAGTATTATAGATTTAATAAATTAAGTCCTATGACTAAATGATGTTTTAGATTAATAGCTATAGATGTCATTGTCATCATTCTTTATGCAGTAGTTGATATTTTAGCTATATATAGATATACACGATGTGATTCATAGGTTTAAGGTATGAAAGTAGCTTATAAATGAGCAAATAGTTTATCATCAATAAATGAGTTATTATGTGATAAAGTAATTCATTCTAAATTTCATTGATATCTTTAGATTCTTATTTTTGAGCCTTAAAATTAAAAGTTTAAAGTCACCTTATCGTACTTGCTTCTAAATGACTCACTGCTCATAATCTTTCATTTTATTGTGCAATATCAGTGATTGAACCTACACTATTTTCATCTCTCTAATCAAAGTACATGGTACTGCTATTCATTTGATGTTCCATCATTATAGACTTTTATTTATATTTATAGCAACTTAATTATACTAAACACAATTGCAAGGCGCTTAAAACATTAGGAATATTTATTGTAAAATGTTAATGAAATATTATACAATGTAGAAACTTTAAGTTAATTAAACAAGACGCATTAATAAGTACATTTTTAATTTGATAGATAACAGATATTTTCAAACGTCGTGAATTAAAATGAGTTTTCAGTCTTACATGTAGAGAGGAGGGCATCTTATGAGAAAGCAATTATTTACATTGTACTTTAATATATTTCTAATTTTCTTAGGAATTGGCCTTGTTATCCCAGTATTACCAGTTTATTTAAAAGATTTAGGTTTAAAAGGGAGCGATTTAGGAGTATTAGTTGCCGCATTTGCACTGTCACAAATGGTTATTTCTCCATTTGGAGGTACTTTGGCGGATAAATTAGGCAAGAAACTCATCATTTGCATAGGCCTTGTTTTATTTTCAATTTCAGAATTTATGTTTGCTGCTGGACAGACTTTTACTATTCTTATGATTTCACGTGTGTTAGGTGGATTTAGTGCAGGAATGGTAATGCCAGGCGTCACAGGCATGATTGCTGATATTTCTAAAGGCGCAGATAAAGCTAAGAATTTCGGGTATATGTCAGCCATTATTAATTCTGGCTTTATATTAGGACCTGGGTTTGGTGGATTTCTAGCTGAAATCTCACATAGATTGCCGTTCTATTTTGCAGGATCTTTAGGAGCTATCGCGTTTACAATGTCTCTCGTTTTAATTCATAATCCTAAAAAAGAAACGACAGATGGCTTTCATCAATATCAACCTGAATTATTTACTAAAATCAATTGGAAAGTGTTCATTACACCCGTTATATTAACGTTAGTTTTGGCATTTGGTTTGTCAGCTTTTGAAACATTATTCTCATTATACACTTCTGAGAAAGCCAATTATTCACCTAAAGATATCTCAATTGCGATTACGGGTGGGGGCATCTTTGGTGCTGTATTCCAAGTTTTCTTCTTTGATAAATTTATGAAGTATATGACTGAACTTAATTTTATAGCAAGCTCCTTACTCTATTCAGCAATAGTTCTTGTGATGTTGATACTAGCCAATGGTTACTGGACAATTATGGTAATTAGTTTCATTGTATTTATAGGTTTTGATATGATTCGTCCAGCTTTAACGAATTATTTCTCAAATATTGCAGGTGATCGCCAAGGATTTGCTGGAGGTCTTAATTCCACTTTTACCAGTATGGGTAATTTTATTGGACCTTTAGTAGCAGGAGCCTTATTCGATGTAAACTTAGAGTTTCCATTATATATGGCTATAGCAGTTTCTTTAAGTGGTATTGTAATTATCTTTATTGAAAAGTGGCTAAGAACTAGGCGTAAGCAATCACAATCTTCATAAAAATATAAATCATTAAACACTCTAAGATTACGAAAAACGTACAACTTAGAGTGTTTTGTTAATTTATAGACATTGAGAACCGTAAATTTTAAGTACCTAAATAAGTTTATATGCGTCTTTTATGTAACAAAAGTAACAACTTCATTAATATAAATGTTACAAACATTACAATCTATTTAAACTGTAACCTACATATCTTTTTTCAAAAATTAATATGTTAAGATAGATGAAAATCTTAAGAGAAATGTGGGTAAGGGGATGAATTTGAAAAATATATTATTGAGTGTTGTAGCCGTAATACTATCAATTTGTTTAGTAGGATTAATTTTCCTAGCTACAAACCAAAATGCTTTAGCAAAAGTACATCAAACGATATGTACATTTTCAAAAGTAAATAAAGTCTCTTATATCGAAGATACATTTAATTTACATTCAAACTATACGGCTAAAGCATCTGAAAAAGATAAGAACGATAAAGATAATGAGATAACGTATAATAAATTCAATAATAAAACTACAAACAATCAAACATCTTATAAATTCACACCACAAGAATGCAACGTGATAGCTTTAAACTACGCAGATCATCATTTGAAAACTAATTATAAAATTGACCATATGCAGAGTGAATCACCTAAAGCTAAATATTCATTCTCAGATGCTAATGGTAAACAACACACAAATATTTCAGTAGATGAAGATGGCCATGTAAATAATGAACAATCTCATTCGAGATAATAATTCACTCTTTCAATAATTCTAGAAAGAGTGAATTTTTATATATGCAGAAAATATAGCAATTCGTTTAAAGAATACGAATTGTTGTTGGACATGTTAAAATATATTGAATCAAAGCTACAATATTGAGGGTGGAAAGATGGCTAAAACTAAAAAAACAAATGCGATGCGTATGCTTGATCGCGCAAAAATTAATTATGAGATGAATACGTACGAAGTCTCGGATAAACATCAACATGGTGAACAAATTGCTAAATTGGTTGGTGCAAATGTTGAAGAAGTCTATAAAACACTTGTGCTTGAAAACGCGAATCATGACCACTACGTCTTTGTAATTCCAGTCAATGCGTCATTAGATATGAAGGAAGCGGCTCATGTAGTAAACGAGAAAAAACTTCACTTAATGCCATTAGAGCAACTAAAACAAGTTACTGGCTATGTAAGAGGTGGTTGCTCACCTATAGGTATGAAACATTTATTTCCAACTACTATTGATGTTTCTGCCAAAAATTTAGACAAACTATATGTTAGTGGTGGTCAACGTGGTATGCAAATCATCATCCAAGTAGACGATCTTATAGAGATAACTCAAGCGCAAGTGGCACATATTACACATAAATAAGAGGGGATATGTGTAATATTATGATTGGTTTTGAAAGAATAGATTATTGATACTAAACTCCCGTATTTACGCGTTCATATTGATTATTTATAAAACATCTATTAATTTAGATGTTTTTTATTTTGTCACAAAATGAATGTTTTTGATTGTTTATGATAATTTATGATTGAAAAATGTAAGCGCACTCATTATAATGATAATTGAGATGGGGTGATAAAAGTGATTTCAGAAAAACGTCACGATTTGATATTGCAAGAATTAGCTAAAAAAGACTTCTTAACACTCCAAGAATTAATAGATAGAACAGGGTGTAGTGCTTCAACGATCAGAAGAGATCTATCCAAACTACAAAAGATAGGTAAATTGCAACGTGTTCATGGCGGGGCAACCCTTAATCAAAATCGTGTAGTAGAACCTGGATTGACTGAGAAATTGACACAGAACCTACGAGAAAAGCAAGAAATTGGTAAACGTGCCGCTCAAGAAATCCAAGACAACGAATGCATTTTCTTAGATGCAGGTTCATCTACTTTGGAAATGATTCAATATATCGATGCGAGAGATATCATTGTTGTCACGAATGGGATGACACATGTGGAACAGTTATTAAAGAATGGGATAAACACTTTAATGATTGGTGGACAAGTGAAAGAAACAACAATGGCAACTGTAGGTGCAAATGCATTGGAAACGTTAAGAAGATATTGCTTTGATCGTGCATTCATCGGAATGAACGGTATGGATTCGAAGTATGGTTTTACAACACCAGATGAACAAGAAGCTTTAATTAAAGAGACGGCAATGAAATTATCTAGTGAGAAATATGTACTTGTCGATCAAACGAAATTTAACCAAGTTTATTTTGCAAGAGTACCATTACTAGATGGAACTAAAATCATTACTTCACAGAAGGCGCTAAAAAATAAAGTCACTGAAGCGTACACCAATCAATATCATTTTTTAGGAGGACAATCATGATATATACAGTTACATTTAATCCCTCAATTGATTACATCATGTTTACAGATGGTTTCGAATTAAAAGGATTAAATAGAGCAAAAGAAACGTATAAATTTGCAGGTGGTAAAGGGATAAATGTTTCAAGAGTACTAAAAACTCTAGATGTTGATTCAACTGCACTTGGTTTTGCTGGTGGTTTTCCAGGAAAATTTATATCAAAAACTTTAGAAGAAAGTAAAATTCATACAGATTTTATTGAAGTAGATGAGGATACTCGTATTAATGTAAAACTCAAATCTGGTCAAGAGACTGAAATAAATGCTCCAGGTCCTAAGGTGACACAAGAGCAATTTCAAGCTCTGATAACTCAAATCAAAAATACAACTAGTGAAGATACAGTTATTGTAGCTGGTAGTGTTCCTAATAGTATTCCAAGTGATGCTTATGCTCAAATTGCTGAGATAACTAAAAACACAGGCGCTAAGCTTGTAGTAGATGCTGAAAAAGATTTAGTTGATACTGTATTACCGTACCGACCACTATTTATTAAACCAAATAAAGATGAGCTTGAAGTAATGTTTAATACGACTGTATCAAGTGATCATGATGTTGTTAAATACGGTAAAGAAATTCTTAAAAAAGGTGCACAATCCGTGATCATTTCTCTAGGTGGCGACGGTGCGATTTATGTGGACGAACACCAAAGTATTAAAGCTGAGAATCCACAAGGTAAAGTCATTAATACTGTAGGCTCTGGAGATAGTACTGTTGCTGGAATGGTAGCAGGCTTAGAATCAGGATTGTCTATCCAAGATGCTTTTAAACAAGCAGTGGCTTCAGGAACAGCAACTGCGTTTGAAGAAGATTTAGCAACTAGGGATGCTATAGAAAAAATTAAATCTCAAGTTACGGTTTCTGTACTTGATGGGGAGTGAATTTAATGAGAATCACAGAATTATTAACTAAAGATACAATTGCAATGGATTTATCTGCATCAGATAAAAATGGGGTTATAGATGAATTAGTCAATCAATTAGATAAAGCAGGAAAACTTAGTGATGTTGCTTCATTTAAAGAGGCTATTCATAACCGTGAATCACAAAGTACAACGGGAATTGGTGAAGGTATTGCGATTCCTCACGCAAAAGTTGCAGCTGTAAAATCTCCTGCAATCGCATTTGGTAAATCTAAAGAAGGTGTAGATTATCAAAGTTTAGATATGCAACCTGCACATTTATTCTTTATGATTGCTGCTCCAGAAGGTGGCGCACAAACTCATTTAGATGCACTTGCTAAACTTTCAGGCATTTTAATGGATGAAAATGTACGTGAGAAGTTAATTAATGCTGAATCTCCTGAAAAGGTATTACAAATTATAGATGAAGCTGATGATGAAGCTACTAAAGAGGAAGAAGCAGAAGCGCAAGAAAATGAAGCAAATGCTTCAGGTGCTGTGGCAAGTACCTCAGCAAGTGAGCATGCTAATGATAGTAATGAGCCATATGTTCTAGCTGTAACTGCTTGTCCAACGGGTATTGCACATACGTATATGGCTAGAGATGCTTTGAAAAAACAAGCTGAAAAAATGAATGTTAAAATTAAAGTAGAAACTAATGGTTCAAGTGGTGTGAAAAACCATTTAACTGAACAAGATATTGAACGTGCAACTGGTATTATAGTTGCGGCAGATGTTCATGTAGAGACTGATCGCTTTAATGGTAAGAATGTTGTTGAAGTGCCAGTGGCAGATGGAATAAAACGTCCTGAGGAATTAATTAACACTGCATTAGACACTAGTCGCAAACCATTTGTTGCTCGTGGCGATAGTGCAAAAGAGAATGACGATAAAAACGAAGAGAAACTTAGCCCTGGTAAAGCATTCTATAAACACTTAATGAATGGTGTTTCTAATATGTTACCACTTGTAATTGCTGGTGGTATTTTAATGGCGATAGTATTCTTATTCGGGCCAAATTCATTTAATCCTAAAAGTTCTGAGCACAATGCGTTTGCAGAACAATTATGGAACATTGGTAAAAATAGTGCCTTCGCATTAATTATTCCAGTTTTAGCAGGTTTCATCTCTCGTAGTATTTCAGATAAACCAGGTTTTGCTGCCGGTTTAGTTGGTGGTATGCTAGCAATTTCAGGTGGTTCAGGATTTATCGGTGGTATTATTGCAGGTTTCTTAGCGGGTTACTTAACTCAAGGAATAAAATATATTACACGTAAATTACCGCAAGCAGTAGAAGGGTTAAAACCAACTTTAATCTATCCAGTGCTTTCAGTAACAATTACTGGTCTTTTAATGGTTTATGTCTTTAATCCTCCAGCTTCATGGCTTAATCATTTATTATTAAATGGTTTAAATAGTTTATCAGGTTCAAACATCATGTTATTAGGACTAGTTGTAGGTGCGATGATGGCAATTGATATGGGTGGACCATTCAATAAAGCTGCATACGTATTCGCTACTGCAGCATTAACTGAAGGAAATGCTGCGCCAATTACAGCAGCTATGATTGGTGGTATGATTCCGCCACTAGCTATTGCTACAACAATGTTAGTCTTTAGAAAGAAATTTACGAAAGAACAAAGAGGTTCAATCGTTCCGAACTATGTAATGGGATTATCATTTATAACTGAAGGTGCAATTCCGTTTGCTGCAGCTGATCCGTTACGTGTGATTCCATCAATGATGGTCGGTTCAGGAGTTGCAGGTGCAATTGCACTAGGTCTAGGCTCTCGAATTAACGCACCACATGGTGGTATTATCGTAATTCTTGCAACTGACTTCAGTCATGTCTTACAAACTATACTTGCATTAGTTGTAGGTACGTTAGTTTCAGCACTATTATACGGTTTCTTAAAACCAAAAGTTACTAAAAATGAAATCCAAGCATCTAAAGCTATGGATGAATAATATAAATTATGAAGAGCTCTTGCTAGAACATTGTTGTTTGGCAAGGGCTTTTTTAATGCATTTTTCTAAGTAGAGAAAATGCATTTAATATGAGATAGGTATCAGGTATAAATAGAAATGAATGATAAGAGGCGCTAATAAAGATATAATAAAATAGCTGAAGAACAATATGACAATATAAAGAAAAGAAGGTTTAAAGAATGTCAGAATATGTAATAACGAATGGGAAAATATACACAGAGGAACAAACGATTGACAAAGGTTTCGTTCACATTAAAGAAGGCAAAATCTTAAGCGTCGGGTCCGGGCATTTTCAAGAGGAAGAAACAGATACTAATGAATCAATTCAATATATCGATGCTAAGGGACAACATATTTTACCAGGATTTATAGATATACATATACATGGTGGATATGGCGAAGATGCAATGGATGCCTCATATGACGGACTTAAACATTTAGCAGAATCACTACTATCTGAAGGTACCACTTCCTTCTTAGCGACAACAATGACTCAATCTACAGAGAATATTAACCGAGCTTTGAAAAATATTGTGACTTATAAAGCACATCAAGACATTGCTAACGCAGCAGAAATAGCTGGAGTTCATTTAGAAGGACCATTTATTTCAGAACATAAAGTAGGAGCGCAACATCCTAAATATGTTCAGCGTCCTTCCGCCGATCAAATTTACGCTTTCCAAAAAGTGGCAGATGGTTTAATTAAAATCATTACATTTGCCCCAGAGGTTGAAGGAGCACAAGAAACGTTAAAGGCCTTAAAGGATAATATTATATTTTCTATTGGTCATACTGTAGCGACGTTCGATGAGGCTAATGAAGCTGTTATGAGTGGCGCTAAACACGTGACCCACTTATATAATGCTGCTACTGGATTTGCTCATCGTGATCCAGGTGTTTTTGGTGCTGCGTGGTTAAATAAAAATTTGAAAACTGAAATGATTGTTGATGGTGTACATTCACATCCTGCTTCTATCGCTCTTGCTTACCAACTTAAAGGTAATAAGAATTGCTATCTAATTACTGATGCGATGCGAGCAAAAGGTATGCCGGAGGGTGAATATGATTTAGGAGGTCAAAACGTTATTGTAAAAGATAAAGAAGCACGTTTAGAAAGTGGCGCGCTTGCTGGCAGTATCTTAAGAATGAATGACGGCCTACGAAATTTGATTAATTTTACAGGAGACAGTTTAGAACGTTTATGGCGCGTAACTAGTTTAAATCAAGCTATTGCTTTAGGCATAGACGATGTTAAAGGAAGCATTGAGATGGGTAAAGATGCAGATATTGTTATATTAGACGATGAGTGCAATGTAAAAACAACAATTAAAAACGGTGTGCCACATCATTTTGGAAAGTAATGTGTAACATTGATTAGGACAATTGTTTTGATTATAATATAGCATTGAGTTTATATTTAACATTCTAGAAACGATGTATGATAAAATAGAAGAAATTACATTTTTTTCGGGGGGTGTCACGATGGGAAGGTCTTAACATGTAGTCGTCACTTATTTAATAACGATGATTTTAAAAACGTGTTACCTATGCGTGACACATATAATATGGAGGTGAATCCCTAGAAATAGGGAATTAATTGGAAACTTCGACCATAATTAGTTTAATCACATTTTTTCTTTTGATTGCATTAACTACGGTATTCGTTGGATCTGAATTCGCACTTGTTAAAGTGAGATCGACGCGAATTGAACAATTAGTTGAAGAAGGAAATAGAAGCGCAAAAATAGTCAAAAAAATGATAGCTAACTTAGATTATTACCTATCTGCATGTCAGTTAGGTATCACAGTTACATCATTAGGTTTAGGTTGGTTAGGGGAACCCACTTTTGAAAAGTTATTACATCCTCTATTCGACTTATTGCATTTACCTGATGCATTAACTACGACAATTTCATTTGTTATATCATTTATTGCTGTGACTTATTTACACGTGGTATTAGGTGAATTAGCACCTAAATCATTTGCGATTCAACATACTGAACAACTCGCATTACTTTATTCAAGACCGCTTTATTACTTCGGTAATATCATGAAACCATTAATTTGGTTAATGAATGGTTCGGCACGTGTGATTGTAAGAATGTTTGGTTTCGATCCAGACGCTCAATCGGATGCGATGTCAGAGGAAGAAATTAAAATTATTATAAATAACAGTTATAACGGCGGAGAAATCAATCAAACAGAGCTTGCATATATGCAGAATATCTTTTCATTTGACGAACGCCATGCAAAAGATATCATGGTACCACGTACGCAAATGGTTACACTCAATGAACCATTTAACGTGGATGAGTTACTTGAAACGATAAAAGAACATCAATTTACCCGTTATCCTATCACTGAAGATGGGGATAAAGACCATGTAAAAGGATTTATAAACGTTAAAGAATTTTTAACAGAATATGCTTCAGGTAAACCGATTAAAATTGCAAACTACATTCATGAGTTGCCAATGATTTCAGAAACTACTCGCATAAGTGATGCGCTTATAAGAATGCAAAGAGAACATGTGCATATTAGTTTAATCATTGACGAATATGGTGGCACAGCTGGTATCTTGACTATGGAAGATATTCTAGAAGAAATCGTTGGTGAAATTCGTGATGAGTTTGATGATGATGAAGTGAATGACATCGTTAAATTGGACGATTCAACATATCAGATTAATGGTCGTGTACTATTAGATGATCTTAATGAACAATATGGTATCGAATTTGAAGATTCTGAAGACATAGATACAATTGGTGGTTGGCTTCAATCACGCAATACGAATTTACAAAAAGATGATTATGTTGATACTGAGTATGATCGTTGGGTTATTACTGAAATCGACAATCATCAAATTATTTGGATCAATTTAAAATATGAATTTAATAATCATCGACCATCTGTAGATGAAGAAGATGAAAGTGAAAATTCTGATTCATAATGCTTTTAAGACGCTTAAACTTAATGTTTAAGCGTCTTTATTTGTATCTCATATAGGCGATAAGTTATGCTTAATGACACAATTTAAAAGAAATATTTCAAATCATTCATGATGGAAGAGAACTACAAAATTAATTTTAATAAATTATATTTTTGTTCCAAACCTATGAAAAGTTTGGATAAAAAGGAGAGAAATATAAATGGTAAATGATACACAAGTTTTAAATAATGGATATCCAATGCCTTCAATTGGTTTAGGTGTTTATAAAATTACTGATGAAGATATGGAAAATGTAGTGAATACTGCTATAGAAACAGGTTATCGTGCTTTTGATACTGCATATTTTTATGGAAATGAAGTAGCATTAGGTAAAGCTTTACAGAATTCAGGAGTAGATAGAGAAGATTTATTTATTACATCTAAATTATGGAATGATTATCAAGGATATGACAATACGATTGAATATTTTAATCAGTCCTTAGAAAACTTAGGTTTAGACTATATTGATCTATTTCTAATTCACTGGCCATGCGAAAAAGATGGTTTGTACATAGAATCTTATAAAGCCTTAGAAAAACTATATGAAGAAGGTAAAATTAAAGCTATTGGAGTTTGCAACTTTAAAAAGCTTCATTTGGAAAAGTTAATGAAGGAAACGGAAGTAGTTCCTCAAGTTAACCAAATAGAATTACATCCTTATTTCAACCAGGAAGACGTTCAAGCATTTTGTGATGACCATGACATTAAGGTAACTGCATGGATGCCTCTAATGAGAAATAGAGGTTTATTAGATGATCCGACAATAGTAGATATAGCGAAACGTTATGATAAAACGCCTGCTCAAATTGTTTTACGCTGGCATTTAGCACATAATCGAATGATTATACCTAAATCTAAGACACCAGAACGAATTGAAGAAAACTTTGATATATTGGATTTTAACTTAGAACTCACAGATGTTGCGGAAATTGATAGTTTAAATAAAGGTGCACGTCAAGGTAAAGACCCCGATGAGGTGAGTATAGGAGATTTGAAATAGTATCAAGCATAGTGATGATTGACTGCGTAAACTTTAAAAAGTTCTATTTTTTACATTATTTTTGAAGAAAATATATTTATTAATTTATAATAAAGGGTAGAAATAAGTATTGAGCTAAAGTTAAGATTATGTAAATAAATAGTTTTGGCTAGAATATACTATTAAGAAATTGATAAAATATTATTAAATCAATTTATAGAAAAGGATGTAATCAGATGAAAGTCAGAGTCATCGTTCCTTGTTATAACGAAGGCGAAGTCGTATTAAAAACTTATGACAAATTGACTGAAATTATGTCGAAGGATAGTTCAGTTAAAAACTATGAATACGATTTATTATTTATTGATGATGGTAGCAAGGACACTACGATTGACCATTTACAAAATCTTGCTGCTTACGATAGCCATGTTAAGTTTCTATCATTTAGTAGAAATTTCGGAAAAGAAGCTGCAATGATTGCTGGTTATCAAAATAGCACTGATCATGATGCTGTAGTGATGATTGATGGCGATTTACAACATCCTCCTGAATATATACCTCAAATGGTTGAAGGATATTTAGAGGGATATGATCAAGTTATTGCTAAAAGAGACCGTAAAGGTGAAAACTTCGCTCGCAAATCTATGTCTCGTTTTTATTATAAAATGATCAATACTTTTGTAGAGGATATTCAATTTGAGGATGGTGTGGGTGACTTTAGATTACTAAGCCAACGTGCGGTGCAAGCCTTAACATCACTTGATGAGTATAATCGTTTTTCGAAAGGATTATTTGAGTGGATAGGTTATAATACTAAGATATTCACTTATGAAAATGTGACACGTGAAGCAGGCGAATCGAAGTGGACATTCAGAAAACTATTAAATTATGGTATTGATGGTTTGATTTCATTTAATAATAAGCCATTGCGTATGATGATTTATTTAGGAATGTTTACTTTCTCAATTAGTATTTTATATATCGTCTATTTATTTATTAATATTTTAATTTCAGGTATTAACATACCTGGTTATTTCACAACTATTGCTGCGATCCTCCTATTAGGGGGGATACAACTTATATCTATTGGCGTGATAGGTGAATATATCGGTCGTATATACTATGAAGTTAAACATAGACCGAAATATATTGTACAAGCGACTAATCTTAAACCTATTGATAATGAATCTAGTCAGAAACAAACACATAATAAAGTTGAAACACCACAATATAAAAATAGAGATGACTATTATAAATTGAGTACTTATCGTAGGGAAAGTGCGCAAGTTAAGTCTAAAACCCAAGCTAGTCAGCAACAAGATCGTTATAAAGAACATGTTTATTAAAGGAAAGAGAGTATCAAAACAAAATTAGTTTTGATACTCTCTTTTGTAATTTTTACGAAAAGTTAAACTTTTTTAATGTAAGCATCATAGTTGTTCCCACATTAAGTTCACTTTCTACTGATATTGAGGCATCGATTTGTTGTGCAAGTTCACTGGCAATGTATAATCCTAGTCCCGAACCACCTGTTTTCGTATTTCTTGAATCTTCTACTCTAAATGTTCTTTCAAAGATGCGAGATTGAAGTTCATGCATAATACCAATGCCTTCATCTTTAATAGCTATATTAATGCTATCTTTATTAGCATTTTCAGAAATAATAATATCAATTCGACTTCCATAATTAGAAAATTTTAATGCGTTATCTAATAAATTAGTCAAAATACGCTCTAAAGGAGGACGATATTGATAAAAAGCGTCAATACGACTACAGAAATTAACTTCCAATGATCGATGTTCAAGTTTAATACGTTGTTCGTAGGTTTGTAATATATTTACAAGTAACTGATCCAATTGAATTAATTCTAATGGATAGGAACGACCTGTGTTAAGTGATATCACATGTGTCATATCATCAAATAAGGTGGATAGACGGTTGGCCTGTTTAATTAACGTCTCATAGGCTGCATGTACTTCTTGATGTTCTTGGATGACTCCATCACGTAAACCTTCAGTATATGAAATAATTCCTGCAAGTGGTGTCTTTAAATCATGGGCAAGATTTTGAATAATTTCAGTTTTTTCCTGTTGTTCATTTTTAATCATGTCCATTTGTTTAGTGATTTCATCTGCCATTTTATTGAATGAGTCATTTAATTCTCTAATTTCTCTGGGTGATTGGAAAGTATCATCATCTATTAAATGCTCACCGTTGACGAACTGTTTCGTCTTAATGTTGAATTGTTTAATTTTCTGGATTAAAGGATTAATAAAGATACTGCATATTAATAGTGTTAAACAACTTGTAATCATTGTCGTAATGCTTAAGCTTAAGGTCATGTGACCATTGAACCACATAAGTTTATACGCAATGACCAGTATAATGGTTGTTAAGAGTACACTGGAAATAACGCCGATAGCGATTTGGCTACGAATAGAGAACATGCTTATCGGCTCCTTTCAAATTTATATCCTAACCCCCATACCGTTGTTATTGTATATGAGATGAAATGATGTTTCTCTAATTTTTCTCGTATGCGATGGATATGAACATTAACAGTATTTGCATCCTCGTAGTAATCATATCCCCAAACATTTTCTAAAAGTTCTGACTTGGAAATGACTTCATTTTCACGAGAGGCAAGGTACCATAATAATTCAAACTCTTTAATACGCATAGGAATTTCTTCGCTATTTATGGTTAATGTTTTACTTTGATTTTTCAAAATGAGACCGTTAAATTCAAGTTGCTCGGTCTGATGATTAGATTGATATTTACTAATACGTGCAAGTAAATTATTTGTCCGTAATACTAGTTCTCTAGGGCTGAATGGTTTCTTAACATAATCATCAGCGCCTAATGTTAAAGCGTAAATTGTGTCGTGTTCTTGTGTCTTAGCTGTTAAGTAAATAAAAGGAATATCAAGTTGCTGTGCTTTCATTTCTTTTACAATATCGTAACCTGAAACTTCAGGCATCATAATATCTAAAATCATGACATCGATTTCTGATGACAGCAATTTGATGGCTTCTCTACCATTTGTTGTCGTTGTTACTTGATAACCTTCATATTCAAAATAAGTCTGACAAATATCTACAATATCTTGCTCATCATATACGATTAGTAAGTGGGTCATGCTTGTCTTCACCTCGGTTGTTACGTACTCTTAATTGAGTGATAACTTCTTTAAGTGAAATCTTATTAATTAGTGAGTGACTCATTAATAAGATTATAAAGAATGCTAATTGTAAAGGGTACGTAAAAATCATATCTGCTAAGATATAATTTATCATAACAAAGGCACCAAAGAAACTTGCAGTATAAGCCAAAACGCCTAAGATTAAACCTAGACCGATTGCCATTTCTCCTAACGGGATAATGAAGTTAAATAAACCTGTGGAATGGGAGACAATATTTTCGAAAAACCATTTATACCATTGCGGAGAATCTGTATTATCGCGAATGACAGGTACTAGACCATTAAGTGTGAAATCGCCTGTAAACTTCTCCAAACCTTGCCGGAAAATGACAATTCCAGAACCTACGCGAATGATAAAAATTATTAATAAACTTAACTTGTTCATAGTTTTTCCTCTCTCTTTCTCTCAATACAAACATATGAATATGTGATTAAGTTATTTTAATTTTGCGCCACCGAAAATGACATGAGCCTTTTCACAATAAATTGTTACTTCGTTGTATTTATTTAAATCAATGTTTTTTAAATTAAATGTTTGTTGAGATTTGTTGTAATCCACTGTTGAAATTTTCTTTCCTGATTTAATATTGCCATCTTTCGTTAAGTATACATATAGGTCTGGTCCTTTAGATGACTTATAGTCTTTAAGCATCAATTTGCCATTTTCAATTTTTGCTGTACCTTCGACCTTTTCGCCATTTTTAGATTTAAATGTACCAGATAATTTTTTTGATTTATCAGTTTTAACTTTGCTTTCTTCTTGTTGTTTATCTTTGTCGTGAGCATGTTCATTATTTGAATTAGAATTTCCACAAGCTCCTAAAGTAAGGGATGTCACAATTGCGCTTACTGCTAATAAATATTTGGTATTCATGATGTATTCCTCTTTTCTATTTGTATTTAAGATAAGTTTAATCGGAGTAACAAATATAAACCATTAACTTTTTATTAACTACATTTAAAAAAGAATTAAATCAAAATAATTTTTATTTATAGATTTAAGTATTAATGTGATTTTAAAGATTAAAATGAAAAGTGGAGGATTAGAAGGTAAAAAAAGACTGAGATAACAATGATTATCTCAGTCCAAATATAGATGTTGGAAATAGGTGAGGAAATTAAGAGTTCTTATTACGATTAACAAAGTATAAGTATTATAAGTTTCCTTTCACAAAAAAGATACCTTGCCACAAAATATATGCTATGAATAGGAAGTAAATAATCACAAATACATACCAAAATGGTGTCAAAATCATCATTAAAGTCAATGATAAAATTATAATAATTGTACCAGTGGTGATAGGTCTTTTAACTTTTCGCAATAAAGACAGGTGTTCGATTTCAGATAACTTAAAGGTTCCTACAAATAGTAATACAGCGCCAATAATAAATATCGCTGGGGCTAAATAAGGTAAAGACATGTATACAGATTGTTCACTAGAAATATCAGTGATAAATTGAGCTAAACTGATGACTATGGCAAATATAGTAGCGATAAATTTTTGTTCTTTTATCAAAAATGGATATAATTTGTGATTTAAATATATCTGTAAAAATGTCCATACTAAAAATAAAATTGTAGTGAATAAAGTTATGAAATTAAACTTATCAATCACAAATATATCAATCACACAGTTGATTGATATTGATAATAATATGGAGCTAAACTTAAGTTGTTTGTATTGATGCCGATATAAGTCTAAACCGGTAACGAGTATGACAACGGCAATATTAATTAATATAAATATAATCATGTTGAACTCCTATCCATAATTCTTCATCTCAACATTATATCAATTAACATAAACTTAATCATTACATAACACTCAAGAAACTTTAACTTATTAATTATTTTAAACTCCTTTTTTATTACTCCACAATAATGTATGTAATTGTGGAAGTACATAAACATGGTTCATCTCATCACTTTCCATCACTCTGTCTACTAGTTCTTCATATCTTTCTAATAATTTATCAGTATGGTTTTCGACTTCATCTTCTAAATAGGGATTACCCACTTGAAGGTAAAATGGAATTGAAGGGTAACGATGGTGAATCATTGTTGCAAATTCATAATCTTCTTCATTAAATATAACAACTTTTAAATTAAGTGTGTCATGTACACATTGATCAATAACTGAATCTAATGTATTTAAATTTGGTTTCATCATTGAACTAGGTGGTTTAGGACTAATGGTTAAATCATTAATTTGAGTCATCCAGGGTTGGAATTTACTTCCTTGTGTTTCTAATGCTGTATAAATATTTTTCTCTTCAAACAAATCTACTAAATCTTGAATTCCTTTAATTAGGGCTGGATTACCTCCTGAGATAGTGACATGATTAAAATGGTTGCCACCTACTTCGAGTAATTCTTCATAGATTTCTTCAGCCGTAAGTAGACGGATATCTTCCTTAGCACTATCATCCCAGGTAAATGCTGAGTCGCACCAACTACAACGATAATCACAACCAGCTGTACGCACAAACATCGTTTTACGGCCAATTACACGACCTTCGCCTTGAATCGTAGGTCCAAATACTTCTAAAACAGGAATCTTAGCCATAAATTACTGAGCATCCTTTGGTCTATAAACTACATAGCTTGTTGGTGTTTCACGTAAGAATACTTGAACACATTTAGGCTGATTATCACGTTTACTCAAGTAGTCTTTTACCATAGTATAAATTGTTTGTGCGACAATTTCTGTAGATGGATTTTTGCCTTTAAATGGTTCTAAATCATTTAATAAATGATGATCGAATTGATTGTGGATTAACTTTTTCAAATCGGCAAAGTTTACAAGGAAACCATTATGATCTAATTCATCCCCAGCTATAGTTATGTTTACGAAATACGTATGACCATGTGTCCTCATACATTTACCAGCATCTTCACAGGGGATATAATGTGCAGCAGAAAAATTAAAGTCTTTATTTAATTCGAATTGGTAGGGGTGCTCTACACTTGGATAGATTTGTTGTAACATATTACTCGACTCCTTTACTTTCTAAATAATGATGTAAACCACGTGCTCTTAACTTGCAAGCAGGACACTCTCCACATCCATCTCCGATAACACCGTTATAACACGTTAGTGTATTATGGCGTACATAATCTAATACACCTAATTCATCACTTAATTCCCATGTTTGAGCTTTATCTAGCCACATTAATGGAGTATGAATGACAAAATCTTTATCCATTGAAAGGCTCAATGTCACATTCATTGATTTAATGAAACTGTCTCTGCAATCTGGGTATCCTGAAAAGTCAGTTTCGCATACGCCAGTGATGATGTGTTTAGCATTAAGTTGGTAAGCTAAGGCTCCGGCAAATGATAAAAACAATAAATTACGTGCAGGAACAAATGTATTAGGTATACCATCATCATTTTCTTCAATCTCTAAATCATGTTGTGTTAATGCATTAGGTGTGAGTTGAGATAAAAGAGACATATCTAAGATATGATGTTTTAAATTTTGTTCATTTGCAATTTTTTTAGCGACTTCAATTTCAGTATCGTGTCTTTGACCATAGTTAAATGTGACAAGTTCTACTTCTTTAAAATGTTTTTTTGCATAAAATAAACAAGTCGTACTGTCTTGACCACCACTAAATACTACGATAGCTTTGTCTAAGGTACTTTTAGTCATAGCAATTACTCCTCATCATTAAAATTTGACATAAAAAAAGTCTATCTCTATAAAAAAGATAGACACGAGGATGTAAGAACACATATAGTTTTAATCAAATAACCAAAAGTATATGTATACTCACATTCATTGGAGTTGAATACTCGTCTAGTTTTTTATAGAGGGTTTCGGCTAGGAACCTCTTTTTTATTAATTTTGTACGCAAAATAGAATAAACGATATACTGTATAAAATCAAGTCACGTTCTGTGATAATAGAGTGACAAATATAATAAAATAATAAAATTTAATTTTTCGGAGCAAACTTATGATTGTAATGATAGATAACCATGATTCTTTTACTTATAATTTAATAGATTATCTTAAAGTTCAAACGACTGATGAGGTTAAAGTTATATCAGTTGATGAAGTATCAATTACAAAGCTTAAAAAGTTGAGTCCTAAAGCTATTATTATTTCACCTGGGCCCGGTAAACCAAGTGATTATCCGGTACTTTCAACCATTATTTCTCATTATGACCAACTTATTCCAATTCTTGGCGTTTGTTTAGGCTTCCAACTCATTGTTGAATATTATGGTGGTCGTATTATTCATAGCCCTAAACCTATACATGGTCATACCACTACTCTACGCCATACCAATGAAGGTATTTTCAAAGGACTTCCTCAAGAGTTTAACGTGATGAGATATCACTCATTAATGGTAGATTCAGAATACATACCAAACACTTTAAAGGTCACTGCGACTAATGACGAGAATGTTATTATGGCAGTTCAACATCAATATTTATCCATTTACGGTGTGCAATACCACCCAGAATCTATTTTAAGTGAATATGGTCATGACCAACTTAAATTATTTTTAAATGAGGCAGGCGTTGAATATGCATGTTGAATTCAATTACCGATATTTTGAAGATGAAGAAAGTTGTACGGATTATCATATTCTGATGGAAGAATATCTAGATTCTAAGATTGCATACAGTGTTGAGGAAGTGGGGAATGTTATTCATTTTGCTGAAAATGAACAGCAAAAAGGTTACTATGTCGCAGTATATATAGCGTATGAAGCGGCTCCCTATTTTAATAAGCATATGTGTGTAAATACAACAGGGGAAGCAAAGATTTTAGCAGCTGCATATTCTTTCAAGTGTGGTCGAGATGTAGAGAGAAATCGTCGTCATGATGGTGCTCATACAAATAATGCTTTATCGCATCATTTTAAATTCATAGAAAGTGATGAAGCAATGATTGACAAAATAAAGCACATTCAAAAAGCCATAGTAGATGGCCATACATATCAAGTTAACTACACTACGCGATTAATTTCAGATATTCAGTTACCTATTAAAGCACTATATGACAAACTGAATAATCAACAAAATGGTAGTTATACAGCTCTAATCGATACACCAGATATAAAAGTAGCGTCTATTTCTCCAGAGTTGTTCTTTCAAAAAGGAAAATTTAAAGGTAAGAGCAACATCATTGTTAGTAAACCTATGAAAGGAACTATGCCCAGAGGTCGAACTATAGAGGAAGACGAAACATTATATAATAAATTAATACATTCTGATAAAGATAGAGCCGAAAATGTCATGATAGTAGATTTGTTAAGAAATGATATTTCTCGAATTTCACAAAGTGGCACAGTTAATGTATACAAACCATTTATGATTGAGCGTTATAACACAGTATTTCAAATGACGAGCATGGTTACTGGACAGCTGGAGTCAGAAATGAAGCTCATAAATATTTTAACTGCTTTATTTCCTTGTGGATCAATTACAGGCGCACCTAAATTAAGTACCATGAAATATATTGAACAATTAGAATCATCCCCTCGCTCAATATATTGTGGAACGATAGGTATGTTACTACCAGAAGGACGTATGATTTTTAATATTCCAATACGTACGATTGAATATAGAAATCAAAGTGCAATCTATGGCGTTGGCGCTGGTATTACTATTGATTCTATCCCTGAAAATGAAGTTCAAGGATTTCACGACAAAACTAAAATCTTGGAGAATTTGTAAGATGCAATTATTTGAAACAATGAAACTTGAAGATGGTTGTATATATAGAGAAGTTTATCATTTAAAAAGAATTACAGAATCAAGCAAAGAGTTAAAATTTAATTTTGATCAACAGCAATGGTATGAGTTAACTCAAATGATAAAGACGACATATCCAAATGGCAAATATCGTTTGAAGTTAACTTTAGAACAAAATGGGCAATTAAATTATGTACTCGCACCTTTAGCAGATAAGACATTTTTTACAGCAAAAATGGTTCAAAGATCTCATCTAGTAAAAGAATCGATTATCGTTAATAAAACTTCTGAACGTCATTATCTAGAACATAGTCATGAAACAGATTTAATACTTTTATATGATGAAAATGGAAAAATTTTGGAATTTGACATTGGCAACATTATGATCGAGGAAGGAAATGAATGGTACACACCATGTTATAACGATGACTTTCTACGAGGTTGTATGCGTCAATCACTTATTGATCAAGGTAAATTAAAAACGAAGAATATAGATATAGATGATTTTAGAAAGAAATTACAAAGAAAACAAATTAATGTCTATTTAATCAATAGTCTACGAGAGGTTGCCGATGTCAAAATTTATCTATAAAATTAATATGAAAGAAATTTGAATATTTAAAAGAAGAGGTAGCCTATGACAATCTTATGGTTAGTTATCTTAGTTGTGCTCGCAATTTTAAATAAATATATTGTTCAAAAATTGTTATCGCAAAATAAAATGCTTTACGCACGAATTTGTGCAACGATAACTAGCCTATGTGCATGTCTATTGGTTTATCTTTTAATAAAATCGTTGATGCCGCATGTCATTGATTTAATGAATGTGTTTTATCATTACTAATTTGTATGAGGTGGAAATATGAAAATATACAGTCAAGGCGACCAAGCTATTGTTGTATCTATTGAAAAAGATGTATCTCAAAACCTTACAGAGGATTTATTAGCATTAAGATCATATTTAATTGATAAAGCATATCCATTTATTACTGAAATTGTACCTACAGAATCTGATTTGATGATTTGCTATGATGCTAGAGACATGATTAAACATCACAATATTCAATCACCATTTTTATATATGAAAGCTTTAATTGATTCAATACAAATGGAAATTAACCACCATGAGGGTGAACAACAACTTATTGAGGTACCCATCGTATATGGTGATGAATTTGGTCCAGACCTCCCTGAATTATTGAAGCATCTTAAACTTAAATTATCGGACTTTATACAATTACATACCGGTGCGAACTACTTTGTTTCAATGATGGGATATTCTCCTGGATTTCCATATTTAACGGGTATGCATAAAAAGTTACATGTTAATCATACGAGTAAACACAAAAAATTTATCCCAGCTGGTTCAGTTATTCTTGAGGGGAAAAAATGTGGAATTGTAACTACTGATACGTATAACGATTGGTTGGTCATAGGATATACACCACTTAAATTATTCTTTCCTAATCAAGAAGATTTTACGTTATTTAAATTAGGGGACAATGTAACTTTCAAAGCGAAAGAGAAAAACGATATAGAGCTAGGAGATTTTAAACATGTCAATCATAATTGAAAATAGTGGGCTATTTAGTAGTTTTCAAGATTTTGGGCGAGATGGTTATGAACATGACGGCGTAATACCTGGTGGGGCTTTAGATGATTTAGCTCATGAAATTGCAAACCGACTTGTAGCCAATGACAAAAATGAAGCTACGCTTGAAATGACACATAAAATGGCAACGATTCGTTTTACTGAACCTGCGTTGATTGCTTTAACTGGTGGTAATTTCAAAGCCGAAACTCAAAATATAAAAGTATACCCTAATAAATTATATCTTATAGAAAAAGGGGAAGTACTTAAATTTAAAGAAACAAGTCGCACCTCACGTGTATATCTAGCAATTGGTGGAGGATTTAAGTTAGATAGATGGCTTGATTCTACGTCTACAGATTTTAATGTTAAAATAGGTGGTTTTAGAGGGAGGAAATTGGAAAACGGGGATGAAGTAGAATTAAAACGCGACTATTCTAAACGTCATATTAAATTATTTGAAAACTTAGCTAAAACACGGACAACGGATTGGGGAATAGATGGATATGCACTATCCTTTAACTACATTTCAGACGTATTTCATGTAGTTAAGAACAAAGGTACCGAGGATTTTAAGAAGGATGCTATTCAACGTTTTACGTTAACTGATTATAAAGTATCTAGTAAAACGAATAGAGTAGGAATGTTATTAGATGGTCAGAAAATCAAAGCCTATTATGATGATATGCCGGCACATCAATCAGTTAAAAAAGGAACAATACAAGTTAAAAGAGATGGTACACCTATCGTCTTATTAAATGATCACTATACATTAGGAAGTTATCCTCAAATTGGAACAATAGCAAGTTATCATTTAACAAAGTTAGCTCAAAAACCTCAAGGGTCTAAATTAAAATTCCAATTTATAGATATTGAAACAGCGGAGAAGAATTTGATTAAGTATAGTAACTGGTTAAACCAGCTGTTTCATGGTATTGAGTATCGTATGCAACTTGAAATGATGAAATAGCTAGTTGAAGAGGATAAATTAAAGTTTTTTATTAGCTAGTACTAAAGTATGATGAAATGATTGGGATAAATAATTATAATTAGATATTGTTTTATAAAATCTTTGAGTCGCACAACTATTTGATTTATTTGTATTAGTGACAATAACATACTTTTATATCGTGTTTTTACTTGATATTTGTAACACATTACTATATATTTATAAATTGAACTATGTATTATTGTTACAATATGATTACAAACATCATAATTTCTTAATAAAAAGTTAACATCTTTAAAGAATGAGTTAGTACTAAACTTTATTACGAACTAGCTTACATTGAATTATTAATAATGAATTTTATAAAATGAATAAATAGTTATCAAACACTGAGCCAATGGAACATTAAAGGAAATAAAAATAACCAGTAAATATTGAATTGTCGGAAAGCGACAATATATCATTTTGATAATTAAGTATTAAATCCAAAGTACGTATTAAGTTTTATAATTAATTTCTGATTATCAACTTTGAAATTTTTTATTTGATTATTAAACATTGTGATAAATGTATAAAAATGATTTATTACTATTAACGGAGGAAACAAACATGAGTTTACCCAAAAAGAAAATTAGTCTTTTTGCGTTCTTCTTATTAACGGTATTCACGATTACCTTGAAGACGTATTTTTCATATTATGTTGATTTTTCTTTAGGTGTTAAGGGATTAGTTCAAAACTTAATATTACTTATGAATCCTTATAGTTTAATTGCACTAACTTTGAGTGTGTTCTTATTCTTTAAAGGTAAGAAAGCTTTCTGGTTCATGTTTATTGGGGGATTCCTATTAACGTTTCTACTTTATGCAAACGTTGTGTACTTCCGATTTTTCTCAGACTTTTTAACATTTAGCACATTGAACCAAGCAGGTAACGTTGAATCAATGGGTGGCGCTGTCGGAGCATCATTTAAATGGTACGACTTCGTTTATTTCATTGATACGATTATTTACCTTATTATTTTAATTTTTAAACGTAATTGGTTGGATACAAGAGCATTTAGTAAGAAATTTGTTCCAGTTGTAATGGCAGCTTCAGTGGCATTATTCTTTTTAAACTTAGCATTTGCAGAAACAGATAGACCTGAATTATTAACTAGAACATTTGACCATAAATATCTTGTTAAATACTTAGGTCCTTATAACTTTACTGTTTATGATGGCGTGAAAACAATCCAAAACAATCAACAAAAGGCACTTGCTTCTGAAGATGATTTAACCAAAGTTTTAAATTATACAAAGCAAAAGCGCACTGAACCAAATCAAGAGTATTATGGTGTAGCGAAAAAGAAAAATATTATTAAAATACACTTGGAAAGTTTCCAAACTTTCTTAATTAACAAAAAGGTAAACGGTAAAGAAGTTACCCCATTCTTGAATAAATTATCAAGTGGTAAACAAGACTTTACTTATTTCCCTAACTTCTTCCATCAAACTGGACAAGGTAAAACATCCGATGCTGAGTTTACTATGGATAATAGTTTATATGGATTACCACAAGGTTCTGCATATTCACTTAAAGGCGATAACACTTATCAATCATTACCAGCTATTTTAGACCAAAAAGAAGGTTACACTTCAAACGTTATGCACGGTGACTATAAAACATTCTGGAACCGTGACCAAGTGTACAAACATTTTGGTATTGATAAGTTCTATGATGCAACATATTTTGATATGTCTGATGATAATATTGTTAACCTTGGTCTTAAAGATAAACCGTTCTTTAAAGCATCAGCTGACTATCAATCTAAAATGAAAAAACCGTTCTACTCTCATATGATTACATTAACGAACCACTATCCATTCACATTGGATGAAAAAGATGCATCAATTGATAAACCTAACACAGGTGACACAACAGTAGACGGTTATATTCAAACAGCACATTATCTTGACCAAGCTTTAGAAGAGTACATTACTGATCTTAAGAAAAAAGGTCTTTACGATAATTCAGTTATTATGATTTACGGTGACCACTATGGTATCTCTGAAAATCATAACAACGCTATGGAAAAACTATTAGGTGAGAAAATCACTCCAGCTAAATTTACTGATTTAAACCGTACTGGTTTCTGGTTGAAAATACCTGGTAAATCAGGTGGTGTAAATAAAGAGTATGCTGGCCAAATGGACGTTATGCCAACAATTCTGCACCTAGTAGGTATCGACAGTAAGAACTACTTAATGTTTGGTACAGACATGTTCTCTAAACAACATAATGATGTTGTACCATTTAGAAACGGTGACTTTATTACTAAAGATTATAAATACGTAAATGGTAAGCTTTACTCAAATAAAGATAATGAATTACTAACGAAGAAACCTAAGGACTTCGACAAGAATAAGAAACAAGTTGAGAAAGATCTTGAAATGAGTGATAGCGTTCTTAACGGTGACTTATTCAGATTCTACAAAAATCCTGACTTCAAGAAAATTAACCCATCTAAGTATGAATACAAAACAGGTCCTAAAGGTAACGAGAAAAAATAATACTACACATCAATCTGGATTGAGTAGCTTAACCAAGTTTACTCAATCCAGATTTTTCCATTTCACAAAAAAAGAGGGCTATCAGATTCTTCGCGTATCGCGAAACAATTTATCTGATAGTCCTCTTTTTTATATAAGCAAAAATTAATCTAAATTAATTAATGTAACTTAAATACAACTAACCCAGAGCAACATCAAGTATCATCATAATCGTAAACCCAATCATTAAGCTCATTGTAGCTAAATCAGTATTATTACTTGATTGAGAATCTGGGATAAGTTCTTCAACGACGACAAAGATCATCGCACCAGCGGCAAAGGCTAATGCATAAGGTAAAACGGGATTTACAACTAAGATAGCAGCTGCACCAATTGTTGCAAAAATAGGCTCAACAATAGCTGAAGCTTGCCCATAATTGAAAGATTTCAATCGAGAAGCACCTGCAGCTCTGATTGGCATGGATAATGCAGCACCTTCAGGAATATTTTGAATACCAATACCTATAGCAAGACCTATTGCACCTAAGAAAGTGGCTTGTCCATTACCTGAGACAACGCCTCCAAACGCTACACCAATTGATAATCCCTCGGGAATATTGTGTAGCGTAATTGCTAATACAAGTAATGTATTTTTACCGAGTGATGTTTTCACACCTTCACGCTGTTGATTTTTATCTTGAGCATTTTGATGAATATGAGGAATAACATAATCTAATGCTCGAATAAAGAAGCCTCCAAGAATAAAACCTATTGCAGCAGGAAGCCATGGAACCGAACTTCCTTTACTCGATTCAATAGCAGGTTCTAATAAGGACCAAAAACTTGCCGCTATCATAATACCTGCTGCAAAACCTTGCATTGAGTTTAAAACTTTATCATTTACCTTCTTAAACACAAAAACAGCTGCCGCACCAAGCGCAGTTAATAACCACGTGATGATACCAGCTGTGAGTGCTTGAATATATGGTGGCAGATTTTCAAAGAATTGTGCCATAAGTATGTCTCCTTGTATCATTTAAGTCTAAAAAGGTGTATAATATATAGAACTGAATTAAGCTTAACAAAATTATTTTAAAAATTCGATAGTTGACAATATTCTTTATTTGAAAAGGAAGATAAGCATGGAAGCATATAAAATTGAACATTTAAATAAATCCTATGCAGATAAAGTCATATTCGACAATTTAAATTTATCTATCTCAGAACATGAAAGAATTGGTCTTGTAGGAATTAATGGTACAGGGAAGAGTACATTACTCAAGGTTATCGGTGGCATAGATGAAGATTTTACTGCAGATATTATTCACCCTAATCAATATCGAATACGTTATTCATCTCAGAAGCAAGATTTAGATGGAGATATGACAGTATTTGAAGCAGTATTAAGTTCGGACACACCTACATTAAGTATTATTAAAGCATACGAAAGTGCTGTAAATGCTTATGCAGCTGATCAAAGTGAAACAAAATTAAATACTATGATGCGTGCGCAAGAAGCAATGGATAGGAATGAAGCGTGGGACTATAATGCTGAAATTAAAACGATATTATCAAAATTAGGCATTAATGATACTAATAAATATGTTCGAGAGCTTTCAGGTGGTCAACAAAAACGCGTTGTTCTAGCTAAGACGCTTATTGAACAACCAGATTTATTGCTACTTGATGAGCCCACAAACCATTTAGATTTTGAGTCCATTAACTGGTTAATTAATTATGTAAAACAATACCCGCATACTGTTTTATTTGTAACTCACGATCGTTATTTCCTAAATGAATTATCTACTCGTATCATTGAATTAGATAGAGGGAAGTTAAATGCATACCCAGGTAATTACGAAGATTACATAGCAATGCGTGCTGAAAATGAGATAATTGAACAAAAGCAACAGCAAAAGCAAAAAGCACTATATAAACAAGAATTAGCTTGGATGCGAGCGGGAGCTAAGGCGAGAACAACAAAACAACAAGCACGTATTAACCGATTTAATGATCTTGAATCAGAAGTAAAGAGTCACCATTCTCAAGATAAAGGAGAATTGAACCTTGCATATTCTAGGCTTGGTAAACAAGTTTATGAATTAGATCATGTAACGAAGTCGATTAAAGACAGAGTATTATTTAAAGATATTACTGAAATTATTCAAAGTGGGCAACGCATAGGCGTTGTAGGGCCTAATGGCGCAGGTAAAACAACATTACTAAATATACTAAGTAATGAGGACCATGACTTTGATGGAGAGTTAAAGATTGGGCAGACTGTTAAGGTAGCCTATTTTAAACAAACAGAGGAAACGTTAAATCGCGACATTAGAATGATTGATTATTTACGTGAAGAAAGTGAAGTGGCTAAAGAGAAAGATGGAACTTCGATTTCTGTCACTCAATTATTAGAGCGATTCCTATTTCCAAGTTCTACTCATGGTAAGAAAATTTATAAACTATCCGGTGGAGAACAAAAAAGACTTTATTTATTACGTCTATTAGTACATAAACCTAATGTACTTTTACTAGATGAGCCAACAAACGATTTAGATACTGAAACGCTCACTATTTTAGAGGATTATATCGATGATTTCGGTGGTTCTGTAATAACTGTTAGTCACGATCGATATTTTCTTAACAAAGTTGCACAAGAGTATTGGTATATTCATGATGGTTACATGGAAAAAATCAAAGGTACATTTGAAGATTATGAGGCTTATAAGAAAGAACAAGATAGGCAAACATCATTAGCTAAACAATCTGCACAACAATCTAAACAACAGGCGCAAACAAGAAAGAAATCAGGGTTATCTTATAAAGAAAAATTAGAATACGAAACAATTATGACACGTATTGAAGAGACGGAAGAAAGATTGGAAGTCATTGATGAAGAAATGGTAGCCGCCAGTGCGGATTATGGCAAAATCAAAGAACTAAATGAAGAAAAAGAACAACTTGAACAAACATATGAAGCAGACATCACAAGATGGAGTGAACTTGAGGAAATAAAAGAACAATAAGGGGAATGAAATCATGCAAGAAACTTTATCGCATTATTTTGGTTACGAAACATTTCGACCTGGACAAAAGGAGATTATAACCAAAATATTAGACCATCGCAATACGCTTGGAGTTCTTCCAACCGGTGGCGGTAAATCAATATGCTATCAAGTACCAGGACTAATGCTTGGAGGCACGACGATTGTTATAAGTCCACTTATTTCATTAATGAAAGACCAAGTTGATCAGCTCAAAGCGATGGGCATCAAAGCTGCTTATTTAAACAGTAGTCTGACTCAGAAGCAACAAAAAGAGGTTGAACAAGAACTTAAGCAGGGTGACATTCAATTCTTATATGTAGCACCTGAGAGATTTGAGAACTCTTATTTCTTAAATTTACTTCGAAAAGTTAATATTCATTTAGTTGCATTTGATGAAGCACATTGTATTTCTAAATGGGGTCATGATTTTAGACCAAGTTATCAAAGTGTTATTCACAGAGTATTTTCTTTACCTCAAGATTTCACGATTGTAGCGTTAACAGCTACCGCTACGGCTGAAGTTCAACAGGACATTATGGAAAAGTTAAACATCGGCAAAAATGACGAAATTAAGACGAGCACGAAACGTCGCAATTTAATTTTCAGAGTGAACCCAACGTACCAACGTCAAAAATTTGTAGTGGACTACGTGACTAGTCATGAAGGACAAGCAGGTATTATTTATTGTTCAACTCGTAAACAGGTTGAAGAGTTAAATGAAGCTTTAGAAAATGAAAACGTTAAAAGTACAATTTATCATGCTGGTCTCACAAATAAAGAACGTGAAGAAGCGCAAAACGATTTTCTATACGATCGTGTAGAAGTGGTTGTCGCAACAAATGCCTTTGGAATGGGAATAGACAAATCAAATGTGCGCTATGTTGTTCATTATAATATGCCTGGAGATATAGAATCTTATTATCAAGAAGCTGGACGTGCTGGTCGTGATGGTTTAAAAAGTGAATGTATCCTATTATTTAGTGAACGAGATAAGGGCTTACATGAGTATTTTATTACTGTTTCACAAGCAGATGAAGATTATAAGGATAAAATGGGTGAAAAACTCACTAAAATGCTTCAATATACAAAGACTAAGAAATGTCTCGAGGCAACGATTGTGCATTACTTTGAACCAAATGAAAATTTAGAAGAATGCGATCAATGCAGTAACTGTATACAAGAAAATAAAACATATGATATGACACGTGAAGCTAAAATGATAATAAGTTGTATAGCTAGAATGAAACAACAAGAGAGCTATAGCGTTATTATTCAAGTATTAAGAGGCGAAATTACAGATTATATAAAATACAATGATTACGATCAACTTACAACTCATGGGTTGATGAAAAACTACACTACATCTGAATTAGCGCATTTAATTGACGAGTTACGTTTTAAAGGTTATCTCAATGAAAATGATGAAATCCTCATATGTGATAATTCAGTTAAAGATTTACTTAATGATAGTACGAAAGTTTATACTACGCCGTTTAAACAAAAAAGCAAAGAAAAGGTTTATATCAATACGGTCGAAGGTGTCGATCGCGCACTTTATAGTGAACTTGTTGAAGTACGTAAACAACTTAGTGATAAATTAGATATCCCTCCAGTGAATATTTTTTCTGATTATACACTTGAAGAATTTGCGAAACGTAAACCAGAAACTAAACAAGAAATCATTTCAATAGATGGAGTAGGAAGCTATAAATTGAAGCATTACTGTCCAAAGTTTTTAGAAAAAATACAGACCTATAAAACAAGTATATAATACATTATCCTAACAACGACAAAGTCTATCTTATCTAGATTTTGTCGTTGTTTTTAAATTAACGCGTAATTTTTGAACTATTGATGATATCACTTTTGCAAAAATAAAATACTCTCTTCTAAAACGCCCATAAATATATTTGATTCATATACTATTTTTAATAAGTGTAGAAAATTTAAAAAATTCAATAATATAAAGCTTAATAAAATGTTATTTTCTCATTAAAAGTGATTTAATAGGGAATATAGATTAAAAATTGTCTACTTTTAGTAGAATGAACGAAGGTGAAATTGTGATTAAATTTAAGAATGTTACGAAACGATATGGGAATAATACAGCAGTAGATAATGTAAGTTTTAATATCAAAGAAGGGGAATTTTTCGTGTTAATTGGACCATCAGGGTGTGGAAAAACGACAACACTTAAAATGATTAATCGCTTAATTCCATTAAGTGAAGGATATATTTATTTTAAAGATAAACCTATTAGTGATTACCCTGTATATGAAATGCGTTGGGACATTGGATACGTCTTACAACAAATTGCTTTATTTCCACATATGACTATAAAAGAGAATGTTGCACAAGTACCTCAAATGAAGAAATGGAAAGATAAAGATATCGATCAACGTGTAGACGAATTATTAAATATGGTTGGTTTAAAGCCTGAAAAATTTAAAAACCGAAAACCTGATGAATTGTCAGGTGGACAGCGCCAACGAGTAGGAGTGGTAAGAGCTTTAGCAGCAGATCCTCCTGTTATTATTATGGATGAACCATTTAGTGCCTTAGATCCTATAAGTAGAGAAAAATTACAAGATGATTTAATTGAGCTACAAACTAAAATTAAAAAGACTATTGTCTTTGTTACACATGATATTCAAGAAGCAATGAAATTGGGAGATAGAATTTGCCTATTAAATGATGGTCATGTTGAACAAATTGATACACCACAAGGTTTCAAAGATCATCCTCAAACTGACTTTGTAAAACAATTTATGGGAAGTCACCTTGAACAACAATCTCAAAACAGACTGACTAATATAAAAATTAAAGAATTAAATATACATCGTCCTTTAGAAGGAATGTCAGATACATCAAGTTATCCTGAAGTGAATGAGAATCAGAAAGTAGAGGACATTTATCATCTTCTAGCACAAACAGATGCTGTTATTGTTAATGATAGTAACAATCAAAATCAGTATTTACTAAAACGTGAAGACATCTTCAACTATTTAGCTGAAAGAAAGGAGAACGTCACACATGCATGAGTTTCTAAATACGTTAAGTGATAGAAAAGGACAACTTCTTTCTACGATTATTGAACACATCCAAATTTCATTTATCGCATTATTAATTGCAACTATTATTGCAGTACCTTTAGGAATACTATTAACGAAAACTAAAAAAATATCAGAGATTGTAATGAATATCGCTGCGGTATTACAAACTATCCCTTCTCTAGCATTATTAGGTCTGATGATACCAATATTTGGGATTGGACGAGTGCCTGCAATCATTGCTTTAGTTGTATATGCATTACTGCCTATATTGCGTAATACATACACTGGTATAGAAGAAGTAGATCCATCTTTAGTTGAAGCGGCTAAAGGTATTGGCATGAAACCAATTAGAAGACTTACGAAGGTAGAGCTACCTATTGCGATGCCTGTTATTATGGCAGGTATACGTACTGCAATGGTATTAATTATCGGAACTGCTACTTTAGCAGCACTTATTGGTGCTGGTGGTTTAGGGGATCTTATTTTACTAGGTATAGATCGTAATGATAGTTCACTTATTTTAATTGGTGCGATTCCAGCAGCGTTATTAGCTATTATTTTCGATTTAATATTAAGATATATGGAGAAGCTTTCATATAAGAAAATAATAATTACTCTTGGTGCAATTGTACTAGTTATTTTATTAGCAATTGTAATTCCACTGTTTGCACAAAAGGGTGATAAGATTACACTTGCGGGTAAATTAGGTTCAGAACCTTCAGTTATTACTAACATGTATAAAATCTTAATTGAAGATGAAACAGATGACACTGTTGATGTTAAAGATGGGATGGGTAAAACATCGTTCTTATTTAATGCCTTGAAATCTGATGATATAGATGGTTATTTAGAGTTTACGGGTACTGTGTTAGGTGAGCTTACTAAAGAAGACTTAAAATCTAAAAAAGAACCAGCAGTATATCAACAGGCAAAGACAAGCTTAGAGAAGAAAGATCACATGACGATGCTTAAACCAATGAAATATAATAATACGTATGCGTTAGCAGTTAAACGAGACTTTGCAAAGAAAAATAATATTAAGACGATCGGCGATTTACAAAAGGTTGAAGATAAACTTAAACCAGGATTTACATTAGAATTTAACGATCGTCCTGATGGTTTTAAAGCCGTTAAAAAGGCTTATAATCTTAATATTTCTAATGTGAAAACAATGGAACCAAAGCTGCGTTATACAGCTGTTGAAAAAGGAGACATTAATTTAATCGATGCGTATTCAACAGATGCTGAATTAAAACAATATAATATGGTTGTGTTGAAAGACGATAAACACGTATTCCCACCTTACCAAGGTGCACCAATGTTTAAAGAAAAATTCCTTAAAGAACATCCTGAAGTTAAGAAACCACTGAATAAATTAGCTGGAAAAATTACAGATGAACAAATGCAAGAAATGAACTACAAAGTAACAGTTAAAAAGCAAGATCCTTATAAAGTAGCCAAAGATTATTTGAAAAAAGAAGGGTTAATTAAATAATATTTATTGAATTCCTGACACGATGAAATGTCAGGAATTTTTATTTATCAGCCATTAAAGGTTCATTGATTTTAAAATGCATTATTGTTTATAATTAATATTAAGTTTTTGAAAATTTCAGTCAATTTAGAGGGGGATGCTCAACTATGAAAAGTCAGTTAAATCAATTATGTGCATATGAACCTGGTCTTTCTCCAGAAGCATTAAAAAAAGAGTATGGTATTGAGGGTGAATTATTCAAATTAGCATCAAATGAAAATTTATATGGACCTACGCCAAAAGCCAAAGAAGCAATCAAGCAACATTTAGATGAGCTATATTATTATCCCGAAAGTGGCTCACCAAGTCTAAGAAAAGCTATTAGTAAACATTTAAATGTCGACGAATCACGTATTTTATTTGGGGCCGGCCTTGATGAAGTAATATTAATGATTTCAAGAGCGGTGTTAACACCTGGAGATAAAATTGTGACGAGTGAAGCTACTTTTGGACAGTACTATCATAATGCTATCGTCGAGTCAGCCGAGGTTGTTCAAGTTCCACTTAAAGAGGGTGGGTTTGATCTAGAAGGTATCCTACAAAGTATTGATGATCATACAGCTCTAGTTTGGTTATGTAATCCTAATAACCCAACTGGTACATATTTTGATCAAGAAACGCTAAATGATTTCTTGGAACGTGTGCCGAGTCATATTCCGGTATTAATTGATGAAGCGTATGTTGAATTTGTAACTGCACCAGATTTTCCTAACACTTTAGAGTTACAAGAAACATTTGAGAATGCTTTTTTACTGCGCACATTTTCTAAAGCTTATGGCTTGGCTGGATTAAGAGTAGGTTACGTAGTTGCTTCTTCTGATGCTATTGAAAAGTGGAACATCATTAGACCACCATTCAACGTTACTAGAATCTCAGAATATGCAGCAATTGCTGCACTAGAAGACCAAGCGTATTTGAAAGAAATTACTCATAAAAATGCTATAGAACGTGAGAAATTTTATCAAATTCCTCAAAGTAAGCACTTTTTACCAAGTCAAACTAATTTCATCTTTGTAAAAACCAACAATAGTAAAGCGTTATATGATGAGTTACTAAAGGTAGGATGTATTACTAGACCTTTTCCGGATGGTGTAAGAATTACGATTGGATTTCCTGAACAAAATAAGAAGATGTTAGAAGTATTAAAAGACTTCAATTATTAAGATGTTCTAATATTTATATATTTAAAAGTTAAAAGGGTGTAGTGCAGAATGAAGATTTTTGAATGAATACTGTGCTACACTTTAATATTTGCTATACTAAATCATGTATTTAAGTTTCAAAATCATTAGGGAGTGTACTTTAGAATGTCTCGAAAGAAAATAGCTATAGATATGGATGAAGTCTTAGCTGATACGCTAGGTGAAATTATTGATGCAGTAAATGAGAGAGCAAATCTTGGGATTTCCATCGAATCTTTAAATGGTAAAAAATTAAAACATATGATGCCTGAACATGAAGGATTAGTGACTGAAATATTAAGAGAGCCAGGTTTCTTTAGACGTTTGAAAGTGATGCCACACGCTCAAGACGTAGTTGAAAAATTAAATCATCATTATGACGTATATATAGCTACAGCAGCAATGGATGTGCCAACATCATTTCATGATAAATATGAATGGTTATTAGAATTCTTCCCATTCTTAAACCCACAACACTTTGTATTTTGTGGGAGAAAAAATATTGTGAATGCTGATTATTTAATAGATGATAATCCAAAGCAACTTGAGATTTTTGAAGGTAAATCAATTATGTTTACAGCATCTCATAATATAAATGATGATAGATTTGACCGTGTAAGTGGTTGGAAAGACGTTGAAGATTATTTCTTAGGTAACTAGAATTTCTTTATAAAACATATAAACGGCAACTTCTAATTGTTATTTCAATAGAGGTTGCCGTTCACTATTATTCAAAACTTTATGTTTTCTTATTTAAAATTGATTTATATTCATGAAGTTGCGAGTAAATAATTAACTTTATTTAAATCAAATACTTAGCCTAAATAAATCAACTTATGATTTACCAAATTCTGGAAAAGTAAGAAGTTGTATTGCTTTAGGTAAAACTTCAATTTCAATAGGTGTTTCTAAACTAATCTCACCATCTATATCGACTTTCATATTAGGTTCAGTGGATAGAGAAATATGTTGACCTGGAATATGGTCTATGCCCTCAGTAATTTCATTCCAATTCATACTATCTCTTTTCTTAAAAATATCATTTAAAATACTAAAACTTTGATCATCGAATATAAACGTATCAACTTTTCCATCTTGAGGAGAGAGGTCAGTTAAAGGAACGCGTCCGCCACCGATATTTGGGCCATTAGCTATAAGAAGCATAGAGGTATTACCAGTTTCTTCTCTTCCATCAACGTTGAGCTTAAAGTTGAATTTACTAGGATTCATTAGTGTTTTTACTGTTGATCCAATATAACTTAGCTTGCCAAAAACATCCTTAGAACCTTCTTGGACATTCTCAGCATTTTGAACTATTAGCCCTAAACCAACAAAGTTAAGGACAAATGTATCATTAACTTTCATTACATCATATGAACCAACTTGTGCTGAAAGTAATTGGGAACTTGCATTTTTAAAGTTAGAGTCTAAGTTTAATGTTTTAGTGAAGTCATTAAATGTTCCACCTGGGATAATACCCACTGGTAATTGTAAATCGTGTTGCATGACACCGTTTACCAGTTCATTAACAGTACCATCTCCACCTAAAATAAATAATATATCTATTTCTGAACCATATTTATCATTCTTAATAGATTCACAGTATTTGATAATGTCGCCTTCGTTTTCACTTAACTGAATTGATAAGTGCTTACACATTGAACTAAGTGATTTAGTCACCTCACCAAGTCCTTCATATATATCTTTTAAGCCACTATGTTCATGATAAAACAAGACACCATGGTTATATTTATTTTCCATTTTGAATGCCTACTTTCGTAAAATTCTCTTAGTTTAAGGGTTACCCTTTTTCGAGTAACAAAAGCAAATAATTAGAAATTATAACTATTATAAAATAAAAAAACCACAAGTCGAAAATAATCGACTTGTAGCTAGAGATACGATTAACGAATGCCTTTCATCGCTTTTATAATTTTAGGACTGAAAGCAAGAATAATAAATGTAATTATAGCTGTAGTAACACCTAAGAAAATGAAGTAATTCGTTTGACCCAATGGATCTATTAATTTAACTAATGTACCATTAAATGCTTGAGCAGATGCGTTTGTTAATAACCATAAACTCATCATTTGAGCATTGAATGCTTTCGGTGCTAATTTTACTGCTGCACTATTACCAGTAGGAGAAAGACACAACTCACCAACGACACATATGATGTATGAGAGAATTACCCAGTTTACTGAGAAATGCGTGTTTCCGTAAATATTACCAATAATACCCATCATAATATATGATGCGCCAGCCATTAAAGCGCCTATAACAAATTTCATTGGTAGGCTAGGTTGACGTTTACCTAATTTTTGCCAAACTGCAGATACGACTGGTGCAAATAATAAGATAAACAAAGGATTTATTGATTGGAAGATGGCTTCACCGAAGTTTGTTTTCCAACCAAATAAATTTAATTTCATATCTGAATGCTCTATACCATAAATATTTAATACGTTAGAGCCTTGTTCTTGTATTGCCCAGAAAAGCATACCTAAAATAAATAAAGGAATAAAAGCTTTTACACGTGAACGTTCAATATCAGTTACTTCTTTACTACGAATCATAGTAGTGAAATAGATTATTGGTAATGCAATACCTAAAACGAGTACTGAATTACTAACTAAATCGAATGATAATGTATGAGTTATGTAAGAAATGATAACTACTATCGCTATAACTACTGTAATCATCGCTATAATTATACTGTATTTTTTCTTTTCAGTTGGTGATAGTGGATTTGTTGGTTTCATGCCTACACTACCTAAATTTTTGCGATTAAATAATACGTACCAAACTAAACCTAATGCCATACCAATAGCAGCAATTAAGAATCCGCCATGGAAGTTTTTAACATTAATGAAGTGTTGCAAAATAATAGGTGAAACAAGTGCGCCAAAGTTAACAGACATATAGAAGATTACAAATCCTGCGTCCATTCTCACGTCATTTTGTGGATACAAACGACCTACAATATTTGAAATATTTGGCTTCATTAAACCTGAACCAACAATAATAAAGAACATAGAAGCGAATAGGCCAAACATTGCAAATGGTAAACTTAAACAGATATGTCCGATAATTATTAAAACTGCACCTATTAAAGTTGCACCACGTGTCCCTGTAATTCTGTCCGCAATCCAACCTCCTGGAATAGAAGACATATATATTAAAGCCCCGTATACAGACATGATAGACATTGCCGTAGTTTTATCGATTCCAAGTCCATGATCTTGTATCGCAAAATACATATAAAAAATAAGCATCGCTCTCATGCCGTAGTAGCTAAAACGCTCCCAAAACTCTACGAAAAAGAGTACGCCTAAACCTCGAGGATGCCCAAAGAATCCATGTTGAGGTATTTCTTGAACTGCTTGCTCATGGGAATTATTCGTTGTCATAATATCATCCCATCCTTTCTTCCCCTAATACCATATTTAATTGTTTAAAAACGATTGTACTATTGTAAATAATAAGTTTCAACAATTTTCAAAAAATAAAAATAATATGAATATTCAGTCAATTTATAGATTTTACTACATTTATAAGATAATATGTGTCTTTATTTGATTAATTATAAGCATGTGTAGAAATAAATCAATATAAATAAAATACGCTTTAACGCGTCAAAGTGCAATACTTTTTTTATCAAATTTGAAAATAATTTTTTATAACAAAAATCCTCCATTAAACATTTAATTTTAATGGAGGATAGTGGTATTTATCGATTATCAATCTTTTCAGGATACATATCGTGATTCATCAAACGATGTTCAGCCATCTTTTCATATTTAGAATTAGGACGGCCATAGTTTGTATATGGGTCAATTGAGATGCCACCTCTAGGTGTGAATTTACCCCAAACTTCAATATAATGAGGATCCATAAGTTCAATCAAATCATTCATAATTATATTCATACAATCTTCGTGGAAGTCACCATGGTTTCTAAAGCTAAATAAATATAGTTTCAATGATTTAGATTCAACCATTTTGACATTAGGGATATATGAAATATAAATTGTTGCAAAATCTGGTTGGCCTGTAATAGGACATAACGATGTAAACTCTGGACAATTAAATTTGACGAAGTAGTCACGACCTTGATGCTTGTTATCAAAGGTTTCTAGAACATCTGGTCTGTAATTAAAATCATACGTATTGTTTTGATTTCCTAGTAAAGTAATATCTTGAAGTTCATCTTTTTGACGTCCTTGTGCCATTTAATTTAGCTCCTTTAACTTTCTTTTATATTTGATTCTCGTCGTGCCTTTTCAAACATATAGTAACTTGCGCTAATAATAACAACATAACCTAAAGTAGCTAACATATCTGGTGTTTCTCCGAATAAGATGAAACCAAATAATGCTGTGAATATTATAGAAGCATATGTGAAGATTGAAATGTCTTTAGCAGGCGCAAAGCTATATGCAAGTGTGATACCTATTTGTCCAACAGCTGCAGATAAACCTGCACCAAGCAAGTATAAAACTTGGACAGTTGTCATAGGTTCAAATGTGAAAATTGAGAATGGTATTAAGACAACAACTGAGAATAATGAGAAATAGAATACAATTGTATAAGGTTTTTCACGTGTACTAAGTGCACGAACACATGTGTAAGCTGACGCAGCA
Organism: Staphylococcus sp. HMSC067F07; assembly: GCF_001837405.1. Taxonomy (NCBI): domain Bacteria; kingdom Bacillati; phylum Bacillota; class Bacilli; order Caryophanales; family Staphylococcaceae; genus Staphylococcus; species Staphylococcus sp. HMSC067F07. The sequence goes on along the minus strand of NZ_KV832237.1, from coordinate 651,019 downwards.
AATATACCTGAAAATAAGCCGGCTATTGATGGAATCACTGATGATGAAAATTCAGGTTTAACAATGAGTAACATACCTAATATAGCGATAATCATCGCTGATATTTGATATTTACGAACCTTCTCATGTAAAAAGATTAAACTTAGGAGAATTGTCCAGAAAGGATTCAATTTCATTAGTGTATCGGCATCACTAAGTACCATATGGTCAATAGCGTATATATTCAGTAATACTCCTATGAGACCTAGTGTAGAACGTGAAATCAATAAAGGTTGGCTACTCAGTTTACCAAATATAGGTTGCTTATATTTTATGATAAAAAATAGAGGTATAAACATAGCTACTAAATTTCTAGCTAAAGATTTTTGGAAGACAGGTAAGTCTCCAGCAAGTCTGAAGAATACAGACATAAAACTAAATCCAATAGCAGAAATTAAGATAGCAATAATACCTTTTACTTTTGGATTCAATATTATCGCCTCAATACAATAAGTTTAACGTAACTATATTAGCATAAATAAAGGAGCTATGCATGAGTACTTGCAAATTAAAAAGAGACGTTTTATAATAATCACACGAACACATGTTCTGTTAGTAAGTGCTAGACTATTAAGCAACTCAATTGTGGGTAATGAAAGTGATTAATATTCAAATTGGTATATATATGTTGCATACTATCATATTGAGATTTTACCAGGTCACACAATGAACAGGTACGTCTAAATTTTAGTAAAATGCAAGCAAAGAAACTTGAAAAAATTTTTTTATTCAGAATATTAGTCTTTAAACACGTAGTGGTGCACTTTCTAAAAATTTTAGTTTTTTCGTCATTAAACTTTAACTTTCATTAAACATTCTACTTATGTATAATGAAACACAGAATATAGTATGAACTTTTAAAACCAAACACTATATATAGTGTTTGGAGTTTAAAAGTTCATACTGGGAAATTAATAAATTTTAATGCAAAATCACACTAATTCAAATGATAAATCATTGCAAAATTAGTAATCAGTTACAAATAAAGCAATTTATCATTTAGTATTATTTAAGTTTTAAGTACTATATGTAGTGGTTATAAACTTAAAGACATACTAAAGGCATTAAAATAAATTTTCTTTTACAAGAAATAAGAATATTTAGAAATTAAAAATCAAAACGGTTTACACCTCTATAGTAGTGGTGCTTTTATTTTTTGAGTTTGTGAATGCTCAATATAGACACGACAACTAAAGATTGAAGAAAGAAGGTGATCCAATGAAAGTAGTATATTTCTCATTTTCTGGAAATGTTAGACGTTTTATAAAGCGAGCAGAAATTGATGACACGTTAGAAATTACTCAAGACAATTGTACGGAACCAGTAAATGAACCATATATCTTAGTTACTGGCACTATTGGATTTGGAGAAGTGCCACAACCTGTTCAATCTTTTTTAGAAGTTAATCACGCTCAATTACAAGCGGTAGCTGCAAGCGGAAATCGTAATTGGGGGCAAAATTTTGCTAAAGCAGGCCGTACAATCTCAGAGGACTATGATGTTCCTCTACTTATGAAATTTGAAGTACAAGGTACGAACAATGATGTAATTGAATTTAAGGATAAGGTGGGTAATTTCAATGAAAACCATGAACGAGAAGAAATACAATCATATTGAACTAAATAATGAAGTAACGAAGCGGAAAGATAATGGTTTCTTTGATTTAGAGAAGGATCAGGAAGCATTAAAAGTTTATCTTGAAGAAATCCACGATAAAACAATTTATTTCGATGATGAAATTGAACGTTTACATTACCTTGTGGATAATGACTTTTATTTCAATGTATTTGAGAAATACTCTGAAGAAGAATTACGAGAAATTACTGAATATGCTAAGTCAATCTATTTTCAATTCGCTAGCTACATGTCTGCAAGTAAGTTCTATAAGGACTATGCTTTAAAAACAAACGATAAAAGTCAATTTTTAGAAGACTATAATCAACATGTTGCAATTGTTGCCCTTTATTTAGCTAATGGTGATACTAAACAAGCAAAACAATTTATTTCTTCTATGGTTGAACAACGTTATCAACCAGCAACGCCTACTTTCTTAAACGCAGGTCGTGCACGTCGCGGTGAGCTCGTTTCATGTTTCTTATTAGAAGTTGATGATAGTTTAAATTCTATTAACTTTATTGATTCAACAGCGAAGCAACTAAGTAAAATTGGTGGCGGTGTCGCTATTAATTTATCAAAATTACGTGCCCGTGGAGAGGCAATCAAAGGTATTAAAGGTGTTGCTAAAGGTGTATTACCAGTAGCTAAAGCACTTGAAGGTGGATTTAGTTATGCCGATCAATTAGGTCAAAGACCTGGTGCAGGTGCTGTATATTTAAATATTTTCCATTATGATGTGGAAGAATTTTTAGATACTAAAAAGGTCAATGCTGATGAAGATTTACGTTTATCTACAATTTCAACAGGTCTTATTGTTCCTTCTAAGTTCTTTGATTTAGCTAAAGAAGGTAAAGACTTCTATATGTTCGCCCCACATACTGTAAAACAAGAGTATGGTGTGACATTAGATGATATTGATTTAGAGAAATATTATGATGATATGGTTGCTAATCCTAACATTGATAAGAAGAAAAAAGATGCACGTGAAATGTTAAATATAATTGCACAAACTCAACTACAATCTGGTTATCCGTATTTAATGTTTAAAGATAATGCAAATAAAGTACATGCCAACTCCGATATTGGTCAAATTAAAATGAGTAATTTATGTACAGAAATTTTCCAATTACAAGAGACATCTATTATCAATGACTATGGTACACAAGATGAGATTAAACGTGATATTTCTTGTAATCTTGGCTCTCTAAACATTGTTAATGTTATGGAATCAGGTAAATTCAGAGATTCTGTTCACACTGGTATGGATGCACTTACTGTAGTGAGTGATGAAGCTAATATACAAAATGCTCCAGGTGTTAAAAAAGCTAATAGTGAGTTGCACTCAGTAGGTCTAGGTGTAATGAACCTTCATGGATATTTAGCAAAAAATAAAATCGGTTATGAGTCTGAAGAGGCGAAAGACTTTGCTAATATATTCTTCATGATGATGAACTATTATTCTATAGAACGTTCAATGGAAATAGCTAAAGAACGCGGAGAAAGCTATCAAGATTTTGACCAATCAGATTATGCTAATGGCAAATACTTTGAATTCTATACTTCACAAGAATTTGAGCCACAATTTGAAAAAGTTCGCCAGCTATTCGATGGTTTAGATATTCCAACATCAGAAGATTGGAAAGCTCTACAAAAAGAAGTAGAACAATATGGTCTTTATCATGCTTACCGTTTAGCTATTGCACCTACTCAAAGTATTTCATATGTGCAAAATGCAACAAGCTCTGTAATGCCTATTGTAGATCAAATTGAGCGTCGTACTTATGGAAATGCTGAAACATTTTATCCAATGCCTTTCCTATCACCTGAAACAATGTGGTATTACAAATCAGCATTTAATACTGATCAAATGAAATTAATCGATTTAGTTTCAACAATACAAACACATGTAGACCAAGGTATTTCAACAATTCTATATGTAAATTCAGAAATTTCTACACGTGAACTTTCAAGATTATATGTTTACGCACACTATAAAGGACTAAAATCACTTTATTATACACGTAACAAATTACTTAGTGTAGAAGAATGTACAAGCTGTGCAATCTAATATTTTAAATTAAATAAAATGCTAGAAATTTCAATCACTGCTAATTATGTTTATCATATTTAGTGTGGTTGAAATTCTCTATGCAATACATAATAATGACAGGAGGATTTACATGAAAGCGGTCAACTGGAACACCCAAGAAGATATGACGAATATGTTTTGGCGTCAAAACATCTCACAAATGTGGGTCGAAACAGAGTTTAAAGTTTCAAAAGATATAGCAAGTTGGAAAACATTGACAGATTCTGAAAAAGAAACATTTAAAAAGGCTTTAGCAGGATTAACAGGGCTAGATACTCATCAAGCAGACGATGGAATGCCTTTGATTATGTTACATACGACTGATTTAAGAAAAAAAGCTGTATACTCATTTATGGCTATGATGGAACAAATTCACGCTAAAAGTTATTCTCATATCTTCACAACATTACTTCCGTCTAGTGAAACGAACTATTTGTTAGACACATGGGTAATTGAAGAACCTCATTTAAAATATAAATCAGATAAAATTATCGACAACTATCATAAGCTTTGGGGAAAAGAAGCATCAATTTTTGATCAATATATCGCAAGAGTATCAAGTGTATTCTTAGAAACGTTCTTATTTTACTCTGGTTTCTACTATCCGCTATACCTTGCTGGTCAAGGTAAAATGACGACTTCTGGTGAAATTATTCGTAAAATCTTATTAGATGAATCAATTCACGGTGTTTTCACTGGTTTAGATGCTCAAAGCTTACGCAATGAGCTGTCAGAGAGTGAAAAGCAAAAAGCAGATCAAGAAATGTATAAGTTATTAAACGAACTTTATGATAATGAAGTATCTTATACACACTTATTATATGATGATATTGGTTTAACTGAAGATGTACTTAACTATGTTCGTTATAATGGTAATAAGGCTTTATCTAACTTAGGTTTTGAACCTTATTTTGAAGAACGTGAATTTAATCCAATTATCGAGAATGCTTTAGATACATCTACTAAGAACCATGACTTCTTCTCAGTAAAAGGTGACGGCTATACGTTAGCATTAAATGTTGAAGCGTTACGAGATGAAGACTTTGTATTCGATGAATAATAAATATTAACCTAATAAGAAGAAAAACCTTTAGTTTGCAATACTTACCGTGTTGTATAACTAAAGGTTTTTTGATTTTTATATAATAAAAAGGTTAAGCAAACTCAATTGCTTAACCTTAGTTACAAAATGACTATTAAAAACTTTTAAAGTAAGTTATATTTCAAAATACAAATGATAGTGAAATTTACATCTACTATTAAAATGTGCTTTGCATTTAGGACACACTTCAACCATCATGTAGTCGTGAATACTCATTTCATGGTTGCACACACCACACATAATAACTTTTCTATCAAATTCTTTCTCAGTCCATCTTTGTATAGAATGTGATTCATGTTCATCATGACATTTATAACAAGGATAATATTTGTCACAACATTTAAATTTAATTGCAATAACATCTAAAAAAGAGTGATAGTGAGTACATCTTGTCTCTTTATCAATGACTGAACCGTGAATATTAGGCATAGATTAGATGTACCTCCTTTTAAAATTAACTTTTAGGGTGTTCTCCAATAATACGTACTTCTGTATTTAATTCTACATCAAATTTATCTTTAACAGTTCTTTGTACGTGGTGAATTAAATCTTCGTAATCTGTTGCCGTACCTTTATCTACATTAACCATAAAGCCAGCATGTTTTTTAGATACTTCTACGCCACCGATGCGATGACCTTGTAAATCAGAGTCTTGAATTAATTTACCAGCGAAATGGCCAGGAGGTCTTTGGAATACACTTCCACAAGAAGGGTATTCTAATGGTTGTTTTGATTCTCTTCTTTCAGTTAAATCATCCATTTTAGCTTGAATTTCATCTAAATGACCTGGCATTAAAGTGAACGCTGCTTCAAGTACAACAAGATGTTTCTTTTGAACAATACTATTTCTGTAATCTAGCTCTAATTCTTCATTAGTTAACTGGATTAAATCACCTTTCTCATTAACGCATAGCGCATAGTCGATACAATCTTTAACTTCACCGCCATATGCACCAGCATTCATAAATACAGCACCACCGATTGAACCTGGAATACCACATGCAAACTCTAAACCAGTAAGAACATGATCTCGTGCAACTCTTGAAACATCAATGATTGCAGCGCCACTACCAGCGATAATCGCATCGTCAGAAACATCAATATGATCTAATGATAGTAGACTTAGAACGATGCCTCTTATTCCACCTTCACGTATGATAATATTTGAACCATTACCTAAATATGTAACAGGAATATTATTATTATAAGCGTAAGCTACAATTGCTTGCACTTCTTCATTTTTTGTTGGGGATAAATAGAAATCTGCCTCTCCGCCAGTTTCAGTATATGTATAACGTTTGAGAGGTTCATCAACTTTAATTATATTGTCGGGAATAATCGACTTTAAATCATTTAAGATGTCACTTTTATTCAACGGTTTGTACATCCTTTCTCATCTTCTTAATATCATTATTATTATATCAACTTTAATAGTTATTTGCGAAATTTGAATATATTATTTTACCATTAAATAGACAAAGTAAGAATTCTCGTATTGATGTGTAGTAAATGCTCTAATTAATTTGAGTCTCTACTTAAATCCTCAAATATACTTTGTTTTTGATTTTCATACATACGAATGGCTCGCACATGTTTCAATATATTTTGTTTTTTCGTGGAAAATAATTGAGAAATTTTCTTATCTTGTGTTAATAATTGGTCAACCTTTTGATACTGTTCAAAAAGAGGGGTATCTAACTGTATAATATGTAATCTTACTTCTTGCTTAAGTTCACTAAGATTATTGAATCGAGCCATCACTACTTTTTTCTTATAGGAATGGTGAAGTCGGTAAAAACCAGCATAATTCAAACGTTTTTCATCTAGAGCAGTAATATCGTGTAAATTATTGACTCCTACAAGTACATCCAATATGGGTTCTGTAGCATAATTAAAATGACGCGTGCCACCAATATGTTGAGTGTATTTAACTGGTGAATCTAATAAATTAAACAATATATTTTTGACGTTTTGGTATTCTTTAGCGAACGATTCATTTAAGTCCTCTTTGACTAAAGGTTGAACATAAGTATACATGATTTACTCCTTGTGAATTATAATTTCTCAATTTTACAGTAAAGTCTGACATACTATAACACAATTCATTTTCATAATAAATACGTTTATGTATAATGTTTAATGATAAGGAGTGCAGATATGAAAAAATTACTATTTATTGCAACAATTGTCATATTTATAACCACGCTAACAGCCTGTGGAAATAAAACTAACAAAGATTTTAATGATTTTGACAATAAACTCAGTGATGTTAAGAAAAAGCAAAAAAACGTTGAAGAAGTTATAGATAAAATACATTTAAAAGAGTTAGATAACTTAAGTAAAACGGATACGACAGATAAAAACAAAAAAGAATTTATTGCACTTCAAAAAGATATTAATAACTATCTCATGCCGGAATTTAAGAAATATAAAAAGGCTGCTAATCAATTACCTGCAAATACAAATGATGTTAAAAATCTACGTAACTCGTATTTAGATACTGTTAAAGAGAAAGAAACTTCAATTAATGATTTAAAATCATTTGTTGATTTATGTAATCGTTCTATCAAAGATAATGAAGATATACTAGATTATACGAAACTTTTCGAAAAAAATAGATCAGAGGTAGAATCCGATATTAATAAAGCTACTAATAAAAGTGATGCTGATCAGTTAACATCTAAATTAGAAGAAAATAATAAGCAACTCAAATCTACAGCTAAGAAATATCTCAATTCTTCTACTACAAATTCAGATTCAGCTAAAAAAGCAATCAATGATCATATTTCACCATTGATTGATAAACAAATTAAAGATATTAACCAAACTAATATTTCAGACCAACACGTAGATAATGCTAGGAAAAATGCAATTGAAATGTACTACAGTTTACAAAATTACTATGACACACGAGTAGACACTATCGAAATTAGTGAAAAATTATCTAAAATTGATGTGGATAAATTACCAAAAGAGGGTAAAGATATTTCAAGCAAGGATAAAGAATTTAACAAGCAATACTATGAGTTTAAAGAAAATGTAAAATAGTTATTTTTTGAATTAAATAAAATAAAAATCGATGGTTAACATTATACAGCAGAATGTGTATAATTGTACCCACTGAGATGATTCTTGGGATATGAATATCACGCATATGCTCATAAAATGTGATAAATATTTTTAGAGGTGAATAGAATGGCTATTAAGCTGAGTTCAATTGACCAGTTTGAACAAGTCTTAGAAGAGAATAAATATGTTTTTGTATTAAAACATAGTGAAACTTGTCCAATTTCTGCAAATGCGTATGATCAATTTAATAAATTTTTATATGAAAGAGATATTGATGGTTACTATTTAATCGTTCAACAGGAGCGTAAATTATCGGACTATATTGCAGAAAAAACGAATGTGAAGCATGAATCTCCACAAGCCTTTTACTTTGTAAATGGTGAGATGAAGTGGAATGCTGATCACGATGATATTAACGTTTCTCAACTTGCACAAGCTGAGGAATAAATGAAAATAATTTAAATGTTTAAGTGGCTTGTCATAGACATCTGATAGTGAAGATGTATGGCAAGCCTTTCGTATATTATGAAAAATTCTAAGAAAATATGTATAATGTGTTAGTGAATTATGTATAAGTACATCATTATCCTTAAATTTATAAAGATAAGTGAATAATCATATCCTAATAAATATTACTTGTAAAATAAGTACGCGGATAGGTTCAAATGCGAACCATTAAACAATATTTAAGTTGAAAATCATTTTGAAAAAGAGTAAAAGATATAAGGTGGTTAAGACAATGAAGGTTTTAGTAGCCATGGATGAGTTCAATGGAATTATTTCCAGTTATCAAGCGAATAGGTACGTTGAAGAAGCGGTAGCAAGTCAAATTGAACATGCAGATATTGTACAGGTTCCATTATTTAATGGAAGACATGAATTAATGGATTCTGTATTTCTATGGCAGTCTGGAAATAAATATCGTGTTAAGGCTCATGATGCCGATATGAATGACGTAGAAGCGATGTACGGCCAAACTGATAGTGGAATGACTGTTATTGAGGGGAATTTATTCTTAAACGGTGAAAAGCCGATTGATCAGCGTTCTAGTTATGGTTTAGGTGAAGTATTAAAAGCAGCACTGGATAATCAAGCGAAACATATCGTTATATCTCTAGGAGGTATTGGTAGCTTTGATGCAGGTGCCGGTATGTTACAAGCGCTTGGTGCAAAATTCTATGATGATGAAGCAAACATTGTAGATGTGAGTGAGGGTGCATATAAAATTAAATATATTAGACGCATTGATTTATCTGATGTACATCCTCAGCTTGCTAATGCCAAATTACAATTAATGTCCGATTTTTCAAGTCGATTGTATGGTAAGCAAAGTGAGATTATGCAAACGTATCAAACGTTTCAATTAAATCAAAGCGAAGCTGCTGAAATTGATAATTTAGTTTGGTATTTTAGTGAACTATTTAAAAGTGAACTCAAATTAGCAATTGGCCCTATAGAACGTGGCGGTGCTGGGGGAGGCATTGCTGCAGTGTTAAAAGGCTTATATCAAGCTGAAATATTAACAAGTCACGAACTTGTTAATCAAATTACACACTTAGAAGATTTAATTGAGCAAGCCGACTTAATTATTTTTGGGGAAGGACTCAAAGAAAAAGATCAAATTCTAGAGACAACTACTTTGCGTATTGCTGATTTAACTCAAAAATATCATAAACCTGCCATCGCAATTTGTGCCACAAGTGATAAGTTTGATTTGTTTGAATCGCAAGGTGTGACTGCAATGTTTAACACATTTATAGATATGCCTGAAACGTATACAGATTTTAGAATGGGCATTCAAATACGCCATTACACAGTTCAAGCTCTTAAATTACTTAAAACGAGTCTTAATCAATAAATCTATTTTAGATAATAAGATAAGAAAGCGGGCTAGAAATATAATTCATAAAAAAATTATATTTCTAGCCCGCTTTTAAATTAATATCAAAGTTTCGAATGATTATTCTTTTTTAGCAACTTCTTCAGCGATACCTACGACAACTTGAACTGCTTTTTCCATAACATCTATTGATGCATATTCGAATGGGCCGTGGAAGTTACCACATCCTGTGAAAATATTAGGTGTAGGTAACCCCATAAATGATAATTGTGAACCGTCTGTGCCACCACGAATAGGTTCAGTATTAGGTTCAATATCAAGTTTAGCAAATACACGTTTAGGGATATCAATAATGTGTTGTAAGGGTTTAATTTTTTCTGCCATATTATAATATTGGTCATGAACATCGACTTTTACAGGGAAATCCTCATAGTGAGTATTGATGTCATCACGAATTTCCATCATGCGTTTTTTTCGTAAGTCGAACTGCTTTTTATCATGATCACGAATGATATATTGGAGCGTTGCTTTTTCAACGTTACCCTCGAAACTCATTAAATGATAAAATCCTTCATATCCTTCAGTACGTTCAGGCACTTCGCTAGGTGGTAGAAGACTATTAAATTGTTGGCCTAAATTAATTGCATTCACCATTGCGTTTTTAGCGGAACCAGGGTGAACATTCACGCCGTGACAAGTAACTGTAGCTTCCGCCGCATTGAAACTTTCAAATTGAAGTTCACCCAATTGGCTTCCATCCATTGTGTATGCGAAGTCAGCATTAAAACGAGCAACGTCAAACTTGTGAGGTCCTCTACCAATTTCCTCATCGGGTGTGAAACCGACTCGAATACGACCATGCTTAATTTCAGGGTGATCAATTAAGTATTTAATACCTTCCATAATTTCGACAACACCTGCTTTATCGTCAGCGCCAAGTAATGATGTACCGTCTGTAACCATTAATGTATGTCCTACAACTTGGTTTAACTCAGGGAAAACACTTGGATTTAGCACACGATGAGTATCTCCTAACTGGAGCGCTTGCCCATCGTAGTTGTCTATAATTTGTGGTTGAACATTTGTTGCGTTGAAATCTGGTGATGTATCGACATGGGCCAAGAAACCTACTGTTGGCACCTCATCATCTACATTGCTTTCTAAAGTAGCGAATAGATATCCATATTCATCAATATCAGTAGATAACCCAAATGCTTGAAGTTCATTTTCCAATAAACGTAATAAATCCCACTGTTTATCTGTGGACGGTGTTGATTGAGAGTTTGGATCTGATTGCGTATCGATTTTTACATATCTTGTTAATCGGTTAATAATTTGTTCTTTCATTATAATCATCCCCTTAAGGTTAAACTCTATTATTCATATTATACGATTTTCTATAAGTTTTACCTTTGATTTTACCATAATACTGTTTAATACGAGTGTAAATATAATAGATGATTTCAGACACAAGTATACCGAAAGCGATGGCGCCCGAAATTAAAGTGACCTCTAAAAATGTATTTACTGCATAAGTATAATTATTAGAGACTAAGTAGCGAGTCGCTTCGTATGCAGCTCCTCCTGGTACTAAAGGAATGATTCCTGGAACGATAAAGATGATAACAGGTCGTTTATATCGTCTGCTCATAGTATGACTCATTAAACCTAAAATTAAACTTCCTAGGAAAGAAGCGCCTACTTTTCCTAAGTCCATCCCAACTGTGAATTGATAAATTGTCCAAGCTACTGCACCTACGAAACCACAGGCTACAAGTAACTTTTTGGGCGCATTAAATATAATTGAAAAAAGGACTGTGGAAATGAAACTAATTGTAAAATGGAATAAATAAAATAACATTATTAACAGCCTTTCTTATAATAGTAGTAATACAATTGCGACACCCGCACCTATTGCAAAGGCGGTAAGCGCAGCTTCAACGCCACGTGACATACCAGCTAACAATTCTCCTGCTAATAAATCACGAATGGCATTGGTTATAAGGATACCAGGAACTAAGGGCATAACACTTGCAATAGTAATAATATCTTGATTTTTAGCGATTCCAATTTTGGTGAAAATTGCAGCGATACTGATAACTACTGCTGAGGCTACAAACTCTGAGAAGAATTTAATTTGAATGTATTTTTGTACAAAACTAAAAGTTAAAAATGCTGCACCTCCAGCTAAACACGCAATCCAAAAGTCAGAAGCGGTACCTCCAAACATAAATAAGAAGAAGCCACAAGCTATAAATGCAGCAAGAAAATTCATAAAGAATGAATACTGTAGAGATGCACGTCTAAGGTGAATTAATTCTGTTTTAGCTTCATCAATCGTAAGTTGATTGTTAGAAATTTTACGAGATAAGCTATTGGTAAGAGCGATTTTCTCCAAATCTGTTGTACGTTCACGAATACGTATTAATCGTGTACTAGTGCGATCATTAAGTGAAAATATAATCGCAGTAGATGTAACAAAACTATATGTATCATGCAAACCATAACTATGTGCAATACGGTTCATTGTATCTTCAACACGATACGTTTCAGCGCCCGCTTCAAGTAAGATTCTACCTGCAATTAATACTACATCGATAACTTTATTTTCATCTATTATCGTGATGGAATCCGACATACACCTTCACCTCCAAGACAATTTTATTTTTTTAATGAACAATTGAAGTTTACAACTTGCGCCTTTAACTTTCAATAGACACTACACTATTAAAAGCTGAATTTTAATTTTCATATTGTTGTAGTTGTTGTGAAGTTTATTGATAGAATATGATGTTTTTATGAGAATGAATATAAAAAAACTGCCATACATAGATTCATTTTAATCATAAGATTAAATGGTTTACATCTATGATAGCAGTATTTAAAACTTATAGTTTAACAATAGGGTTAAACATCACTTTATTACGTCCTTCACTTTTAGCAACATGAACCATATCGTCGGCATCTTTAAATACTTTACGTTGTGATTTACGATCATCTTGGGTTAAGTATCCGACCCCGATTGAAACGGAAAGTTTGATAACTTCCTTATCTGGAAGATGGAAAGAAGACTTCTCTACACCAGAACGAATATTTTCAGCTAATTTTACGCTTTGATCTAGCGAGTAATTTCTAATGACAACTGAGAATTCTTCTCCACCGTTTCTGAAGATTTTAAATTGATTTGGTACATAATTTTTTAATAGCTGTGACATTTGTTTAAGTACAGCATCACCCGATTGGTGTGAATAAATATCGTTTACATCTTTAAATCCATCAATATCGATTAAGAGTAAAGCTAGACTTTGATTTTTTTCTTCAGCAATACGTGAAACTTCATTTAAATGTCTATCAAATTCTTTTACATTTCCTAAACCTGTAAGGTAATCGTATTTGTCCTCATTTTCATAACGGTTAACTAATGAGAAGAAATGCCAAATATCTACGAATGTAATGGCAGAAGCAATAGTAATAATTAAAGAAATAGGAATAAGTACTAATATTTCTATTAAGTCATAAATTGGACTTGCAAATGCTAATATTAATAAAATGATAATGCTAATGAAATTTAAAATTAGTAAAGAAACAATATCATTTTGTTTTAAAAATGGACCTACAGCACTTACAACACCAGCAATTACGACTAAAGTAATGCCATAAATAATTGAATTTCCAAATATTAATACATCAACTAATGCAACAATGAATGCGGAAGCCAGTGTATATATCATATTTGTATAGCGCCCTAAAAATAATAAAGGCACGAAAGTTAAATGAACGAGATATTCGCTCTTAAATGGAATAGGATATGCAGCTAAGAGTAGAGAAACGAGTGTCATTAAAACTGTCACGTATTCTTTTGAAAATACCATTTTTTTATTTTCTGAATACTGTAATCTGTGAAATAGATAAATACCTGCGACCATGACAGATATGTTGTAAATGATTGCTTCAAACATTTCTAAACCGACTCCTTTGTTGACCATTAGCTATTGTAAGTGAAAACTTACAATTTGTCATCATTTAGCCTTGGAAATTTTGTTCAAAAAATGGAATTTAATGTTAAAATAGTCGCTTAAATGGTATGATAGAAAAAATATATTTGAATTGAAAAAGGTTTAAGTATGATAATTTTTTTATCAATGCTTATTAGATAAATAACACATGTCATCGGAAAGGGCATTCCGGTAACATCCGTTCTAGACTATTGAGGGAGGGGGCGTTATGTTTTATCGTAACGCATAAAATACGTCTGGATATACTATAAATTTATGTGTAGCATCCATCTTCGTCTAAAATTAATTTGATAGAGATGATTACACAAGAAATTTTAAGAAATTGATTAACTTATTTAATGAAGGTGAACTGATGTATACTTTACTACTCATAGCATTTACCATGATAGTCAGTTTAATAATTACGCCCATTATCATTGCAGTATCAAAGAAATTAGACTTGGTAGATCGTCCTAACTTTAGAAAGGTGCATACCAAACCGATTTCGGTAATGGGTGGTACAGTCATATTATTCTCTTTTTTAATAGGTATTTGGTTAGGGCATCCTATTGAGAGAGAAGTGAAGCCTCTTATTTTAGGTGCCATCATAATGTACCTTGTAGGACTTATTGATGACATATATGATTTGAAACCATACATTAAACTTACGGGGCAAATAGTAGCTGCGTTAGTTGTCACATTATATGGCATTACTATAGATTTCATTTCATTACCTATGGGGCCGACGATTCATTTTGGATTTTTAAGTATACCGATAACAGTTATTTGGATTGTTGCGATAACGAATGCCATCAATCTTATTGATGGTCTTGATGGTTTAGCATCAGGAGTCTCTGCAATTGGATTAATGACTATCGGGTTTATCGCTATTTTACAAGCGAATATCTTTATTATTATGATATGTTGCGTGCTATTAGGTTCGCTCATTGGATTTTTATTTTATAATTTCCATCCAGCTAAAATATTTTTAGGTGACAGTGGGGCGCTCATGATAGGTTTTATCATAGGATTCTTATCATTACTTGGTTTTAAAAATATTACATTTATTGCGTTATTCTTCCCAATTGTCATTCTAGCGGTGCCTTTCATTGACACATTGTTTGCGATGATTCGTCGAATGAAGAAAGGTCAACATATCATGCAAGCTGATAAATCTCATTTACACCATAAGTTATTAGCTTTGGGATATTCACATAGACAAACCGTACTACTTATTTATTCAATTGCAATCATGTTTAGTTTATCAAGTGTGATTCTTTACTTATCACAACCACTTGGTGCACTCATGATGTTTATCCTCATTATATTTACAATCGAATTAATTGTAGAATTTACTGGTTTGATTGATGATAATTATCGTCCAATTTTAAATTTAATTACTCGAAAAGGGGACCACAAGCAACATCGTTATGATGAGCAACAGCCCCCTAGACACTAATAAAACGATCACGTGTAAGGATTAAAAGGATAACTCCTCATGCGTGATCGTTTTTTATACATCATTTAAATTAAGTCGTTGAGATATCGAAAGGTAATAATTTAAAATCTTCTTCTAAATCATAATTACTAGCTGTAATACGGTTAAGAAATTGGATAAATTCATCGTAATCCTCTTTTACAACATCTATTTGATAGCTCACTTTGTCGGTATAAAATTGATTTCTTAGCATATAAGGTGTTGAAGCGAGCTCGTATTCAAATTTTCCAGTTAAATCATAACTTATAGTGACTGTTACAGGTACAGCTTCTCTTAGTTCTACTCGTCCAATATCGTATATCACATCTCTAACAGCACCGCTATAAGCACGGATAAGACCGCCACCACCTAATTTAATACCTCCGAAATAACGTGTGACTACTACACATGCGTCATGAATCTCTAATTTTTTTAAAATTTCTAGCATTGGTACACCAGCAGTACCACTCGGCTCACCATCGTCATTCGCTTTTTGGATGTTCATTTCAGGGCCAACAGTATAGGCTGAACAATTGTGAGTTGCATCTTTATGAGAGGATTTGATTTCATTAATAAATGCTTTTGCCTCCTCCTCGTTTTGAACGGGTCTAATATGTGCGATAAAGCGAGATTTATTAATGACATTTTCAATTTGATGTTCTTCTTTGATAGTAATTATCGGTTTTACCATATATTTTTGTCACCTACAATTTCGTACGTTTTTCAATAATATTATTATACACATATCTATGAAGAGTCTAAATCATTTAAATAAGATTTTCTTTTTCATAAAAATATTGTATTATGACAATGAGTATAATTGAGGAGGACTACTATGAAGGTTGCAGTAATGGCCGATTCAACAGGCTATTTACCACAAGAAATCATTGATAAATATAATATACCGATTGCTCCATTAAGTGTGACATTTGATGATGGGCATACATTTACAGAGAATGACCAATTTTCAATAGATGATTTTTATAAGAAGATGGCTTCATCTAAAACTATACCTACAACAAGTCAGCCCGCTATTGGTGAATGGTTGAAAAACTATGAAAAACTTAGAGATGAAGGATACACAGATATCATTGTAATTAACTTATCAAGTGGTATTAGTGGAAGTTATCAATCTGCTACACAAGCCGGAGAAATGGTTGATGGTGTTAACGTGCATACATTTGATAGCCGTCTCGCTGCAATGATTGAAGGTAGCTTTGTGATCTATGCAATTCAACTAGTAGAAAAAGGTTACACAGCTAAAGAAATTATTAATGAACTAACTGATGTAAGAGAACATATAGGCGCATATCTTATAGTTGATGATCTTAAGAATCTACAAAAAAGTGGGCGTATTACAGGTGCTCAAGCTTGGGTAGGTACGCTATTAAAAATGAAACCTGTACTTCGCTTTGAAGAAGATGGTAAAATTCATCCACATGAAAAAGTGCGTACGAAAAAACGCGCATTTAAATCTTTAGAATCAAATGTCTTTGAATTAATTAAAGACTTGGATGAAGTAACTGTATTTGTCATCGATGGGGATAAAAAAGAAGATGGACAAGCATTTTTACAACAACTTAAAGAAGACTACCCTAATGTGAATATTCAATACTCCGAATTCGGTCCAGTTATTGCATCTCATTTAGGTTCTGGTGGTTTAGGTTTAGGTTACTTCCCTAGAAAAATTGAAATTAATTAATAATATTACTGATAAAAAGTCTGAAACATGTAAGAGGATGAGAACTTTAGTAATTACGACATGTAATTAGTAGAGAACTAAATCTTCTAAAGTGTTTTAGGCTTTTTTAGTTAGAAAGTAGGGATTTATGATTAAACATTACGGTGAACTTATCTTTCCATCAATTCAGTTAAATGATGAAAAAGTTGCTCGTATCACGAAAGGCATTATTAAAAAAGAAGGACATTATTACTGTATTCAATGTGGTAATGAGGATAATAGTTATATGTCAAAGTACTATTCTCCCTTTTTGGACAAAGAAATTATTTACTGTAGGCGATGTATTCAATTGGGAAGGATAGATAGCATCACAGACTATAGAATTACCGAAAGTACACAATTAGCTACTGAAGGAGAGTTTGAATTACCATTTACATTGTCAAAGCAACAACAATATGCATCTGACGCTATCATTAAAGCTATAAAAAATTCTGAAAATCTCTTATTATATGCAGTGACAGGTGCAGGTAAAACAGAAATGATGTTTGATGGAATTAGCTTAGCACGGCAACTTGGACACAATGTGGCAATATTATCTCCTAGAGTAGATGTAGTTATTGAAATTAGTCATCGCATCAAAGAGGCTTTTAAAAACGAAGAAATAGATATTTTGCACCAGAAACAATCTCAAAAGTATAATGGGCATTTTGTTATCGCAACAGTGCATCAATTATATAGATTCAAACAACACTTTGACACTATTTTTATTGATGAAGTCGATGCCTTTCCATTATCTATGGATCCCAACCTCTCATTAGCAATCGATACCGCTTCTAAAACAATTCATTCTCATATTTATATGACAGCAACACCACCACGTCAACTTATTAAACAAATGTCTTCTAATAAAATAATTAAACTTCCAGCTCGATTTCATAGACAACCACTACCCGTACCTCGCTTTAAATATTTCAAATTAAACTCAACTCGAGTGCAACCCCAATTCATTCACCTTTTGCAAACGCAAATTAAACAACAACGGTATACTTTGGTATTTTTTAATCACATTGAAACTATGAAAAATGCATATCTAAGGTATCGATCTCATATTCCTAATCTCATCTGTGTTTATAGTGAAGACGTATATAGATTTGAAAAGGTAGAAGCACTTCGCCGTGGTGAGCACTCAATCGTTTTTACAACAACTATACTGGAAAGAGGATTTACCATGGCGAGGTTAGACGTTATTGTCATAAATGCAGAAACATTCTCTAAAGCGGCTTTAATACAAATCGCCGGACGTGTAGGGCGTAAAATAGAAGAACCAAATGGACTTGTACTATTTCTTCATGAGGGTGTCAGTCTATCAATGATGAGTGCTAAAAAAGATATTACAGAGATGAATCGTTTAGGTTATAAAAGAGGGTGGCTAGATGCGTAGATGTATACAATGTATGACACCATTGAAAGAAATTATTCATGTATATAATATTTTTAAACCGCCCACACCATTTTGTGAACGATGCGAACAATTGTGGAATAACATAAGAATAACTCATCTCGATGAAAGATGTTCTAGATGTCTTAATATAAAAACTTCTGATTCAAATGACTGTCTGGATTGTCAATTCTTGGAAAAGGAATTCAAATTGATGGATCAAAGGAATTCAAATTGATGGATCAATTGTATTGTCAATATCGTTACCAAGGAGTAATGAAAGACGTGTTACAACAATATAAATTCATGAGAGACTATGAACTTTCTAATGTGTTATCTCAAAAACTGCAATTACCTCAAACAGATTATGATTATATTGTTCCGATTCCATCGCCATTTCAACGTGATGTTGAACGGACATTTAATCCTGTAGCTACAGTTTTAGATAAAATGGGGGTTGATTATGTGAATATTTTAGGAACAAATATACGCCCAAAACAGTCTGAGTTAGGTAAATTAGAACGTGCCAATGCTCCAAATCCGTTCTACGTAAAGGAAGAAGACATTGACATAGAGGGTAAAGTAATACTACTCATTGATGATATTTATACAACTGGATTAACAATACATCATGCAGGGTGTAAATTATTATCGTTAAATGTCAGAAAATTCAAAGTGTTTGCGTTTGCACGATAAACCAAACGTGGTAAAATATAAGTAAGCATTACCAATATAAGAGGTTAAAGGAGAGATTACTATGATTAGATTTGAAATTCATGGAGATAACCTCACTATCACAGATGCAATTCGCAACTATATTGAGGACAAAATTGGTAAGTTGGAGCGTTATTTTAATAATGTGCCAAACGCAGTAGCACATGTTAAAGTTAAAACTTATTCTAATTCAGCTACTAAAATTGAAGTTACTATTCCGTTGAAAGATGTGACATTAAGAGCTGAAGAAAGACATGATGATTTATATGCTGGCATTGATTTAATCACTGGTAAATTAGAACGACAAGTACGAAAATATAAAACTCGTGTAAATCGTAAACATAGAGATAGTGGAGATCAAGAAGTATTTGTGGCAGAAGTACAAGAAGCATCACCTGGGGAAGTAAGTGGTGCTGAAGAATCTGTAAGCGATAGCGAAATTGAAATTATCCGTTCAAAACAATTTAGTTTAAAACCAATGGACTCAGAAGAAGCGGTATTACAAATGAACTTATTAGGACATGATTTCTTCATCTTTACAGATAGAGAGACAGATGGGACAAGCATTGTTTACAGACGTAAAGACGGTAAATACGGATTAATCGAAACAACTGAATAAAATTTGTATAGACACATTGATTAATATGTGAAGTGATTAAAGAGGCTTTCTATTTTGTATTGATAGGAAGTCTCTTTTTAAATGGGTGATTTAGAGAGTGGTCAGATAGGCTACTCTTTTTTAATTTAAGGTTTTTTAGCTAATTAATTGTATAGAAATTTATTTTTTAGAAAATTCTTAATAAGATACACAAATATTTCACTTTTAATGCAAATAAATACTTGATTTTAATTTGTTATTAGAATAATACTATAAGTGAAATTATTAAATAATAATTTTAATAATTAAAACAATATGAAAGAGGTGAGAAATTATGCCAAAAATAACAATTCTTTTTTCTACGTGTATGATGTTGATGTCAATGTTGCTCTTTTATACACCCGTTAGTCATGCCCAAAGTCTATCCTCAAAACAAACTATGGTGAATCAGCAAAATCAAAATAATACTACTACACAATTCTCGGGAAATACTGATAATGCGAAGAAAGCTACTACAGATGATGAACCGTCGTTTGAAAACTCTAAAGTAAATCAATATATTATCCAACATCATCTTCAACATTCTCACGTTGTCAATGATCCACGTATGAACACTCTTCCAAAATTGGAATATAAGGAAGGTACTTATATTGGTGTTGTAATCCATGAGGTAGGGGAAGACCATCGATCTT
Organism: Staphylococcus sp. HMSC067F07; assembly: GCF_001837405.1. Taxonomy (NCBI): domain Bacteria; kingdom Bacillati; phylum Bacillota; class Bacilli; order Caryophanales; family Staphylococcaceae; genus Staphylococcus; species Staphylococcus sp. HMSC067F07. Next base: position 630,668 of record NZ_KV832237.1, on the reverse strand, counting down.
TACAAAAATGGGTTGATAACATGTATGCAACATACAATACAGCATTTGTACACGCATTCGTTGATAATAATGAAATACATCTTACTGCACCTTCAAAATATTATGTATGGGGGGCTGGACCTAAAGCGAATCCATACTTCTATCAAATTGAACTTGTAAGAATGTATAACTTCGTAGATTTTGCGAAATCAGTGAATAACCAAGCATGGCTTGCAGCATTTATGTTAAAACAAAATGGAATAACTCCAACACTTGCTGACACAAATGAAGGAAAAGGTTCTGTTATCAGTCATAACGCGGTAAGCAGATACTGGGGCGGGACAGATCATGTTGATCCATATGAGTATTACGCAAGATGGGGTTACGATATGCAACAAATGTATGAATTAATTAAATACTACTATGATAATATGGCGTAAAATCGCATGATTGTAAAATACGTGTATTAGACTCGGCTAGAAGCTTATATTAGGCTTCTAGCCTTGTTCATTTTGTTTGCTCCTACAGTAAGTTTTTATTTTTGAGTTGTTTATTTGCATATACTACTTCACTAATCATTTAACCGTTAATTGATGGACACATATCTTTGATTATGCTAACGTGGTTTGACGATTCTAAAATTGTATAATTTCAATTTCAGTTATTTAAACTACGGTTTTTATAATATATTCAAAAATTATTTATTTATGACGAGAAAAAATTGTTTCTATCGTGTTAAAATAAATATGTTGTTGATTTATAGGGATAGCTACAATTGATGGTTGGATTATAGTCTAACTAGTCATAACTAACAAGAACTTCATTTTCAATGAGGAAAGTAACAAGGAAGATATTAGTAAGACTCAAGGTATGAGTATATAAGTATAATTTTAATGGTATTAATGATAAGATAAATTGTTGTAAGCCAAACAGTTTTAGCTAAAGGAGCGACGCATGTAATGGGATTTTTATCGAAAATTGTTGACGGCAATAAAAAAGAAACGAAACGCTTAGGTAAACTTGCAGATAAAGTACTCGCGTTAGAGGAAGATACTGCATTATTAACTGATGAAGAAATTCGTGAAAAAACTAAAGCGTTCCAAAAAGAATTATCCGAAATTGATGATGTAAAAAAACAAAATGATTATTTAGATAAAATTTTACCTGAAGCATATGCACTTGTACGTGAAGGCTCTAAGCGTGTATTTAACATGATACCTTATAGAGTACAAGTTATGGGTGGTATCGCGATTCATAAAGGCGATATCGCTGAAATGAGAACAGGTGAAGGTAAAACTTTAACAGCGACAATGCCAACTTATTTAAATGCGCTGGCCGGTCGTGGCGTTCACGTGATTACAGTCAATGAGTATTTATCAAGTTTTCAAAGTGAAGAGATGGCTCAATTATATAATTTCTTAGGTTTATCTGTTGGACTTAACTTAAATAGTAAGTCTACTGAAGAAAAGCGTGAAGCATATGCACAAGATATTACTTATAGTACTAATAATGAACTTGGCTTCGATTACTTAAGAGATAATATGGTGAATTATGCTGAAGAAAGAGTTATGCGTCCATTACATTTTGCAATTATTGATGAGGTCGATTCTATTTTAATTGATGAGGCGAGAACACCTTTAATTATTTCTGGTGAAGCTGAAAAATCTACATCATTATACACTCAAGCTAATGTATTCGCTAAGATGCTCAAAGCAGAAGATGACTATAATTATGATGAAAAAACAAAAGCCGTTCATCTAACTGAACAAGGTGCTGACAAAGCTGAGCGTATGTTTAAAGTAGACAATTTATACGACGTTCAAAACGTTGAAATCATTAGTCATATTAATACTGCATTAAGAGCTCATGTAACGTTACAACGCGATGTGGATTATATGGTTGTTGATGGCGAAGTACTTATTGTGGACCAATTTACAGGACGTACGATGCCTGGACGTCGTTTTTCTGAAGGATTGCACCAAGCTATCGAAGCTAAAGAAGGTGTTACGATTCAAAATGAATCTAAGACTATGGCATCTATTACATTCCAAAATTACTTCAGAATGTATAACAAATTAGCTGGAATGACTGGTACTGCAAAAACTGAAGAAGAAGAATTCCGCAACATATATAATATGACAGTAACTCAAATTCCTACGAATAAACCTGTCCAACGTGTTGATAAGGCAGATTTAATTTATATTAGTCAAAAGGGTAAATTTGACGCAGTAGTTGAAGACGTAGTTGAGAAGCATAAAAAAGGACAACCTATCTTATTAGGTACCGTGGCAGTAGAAACATCAGAATACATTTCTAATTTACTTAAAAAACGTGGTATCCGACATGATGTATTAAATGCGAAAAACCATGAACGCGAAGCGGACATCATTGCAAACGCTGGTCAAAAAGGTGCTGTAACCATTGCGACAAACATGGCTGGTCGTGGTACAGACATCAAACTTGGCGATGGTGTTGAAGAACTTGGTGGACTCGCTGTTATAGGTACTGAACGTCATGAATCTCGTCGAATTGATGACCAGTTACGTGGTCGTTCAGGACGTCAAGGTGATAGAGGTGACAGTCGTTTCTATCTATCACTTCAAGACGAATTAATGGTTCGTTTTGGTTCAGAACGTTTACAAAAAATGATGAATAGACTTGGTATGGACGATTCAACTCCGATAGAGTCTAAAATGGTTTCAAGAGCTGTTGAATCTGCTCAAAAACGTGTAGAAGGTAACAACTTTGATGCGCGTAAACGTATCCTTGAATACGATGAGGTGTTACGTAAACAACGTGAAATTATTTATAATGAACGTAACGAAATTATAGATAATGAAGATAGCTCTCAAGTAGTCAATGCTATGTTACGTTCAACATTACAACGTTCAATTAACTATTATGTTAATGAAGATGATGATAATCCTGATTATGCACCGTTTATAAACTATGTGAATGATGTCTTTTTACAAGAAGGAGACTTAGCGGAGTCTGAAATCAATGGTAAGGATTCTGAAGACATCTTTGAAGTTGTTTGGGCGAAAATAGAAAAAGCTTATGAGCGTCAGAAAGAAAAATTAGGCGATCAAATGAGTGAATTTGAACGAATGATTTTATTACGTTCTATCGATAGTCACTGGACAGATCATATCGATACAATGGATCAATTACGTCAAGGTATTCACTTGCGTTCATATGCACAACAAAACCCTCTTCGCGATTATCAAAACGAAGGCCATGAACTGTTTGATATTATGATGCAAAATATTGAAGAAGATACTTGTAAATATATCTTAAAATCAGTAGTACAGTTTGAAGATGATATTGAACGTGAAAAAACAAAAGATTTAGGTGAGGGTAAACATCTAACTGCTGAAGATGGTAAAGAAAAAGTAAAATCTCAACCCATTGTAAAAGGTGATCAAGTAGGGCGAAACGACCCATGTCCATGTGGCAGTGGTAAAAAGTACAAAAATTGCCATGGACAAGCATAAATCAACACTAAATGTTGCAATGTTCAATAATAAAGACTGAGGCATATTCTAATGGCTCGGTCTTTATTATTATTTTCTTGATACTAATGTCGTGACTTCAAACTTTTTAAGTTTGAATGTTAATTTTCATAAAGATGAATTTCATGTAAGATATAGTATGATAAATGCTAAAAGCGCTAAACATTCAGTAATAGGAGAGAAAATCAATGGAATTATCTGAAATTAAACGTAATATAGACGAATATCAAAATAATTTAAATCAAATTAGGGGGTCTCTTTGACTTAGAGAATAAAGAGACTAATATCCAAGAATATGAAGAGATGATGGCAGATCCAAACTTCTGGAATGATCAAAATAAAGCTCAAGAAATTATAGATAAAAATAACGCTTTAAAGTCGATAGTGAATGGGTATCACAATTTAGCCAATGAAGTTGATGATATGAGTGCAACTAGAGAATTGTTACAAGAAGAATATGATGAAGATATGAAAGAAGAACTTGAGAATACTGTCATTCAATTTAAAGATAAAATGGATCAATTTGAATTGCAATTACTTCTGGATGGGCCACATGATGCAAATAATGCCATACTTGAACTTCATCCAGGCGCCGGAGGAACTGAATCACAAGATTGGGCGAGTATGTTACTAAGAATGTATCAACGTTATTGTGAACAAAATGGCTTCAATGTTGAGACGGTGGACTATTTACCGGGTGACGAAGCAGGCGTAAAAAGCGTAACGCTATTGATTAAAGGTCATAATGCTTATGGTTACTTAAAAGCAGAAAAAGGCGTGCACCGATTAGTCAGAATCTCACCATTTGATTCCTCGGGTAGACGACATACGTCGTTTGCCTCTTGTGACGTGATTCCAGATTTCAATAATGATGAAATTGAAATAGAAATTAATCCGGATGATATAACGGTTGATACCTTTAGAGCTTCAGGAGCTGGTGGTCAGCATATTAACAAAACAGAATCAGCGATCAGAATTACTCACCATCCTACAGGTATTGTAGTCAATAACCAAAATGAACGTTCGCAAATTAAGAACCGAGAAGCAGCAATGAAAATGTTAAAATCTAAGTTATACCAACTAAAATTAGATGAACAAGAACGTGAAATGGCTGAAATTCGTGGTGAACAAAAAGAAATTGGGTGGGGAAGTCAAATACGATCTTATGTTTTCCATCCTTATTCAATGGTTAAAGACCATCGTACAAATGAAGAAACTGGTAAGGTTGATGCAGTCATGGATGGCGATATTGGGCCATTTATAGAAGCTTATTTAAGAAAAGAAATGGACAATGAAGAAGTTTAATAATTTAAGTTCCTCATTTATTAGTGTTAGTGACTAGTAAATGAGGTTTTTAATTTAATAAACATTAAGTAGGTAATGTTTTGTGTAATAAAATATCTAATAATAATATGTAATATGCAATTTATAATATTACCACATATAGTTTCAAACTTAGAAAAGTAACCCTTTACACCGTTATTGTAAAGATAGTTAGCGTTTTATATCGTGTTTTTGTAATCATTCTCTTTTTACTGTTATATTACATCGCTATAACATTAAACATCTCAAGCTTGGGGTGTGCTATATTTGAACTTGTAAATTTAAGAACAAACTAGCAAAGGAATGACAACTAGATGAAAAAAACGCTAACTGTAACTTTAAGTTCGATTGCAGCATTTTTTGCAATCAACACTGCAGCTAACGCTCAAGAATCAGAGGCGTCTCAACAGGACGTAAATTCACCAGACGTTGTTACAACGAATCAATCTAATTTAGGAACATATATAGTTAAAGCAGGAGATTGTTTATATAATATCGCAGTAGAACACGGCATCACTTTAGAACAATTATATACATTAAACCCAGGAATCCAACCGCTTATTTTCCCTGGTGATAAAATAGTTGTTTCAGAGAGTGGCGTTAATCCATCACAATTTGAAAGTGAAGAAATCTCTATTCCGCAAACTACATTTGAGTCAACTTCAACTGATGAATCAGGTGTTACTTATGAAAATTATGAAACACCAATCAATTTTTCTCAAACTTCTTATGATGGTTTAAGAAGTATTTCGAATGCAGGTAACCTATATACTGATGGACAATGCACTTACTATGCATTTAATCGTCGTGCTGAATTAGGAAAACCAATTGGTAGTTTATGGGGCAATGCTAGCAACTGGGCAGCATCTGCTAGCCAAGCTGGATTCAATGTAAATAACACACCTGAAGTAGGAGCTATATTCCAAAGCGCTCCTGGACAAAATGGTGCTGGTGCGTATGGACATGTAGGCGTTGTTGAGTCAGTAAATCCTAATGGTACATTAACTGTTTCTGAAATGAACTGGAACGGTGGCGTAAACGTTAAATCATATAGAACAATTTATAATCCAGGTTCTTACAATTATATTCACTAAAAGACTAAATTATAAAAGTGAAAAAGAAAAAATTAATATATGTATTTTAAACAAGGCTGTAACAGTGTTTATTGTTACAGCTTTTTTATTCAAGTTACACTATATGTCATCAACTTAATAAGTAAGCGATTTAAACTCTTATTGAAATTTAATTATCAAACAAGGATATTCTAAGATATATGCAAACTAGAATCTCTTACCTTTATAAAAAATTAATATATAAAAATATGAATTTACTTTCAATAATAAAATGGATTGATATAATAACTATAAGTAATTAGACAAATTTCGTTTACAGGGAGGTATCGTGATATGGGTGTACATCAATATTTTAAAAGACTTTCTGATTTAGAAAAATTAATAAGACTACCGGGTAAGTTTAAATATTTCGAACATAATGTCGCTGCCCACTCATTTAAAGTGACTAAAATTGCCCAGTATTTAGCAACTGTTGAAGAATATTATGGAAATGAAATCAATTGGAAAAGTCTATATGAGAAGGCGTTAAATCACGATTTCGCGGAAGTTTTTACCGGTGACATTAAAACCCCTGTTAAATATGCAAGCAGAGAATTAAAGAAACTATTCTCCCAAGTAGAGGAAGAAATGGTAGATACATTCATAAAAGAGGAGATTCCTGAACAATATCAAAAAGTATACAGAGAACGACTACAAGAAGGTAAAGATGATTCTTTAGAAGGTCAAATTCTCTCAGTGGCAGACAAAATTGATTTATTATATGAAACTTTTGGAGAAATTCAAAAACGTAACCCAGAACCTTTATTCTTTGAAATTTATGAAATGAGTCTAGAGACAATTATTCAATTTGATCATTTAAATTCAGTAAAAGACTTCATAGATAATGTTATTCCTGAAATGCTTACAGAAAACTTCATTCCAAGAACTGAGTTACGTGAAACGACTATGACAATCTTAAATAGAAGAAATGGGTGACGATAATGATTTGGTATGCATGTGCCGCCTTTTTTCCTTGTATATTAGTGGTATTATTTAGTGTTGTCACTAGAAGTAAATGGATAGGTACATTATTAACGCTAATATTAATAGGTACTTCGATTTATAAAGGTTTATTTCATAACGAATGGATTATATTTATAGATGTAGTGAGTCTTCTAGCAGGTTATTTAATCATTGATAAATTGAAATTTCATAAGAATCAAGATGATTCTAGTTAGGAAATATCAATATATAGAAAGCGTAAACAAATCTTTTGAAGGTTACAGAAGATTGTTTTATAGTATCTTTAAACGAGAAAGACTTAAATTAAATAACTTTTTAAACAAGCATGGTGTTTCACTATGTTTGTTTTTATTTTCAAAAAATCTCAAGCGAACAAACGTTTGCTTTAGTCGTTATAAATTTGTTAGAATAATACATAATGAAACTTAAGACTATAAACGTGAGTGTTAAATTTTAAATGAGTGAGAAATTAAATAGGAGGCGTATGTCAGAATGGTTGAACATGTTCCATTTAAGTTGAATTCTGAATTTGAACCACAGGGGGATCAACCTCAAGCGATACAAAAAATTGTTGATGGTGTGAATAATGGAAAACGTCATCAAACTTTACTTGGTGCGACAGGAACAGGTAAAACATTCACTATGAGTAACGTCATCAAAGAAGTCGGTAAACCTACATTGATTATTGCACACAATAAGACATTAGCTGGGCAACTTTATAGTGAGTTTAAAGAATTCTTCCCTGAAAATAGAGTAGAATATTTTGTAAGTTATTACGATTATTATCAACCAGAAGCTTATGTTCCATCAACTGATACTTTCATAGAAAAGGACGCCTCCATCAATGATGAAATTGACCAATTACGTCATTCGGCTACAAGTGCGTTATTTGAACGCGATGATGTAATAATTATTGCTAGTGTAAGTTGTATTTATGGTTTAGGTAATCCGGAAGAATATAAAGACTTAGTAGTTAGCGTTAGAGTTGGAATGGAAATGGATCGCAGTGAATTGCTACGAAAATTAGTAGATGTTCAATATACACGTAATGATATTGATTTCCAACGTGGTACTTTTAGAGTGCGTGGAGATGTTGTAGAGATTTTTCCTGCATCTAGAGAAGAAATGTGTATTAGAGTAGAGTTCTTTGGAGATGAAATTGATCGCATCAGAGAGATCAATTATTTAACTGGTGAAGTGATACGTGAACGTGAACATTTTGCTATTTTCCCAGCCTCTCACTTCGTAACTCGTGAAGAAAAGATGAAAGTTGCAATTGAACGAATTGAGAAAGAATTAGAAGAAAGACTTAAAGAATTACGCGATGAAAATAAATTATTAGAAGCTCAGCGACTTGAACAGCGCACGAATTATGATCTCGAAATGATGCGTGAAATGGGCTTCTGTTCAGGTATTGAGAATTATTCTGTTCACCTTACATTAAGACCTTTAGGCTCTACACCTTTTACATTGCTTGACTATTTTGGAGATGATTGGCTTGTAATGATTGATGAATCACACGTTACTTTACCACAAATTCGTGGTATGTATAACGGTGACAGAGCTCGTAAACAGGTGCTTGTAGATCATGGGTTCCGTTTACCAAGTGCACTTGATAATAGACCTCTAAAATTTGAAGAGTTCGAAGATAAAACTAAACAACTTGTATATGTTTCTGCTACACCTGGACCTTATGAATTAGAACATACTGATGAAATGGTTGAACAGATTATTCGTCCAACTGGCTTACTCGATCCTAAAATCGACGTTAGACCAACTGAAAATCAAATTGATGATTTACTCAGTGAGATTCAAGAACGGATAGATAGAGATGAACGTGTGTTAGTAACAACATTAACTAAAAAAATGAGTGAAGATTTAACCACATATATGAAAGAAGCGGGTATTAAAGTTAACTATTTACACTCTGAGATTAAAACATTAGAACGTATCGAAATTATTCGGGATTTGCGTATGGGAACTTATGACGCTATTGTAGGGATTAACCTGTTGAGAGAGGGTATTGATATACCTGAAGTGTCTCTAGTAGTTATACTTGATGCTGATAAAGAAGGATTTCTACGATCAGATCGTTCTTTAATTCAAACAATAGGTCGTGCTGCACGTAATGATAAAGGTGAAGTTATTATGTATGCAGATAAAATTACTGATTCAATGCAATATGCAATTGATGAAACGCAAAGACGTCGAGATATTCAAACGGCGCATAATAAGGAACACGGTATAACTCCTAAAACGATTAATAAGAAAATACATGATGTTATTAGTGCTACAGTAGAAAGTGATGAAACTAATGATCAGAAACAAACAGAACTACCTAAGAAAATGACTAAAAAAGAAAGACAAAAAACTATTGAAAATATAGAAAAAGAAATGAAAAAAGCAGCTAAAGATTTAGACTTCGAGAAAGCAACAGAATTAAGAGATATGTTATTTGAATTAAAAGCAGAAGGGTGACGTTTAAATGAAAGGACCGTCAATAGTCGTTAAAGGCGCACGTGCACATAATTTAAAAGGAGTAGATATTGAGCTACCCAAAAATAAACTTATTGTCATGACTGGACTTTCAGGCTCTGGTAAGTCTTCTTTGGCATTTGATACGATTTATGCAGAAGGACAAAGACGATATGTGGAGTCTCTAAGTGCATATGCACGTCAGTTTTTAGGACAAATGGATAAGCCAGATGTTGATACAATTGAAGGTTTATCACCTGCCATTTCTATTGATCAAAAGACAACTAGTAAAAATCCACGATCAACTGTTGCAACTGTAACTGAAATCTATGACTATATACGTCTGCTTTATGCACGCGTAGGTAAACCTTATTGTCCGAACCATGGAATAGAAATAGAATCTCAAACTGTTCAACAAATGGTGGATAGAATTCTAGAACTTGAAGAACGTACAAAAATCCAACTACTTGCACCTGTAGTATCTCATAGAAAAGGAACACACGAAAAATTAATTGAAGATATAGGTAAAAAGGGTTATGTACGCTTACGTGTCGACGGAGAGATTGTAGATGTCAATGAAGTGCCCGAACTTGATAAGAATAAAAATCATACTATTGAAGTAGTTGTCGACCGCTTAGTCGTTAAAGATGGAATTGAGACGCGTTTAGCAGATTCAATTGAAACGTCTTTAGAACTAGCGGAAGGTAACTTAACTGTTGATGTCATTGATGGTGATGAACTAAAATTTTCTGAAAATCATGCATGTCCTATTTGTGGATTCTCAATTGGTGAGTTAGAGCCAAGAATGTTCAGTTTCAATAGTCCATTTGGTGCATGCCCAACATGTGATGGTCTTGGTCAAAAACTAACAGTAGACATGGATTTAGTTGTTCCTGATAAAGATAAATCATTAAATGAAGGTGCAATTGAACCATGGGAGCCTACAAGTTCGGACTTCTATCCAACATTGTTAAAACGCGTATGTGAAGTCTATAAGATCAACATGGATAAACCATATAAAAAGCTGACAGATAGACAAAAGAATATCTTGATGCACGGTTCTGGAGATAAAGAAATTGAGTTTACTTTCACTCAACGTAATGGGGGCACACGTAAACGCAAAATGGTATTCGAAGGGGTTATTCCTAATATCAATCGACGCTACCATGAGTCTCCTTCTGAGTATACCCGTGAAATGATGAGCAAGTACATGACAGAACTTCCATGTGAAACGTGTCATGGTAAACGTTTGAGCCAAGAAGCTTTATCTGTCTATGTTGGCGGTTTTAATATTGGTGAAGTCGTGCAATACTCCATTAAAAATGCTTTGAATTATTATGAAAAGATTGAATTAAGTGAGCAAGACAGAGCGATAGCAAACCAAATCCTTAAGGAAATTATTTCAAGATTATCTTTCTTAAATAACGTAGGTTTGGAATATCTTACTTTAAATCGTTCATCTGGTACTTTATCAGGTGGGGAAGCACAACGTATTCGTCTTGCTACTCAAATAGGTTCAAGACTAACAGGAGTATTGTATGTATTAGATGAACCTTCAATTGGGCTACATCAAAGAGATAATGATCGCCTAATTAGTACATTAAAAGAAATGAGAGATTTAGGAAATACGTTAATTGTTGTTGAACACGATGATGATACGATGAGAGCAGCAGATTATTTAGTAGATGTAGGTCCAGGTGCAGGGAATCATGGTGGAGAAATTGTTTCAAGTGGTACACCTGCTAAAGTAATGAAAGATAAAAAATCATTAACTGGACAATATCTTAGTGGCAAAAAACGTATTGATGTACCCGAACATAGACGAGAAGTAACTAATAAGAAAATTAGCATAAAAGGTGCTAGAAGCAATAATCTTAAAAACGTCGATGTTGAATTTCCTTTATCAGTAATGACTGTTGTTACTGGAGTGTCTGGTTCTGGTAAAAGTTCATTAGTTAATGAAATTTTATATAAATCACTTGCCCAAAAAATTAATAAATCTAAAATAAAACCTGGAGATTTTGACACAATTGATGGTATTGATCACCTCGATAAGATTATTGATATTGATCAATCTCCAATTGGTAGAACTCCACGTTCAAATCCAGCCACTTATACAGGCGTTTTCGATGATATTAGAGATGTCTTTGCTCAAACGAATGAAGCTAAAATACGTGGTTATCAAAAAGGTAGATTTAGTTTCAATGTTAAAGGCGGACGTTGTGAAGCTTGTAAAGGTGACGGTATCATTAAAATAGAAATGCATTTTTTACCAGACGTTTATGTACCATGTGAAGTGTGTGATGGTAAACGTTATAATCGAGAAACCTTGGAAGTAACTTATAAAGGTAAAAATATTGCCGATGTATTAGAAATGACTGTTGAAGAAGCAACACATTTCTTCGAAAATATTCCAAAAATTAATCGAAAGCTTCAAACACTTGTTGATGTCGGCTTAGGTTATATTACTTTAGGACAACAGGCGACAACTCTTTCAGGTGGTGAAGCTCAACGTGTAAAATTAGCCTCTGAATTGCATAAGCGTTCCACAGGACGTTCTATTTATATCCTTGATGAACCTACAACGGGGCTGCACGTTGATGATATTAGCCGTTTGTTAAAAGTTTTAAATCGATTAGTAGAAAACGGTGATACAGTTGTGATTATTGAACACAACTTAGATGTAATTAAAACTGCAGATCACATTATTGATCTTGGACCTGAAGGTGGCGAAGGCGGGGGTACTATAGTTGGTACTGGTACTCCGGAAGAAATTGCTGAAAATAATGACTCTTATACTGGAACATATTTAAAACCTGTTTTAGAAAGAGACAGTATAGAATAAATAGCCAATTAGTAAAGATAACGCTTCAAAGTTTTAGTTAACCTTTACTAATGCTAACCAACTTTGATAGGCTAGGACATTAATATTGTCCTAGCCTTAATTCTTTATCATGATGATAGCTTTTAAAATTAAGATATATTCATTGTAAGTTTTTAATTCTTATTAACCATTGCAACAAGTCCATAGCTAATAAAGTTTTTTCTAAAGTATTTATTGAGATATGCAAGTTAAAGTGAGTGTTTTATAACTTTAATACAAGAATTCAAACCTATAATTTATTAATGGTTAAAATACTCACCTCAGATGTTAAAAAAATTTAACATTCATATATTTAAGTTAATGGTTATTTAAGAATATTTTAAAAGTTAAATCGTCATTTTAATATAGATTGTGAGTTCATTTTTGATATGATAATAGAATAGAGAATAGATACGAAGGGATATTATAATTTGAGGTGAACCCATGTTAACAACAAAAAGACTGGTTAATACACTTAATCTAGATTTAATCGCTGGGGAAAAAGGCTTAGATAGACCAATAAAAAATACGGATATATCACGTCCTGGTCTAGAAATGGCAGGCTATTTCTCTCACTATGCTTCAGATAGAATTCAATTGTTAGGAACTACTGAACTATCTTTCTATAATCTACTTCCTGATGATGAGAAAGAAGGAAGAATGAGAAAATTATGTCGACCTGAAACTCCAGCAATTATTGTGACGCGAGGATTGGAGCCCCCTGAAGAATTAATTTCTGCAGCAAAAGAACTAAATACACCTATTATTATTGCTAAAGATGCTACGACAAGTTTGATGAGTCGTTTGACTACATTTTTAGAGCATGAATTAGCTAAAACCACATCTTTACATGGAGTACTCGTCGATGTTTATGGAGTAGGTGTATTAATTACAGGTGATTCAGGTATAGGTAAAAGTGAGACTGCATTAGAATTAGTTAAACGTGGTCACAGACTTGTCGCTGATGATAATGTTGAAATTAAAGAAATCACTAAAGACGAATTAATAGGCAAACCACCTAAATTGATTGAGCATTTACTTGAGATTCGAGGACTGGGAATTATTAATGTTATGACTCTATTTGGTGCAGGGTCTATTTTGACTGAGAAACAAATTCGTTTAAATATTAATTTAGAGAATTGGAATAAAGATAAATTATATGATCGAGTTGGACTTAATGAGGAAACTTTGAAAATCCTCGATACTGAAATTACTAAAAAAACAATTCCTGTAAGACCTGGACGAAATGTTGCCGTAATTATTGAAGTTGCAGCGATGAATTATCGATTAAATATAATGGGAATTAATACAGCTGAAGAGTTTAGTGAGCGTTTAAATGAAGAAATCGTTCGCAATAGTCATAAAAGTGAGGAGTAGTACGAAATGGGTTTAACTCTAGGATACATTGATCCAATTGCTTTTAGTATTGGACCTATACATGTTCGTTGGTATGGAATTATTATCGCATGTGGTATATTACTGGGTTATTTTATTGCACAAGCTGCACTAAAAAATGTTGGCTTACATAAAGATACATTAATAGATATTATATTCTATAGTGCTATATTTGGTTTTATTGTGGCACGTTTATACTTCGTGATTTTCCAATGGCCATATTACATGCAAAATCCAGGTGAAATACCGAAGATATGGCATGGAGGTATAGCAATCCACGGTGGTTTAATTGGTGGATTTATTACAGGTGTTATCGTATGTAGGTCTAAAAATCTACACCCGTTACAAATCGGTGATATTGTAGCGCCAGGTATTATATTAGCTCAAGGTATAGGTAGATGGGGTAATTTTATGAATCATGAAGCCCATGGTGGACCTGTATCGAAGGCGTTTTTAGAACACTTACATTTACCGGATTTTATCATTAGAAATATGTATATCGATGGTCAGTATTATCATCCTACATTTTTATATGAATCTGCGTGGGATGTTCTCGGTTTTATAATTCTAATTAATTTGAGGAAACATCTAAAAATAGGGGAAACGTTCTTTATTTATCTTATTTGGTATTCAATTGGCCGATTCTTCGTTGAAGGACTGCGAACTGATAGTTTAATGCTTACAAGTCATATTAGAGTTGCACAACTCGTATCAGTCATTCTTATCGTTGTTAGCATTATTCTTATTGTATATAGAAGAGTTAAGTATCAACCTTCAACTTTTAAAAATTCTGGACCACTTCAATGGCCAGGTAAAAGGGCGTAGTGTGTATGGTGAGACGATTAAACAAACAAAAACGTTTCTCCATAAACCCTCTGTGGCAAGTTTATAAAATAGTGAGATTTCCTAAGGTTTTTAAACAAACTATTATTATTGAAATTTCTCGTTTTATACCAAGCATGCGTCTAAAACGCTCTATTTATCGCAAGTTTTTAAAAATGGCTATAGGTCAGAATACAGCATTTGCATATAAAGTTTTACCTGACTTGTTTTATCCAGAGTTAATTTCTGTTGGCAACAATAGTGTTATTGGTTATAATACAACAATATTAACGCATGAAGTACTTATTGATGAATGGCGACAAGGTAGAGTCACCATTGGGCATTATACATTGATTGGTGCGAATGTAACGATTTTACCAGGAGTTAGAATAGGAAACCATGTAAAAGTCGGAGCTGGTACGGTCATCACTAAAGATATACCTGATTATAGCTTTGTATTTGGTAATCCTATGCATATAAAAGTTGATAGAGGAGGTGACAATTAATGGCACGTGAAGACAATAAGATAATACCAATGATTTTCGACGAAACTTTTTACCGCAAAATGGCTATACAAAAATGGCAACAACAAGATTATAATAAAGCAGCAAATTACTATAGCAAAGTGCTCGAATTGTCACCTGAAGATTATGATATTCAATTACATTATGCACAATGTTTAACGAAAATAAATTTAGGTAGAAAAGCAGAGCAAATATTTTACGAAAATATTGTAAATGATTTTCATGTTGCAGATAGTTTCTATGAGTTAAGTCAATTAAATATAGAGTTGAATGAACCAAACAAGGCATTCTTGTTTGGTATTAATTATGTACTTTTAACAGATGATCAGGACTTTAGAGAAGTACTAGAAAAGACATTCGAAGTGACCTATACAAGTGAACATAAAATTGAATTAGAAGCACAATTATTTGCTACACAATTATTATTCCAATTTTTATTTTCACAAGGACGACTGAATGACGCGCGAGCATATATTCTAAGTCAAGATGAGCATATTCAATCCCATCGTGTTATACGTAATCTGCTTGCGATGTGCTATCTTTATTTAAGTGAATATGAAACAGCTAAAGAGATGTTTGAAGCGTTATTGAGTGAAGATAATTCAGATGTTCATGCCTTATGTCATTATACACTTTTACTTTATAACACAAATGAAATGGAGAAATATAAGAGGTATCTTAAAATATTAAACAAAGTTGTACCTATGAATGATGATGAAAGTTTTAAACTAGGAATTGTATTAAGTTATTTAAAACAGTATCAAGCATCTCAAAATTTACTTTATCCTCTATATAAAAAGGGTAAGTTTTTATCCATTCAAATGTATAATGCATTGAGCTTTAATTTTTATTACCTCGGAAATAAAGATGAAAGTGTAGAATTATGGAATAAATTACTACAGATATCTAAAGTAGATGTTGGTTATGCGCCATGGGTGCTTGAGGAAAGTAAATCTGTTTTTAACCAACGCATTCTTCCACTATTATTGGATGACGATAGTCATTATAGACTATATGGAATCTTTTTATTAAATCAACTCAATGGTAAAGAAATTCTTATGACAGAAGAGATTTGGTCAATCTTAGAATCAATGAATGATTATGAAAAATTATATCTAACGTATCTGGTACAAGGATTAACATTAAATAAATTAGATTTTATTCACAGAGGTATGTTGAAATTATATGAAATGGATTATTTTAAAAACGATACCTCACTATTTATTGACTGGATTGATCAAGCTGAAGCGATTATCTCTGAAAAAGTTGATTTAGCAGAGGTAGACAGATATTTAGCTGCATTTGTATATATGCACTATAAATATACCAATCACGCTATGACTAAAAAACAAATTATTGATTCTTTTGAAGTCACACGATATAAATTAGATAAAACCATTGCTTTTATTTTGAGCATATAAATTTAAGAAATAAATGGTATAGTATATAATGCGATAATGATTAATAACTAGGAGGCATTAAAAAATGACTGAAGTAGATTTTGACGTAGCCATTATCGGCGCAGGTCCTGCCGGTATGACAGCAGCAGTTTATGCATCTCGTGCAAATTTAAAAACAGTTATGATTGAACGTGGTATGCCAGGTGGTCAAATGGCCAACACTGAAGAGGTAGAGAACTTTCCAGGATTTGAAATGATTACGGGTCCAGATTTATCTACGAAAATGTTTGAACACGCGAAAAAATTTGGAGCAGAGTATCAATATGGAGATATTAAATCTGTAGAAGATAAAGGTGACTACAAAGTAATTAACTTAGGTAATAAAGAAATTACGGCTCATGCAGTGATTATCTCAACTGGTGCAGAATATAAAAAAATTGGTGTGCCTGGGGAACAAGAACTTGGTGGACGTGGTGTAAGTTACTGTGCTGTGTGTGATGGTGCCTTCTTTAAAAATAAACGATTATTTGTTATTGGTGGTGGCGACTCAGCAGTTGAAGAAGGAACATTCTTAACTAAATTCGCTGATAAAGTAACAATCGTTCATAGAAGAGATGAATTACGTGCGCAGAATATTTTACAAGAACGTGCTTTCAAAAATGAAAAAGTTGATTTCATTTGGAGTCATACTTTAAAAACAATCAACGAAAAAGATGGCAAAGTAGGATCAGTAACTTTAGAATCTACTAAAGATGGTTCGGAAGAAACGTACGATGCTGATGGAGTTTTCATTTACATTGGAATGAAACCTTTAACAGCACCATTTACTAATTTAGGAATCACAAATGAAACAGGATATATTGTCACTAAAGCTGATATGAGTACGAATGTCCCTGGAATCTTTGCAGCTGGTGATGTTCGTGATAAAGGATTACGTCAAATTGTAACTGCAACGGGAGACGGTAGTATTGCAGCTCAAAGTGCAGCAGATTATATCACAGAGCTTAAAGATAAATTAGAAGCTTAATCTACACAATCACATGTAGCTAGGACATTGATGTCGACAAGTAGTCGCTATCAATCGTTCTAGCTTTTTTGATTAATAAAGAAGATTCCTTTAGATATACTAGTATGATAAGATTAATTTAATTATATGAAGTAAGAGCGAAGAACTTAAATGGTGGTGACTTTAAAAAGTGAAAAATAGCGAAAATGAAATTGTTAAAAGTGAATTATTAGTTGTTACAGGCATGTCAGGAGCGGGTAAATCACTAGTGATACAAAGTCTTGAAGATATGGGGTTCTTCTGCGTAGATAATTTACCACCAGTTTTATTACCCAAATTTGTAGAACTCATGGAACAAGGAAATCCTTCTTTACAAAAGGTGGCAATTGCCATTGATTTAAGAGGGAAGGAGTTATTTAAATCTTTAATTAAAGAAATTGATATCATTAAAAGTCGTAATGATGTTATCGTAGACGTCATGTTTTTAGAGGCTAAAACAGAAAAACTTATTTCTCGTTATAAAGAATCAAGAAGAGCACATCCATTGAATGAAAATGGACAACGTTCTCTTATTGAAGCAATTAATGAGGAGAGAGAACATCTTTCTGAAATTAGAAGCATTGCAAACTTTGTTATCGATACGACGCTATTAAAACCTAAGGAATTAAAGCATCGGATCGCTAAATTTTATTTAGATGATAATTTTGAAACGTTTACGATTAATGTTACCAGTTTTGGTTTCAAACATGGGATTCAAATGGATGCTGATTTAGTATTCGATGTAAGATTTTTACCAAATCCATACTATGTAGAAGAACTACGCCCGCTGACTGGTCTTGATGATCTGGTCTATAACTATGTAATGAAATGGAAAGAAACTGAGATTTTCTTTGATAAATTAACAGACCTCTTAAAGTATATGATTCCAGGTTATAAAAAAGAAGGAAAGTCACAGCTTGTTATTGCTATAGGATGTACAGGCGGTCAACACCGATCAGTTGCTTTAGCAAAACGTTTAGGCGAATATCTTGATGAGGTTTTTGATTACAATGTCTATGTGCATCACAGAGATGCTCATATTGAAAGTGGAGAGAAAAAATGAAACAAATGAAAGTAGTACTTATCGGAGGAGGAACAGGCTTATCTGTTCTAGCAAGAGGATTAAGAGAATTCCCTATAGATATTACTGCTATTGTTACTGTCGCTGATAACGGCGGAAGCACAGGGAAGATTAGAGATGTTATGGATATACCTGCTCCAGGTGATATACGTAATGTTATCGCAGCGCTTAGTGATTCAGAATCAACGTTAACTCAACTTTTTCAATACCGTTTTGATGAAAATAAAGTCGACGGCCACTCACTAGGGAATTTGGTTATTGCAGGGATGACAAGTATAACTAATGATTTCGGTCATGCGATAAAAGAACTTAGTAAAGTTCTCAATATCAAAGGGCAAGTTATACCATCAACAAACACAAGTGTTCAATTGAATGCGGTCATGGAAGACGGAGAAATTGTTCGTGGAGAAACCAACATACCTAAAACAAATAAAAAAATAGATCGCGTCTTTTTAGAACCCGGGGATGTTGAACCTATGGAAGAAGCGGTTGAGGCTCTAGAACATGCAGATTTAATCGTTCTTGGGCCTGGTTCGTTATATACAAGTGTTATCTCTAATTTATGTGTTAAAGGGATTTCTGAAGCATTACTTCGCTCTAATGCACCAAAACTTTATGTTTCTAACGTAATGACTCAACCAGGAGAAACAGATAATTACGGTGTTAAAGAACATATAGATGCAATTTGCCAACA
Source organism: Staphylococcus sp. HMSC067F07 (assembly GCF_001837405.1). Classification (NCBI taxonomy): domain Bacteria; kingdom Bacillati; phylum Bacillota; class Bacilli; order Caryophanales; family Staphylococcaceae; genus Staphylococcus; species Staphylococcus sp. HMSC067F07. The sequence goes on along the minus strand of NZ_KV832237.1, from coordinate 611,480 downwards.
AGTCGGTGAAGATTTTATCGACTTTGTGATATGCAGTAATGAAAATTATAGCAAAGACGTTTTACGTAAATATGAAGAAAAAAATTCAAAACCAGTAGAAGTTCATAAAGAAGAGCTAAAAAACAAAGGTATAAGAGTTTTAACAGCTTCAAATTTAATTGAAATTTCTGACGAACACTTCGTACGCCATAATACTAAAATTTTATCAGGTATGATTTATGAGCTTGCACTAGAATTAACAAGCACAATTCAGTTTAACCCTAATGATAAACATAAATAGTGTTAGTGCAATATTTGTTATGATATGATAGCTTACGTGTGTTTTATCAAAGTAGTGTAATGTAATCTCTATGTCGACCATACATAGATCAAAATAGAGTTGATTTAGGAAGGAATGAGTATTCTATGAGCTTTGCATCAGACATGAAAAATGAATTAACACGTATTGAAGTTGATGAAGCAAATGCTAAAGCAGAGCTCAGTGCATTAATTCGTATGAATGGCGCACTTAGTTTATCTAATCAACAATTTGTAATTAACGTACAGACTGAAAATGCAACGACAGCACGACGAATATACTCTCTTATTAAACGAATTTTTAATGTAGAAGTTGAAATATTGGTTCGAAAAAAGATGAAACTAAAAAAGAACAACATCTATATTTGTCGTACAAAAATGTTAGCGAAAGAAATCTTAAATGATCTTGGAATACTTAAAGAGGGCATCTTTACCCATGAAATTGATCCTGACATGATTAAAGATGACGAAATGAGACGAAGTTATTTAAGAGGAGCCTTTCTTGCTGGTGGCTCAGTAAATAATCCTGAAACATCTTCTTATCATCTCGAAATCTTCTCGCAATATGAAAGTCACTCAGAAGGTTTGACTAAATTAATGAATAGTTATGAATTAAATGCAAAGCATCTTGAACGTAAAAAAGGTAGTATTGCTTATCTAAAAGAGGCTGAAAAAATTTCGGATTTTCTTAGTTTAATAGGTGGTTATCAAGCGTTACTGAAATTTGAAGATGTGCGCATTGTTAGAGATATGAGGAATTCTGTGAATCGGTTAGTAAACTGTGAAACAGCGAATCTAAATAAAACAGTGAGCGCAGCCATGAGACAAGTTGAGAGCATACAACTTATTGATCAAGAAATTGGTTTGGATAACTTACCAGACCGATTGAGAGAGGTAGCTAAATTACGAGTTGAACATCAAGAGATATCATTGAAAGAATTAGGTGAAATGATTTCAACTGGGCCAATATCTAAGTCAGGTATGAACCATCGACTAAGAAAACTTAATGAACTTGCAGATAAAATACGTAATGGAGAACAAATCGAAATGTAAGCATAGGTATTTTTGAAATAAATTCAAAAATACCTCATTTATGTTTAGAAGAGCAGGGTCATGTAAAATTTCATGAAACTACGTTTTATATCGTGTTTTATTAATAGACAAGACAAAAAAGAACGCCGTCATTACAGCGTTTTAAATAAAAAAATTGTGTGTAATTTAAAGTTAAAAGCCCCCTCGAGAGGAATTGAACCTCTATTATAAGAACCGGAATCTCATGTGTTATCCATTACACTACGAGGGGTAAATGAGGATAGAAACATTTTTCTGTACTAATAATAGTGATAACAGTACAATGAAAACGATAATTCTAGTTTACAAATCTTATAGTTAAGCGTCAAACTGAATTTTTAAATAGTAAGTTCAAAATTTTGACCATTTTTGACTTTTAAGGTAAAATAAAATTCAACAGTTATTAAAGGAGGAAAAATAGATGAATTTAATTCCTACAGTTATTGAAACAACAAATCGTGGTGAACGCGCATATGATATTTATTCCCGTTTATTAAAAGACCGTATTATCATGTTAGGTTCTCAAATTGATGATAATGTAGCTAATTCAATTGTATCTCAATTATTATTCTTACAAGCTCAAGACTCTGAAAAAGACATCTACTTATATATCAATTCACCAGGTGGTAGTGTTACAGCAGGTTTTGCTATTTACGATACAATTCAACATATTAAACCAGATGTTCAAACAATTTGTATTGGTATGGCAGCATCTATGGGATCATTCTTATTAGCAGCAGGAGCTAAAGGTAAACGTTTTGCATTACCAAATGCTGAAGTTATGATTCACCAACCTTTAGGTGGTGCACAAGGTCAAGCGACTGAAATCGAAATTGCTGCAAACCATATCTTAAAAACTCGTGAAAAATTAAATCGTATTTTAGCTGAGCGTACAGGTCAATCAATTGAGAAAATTCAACAAGATACTGATCGTGATAACTTCTTAACTGCTGAAGAAGCAAAAGAATATGGTTTAATCGATGAAGTCATGGAGCCAGAAAGTAAATAATTAAAAGCTAGAATATCTTTTAGTTAATTTTCTGTCACACTGTCTACAAAGTTACTAACTTTGTGGGCAGTTTTTTTATGTAGTTTTAGCTCAAGGCGTATTCTCGTTATAGGTTTCTTAAAAAATATTTCAATTAAAAAATTGCTTAGAGTGGGTGGAAAAAATCAACATTCAATACTTATAAAAAAAGAGACAACGATATTGTGAAAATTAAAAGTTGAGTTAACATGTTCAACTTGTTTATAAATCACAAATCATGTCTCTTAATCATTTTATTGCTTAGTGCTTCTTGTCTTTTATAAGTAATCGAAAAACTACAATGAATAATGTTAAACCTACAATTGTAAAGAGTAATGACATTAATATCATTGCAATTGTGTGATCAAATGCAAATATTCCATTCAATATTAATAAAATACTAGCAATAATTAACAAAATATAAGTTAATTGATTGTCTTTCATTTTATAAACCTTCTTCGTACGTTGTAATTTCTTAGGCTTTAACTAAATCATCTAACGCATTCTTTAAATTGTTAAACTTAAACTCAAAGCCAAGTGCGTGTAACTTATTTGGTAAAACCTTTTGAGTGTCTAAAACAACTGTTGACATTTCTCCAAGAACTAAACGCATTGCTAATTTTGGCGCCCAAGTTTCATGAGGTTTATGCATTGCTCTAGCTAAAGTATATCCAAATAAGTTTTGTCTTTCAGGGATTGGTGCTGTTAAATTGAAAGGACCGTGTGCATCTTTATTATCTATAGTAAATATAATACCTCTGATTAAATCATCTATGTGAATCCAAGAATACCATTGTTGACCTGAACCTAATTTACCACCTACATAAAAACGGTACGGTAATTCCATAGTTTGTAACGCTCCACCAGTATCAGAGAGAATAAGTCCAAATCTTCCTAAGACTACTCGTGTTCCGAAATCTTTAAATTTATTAGCGAAACGTTCCCATTGGTAAACAATATCTGATAGAAAATCAAAAGGTAAAGTTTGATATAATTCTGTATAACTATAATATAAATCAGGAGGATAATATCCCATAGCACTCGCGTTAAATAAAACTTTTGGTTTTTGAGTACGGCTTTCAAATAACTCATATAAAGCTTGTGTAGACTGAATACGACTAACCATCATGACTTGTTTATGTGATTTAGTCCAGCGTTTATTGAGCGTTGCACCTGCTAAATTGATAACTACATCTATATCAGGAACGTCATTTTGCCAGCCTTCTTTTGACCAATTGACGTAAGTAATTTTAGATTCATTAGATGTTTTATCTTGTCGGGTTAAAATAGTAATATGTGCATCCGTTTTTTTAATTTCCTTTACTAAATGTGAACCTACCATTCCAGTTCCACTAGTAATTAAGTATTGTTTCATCATTTCACCTCATTTTAAAAATAAAAGCGCTTACCTTATTGATAGTGATTATTAATATTCAAAAATTATACATTTTTTAGCCAATAAGATGTCAAATACTTTTATGAATTTGCATTTAAAATTAAAACATTTCAGTTATAATGAAATTGTACCTTCGATAATTAATTAAACATCTCTTAATTAGTATGAGTATACCCCATAATATACTAACGAAGGTAAATTTTGACTCCCTTTAGTAGTGGATCCATGCGAGCAACGTATGGGTCCTTTTTTATATTTTAAAATACATAAATCACTTTTTACAGAAAATGATTTCAATAGATTTTAAAGTCTCTTTAATTGTTTGATTAGTTTAATTTAAGGTTATTATCTATTAGATTGATGTAATATATTATTACCCAAGTAACCATTTAATTATTACAATGAGGGCTATAATTAATAATGTGATTATAAATCCAGCAATATGATTTGACTTACTGTCTTCATAATTATCATTTTTAATCATCATGTATTTCAAATTATTGTGAGATTTTTTATTTTGTGAATTCTCATTATTAAAGTCATACATTTAATCACGTACCATTCATGTTAAGTTTAGATTAAGAAATTAAAAATATAGTGTTTACTTATGAGTATGATGTTATCATATAAAAAATAGGCAAATGAAAACATACAGTTTTTAGTAAATTATAATTAATTGCTTTTAACTAGTAGTTAGTTCATTATATAAAGTTGAATTATAACTATATATTTCATTCAACTATAGTTATAAGGAAGGTTTTTTATTTTCAAAATGAATTATTGAACAATAAATATCGTAAAAATGAGCATAAAAAACAAACTTAAATTTTATTATATATGAATTCCTAATAATTGAAAGAGAGGTAAGTAAGGAATGAGTGGTTTGGCAAAAATAATTAGTACCATCATAGTATTACTTTTATTAATTGGCTTAGCATTTGGAATATTCTCTTTTGTAGACAGTTCTAAAAAAGCTAATGAGCGTCTTAACAGTGATAAAACTGAACAAAATGATAAGAAGAAAGATGACAAGAAAGATAAAGATCAAGATAAAGACAAAGATAAAAATAAGGATAATGACAAAGACAAATCTAAAGATACTAAAGTAAACAAAACACAACAAGCTCCGCAACAAACACAACAGACTCAACAAACGCGTCAAACACAACAAACACAAGAGACACAACAAACAAAGCAGTCAACACAACAAGCTCCAAGCACATCTGAGAAGACACAACAGACACCAACTCAACAAAGAAACACTCAAGAAAAGCAAAAAACTAAACAACAAAAGGCAGAACCACGCTCATCACAACAAACTCAAGAAGCACAAACAGATGAGAAGACAACTGAGCAGTCTAAGTCAGAAAGTAAAAATGATAATAAAACTCAAGAACAACCTAGTTCAGAAGAGAAATCATCATCTCAACAGCCTAGTTCACAACAATCAAGTTCACAACAACCAAGTTCTCAACAGGATAATAGAAAACAACAATCGCAATCAAATAGTAATACTAGCAATAGTAGTAATCAATCTGTTCAAAAAAACACGAGTCAAACTCAACAATCTAGTAATCAAAGCAGTAGCACTCAGGAACGTTCAAGTAATCAAAGCTCATCTAATAATAGCTCACAAAATTCAAAAGAAGATTAAAAAATTAAGCCAACGTCCTTTAATAAGGATGTTGGCTTTTAATATATTATTTAGAATAACCAATATACTAACCAAGATAATAAAAAGGAGATGAACATGATTGAAAAACACCCTATAGTACATCCACAACCTGTATGCGTACATCCATAAGAATATGTTTTCTTAATTATTCTTTCATCCTCAAATTGATAATCTTCATTGGTATGTTGATTTGATTTAAAATATTCATCATCTTTATAGCGCATATCGCTTGGGTCTATCACTTCTACTTTTTCGTTTGAATCTTTATTATTCTCATTTGTCATTTTGTATCCCTCTTCATGAAAAATCTTTGTCAACAATTTTAATTATAATTGAATTAATCAAGGATTTAAAACAGATGATTATATTTAATATAGCTTGGGTAAAATTATCTCGTAAAGGTAATAAAACAATAATTTAAACCTTTTGGAGCTCATAATGAACACTTCAAGGATGTAAACGTTTTATTATCAACTTTAATAATTATTAATAAAAATATGAGTTAATTTGCTTGCAATTTATTATACGCAATAGTACTATTGCAAGTGTAAAGAGGTTAATTTTTGTCCCAGGTGGGACTTAAAAAGTCAACCCATGGTTGTGAGTAGCCCCTCGATTACCTTTTTATAAAGATATAAGGAGGAAGGTAGTAGTGAAAGACTTAATAAAAGTTCAGCAAAAGCTCATACCTGACCTTGTTGACAAGATGTATCGACGTTTTTCGATTTTAACTACTATCTCTCAAAACCAACCAGTGGGTAGAAGAAGTTTAAGTGAACACATGGACATGACTGAAAGGGTCTTAAGATCTGAAACAGACATGTTGAAAAAGCAAGAATTAATTAAAGTTAAATCAACCGGTATGGAAATCACTCATGAAGGTACTGAAGTGTTATCGCAACTCAGTGATTACTTCAATGTTTATAGTGATGACCACAGAATGGCTAGAGCGATTAAAGAAAAGTTCAACATTAAAGATGTTCATGTCATTCCAGGTGATTCAGATTCGAATCAAACAGTTAAAAGAGAAATAGGAAGACAGGCTGGTCAGTTACTAGAAAGTATTTTATATGAAGATGCAATTGTTTCTGTAACTGGAGGATCCACGATGGCATACGTAAGTGAATCTATTCATTTACTACCATTTAATGTTTTCTTTGTTCCAGCTCGAGGTGGACTAGGTGAAAATATGGTCTACCAAGCAAATACTATTTCTTCTAGTATGGCTCAACAAGCTGGTGGATACTACACAACATTGTATGTACCAGATAATGTGAGTGAATCTACATATGACACTTTGATGTTAGAGCCATCAGTGATTCATACGTTAGATAAAATTAAACAAGCAAATGTTACAATTCACGGTATTGGTGATGCGCTGAAGATGGCGCATCGACGTCAATCACCAAAAGAAGTGATTGATAAACTTCAACATCATCAAGCCGTTGGAGAAGCTTTTGGATATTATTTTGATGCTCAAGGCAATGTGGTTCATAAAGTTAAAACGATTGGGCTACAATTAGAAGACCTTGAGAGTAAAGATTTTATCTTTGCTGTAGCAGGTGGACAATCTAAAGGAGAAGCAATTAAAGCTTATCTCTCTATTGCTCCAGACAATACTGTATTAATCACAGACGAAACTGCAGCGAAAGTTATTTTACAATAGTAATAAAAAGTTTAATACTTTTTAAATATCATTTTTAAAGGAGGCCATTATAATGGCAATTAAAGTAGCAATTAATGGTTTTGGTAGAATTGGTCGTTTAGCATTCAGAAGAATCCAAGATGTAGAAGGTCTTGAAGTAGTAGCAGTTAACGACTTAACAGATGACGAAATGTTAGCTCACTTATTAAAATACGACACTATGCAAGGTCGCTTCACTGGAGAAGTTGAAGTTATCGATGGTGGATTCCGTGTTAACGGTAAAGAAATTAAATCATTCGATGAACCAGATGCAAGCAAATTACCTTGGGGAGACCTAGACATCGACGTAGTATTAGAATGTACTGGTTTCTACACTGATAAAGATAAAGCACAAGCTCACATCGATGCAGGTGCTAAAAAAGTATTAATCTCTGCTCCAGCTACTGGTGATTTAAAAACAATCGTATTCAACACTAACCATGATGAATTAGATGGTTCTGAAACAGTTGTATCAGGTGCTTCATGTACTACTAACTCATTAGCACCAGTTGCAAAAGTTTTAAATGATGAGTTTGGTTTAGTAGAAGGTTTAATGACTACTATCCATGCTTATACTGGTGACCAAAATACTCAAGATGCTCCTCACAGAAAAGGCGACAAACGTCGTGCTCGTGCAGCAGCAGAAAACATTATCCCTAACTCTACAGGTGCTGCTAAAGCAATCGGTAAAGTTATTCCAGAAATCGACGGTAAATTAGACGGTGGAGCTCAACGTGTTCCAGTTGCTACAGGTTCATTAACTGAATTAACTGTAGTATTAGATAAACAAGATGTAACAGCTGATCAAGTAAATGAAGCAATGAAACAAGCTTCTGACGAATCATTTGGTTACACTGAAGATGAAATCGTATCTTCTGACGTTGTAGGTATGACTTACGGTTCATTATTCGATGCTACTCAAACTCGTGTAATGACTGTTGGTGACCGCCAATTAGTTAAAGTTGCAGCTTGGTACGACAATGAAATGTCTTATACTTCTCAATTAGTTCGTACATTAGCTCACTTAGCTGAACTTTCTAAATAATTGAAGCATAGTGTATAAGCACGTAATTCAAGTTATTTAAAGTACACATGTCGAGAGAGTAACTCTCTCAAACGTTCATAATTTGATTAGTGCTCTGTACTGTTTAATTAGATATATAAGCTTATGAGTAAGCGGGGAGCACAAACGCTTCTCCGCTTATTTTTATATAAAGTTTTCCTATTTAAAGGAGGAAATTAATAATGGCTAAAAAAATCGTTTCAGATTTAGATTTAAAAGGTAAAGTAGTTCTCGAACGTGCAGACTTTAATGTTCCGTTGAAAGATGGAGAAATCACTAATGATAACCGCATTGTTCAAGCGTTGCCAACGATTAAATACATTATTGAACAAGGTGGTAAATTAGTATTATTCTCTCACTTAGGTAAAGTGAAAGAAGAAAGTGATAAAGAAGGTTTATCTTTAAAACCAGTAGCAGATGATTTATCTAAAAAATTAGGTAAGGAAGTTACTTTCGTACCTGAAACACGTGGAGAAAAACTTGAAACTGCTATCAAAAATTTAAATGAAGGCGATGTATTATTAGTTGAGAATACTCGTTTTGAAGATATTGATGGTAAGAAAGAATCTAAAAATGATCCTGAATTAGGCAAATATTGGGCATCATTAGGTGATGTATTCGTTAACGATGCATTTGGTACAGCTCACCGTGAACACGCATCTAACGTAGGTATTTCTACTCATTTAGAAACAGCAGCTGGTTATTTAATGGAAAAAGAAATTAAATTTATTGGTGGAGTTGTTAACGACCCACACAAACCAGTTGTAGCTATCCTAGGTGGTGCCAAAGTTTCAGATAAAATTAATGTCATCAAAAACTTAGTTAATATCGCTGATAAAATTTTAATTGGTGGCGGTATGGCTTATACATTCATGAAAGCGCAAGGTAAAGAAATTGGTCTTTCGTTATTAGAAGAAGACAAAATTGACTTCGCTAAAGATTTATTAGAAAACAATGGCGATCAAATTGTCTTACCAGTAGATTGTAAGGTAGCTAAAGAATTCTCTAATGACGCGAAAATCACTGAAGTTTCAATTGATGATATCCCAGCTGATCAAGAAGCAATGGATATTGGTCCTAAAACTGTTGAACTATTTAATAAAGAATTACAAGGTGCACATACAGTAGTATGGAATGGACCTATGGGTGTATTTGAATTTAGTAACTTTGCAAAAGGTACGATCGGTGTATGTGAATCAATCGCTAACTTAAAAGATGCTACTACTATTATCGGTGGGGGTGATTCTGCAGCAGCAGCTATCTCACTAGGTTTCGAAGATGACTTTACTCATATTTCTACTGGTGGCGGTGCATCATTAGAATATTTAGAAGGAAAAGAATTACCAGGTATTAAAGCAATTAACGATAAATAATTGAATGAACCTCGCTCAGTTAAGGCGTAAGTTTTTAAATTTAATGATATGGGAAAAGGATGAATGAAAGCTTATATATGCTTTCTTTATCTGACTCATATGTCATCATTAAAATTTATTATCTTACAAATTTTTAAATTTAACACTAAATTATTAAGGAGTGTAATGAATGAGAACACCAATTATAGCCGGAAACTGGAAAATGAATAAAACAGTTCAAGAAGCTAAAGATTTCATAAATGAATTACCAACATTACCTGATCCTAAAGAAGTAGAATCAGTAATTTGTGCACCAACAATCCAATTAGATGCTTTAGTAACTGCTGTTAAAGAAGGTAAAGCACAAGGATTAAAAATCGGTGCTCAAAACGCATACTTCGAAGACAGTGGCGCATACACTGGTGAAACATCACCTGTAGCTTTAGCTGACTTAGGTGTTAAATATGTCGTGATTGGTCACTCAGAACGTCGTGATTATTTCCACGAAACTGATGAAGAAGTAAATAAAAAGGCTCACGCAATCTTTAATCATGGTATGACACCAATTATTTGTGTTGGTGAATCAGATGAAGAACGTGAAGCAGGTAAAGCAAATGAAGTAGTAGGTAATCAAGTTAAAAAAGCTGTTGAAGGCTTATCTGAAGATCAACTTAAAGAAGTAGTTATTGCTTATGAACCAATTTGGGCAATCGGCACTGGTAAATCTTCTACTTCAGAAGATGCTAATGAAATGTGCGCGCACGTTCGTAAAACATTAGCTGACTTATCAAGCCAAGATGTTGCTGAAGCAACACGTATTCAATATGGTGGTAGTGTTAAACCAAATAATATTAAAGAATATATGGCTCAATCAGATATTGATGGTGCATTAGTAGGTGGCGCATCATTAAAAGTTGAAGATTTCGTACAATTATTGGAAGGTGCAAAATAATTATGGCTAAAAAACCAACTGCCTTAATCATTTTAGATGGTTTTGCAAATCGTGAAAGTGAACATGGTAACGCTGTAAAATTAGCAAACAAGCCTAATTTTGATCGCTATTATGATAAATACCCAACTACACAAATTGAAGCGAGTGGTTTGGATGTAGGTCTTCCAGAAGGACAAATGGGTAACTCGGAAGTAGGTCACATGAATATTGGTGCAGGTCGCATTGTTTATCAAAGTTTAACTCGTATTAATAAATCTATCGAAGATGGGGATTTCTTTGAAAACGATGTATTAAATAACGCAGTTAAACATGTAAAAGATAATAATTCAGCACTACATGTATTTGGTCTATTATCTGATGGCGGTGTTCACAGTCACTATAAACATTTATTTGCAATCTTAGAATTAGCTAAAAAACAAGGTGTAGATAAAGTTTATGTTCATGCTTTCTTAGATGGACGTGACGTAGATCAAAAATCTGCACTAAAATATATTGAAGAAACTGAAGCTAAATTCAAAGAATTAGGCGTTGGCCAATTCGCTTCAGTATCAGGACGTTATTATGCGATGGACCGCGATAAACGTTGGGATCGTGAACAAAAAGCTTATAATGCTATCCGTAACTTCGAAGGTCCGACTTATGCTTCAGCCAAAGAAGGTGTGGAAGCTAATTACAACAATGATGTTACTGACGAATTCGTTGAACCATTTATCATTGATAATCAAAATAATGGTGTCAATGATGGTGACGCAGTTGTGTTCTATAACTTCCGTCCTGATAGAGCAGCTCAACTTTCAGAAATTTTCACTAATCAAGCATTTGATGGTTTCGAAGTTGAACAAGTTAAAGATTTATTCTATGCAACATTCACTAAATATAACGATGATGTAGACGCTGAAATCGTTTTTGAAAAAGTTGATTTACACAATACAATCGGGGAAGTTGCTCAAAATAATAACTTAAAACAACTACGTATTGCTGAAACTGAAAAGTATCCACATGTAACTTACTTTATGAGCGGTGGTCGTAACGATGAATTCGAAGGAGAGCGTCGTAGATTAATCGATTCTCCTAAAGTTGCGACATATGATTTAAAACCAGAAATGAGTGCTTATGAAGTTAAAGATGCTCTTTTAGAGGAATTAGATAAAGGCGATTTAGATTTAATTCTATTAAACTTTGCTAATCCTGACATGGTAGGACATAGTGGTATGCTTGAACCTACAATTAAGGCAATTGAAGCTGTAGATGAATGTCTAGGCGAAGTTGTTGATAAGATCCTTGAAATGGACGGTCATGCTATCATCACTGCTGACCATGGTAACTCTGATCAAGTGTTAACAGATGATGATGAACCAATGACTACGCACACTACAAATCCAGTTCCAGTAATTGTAACTAAAGAAGGCGTAACTTTACGTGAAACAGGACGTTTAGGAGATTTAGCTCCTACACTATTAGACTTGTTAAATGTAGAACAACCTTCTGATATGACTGGTGAATCATTAATTAATCACTAATACAGAATTTAGATGTTAAATTAAGGGAGGAAATTTAGTACTCCCGCATTTTACAACCTTGCTAATAAATTATTTTAATAAAATTATAAATAGGGCTATAATAGCTTTATAATATATTTAAAGGAGATATTAAACATGCCAATTATTACAGATGTTTACGCTCGCGAAGTCTTAGACTCACGTGGTAATCCAACAGTTGAAGTTGAAGTACTTACTGAAAGTGGTGCTTTCGGTCGTGCATTAGTACCATCAGGTGCTTCTACTGGTGAACACGAAGCAGTTGAATTACGTGATGGAGACAAATCACGTTATTTAGGAAAAGGTGTGACTAAAGCAGTAGAAAACGTTAATGAAATCATCGCACCAGAAATTGTTGAAGGTGAATTTTCAGTATTAGATCAAGTATCTATCGACAAAATGATGATTCAATTAGACGGTACAAATAATAAAGGTAAATTAGGCGCTAATGCTATTTTAGGTGTTTCAATCGCAGTAGCACGTGCAGCAGCTGACTTATTAGGTCAACCTTTATATAAATATTTAGGTGGATTCAATGGTAAACAATTACCAGTTCCAATGATGAACATTGTTAACGGTGGTTCACACTCTGATGCACCAATCGCTTTCCAAGAGTTTATGATTTTACCAGTTGGTGCTGAATCATTTAAAGAATCATTACGTTGGGGTGCTGAAATCTTCCACAACTTAAAATCTATCCTTAGTGAACGCGGTTTAGAAACTGCAGTTGGTGACGAAGGTGGATTCGCTCCTAAATTTGAAGGTACTGAAGATGCTGTTGAAACAATCATCAAAGCTATCGAAAAAGCTGGTTATAAACCAGGTGAAGATGTATTCTTAGGATTTGACTGTGCTTCTTCAGAATTCTATGAAAATGGTGTATATGATTACACTAAATTCGAAGGTGAACACGGTGCTAAACGTAGCGCAGCAGAACAAGTTGACTACTTAGAAGAATTAATTGGTAAATATCCAATCATCACTATCGAAGATGGTATGGATGAAAACGATTGGGAAGGTTGGAAGCAATTAACTGATCGTATCGGTGATAAAGTACAATTAGTAGGTGACGATTTATTCGTTACAAATACAGAAATCTTATCAAGAGGTATTGACCAAGGTATTGGTAACTCTATCTTAATTAAAGTTAACCAAATCGGTACTTTAACTGAAACATTTGAAGCAATTGAAATGGCTCAAAAAGCTGGTTACACAGCTGTAGTTTCACACCGTTCAGGTGAAACTGAAGATACTACTATTGCTGACATTGCAGTTGCTACTAACGCAGGTCAAATTAAAACTGGTTCATTATCAAGAACTGACCGTATTGCTAAGTATAATCAATTATTACGTATTGAAGATGAATTATACGAAACAGCTAAATTTGATGGAATTAAATCTTTCTACAATTTAGACAAATAATATCTCTAATATTAAATAAATGAGTTCACGCTTTAATCTTTAGGTTTCACGCCCTAAAGAACTTATAGACCCGTTACAGAGTTGAGGCTGTAATGGGTCTTTTTAATACTTTTATTACATCGTATCTCGTTTAATTTAACCCATTAAACTGATATAATAGTTAAAGTAATTTTAAAAAGGAGTACCATTATGGAAGATATAACAGATTCAAATGTTAGAGAAAAAAGATCTGGCCGCTTAATAGCAATGAGTTCTTTATTATTTTGTATTTTATTAATCATTCATCATTTTGTAGTTTTAGATGTAACAACCGCTAAATCATTGCTATCTTTAGCTGGTCAAAAGACTTCTGACACTGCAGTACATAATATTCTAAATAGTGATAGATATACAGGCGTAATGTACATTCTTGCATACTTAGCAGGAGTCGTGGCACTTTGGAATCGCCATCCATATTTATGGTGGTTTATGTTTGCTGTATATGTTTCTAATGCATTATTCACACTTGTTAATTTATACATGTTTGTTCAAGCCATTTTGGATGTTAAAAATGTTGTCGCAGTTTTACCTATACTCATTGTTGTAATTGGCTCTATTATTTTAGCGATTTATATGTTAGTTGTTTCGATAGCTAGAAAAAGTACTTTTAATAGATAGAAGTTTGATAACTCTATTAGAGATGTGTTATAATTCGTCTCGTATATAATGAACGGAGGACAATTTTTATGCATACATTAATCATCGTTTTATTAATTATAGATTGTATTGCATTAGTGACTGTTGTATTACTCCAAGAAGGTAAAAGTAATGGACTTTCAGGTGCTATTAGTGGTGGCGCGGAACAGTTATTTGGTAAACAAAAACAACGTGGCGTCGATTTATTCTTGCATAGATTAACAATTATTTTAGCTATTATTTTCTTCGTACTTATGTTCTGTATCAGTTACTTAGGTATGTAAGCCATAAGATAATGTATTAATGAAGTTAATGAATCTTAACCAAGTCTGATAGAAGATGTGATTAACAAGAACTATAATAACTCACAAATACTATCAGCCTGAGTCCGACGATATACTTGTCGGGCTTTTTTATTTTATAATGTATCATAATGATGTTTTTAATACCTATATATAAGGGAATAGTTCAAAGACGCTTAATAAGCATTATTGAAGTTCTTTTTATAATGAAAATTATGCTAATAGCAACCTGAAAGCAGACAAGATTAAATATAAAGAAATGAGTTCTCAATAAAAAAGGGAGAGGGATTCTAACCATGCAAATTAAACTACCAAGACCATTCTTTTTTGAAGAAGGAAAACGAGCTGTGTTATTATTACACGGTTTCACTGGCAACTCAGCTGATGTGAGACAATTAGGTCGTTATCTTCAGAAAAAGGGTTATACATCTTATGCACCTCAATATGAAGGGCATGCAGCACCGCCGGAGGAAATTTTAAAATCTAGCCCATATGTATGGTTTAAGGATGTTTTAGATGGTTATGACTACCTGGTTGAACAAGGCTATGATGAAATAGCAGTAGCAGGTTTATCACTAGGTGGGGTCTTCGCATTGAAATTAAGCTTAAATCGTGATGTGAAGGGTATTATAACGATGTGTGCTCCTATGGATGGCAAGACGGAAGACACTATTTATGATGGATTCCTTGATTATGCTCGTAATTTTAAAAAATATGAAGGCAAAGATCAGGAAACGATTGATAAAGAAATGAAAGACTTCCATCCTACTGAGACGCTTAAAGAACTTAGTGAAACTTTACTTCGTGGTAAAGAACAAGTAGACGAGGTTATTGAGCCTATTCTTGTTATACAAGCAGAACAAGATAAAATGATTGATCCTCAATCAGCGAATTATATATATGAACATGTTGATTCTGATGAAAAGGATATCAAATGGTATCATGAATCAGGACATGTAATTACAATTGATAAAGAAAAAGAACAAGTTTTTGAAGATGTATATCAATTTTTAGAATCATTAGATTGGACAGAATAATTAATTTAAAAGTAAGAAAGGAGGGGCATAATGAATTTAAAGCAATCCATCGAAGAAATAATTAAACAACCTGACTATGAACCCATGTCAGTGTCAGATTTTCAAGATGCGTTAGGTTTAAATAGTGCCGACTCATTTAGAGATTTAATTAAGGTGCTCGTTGAACTAGAACAAACGGGTTTAATCGAACGAACTAAGACAGATAGATATCAAAGGAAAGAATCAAGTAAGTCCAATTCTAAATTAATCAAAGGAACTTTAAGTCAGAATAAAAAAGGATTCGCTTTTCTTCGACCAGAAGATGATGAAATGGAAGATGTCTTCATTCCTCCAACTAAAATTAATCGAGCGCTAGATGGCGATACAGTAATTGTAGAACTTCAAAAATCTAGAGGAGAACATAAAGGTAAAGTTGAAGGTGAAGTTAAATCAATTGAGAAACATTCTGTCACTCAAGTGGTAGGAACATATAGTGAAGCAAAACATTTCGGTTTTGTTATTCCAGATGATAAACGAATTATGCAAGATATCTTCATTCCTAAAGGTCAAAGTTTAGGTGCTGTAGATGGACATAAAGTACTCGTTCAGATTACTAAATATGCTGATGGTACAGACAACCCAGAAGGTCATATTTCAGCAATACTAGGTCATAAAAATGATCCAGGTGTAGATATTTTATCTATCATTTACCAACATGGGATAGAAATTGAGTTTCCAGATAACGTGCTTAAAGAAGCGGAAGATGTTCCTGAAGAAATTGAACCATCTGAAATTGAAGGTCGTCGTGATTTAAGAAGTGATTTAACAATAACTATAGATGGTGCAGATGCTAAAGACTTGGATGATGCCATAGCAGTTAAGAAATTAAAGAATGGTAATACTGAATTGACTGTAAGTATCGCAGATGTAAGTTACTATGTGAAGGAAGATTCAGCTTTAGATAAGGAAGCATATGATAGAGCGACAAGCATTTATTTAGTAGACCGAGTGATTCCAATGATTCCTCATCGTTTAAGTAATGGTATATGTTCATTGAATCCGGAAGTCGACCGCTTAACGTTAAGTTGTCGTATGGAAATTAATGCACGTGGCGAAGTCGTTAATCATGAAATATTTGATAGCATGATTCATTCTAATTATCGTATGACTTATGATGCTGTAAATAAAATTATTACAGATCAAGATCCTCAAGTTCGTGCACAATATAAAGATTTGACGCCGATGCTTGATTTAGCGCAAGATTTATCTAATCGTTTAATCCAAATGCGACGTCGTCGTGGTGAAATTGACTTTGATATTAATGAAGCTAAAGTGCTAGTAAATGAAGAAGGTATTCCTACAGATGTTCAAATGCGTGAACGTGGTGAAGGTGAACGTTTAATTGAATCATTCATGCTAGCTGCTAATGAAACAGTGGCAGAGCATTTCAATAAAATGGAAGTACCATTTATCTATCGAGTACATGAGCAACCTAAGTCAGATCGCTTAAGACAATTCTTCGACTTTATTACTAATTTCGGTATTATGATTAAAGGTACTGGTGAAGATATTCATCCTACAACTTTACAAAACATTCAAGAAGAAGTTGAAGGTCGACCAGAGCAAATGGTTATTTCGACAATGATGTTGCGTTCAATGCAACAAGCGCATTATGACGATGTAAACCTTGGACATTTCGGCTTATCTGCCGAGTATTATACGCACTTTACATCTCCAATTCGTCGTTATCCTGATTTAACGGTGCATAGATTAATTCGTAAATATTTAATAGAGAACTCTATGGATAAAAAGGAATTACGACATTGGGAAGATACGTTGCCAGAACTTGCTGAACACACGTCTCAACGCGAGCGTCGTGCTATAGAGGCAGAACGTGATACAGATGAATTGAAGAAAGCTGAATATATGATTCAACATATTGGCGATGAATTTGAAGGTATCATTAGTTCAGTTGCTAACTTTGGTATGTTTATTGAATTGCCTAATACAATTGAAGGTATGGTTCATATTGCTAATATGACTGATGATTACTATAATTTTGATGAACGCCAAATGGCTCTTATAGGTGAACGCCAAGCGAAGGTGTTCCGCATTGGTGATGAAGTGAAAGTCAAAGTCACTCATGTTAATGTAGACGAACGCATGATTGATTTTCAAATTGTGGGTATGCCTTTACCTAAAAATGATAAATCCCAACGTCCAGCACGTGGTAAAACAATTCAAGCAAAAACACGTGGTAAGTCATTAGATAAGTCTAAAGATGACAATAATGGCAAAGGCAATAAAAAGAAACGCAAGCAACGTAAAGGTAAGAATGCACGTAAAAAAGATAAACAAGGTAAAACAAATCATAAACCATTCTATAAAGATAAAAGCGTGAAAAAGAAATCACGCCGTAAGAAAAAATAGTCATCAAAGATGAGGTGAGTATGAATGGCTAAGAAAAAAACTAAATCACCAGGTACTTTAGCGGAGAATCGTAAAGCAAGACATGATTATAACATTGAAGATACGGTTGAAGCGGGTATTGCACTGCAAGGTACCGAAATCAAGTCTATACGACGTGGAAGTGCAAACTTGAAAGATAGTTATGCTCAAGTTAAACGTGGTGAAATGTATTTAAATAATATGCATATTGCTCCATATGAAGAAGGTAATAGATTTAATCATGATCCTTTACGTTCTCGTAAATTATTATTGCATAAGCGTGAAATTATTAAATTAGGAGAACGTACACGAGAAATTGGCTATTCTCTAATCCCATTAAAACTTTATTTAAAGCATGGACAATGTAAAGTTTTATTAGGCGTTGCACGAGGTAAGAAAATTCACGATAAACGTCAAGCTTTAAAAGATAAAGCGATGAAACGTGATGTCGATCGTGCGATAAAAGCCCGTTATTAAGCATGCGTATTGCTTAAACGGGTGCCATTTGGTATGATTAATGATGTTGTTATTTAAATGAATGACGCATATTGTCATACCAAATTGTTTGTATTATTATTTGTCATTAATATTATTTCGGGGGCGTTTTTGGATTCGACAGGGGTCCCTCGAGCACACTAAGCGTGTCGGAGGGTTGTCTCCGACATCAACACATTTCAGTAAATATAACTGACAAATCAAACAATAATTTCGCAGTAGCTGCGTAATAGCACACTGCATCGCCTAACAGCATCTCCTACGTGCTGTTAACGCGATTCAACCCTAGTAGGATATGCTAAACACTGCCGTTTGAAGTCTGTTTAGAAGAATACTAATCAAACTAGCATAATACTGGTTGTCTGTTGCTTACTATTATGCGAAATGAATCAATAGACTACACACGTAGAAAGGTGTGTATCAGGACCTCTGGACGCGGGTTCGAATCCCGCCGTCTCCATTATATAGCCTGCAATCCATGTGGTTGTGGGATTTTTATTTTTGTTGCCCCAATATTGCCCCAGATATGCCCCAGCACATAAAAAAGACACTACCAATATAAGTAAGTAGTGTCTCATAAATATTTAACTATTTCTTTTTGCGTACTAGGGTACAAATGTCCGTATCTATTATAAACTTCATTGCTATCAGCATGTCCTAGTCTTTGAGCTATTACCATGATACTTGCACCATGATTGACTAGCATAGACGCATGGCTATGTCTCAACTCATGAATTACAATTCTAGGGAACGTCTGACCCTCTGGAAGTTGGTCATCTAACACTTTTAATGCAGTAGTAAACCAACGATCAATGGTTGATTCACTGTATGCTTTGAAGAATGTACCGAATAATACATAATCATCTTTATATATATTGTTTTCTTTGTACCATTTTAAATATTCTTTTATGTCATTCATCATATGAGCAGGTAAGTATATATCACGTATTGCTGCTTTTGTTTTAGGGGCTGTCACTTCACCGTGATAGTCCGTTTTGTTTATATGGATAAAATCATCATCGTAGTTAATATCGCGCCATGTGAGGGCTCTAATTTCGCCCTTACGTGCTCCAGAATAAAACAGTAGCTTAAAGAATAACTTTTGTTGTTGTGTAGCTAATGCTTCATAGAACTGGTTAAATTGTTCTAACGTCCAATAGTTCAAACGCTTATTTGATTCTATTTCAAAGTTACCTACTAAAGAGGCTACATTTTGTTTTAGATCATGAAACTTCATAGCATGATTAAGTAACGATACTAAGAACACGTGCATTTTCTTTAGGTACTCTCCAGAGTGTCCCTCTTTTAACTTTGTATTCTGAAACTTCATAACATCTTGTGTAGTCATATTAAAGACGTCCATAGACTTAAAATAAGGTAGCAAATGGTTGTTTGTATGTGTCTTTAATGCTTTAACACTTGATGACTTGCGACGTGCAGAATACCACTCTATATACTCATCTACGAGCTTATCAAAGGGCAGTTTGTTTAACTGTCCTACACCCTCTAACTCGTCCATAATTTCATTACATTTCTTCAACGCTTCTTTACGTTGTTTAAAGCCACTCTTTTTTATTTCTTTACGTTGATTCTTCTTATCATAGTATTTAATACGAAAGTAATAAGTACCACGTTTAGCGTCTTTATATATATTGTGGGATAAATTTAAGTTATGTAACATTTTTATGCCTGCTTGTAAAAAGTATTTTATTGGAGTCTTCGATGTAATTTATAGTATTACTAGTTTTGAGTTTATTAACATAAAACTCTTTTTGTGTAATCTTGAAATTATTTATATATAAAATACCAGATGAAATAATGTGAAAAGCGTCTTTTATTATTACATAAGAAATTTGATTTGAAGATATTTTTATACCTTTACCCATTAATTCTAAAATTTCATCTTTATTGATTTTGAGTATAGTGTCTATAAAATAAACATGAGTTAAATATGCTATTTCATTATCTACGTCAGAATTGATGGGTAAAAATAAATTTAGGTAGTTAAACTTTCTTAAATCAATAGTAATTTTAACTTCAGAACTATGATCTTTTAATATGTTTAACTGTAAATCTATTTCATATTGAACAGAAAATTCATATTCTGTTCCATCTATATTCATATTACAGACTAATTGTTTAAAATCATAAGACGCATTGTAATCAACTCCTACTTCAGAACTACGTAATTTTTCATTTTTTGCAGATATTTCTATAAAGTCAAAAGTCATTGAAAATAAATTTTTGATATCTACATTCATAACTCTAGAAATTTTTTCAAGTGTTTCAAATTGAACTCCTCTACTTTTTCCATTTATTAATAATCCTAAAGAATTTCTTGATATTCCAGTTTTTTCGCTTAATTCACTAATAGTCATATCTTTATCTTTTAAGTGTTTCTTTAACTCAAAGTTTAGCATTATTCTCCACCTTTCTAATTGAATATAACACATAAATGTGTCTTTTTGAATTTAAAATGAAAACTTCACTTGACATTATTGTTATGACAACTATATAATTCAACTATAATAAAAAAAGACATATAAACTTGTCTTTTGTGTTAGGAGGGTATAAATGGCAAATTTAGCTTATCCTATGTTGTACATCACTAGGAAAGAAAACGGTGATACTCAAAAGAAAGTTGCTACCAAACTTGGTATTAGTCCACAACGTTATCAGTTAAAAGAAAGTGGCAAAGCAATTTTTAATTTAAATGAGTGTCAGATTCTTTCAGAAATGTACGACATGCCAATTGATGAATTATTTAGTTCTAAAATTAAAGTTAATTTTTAAAGGAGGTGAGGGTTAATGAAACTATATATTTTGATTTCTGTACTAGCTATAACAATTGGTTGCTTATATGCATACTCTATTGATTTTATTCATGGGATTGCAATAACTGCACTAATACAAACTTTAACATTACCAATTGCTGATAAGTATAAATACAAAAAGGAGAATTAATAAAATGAATCAAGAACAAATTGATGTATTAGAACACGTAAAATATCAACTTAAAACAAGTATTTATAATCACTTTGAAAGCTATGAGCACACCGAGTTTAAAGACGGTCAAGAAGTAGTTTCACAAATTAATCGAGAAAAACATCTTGAATTAATAATGAAATGGGCAGTCCAAGAGTTAGAGAAAAATTTTAATATCAATGAGGAGAATGAATAAGATGAATAAATTAAATAACAAAGATTATAAAAATATTGAAGGCAAATTGAATTACGATCATATCGTAAATGGCAAAAAGCATATTAAAAAAATGACGAAACTATTACAAAAACGTCGTAACAAAGATATTTCAATTATTAAAAAAATGTACCCTTATTTAAATAATAATGAGATTTTAGAAATCACTAATGATTATCAAGAATACAAAAATCTTGTTCAAGCTACTGAAACTTTTACAGATTTCCCTATCATTTACGAAGATTCTAATATTAGTAAATTCTTAACTAAAGACGATATTGAAGAATTAAAATTAGCTATTGAAGAAATGCTAGTTTTTGTTGAAAGATTGGAGGACGTAAAATAATGAAACTATTTAAAAAGAAGTACGACCATAAAAAAGTAAATCGTGTGAAAGATATTGTGTTATATACGTCATATGCTTTCGAGGCTAAAACTTATGATGAAGCTATTGAGTTATTAAAAAATAATAATAAACAAAAAGCTATTGAACTTATGTATGAAAGATTAGTGGAAGCTCAAAAGAATGAGTATGAAATGAGATTACAAATAGAAAAAGCGTCATCTGATATGAATAGTTTGGCGACTAGATCAGATAACGCTGAGTAAGTGCAATTTGCAAATCAAAAGCACAGGAATAATATAACATTTCTGTGCTTACCTTTTAAATAATAAAGTGAAAGGCTGATTAAATGGACGAAGTTTCTTTATATAAAAAACATTATCAATTCCATTCTAAATTAGATAATGTTGATACACCTAATTTATCTCGTATAAAAGAAATTAGTAAACGAATTTACTTTGCTGCAATTACAACAGAAAAACAAATTTTTAATAATAAAGGAAGTGTTTATCACCAAACAAAAGATGAATTTGCAGGTGATTACATTAATAACCTTACTTTAGATTATACCATAAAACCTAGAGAAATAGGTGCAGTCTATGGAACTATCTCTGTTAAAACAACAGTAGAGAACGGTGAGGAGAATAAAGAGGCACATTTTAAGCCTAGTAAAACAAATAGCTATGCAAAGTTCATTATTGATCTAATTACTGAAAAAGTCATCTACTCAAAAGAGTTGGATAGCTTTATCAAATTAAATAGCAATCAATATGAAATTATAGATAATACTAATTTTTTATTAGAGTATCCAGTAGACAATAAGTATCATATTAATGATTTTCTTGATGTAATGCTAGAAGTCTACAAAGAGTATTTCATTAATGATTATCAATATAATATTTATCCTTACGCTATCGCAGGTAATGACTGGGTATACGATTGCAAAGAATTGGAATTTGTAAATAAGAAAATCTCTAATAACGATTACTACATTATTAAATATGATGTAGATAAGAAAAATATAAACACTCAATTAGCACAAAAATTCTTTGACTTAGTAAGCGACAATGAACGCAGTAAGAATAATTTAATGTTGATACATGCTTATACTATGTATCGAAAAATGAAACTTATTCAAGCTGAAAAATGGTTCTTAATCAAAGACTTTGGGCGATCTGGTAAGGGTTTATTTATGGAAACTTTCGAGAAACTTCTAAATGTAAACAAAGTCAATTTTGATAGTTTATTATCATCTGGCTTTGAGGCTGCAAATGAATGGCTTAACTTTTATGGTGCAGATATTGCTCATGCAAATGAAACAGGCGAAATTAATAAAGGTATGATGAGAATATTACGCAAAATAGCTACTGGTGAGAATATTTCAGGGCGTGGCATACAACGAAATAACGTTAAGTTTAAAAATAATGCAGTGTTAATTTTAGATACTAATGAAAGTGTTGATACTGGTGAAATTACAGCAAATAGAACACGTACAGTTAAGATTGCATTTAAGGATAGACCAAAGAACGAAACCGATGAAGAACGTTATAAAGTATTTAAACCATTTTGGGACTTTGTTAAGCCTAACGGGAAAAACTCAGTCAATGCGTCAGTATCATTTTTAATATTAAGTCTTGAGTATCTTAAACAAATAGGCAGAGAATTTAAGTTCAATAACGTAACACTTAAAAACTATTACACCGAAGATGAATTGACGGACACTCAAATCTTAATACTAGAAACGTTATCTAAACAGGACTTCATTTTTTCAGGTGATGAGATACTACAAAAAACTATTGAAGAAGATTATAAAAATCTGAGATATAAAAAAGCAAAAGAAGATATGAAAAAAATAGGTGTAGCTATCAATAAGCAAAAATGGATAGAGGGACAAAATACTAAAGTTCATATTGTAGAAAATAAAGAACTATTCAAAATGGCTTTAGATTTAATTGAAACTTAAGTTAGTTTAACTCTTACTAACCTTTGTACTAACTTTGAAATTACTTTAATAACAGGCACTAACCTTTATAACTTAAATATTATTTAGCGTATTTTATATATAAATAAATAGATGTATGTATAGAGAAAAGAATGAGTTAAAAGGGTTAGTGTTCTATTGGAGGTATTCTCATGAAAATGTACAATGCTGCAAAGTATCTTCTTAGTAAAGATGTGCAAGTTGTACCCTTAAACGATAATAAAAAGCCAACAGTATCATTTAAGAATATAACTATTGATGATGATTTTATAGATAACAATTTTTTAGCATATGCAAAGACAAATGTATTAGGTGTCCTTACTCGTGGTTTATGGTGTATCGACATTGATATTAATCATGTAAATGGTGAAAGTGGCTTTGATAGTTTGAAAGACATTCCTTACTATGCTGAGTTTGTTTCTAATGCACAAAATACGCTAGTGCAGACAACAGCAAGTGGGGGAAAGCATGTAATATTTAAAAAACGTGATGGTGTTGAATACGCTCAGAAAATAGGATATTTACCATCAGTAGATATTAAAGCACATGATAATAACTATTTTGTATTAGCTGGAAGTAAAACAGCTAAAGGGCTATACACTAGTAATAAGAAACCAGTAATCACTTATGATGGTGAATTTGAAGATCGCATATTTTCAAAACGTGGAAATTATCTACAACAGACTATGGAAAAGTTCTCAGTAAAAAGCGTGTTGCCTAACCACAATTTCAATCATTTACAACATACTGGCAAAGGTGGACTAGGTAAAGAGGCATACAATCGTGTAATCAATGGTGAAAGCGTAGAACGTAATAATGATGTATATAAAGCTATTAGTTACGCTTTACAATGTAACGTGGATATAGAGCCTCTAAAGGTGATTATTGGTGATGTTAAAGCAAATGGTGATGAATTTACTTTAGAAGAGTGGGAGGCTTCATATAATAGTGCAAGAAACTCATTACGAATTTAATATAGATGATGAATTAAGAAAACTAGGTTTATTAGTTGGAATATCCGAAGAAATGTACTACTGCTCAATTAGTCGAATATCAACATTGTATCTTGAAAACTTTGGGACTAAATGGGTAGCATGGCGTGAAACTTATGATTTTAAGAATGATAAAAGAGTATCGCACAGAATAATAGCAAATGGCAGTTTTGAATTAGTAGCTGCAAGAACTAAAAACTATTTAAACTACATTAAAAGAAAGCAGGGAATAAAATGAACGTTGAAATTATAGCAAATGAATTTGAAACTAGAGCAGCAACACTATTAAGATATTTTACTGGTTTATGTGAAAGTAGTTATAAATTACCTTTTGCATTTAAGATATATAACGATCCGTTTAATATTGTGTATTTGATGAGCAAAGGGAAGATGTATTCTCATGTATTAATAAAAGATTGTGAAGTGAGAAAAACTTTTGAGATTGCGTCAGAAAAGCATACTGAGAAACTCATTGAGAGCATTGAGGGGCATTATACTGGATATGATTTATATGATGGAACACATGACACTATAAGCGATATGATGGCTAGTTTCATGTTTGATAATGAGTATTTTATGTACGGGCTAGAAACCTTTGCAGAAAGTAACAATAGTGACATGTTCGATTACATGAGTAAAGATTTCAATATAGATGAACTTGAAGGCGTTCAAACTAGTAATGCAGATGTTATAGGTAATATGGAGGCATTGTATCAGTTAGCTACTGGAATTAATGAACCAGCACCAGAATTAGTTGAGGGGCTTAAAATCATTACTGAGTTTATCCAGAATGAGAAGGCTAATGAAGTTGATAGTAAAGTGTTAATCGAACGATTAAATGAATTGAAACACTCTTATTACAATGGAGTGAGCCAATGACAATAATTGATAAAGATATTAAAGACTTAAATCTAACTGATGATGTGTTGATAGAATTTTTAAAACTAAATGAAGAAGATTATACGCTAAATAGTAATGAATATGTATTGATAGATCATCATGATAATGTAGTAGGTAACTTATTGCCATTGGTCGTTGCATTAGATTTAAATAAATCATATGTAACATGTGAGTGTGTAGAAGTTGCTACTATTACTTACTATGATAAAAATATTATTCCAACTATTCCTTACAAGTGGGATAACAGCAAAGCTAAGTATATTAATATTTGCTTAGAATTAGAACAGGTAGAAGAACATTTTGAGTTTGCAGCATGGAAATTATATTGTGTGTTGAATGGTATCAACTTAAAAAACTATGATAAATATAAGTGGGTGCTAGAAAGAATTAAGAGAACGCCTGATGATATGCCTAATGCAGATATGCCGATAAGTCGAGCATATGAGAT
Organism: Staphylococcus sp. HMSC067F07; assembly: GCF_001837405.1. NCBI lineage: Bacteria > Bacillati > Bacillota > Bacilli > Caryophanales > Staphylococcaceae > Staphylococcus > Staphylococcus sp. HMSC067F07. The sequence continues at coordinate 585,204 of NZ_KV832237.1, read as the reverse complement.
TGCTCAATTACCTAAAAATCTGATTGAACGTACTTATAATGTAAATGGTAAATCTAAACCTATTTATAAGATGAATATTAAACAAATTAAAAATCTAAAAGAATATGTATAAATTTATAGGTCATGCACTTAGTAGGTGCATGGCTTTTTTTATATATAAATCGTAATCGTTAAGTTTTGTTAATGATTTTAGCATTAATTTAAGCCAAATGAGAACATTCGTTCTATTATTGAAAGTCTATGAATTAGTGTGAAAAGGCTTTATGGAGCTTTTTAATGGACTATATAGAGATTGTTAAGAAGTTATTTAAATCTTATAAAAATAGAACATTTGTTTGTTATTTAGGTGTAAATTTAGTATAATAGTGTTAGGAAGTAAATGACTTCTATATATCGGACAAAAATAAGGATTGAATAGTTGTGGTTTTAGTTATTGTCTATATAGTGCCTCCTCATTAAAGATGAAAAGAGGAATAATTTATGACAATGACAATTGAAAAAGAATTAACGAGCGATCATATCAGAGTATTAAACGTATTACGCAACACTAAGCGCGAGATTATTACTAAGCAAAATATATTTAATCAATTGAATATGGAATTTAACCGAAACAACGATAGATGGTTAAGAAATACGATTAATAGTTTAGTAGTTGATTATGGTTATCCAATCGGATATAGCTATAAAAAAGATGCAAGAGGTTATTTCATGGTTAAATCTGAGGAACAGAAAGAATTAGCCTTAAGAAGTATCAAGCGCCATATCGAAGGTAGTTTAAAGCGATATGAGGCGTTAAAGAAAACTGAGATTTAAGGTGATGTAGTGAGTGCAGCGATTGAAATTATTCAAGAGAAAGTTAGCGATTACGAATTGTTCACTAGATTTAATATTTACTACATTCAATCAAGAATAGCACTCATAGAAAGTGATATAGAAGATATGTATAACCGAACTACACCTAGTTTATGCAGTGATACTGTATTAGAAAGTATTTACTATGAGAGCTATTCCGTTGAAAATCTAGCAATCGCTATATTAGAAGAACGTCAGAAATTAGAACGGTATAAGAGGAAAAGTCAAAGCGAGTTAAACGCCTTTTATACTGTTCTAGGGCGTTTCTCTACTAAAGAACAAAAGTATATTAAAGATTATATTAATACACGCTCAGAGGCTCATATGAATGTGGTAGAGCGTTTTAAGATTGAACTATACAAATATATTCAAACAAATAGAAATGAGCGTAATAAAGGTATAGAAAACAATTATTCATATATAAATGACAAGCGTCAAAAAGTAAAGACTTATCCTCATAAGTTGACGCTTAACCAAGATAAAGCACTCAGGGAAAAAGAAGATGGTGCTACTGAAAAGAGTATGAATAATGATGAGTTTGTAGCAAAGTTGAATGATCTAGATAAGAAAGCATTTAAGGAATTTATCTATAACAGAAATGAAAATAATATCGACTTTGAGAAAGTTTTAATATTGCTGCAAACTATCCCGAAAAGATTAACAGATAGAGAAATTAAAAAGCCATACAACTACATAAGAGAAATAGGCTTAAAAACTAACTGAAATGAGGTATATATGTGAAAACTGCTAAACACTTTGATGAATACAATGAATATGTATCAGGTCAAAGAGAAAATATTAATAAACTTGAAGATGAGCGTCAAGAGTTATCACAACGAATTAAAGAAGATAAAGAGAAATATAAAGATTTAATTGCCAGCTCAAAAGATGATGAGGCTGATGCACTATATTCAACATTCGATAAGAATGAGCAGAAGCTCAAAGCATTACAGAAACGCCTAGAGACAAAGCAAGAAGTATTTGACGAGGCAAGACGTAAAAAAGCTATTGAGATTCTCAAGCATCAGGGAGAGCTTCCTCGCTTATACCAAGAGGACAAAGAACGTATATTATCTAAATTTGTGCCAATTATTAAAGAATATAACAAAGTGATAGAAGAAATCGAAGCGTTAAACGATGAATATGAAGATGAGTTTTACAGATATGTAAAACTATATGATTTGGAAGATTTTGAAGAAGATAATGAAGCAAGAGACGAAATAAAAAATTACTTTAGTCCAAACCAATACAGTAACTATGTCGGTGCTGATAAGTTACCATTCATTGATACAAGAAATAAATTGAGAAATAGAGGTGCTAAATAATGGCTAGAAAATACAATTTAGATAAAGTTTATAATTATATTATGACTGAAACAACACTTTCTGGAGAGGAATGCAGTGATCTACTAGATGTTGTAGAAGAACAATTTTCTCAAAATATCAAAGCGCAACGTAAAGATGAGTTAGCTCAACAATCAAAGGCTAGTAAAAGATTTTCAGATTTAGCTAAAGCAAATCGAATTATTAAAGATAAGTAAATTTTTCCTTTTAATAATTATTGAAAAGGAGGTAAAACATGAGCAAATTAAATCCCAGACAAGAGAAGTTTGTGGCTGAGTATTTAAAGACGTTGAATATGACACAAAGTGCAATTAAAGCTGGCTATAGTCCTCATACTGCAAGTGAACAGGGAAGTAGGCTGCTAAAGAATAAGAAAGTAGCTAAGTATATTGATGAGCAACGTAAGAGAATTATTGACGAAGGCGTATTATCAGCGAATGAGCTATTGCATATTCTTAGTAATGCAGCAGTAGGTGATGAGAGTGAAGTAAGAGAGGTCGTCGTTAAACGTGGGGAGTTTCAACGCAATCCCGATACTGACAGAATGAACTTAGTTTATAACGAACATGTAGAAATGGTAGAAGTACCTATCAAACCTAGTGACCGTTTACGTGCTAGAGATATGTTAGGTAAGTATCACAAGTTATTTACTGATAAAAAAGAACTATCTTATGACACACCAGTATTTATTAATGTAGGTGAATGGGACGGCGATGAAGAAGAACAACAGCAATTAATTGATTCTGTAGGAGAGGAACACCCTAATAGACCTATATTAGTAGACAATATACCTACAAAGGATTAATGAAAGTACTTGAATTATTTCAATATTTGCTAACAAGTTTAGTTTTCAAGATATGTACAATTTAGTAATTATAACACTAATAGTTACTGATAATATCGAACGAGTTGATGCGGAGAATAAAAAGATACTTAGAGAAGTTGAGTAAACAATATCCAAATTCTAAATAACTTATCAATGATATTAAAATAAAGTAGAGAAACAAGATTAATAAAGACGTGGGTAGTCCTAGCGACTGCCCTCTTTTTTTATGTTATAATTAAATATATCATCGGTATCCATTCCGACTAACAGAGGCCTTACTTGCGTTTAGCAGTGAGTAACTGACTGTTCGATTAATAGACGTCTAGTAACCGTATCTTAATTGGTACGGTTTTTTATCCTAATGATAAGAACGCAAGCTATTTTAATTGAATAGATAATAAAATTTGGTATAATGATTACTAGGTTGTTATAACCTTTTTCAGTGTGATTGTTGAATTTTATATAATTTAACTTGCGCTACGGTTTACTTTAAAACCGTAGCGTTTTTTATTTGAAAAACTAAAGTATTGTGTTATTATGTTAATTACGAACTTCATGATTCATACCTATTACTCCCTAAAAATTTTATATTTATTTGTCAAGTTTAATTCCCCTATAGTAAAAATGTTGATTCCAATAAAGTATATTTTTATATTAAGCTTGATTCAATAAATAAGACTGCCGTACAAGGTGGTCTTATTTTTATTAGAAAATCACTTTAATAATATTAGCTACAAAATGAAATAAAATGCGTAATAATTATGGTATAATATACCTAGTATTAAAATAATCGTTATGATTAGTGACATTTATTTTCTAATAAATTATATTTCCCAACCACGTCAATAAAAGGCGTGGTTATTTTATTCACGTGTCAAATACGTGTCAAAATAGTTATATTTACTTAGGTTTATTTATAAAACAAAACGCTAAAAACAGCGTAGTTAAGTCATCCTCTTATATATCACGATATTAAAGTTTCTCAGTAAGGCTATGAGCATTAAAGAGAACATTGTTATTACTTAAACCGATCTAATGATTGATGAAGAGGTAGTAATATGGAATGGACTTCATGCAGCAGAGAGAGTAGGCATAATATTACCTTTTAATTTAATGTTGGTTAAGAACGGTGTAGATAGGCGCATAGTACCATCTATAAAGTTGAATGATGATAGGATATTTATTTATCCGAATAGATAGCGTTGGGCTTATTTACGATAGGGTTGATGTGAACAAAGTTGTACCTACGTTTATTGATGATATAGGGAGATTTGAGGAGTAATAAAAAGATTGAATTTTTTGTCGTATATATTGTATTTATGCTTTCAATATTAATAAGAAATAATTATGCTTTTTGATATAAATAAAAGCCTTCTCTATTTTTTATAGAGGAGGCTTTGTTATTAAATATGAATATGTCCTTTTGGGTAATGATATTTTCTAGGGCTTCTTGGAGGAATAAAAGCTCTTGCCATAGTTAATAAGCCCACTTTACCAAATAGCATAACAATCACGATAATTAGTTGTGTTAAGCCGTTATATTCAGATGTTAGATCCATAGTCAAACCAACAGTTCCAAAAGCGGATATAACTTCAAACAATATTTTAACTAATGGTATGCTTGGATTAATAATTGTTAATAAAAAAGTAATAACGAATATGAAAATAATAGAAATGTTAATTGTCACGATAGATAATTTAATATATTTGTCAGATATTTCTCTATTAAATAAAGAGACAGTATTTTCTTTACGTATAGCATTTAAAACAAAAATAAAAACTATTGCAAATGTCGTTACTTTAATACCTCCAGCAGCACTAAGAGGTGCTCCTCCAATAAACATAAGTGCCATTAATAATAAAGAGGTAGGAGTTTTAATATTTCCCATATCAATACTATTGAAACCGGCTGTTCTTGTCGTTACCGATTGAAATAGGGCATTGCCTATTTTTTCAATCAATCCCATATTATTTAAAGTATTGGATTGTTCTAATAAAAAGAATAATATAGCGCCAAAAATAATTAAAACAAAAGTAGTTGAAAGTACCACTTTTGAATGAAATGAAAGCTTATTAAGTTTTTTGCAGTTAATCAAATCAACAAGTACGAAATGTCCTAATCCACCTAGAACTATTAAAAGGGGGACAGTAATGATAACTACTGGATCGTTAGAAAAGTCTATTAGATTATTTTTAAATAAGGCAAAACCAGCATTATTAAAAGCTGATACAGCAGTAAATAAACTTATGAATAATCCTTGTCCAATTCCAAATTTAGGTATAAATGATAGACTTAAACAAAATGCACCTATCAACTCTGTAATAAAACTATAAATTGCTAAATGCTTAATTAATTTGACAACTCCTCCAGCTTCATCTATGTTCCATGTGACCATAATTAAAAATCTGTTTTGTAGTGAAACCTTTTTATTTAAAAACACAAATACGAGCATTGTTACGGTAACAATACCAAGCCCACCGATTTGTATTAATAATAATATAACTACTTCTCCAAGTATGTTAAATTGGGCTCCTATATCAACTGGAGAAAAACCCGTAACAGTGAAAGCGCTAGAAGCAATAAAAAGAGCGTCTATAAAGGTTATAGGTTTTTTACCAGTATAGGGTAAATAAAGTAAGATAGCCCCTACAAGCGTCGTTGAAAAAAAGAGCATTAAATAAAAGTACAATGATTTATTAGCTTTATTCATGATTTATACTCCAATATTTATATTCTATTTTGATAAGTAGATAATATCATAAATATAACAACCATAGAATAACAATTAATTAGAAAAAGAATGAAGTTTAACTTAGAATGATAAAGTAAATGATTAGCACACGGACAAGTTAGATATTTCATTTTAAACGTCACTAATATAGTGAGAGGTGTTTTTTGTATCATAAGACGCTGAGAAACGTTCTGTGTTGCAGTGAGAAAATAATTTATATAATATTGCATGTAATATTATAATTAAGATATACTGAATAACAATTAAAGTATTAAAGAAAATAAAACTAAAAATGAAAGGTTAAGAAAGCTATAAATAGAGTAAAATACTTTAAATAAATTTTGCTGGGGAGAGATATTTAAATGTATGATGAGTTAAAAAATAAACCAGATCTTAGAAAATCAGTTACTCATATCACATTAAGTATTACAGTGCTAACTACAATTGCAGTTATAATTAGATTGTTTACCAAAAATCCTTCAGAAACTTGGGTAAGTGCCCTTAATATTGCTGGAACAATTTCAATTGTATATTATATGGGGATATTCAATTCAAAATTTACATACTTAAAGTGGCTTGCGATTTCTAAAAAGTTTAGTTATAAAATATTTCTAATATTTATAGCTATCTTTTTCTTCGCTTTCCCTTTTGTACTATTGTTTGCCCACAATTTATCTGTGAATATATTTCACACTGAAAATATTTTAGTAAATTATATTAGTAGGATTTTCGTAATAATAATTATGAATTTTATATTCATCTTAATGCATGCAATGGCTTTTACCATGATTATACTATTGCTAATGGCAGTTGCATCAAGAAGAATTATAAAAAAAGATAAATCAAATATATAGTAACGTATAATACCTGAAAGATAGAATATAAGTGATTATAGTTGTTTTCTTAAAAGCTTTTGGATAGTTATTAAATATTAATATGGTAATTAAAAGAGCAAAAAAAAGGGCATAATTTTGATAATAAGGGCAAGTGTATGAATGTAGTATAATCAGACTTATTCTTTGCCCCAAATTTCTTTTGTTTTTTCAATTTTAACATTTTACACACAACTGAATAGAGAATGTAAACGTTGCTATAACAATACTTATAGCGTATTTTATATGAATAGATAATCGCTTTAATGAACTCCCGCCGTCTCCATATGATTGAAACCCGCAGCCTATATGGTTGTGGGTTTTATTTTTTATACGTATTATTTTAATTAACTGTATTTTTAAAAGATTAGGGGAATTCATATGTCATTAACTAGAAGAAAAATTGAGAAAAAAGATTATCATAAGGTATTAGATATTTGGGAGAAGTCTGTAATTAGCACTCATGATTTTTTAAAAGAAAAAGATAGATTAGAGTTAAAAACTGAAATACCGAATTATTTAAATAATGTTGAAGCTTATTTTTGGTGTGATGACGATGAAATTATTGGATTTTCAGGTACAAACGACCAAAATCTAGAAATGTTGTTCATAGATCCTAAGTATTTTAGAAAGGGCTATGGAACTCAAATACTTCAAACTCTAATTCGTGAAGACCAAGTAAGATATGTAGAAGTTAATAAAGAGAATTATAACGCGGTTAAGTTCTATCAAAAGAATGGTTTTGAAAAATATAAAGAATCTCTAAAAGATCAACAAGGAAGAGATTATCCTATATATTATCTTAAGTTATAATTAAGTGATGCTTAAGTTCAATATAAATATTGAATGTGAATATTAAACGGAAAGTTTGATTTATTTGTAAAAAAGTCATGGATGCTAAGTAAAGGTATAGCATTCATGACTTTTTGTGATTCTAAAATCCTCTTTGGGTATTAGTATTTGTTTGTCCTTGTGAGTTATTCATGCTTTGGCTATTATTTGCAGATTGGTTGTTGCCAGTTGAATATTGTTGTTGATTATTCTGTGATGGTTGTTGTCTTTGGGAATTATTTTGTTGTGTATTGTTAGTTTGATTTTGTTGTTGGTTTTGTTGTTGGTTTTGTGAATTAGCTTGATTGTTATAAGAATTTTGGTTATTGCCGTTAGTATTGTTAGCGTTATTAGCATTATTATTTTGAGGTTGAGTTGAAGTATTGTTTGCTTGTGATGCGCTATTAGATGATTGTTGATTAGTTTGTTTATTTTTAGGTTTTGAATCCTTACTTTTTGAACTTTTATCTTTGCTTTTCTTACCTAATTTACTGTCTTTAATGTTATCTTTAGCGTTATTAACTTTTTTATCACCTTTTGAATCTTTTTTATCCGACTTTTTAGATTCCGTTTTTGAACTGTTTTTATCTGAATCTTTTTTATCTGAATGATCACTATGACTACATGCACTTAGCACTAAAAAGCTTGATAATAATACGGCAAAAAATTTCTTCATTAAATTTCACTCCTAAAATAATGATTTTATTGTGATAATTTTTCTTTACCCAAAATCGTTAAATCTAATTTAAAATTAATGTAAAATTTTAAAAGAGTTATTTGTATATGAAATAAAAAAGCCCCTCTATTGAAAGAGGGGAAGATAATTAATTATTTTTTGTTACCAAATAAACCTTTGAAGAATTCGATTGCTTTTTTGATTAAGTTAACGATGAACATTTGACTCACCTCCTATGTATTTGTTAGCTGTAGTATATTATTATTAGAGTAATTTTTGTTAATTATTTCAAAAGTAGTAAAAAATTATTCATAAATGTAGTTTTTTAGTATATATTTAATAACTTTGAATTCTTTTATGTTAATTCTAAAAATTAATAACAAATTTATTCAATATTTATTATAAGGATACTAGGGATTTATTATATAAAAAAAGTACCCTTCAATAATGAAGGGCACCACTACTACTCAAAAATATTATTTACCAAATACGTCTTTAAAGAATTGAATTCCTTTTTTTAATAAATCAAAGATGAACATTTATAAGCACCTCCAATTAATTGATTATGTGTATATCATATAGCAAGTATTGGAGATTTTGGTGGTTAATGCGCAAATAATTATATATGGTTCTTTTGTGTGAAAAAATTAAAAATTGAGATAATTTTGAATTCCTAACTGTATAATTTTATTTAATTTCTACTTTAGCTACTTATTTTTGTGCAATTTAAAAAGTCACATTAACTATAACTTTATCTTTGTGATAATCATTTTATTTAATAGTTATGGTATATGTGATGATAAATAGTTATCTTTAAAAATTTGAAATATAAATTAATTTAAGAAATTCCTGGAAAAGACTTTACTTATTTCAAAATAAGCGTATAGTGAATGTTAAGTAATAAAGAACGTGAAGTTGATTGTGGAATTATTTTTATAGAATATTCTCTTTTAATTAATGGATTTGTTACAAATATTTAGTGCAACAGCACATGGAGGTATTCTATATGAATAACGGTACAGTTAAATGGTTTAATTCAGAAAAAGGCTTTGGATTCATCGAAAGAGAAAATGGCGGGGACGTATTCGTTCATTTCTCAGCAATCGTAGAAGACGGTTATAAGTCTTTAGAAGAAGGTCAAAACGTTGAATTCGACATTGTTGAAGGCGAACGTGGTGAACAAGCAGCGAACGTTGTTAAAATGTAATTAAAAGTTTTAAAGCCCTCTTAGGAGGGCTTTTTTTTGTAAGATGGTATCCTTAATCTAATAAAATGCTAAAATATATAAACCAGTAAATTTTCAATATAAATAAGTATAAGGAGAAATACATGCATAAAGCAAAAATGATATTGAATGAAGTACCAACGATGTTGAAGTCATTGAAGAACATTTTCAATATTATCAATGGGAATAAAGATTACTATAATCCAAAAATTGATATGAAAAAAGAAGATGATAATCTTAATGGGAAAAAAATTATCTTTTTAGGGTCTTCTATAACTTATGGTGCGGCTTCGAAAGGAATCTCTTTTGTTGAATATCTCACAACAGAATATGAAGTAAAAGGAATCAAAGAGGCTAAATCAGGCACAACATTAGCTGGGAAAAATGTAAATAGTTATTTAAATCGACTCAGAAAGTTAAATTTTGTGAATACTAAAATTGATGCTGTTGTAATACAGTTATCTACGAATGATGCAAGATTTGGTTATGAAATTGGTGAAATGAGTCAGTCTTTTGACCTTGAAAGTTTTGATACTGAGACGACATTAGGTGCGATTGAATATATTATTAAGTATGTTCATACTAAATGGCATTGTCCAATCATCTTTTATACCTGTATTAGAGAAAATGATCTAACTTATAAGCAGTTAGTTAATCATCTTTATCCACTTAAAACAAAATGGGATATACATATTATTGATATTTTTAATAATGATGAAATTAATAAATTAGCTGAAAGTGATAAAGAAATGATGGCAGATGATTCACATCCAACCAAAAAAGGTTACCGTTATTTATATACACCTATCTTAGTAAAACAATTAGATGAGATATTATAAAAAAAGCTGCATATCGCAGCTTTTTTAATTTCTTATTTATATAGGCCCAAAGTGATATCCTTTTTGAATTATTTTGTCTTCATTATAAAAAAATCGCCTGTACAGCGCTTTAATAATGACGAAAATTAAAGTCTGTACGGCGACAACAAGAAGTAATGTTAAACACTCACAGAGTGCAACACATATAGAGTACCATAAAACTATATTTATGGCTATTTTATTAGTTTGACAATAATAAAATAATTATTAAAGTTCTGTTAACATAAATTGATAATTCATTAAATATAGAATTATCGCAATTTTTAAAGATTACGTATTGTTGTTATCAAATATACAAATTTCTTCTTGTTCTAGGCTTACTGAAACATATAAATGACTGTCATAAATATTCACATCATTTTCATTAGATAAGTTAATTTCAGCAAGTATTTTAAATGCACCATTATCTAATGGTTCTACAATTGATAATTCACCCTCATTTTTTTGAATTAAAAATTTGCGATTTGAATGATTATCAATTTTCCAATTATCCATTAAAAATCACCTTACTAAAAATACTAACCAAAGCTTTTTTCAATTTCTGTAAAAGCTTTGGTAGTTAATTTAATATTATAAATCGTTTGATCTTCAATATCACCTTCAAGATAGCCATCTTCTATAAGTACTTTACAGTTATGAATAAAATCTTCATATTCACGGTCACAGAAATAATCATCTTGAGTAGTTATAGAATCTTTGAAGTCGTTAGATTGTTCTTCAGATAATCCTTCATTTGAACGTTCCATATATAATTTATAAAACTTTGCGACTGTATATTTTTGTTCTTTAGTTAATTCATCCATATATTAATCCCTCCACACAAAATACATATCACTTTATACCCTAGATACGTACTTGTAGAAACGCTGAAAAAAATGATTTTTAATAAAAATTTTTATATGTAGGTAGAAGGTCATTTGAGTTTATTTTGCTTTTTTTATACCTTTTTCTACAGCGTTCGCAAACTTATAAAAATCTCTAGTATATTTTTTAGGATTACCTCGCGTTGTTTTATCTAATTTATGATGTTTGAAAAATTCCTCGCGCTGTGCAGTGGTCAATTCGAGTTGTACTCCTGAATCTGTATCATTTTTATTTACAAAATTATCATCAGATTGCGCATTAATTTCTTTCGGACTCTCTTTAACGGTAAAATCTTTCTTACGTAATGCCTTCGCAATCGCTTTTGCCATTTTAGTATCTTTTCCACCTATATACACGATAGGGTCATCTCCAGAAGAACCATGAATTGAAATTGTCTCATTCGATTTTTCTAACATATTAATTAATTTCGGTTCATCGTAATTCGTTGAAGTCACGTGAAGTTGATCATTATTATGTTTACGTAAACCTTCAAAAGAATAAAAGTTATATTTACCTACGTTCGATACACGTCTTGCAAGTTCTGTTGTACCTGGTTCTATTCCACCACCGTGAATGGCTGTAAGTAAAATATTATTATCCTTTCTATGTTTCGTCACAATTCTCCAATCCTTGTTTTTAGTGGTATTCTTTTTTAATTCTTCAAAATCACTATAGCGATCGCTTGAAGGTTTAGAAGCTGATTTTCTAGTGTTATAGAAAATCAAAACCACTACTATGATAGTGATGACAATTAACGCTATAGCTAAATAATAAAGTATGGAATATAGACTGCCTTTATTGCTCATTATATCTCCTTTGTTTTCAATAATTTAACTCACAAATGATAACAATGATTTTATTAAATAAACAAGTATTTCATCTTTTATTTTCTATATAAAAATAATTGAACTTACTTTAATAGGGTAAACAATTATTGTTAATTCAATGTATTTTTTATTTTAAAAATAATTTACGAAGGTGATAAAGTGGAGGACATTCAGATTAAAAGTGCTCAATCAAGTGACAAAGAAGGAGGAAGATTAACTCATTTAGCCATTGATGAAATGGCACAAGTTATTTTAGGAGAGACATCGAATGAACGATTAAATAAACAGTTACAGCAATTATGGCAAAAGAAGGGTAACCGATTTAGTCATGATATTTCTTATGTAGCAAAAGAAGAGGGACAAGTTTTAGGTGCTATAACTTGTACCTCATTAGTCAAATTAGAAAAATCAATGTTTCAAACTGTGCTTGAAATCATCAAAATGAAAAAATTGAAATCATTAAAAATTATTTTATCCAATTTCAAAAAGATATATTCTCTAATTACAATGGATGAAGGAGAGAAAGATGAATTTCATGTGAGTATGCTTGCAACTCTCCCGAAAGCCAGAGGTAAGGGCGTTGGTACGAAATTATTAAAATTTGCTGAACGTCTTGCTATCAATGATGGTTTTGACAAAATTTCATTAACAGTAGTTCAAGATAATAAGAAAGCTCTAAGCGTCTATAAAAAATTCGGTTTTTCGATTGTAGGAGAAATCAATCAATCGCCATTTTATTTATTTAAGATGAGAAAGAATCTTTAGTGAAAGTTCTAAGTGATATCCAAACTAAAGCGATATTTTCTAAAAATATTATGAATTAATTAAATAATTAGATTGTTTTCACACTCCCTTAACAATAATGTGCTATTTTATAATAAAGGGATGTGATGTTGTTATGGATAAAGATTTATTAAGAAGATATTTGAATGATGATAGTTTTAAAGCAGTCGCGGTGGTCGTTGGAAATAAGAAAATCGTATTGGAGAATGATATTCACGTCGATTATGAAAATGAGATTATCATCTATCCGCTTAAGAATTGCACACGAATTATCCCATTTAGCTCTATTTCTTATTTAGACCTTTTAGATAGAAATGAGCAATTCGTTAACTATTTTAAAGAAGTTTAATTTTATAAAAACCCTCCTTAAACAATAGGTTATTCATTTACCTTAACTATTGTCTGGAGGGTTTAATTTTTAATATTTTTAACTAACTTTAAACGATAGTCATGTGTAAAATTATCTTTTAATGCATATGGTGAAATGATGTATAATCCATGATCACTTACAGCATTTTTATCTACACCGTATTTGTAAGCTTGATAAATTATTTTAGTGCAATAAGTGAATTTTTGACTTTTCAAATTTAGCGTAACGAGATATCGGCTATCACTATTTTCGTAATTACGTTTTACCCAATTTGCTGCTTTTTGACCAGCATCTGGTTTTACACTACGATACACTTTTATCCAATCGTCTTTTCCAGTACCGAAACACCGTTGATATGATTCAAATGATTCGGTTATAGGTTGATCACCAGGGCCTTCAATTTGAAGCACAGTATCTTCATCTATGGCTATACTTGAATGGCCGAAGAACCCGAATAATACAGGGCCTTTAGTAATGATAATGTCGCCCGGTTTAAGTTTAAATTCTTTAGTGTCTATGCTTTCATAAGATTCTTTATCTTTATTGAAGACGTTTATTGAAAATAAAATTAAAAGTACTATAACCAAAGTTATAAATAGAATGGTAAGTTTATATTTAGTTTTCATTTATAGTGAAAACTCCTTCATTAAATATACTAAATTAATTATTATATTAAATGACTCTATATGTAAAATAAACTTCATTTTCAAAAATAAAAAAGCTAAGTCAAAATTAATGACTTAGCTAAAAATCAACATTAGCATGAGCTAACTGAATTCAAAGGCGAATTGCAATTAATATCCGCTCTACTAAAAAAGGTTACAATCCGAAAATGAGTGTGTATATAAGCATAGCAAATCCAAAAATCAAGAATATTACAGTAAATCCTAAATAAGATTCTTTTCTTTCTTCTTTCTTAGTCTTAAGCATAATTGTTAAAATAATAGCTCCAGCGACAATAAATATAATTGCTAGCCATAACAATATTTGAAAATGCAAACTCACAATGATTCCCTCCTTATCTCAGTGTTACTTAATTACAAGAAGTCGTAAAAAATAGGATAAATATAGTAAAGTGCTAATACTATATTTATGAAAAATATAATTTCGCTTAGCAAATCAGTGTAAATAATAGCTATTATTAGACTAGTGAATAAAGCGACGCCACAAATACATAATCCTGGTATCAACCATAATTGATTATCAACATTTGCGTTATAAGTTATAAGCACATTAAAGGCTATAAATAATATGGTCAATAAAATATTAATCACATTTATACTAAATATTTTCATAGGTGGCCACCTCATTAGACACGTATAGCATAAAGTCTTTTACATACTATAATATCATTAATTACTCACAGGTAAATCAATTACTTTTAATTATATACAATTTACATTTTAATTTACTCATACTCATAAGATATTGTAAAACAAATGAATTAGAAAGTTTACTAAATTTGTAAATGATGAAGTATTTTGTGAGAGTTTTGGACTCATTTAGGTCATGAAAAGTTAATTGTATTTAAGAGTAAATGATTACTAAATAAGAAACCAATAAAGATTATGAAATATTTTAAATGTAATTATATGTGATGAATTTTAAAAGAGCATAATAAAAAAAGTGCAAAAGTAAAATTTTGCACATAGACAATCTCGAGTAATTTGGTATGATAAAGAGTAATACTATATAACTTAGCTATTAATAAGTGGAAAAGGGGTTGAGGTGGAATGACTTTTTATGATTTTATTTTAGGTTTTATAAATGATGATACACCTTTAGGTAGTTTAGCAAATTATATTTTAGATGATATTCATTTTCCCCGTGAAGAAAAAAACAATAAAGCCATTCGTGCATACGTGCTTGATCACTATAGAGACCATCAGTTAATTGAAAGTACGAATAGAGCAATTAGTTTATATAAATTAATTTGAGTAATACCAATTATGAGTATTAAGCGCTTCCCATACATCTTTAGTCTTGAAATTAACTTCGTTATTTCTTATAGAAAAAGGTTCAATAAGATCTTTGTCTAACCATTCATTAATCAATTCTTTTGGAACGCCATCTAATAACATATCAGTTTTACTAATAATAAAACATTCCCAGTCTAACGAAACTGAATTATGATTTACATAATTGCATTGATTATGACTATCCATAATAGACACTCCTTTAGTAAATGTAAATCTGATGTTAAGTTATACCCATACTCACAAATTTAAAACAATTTAATATGCAGATAAGCAAATATGTATATTATTAGAAGTCGTTTACATCTCATTTTCATAATGATTAAATGAATATTGAAATAGAAATTGTATAGAATGCTAAATAGTAAAAGTAAGTCATTGTAGTGAAGAGGTGTTTATTATGACTAAAACATTATATTTAATGAGACATGGTCAAACAGTTTTCAATTTAAAAGGAAGAATTCAAGGTGCGAGTGATTCGCCATTAACAACATTAGGGGTTAGGCAGGCTCAGTCTGCTAAAGGTTATTTTGAAAAGCATCATATTACATTTGATACAATAGTATCGTCATCACAAGAACGTGCCTGTGAAACTCTTGAAAATGCAGTGCCTAACCAAAATTATAAAAGATTAAAAGGTATTAAAGAATGGGGTTTTGGTTTATTTGAAGGAGAGAGTATTGAGTTATTAAAGGCAATTAAAAAGCCTGAGAATTTATATGGTGATTATGTAGTACCCTTTGGTGGTGAATCAAAATCTGAGGTTGAATCCAGAGTTTATGAAACACTTGAGGATGTCGTCGCTAATCAAACTAATCAAACAGCTTTGGCAGTAAGCCATGGTAGTACGATCGGTTTATTTATTAGAAAGGTGTTAGGTAATCAAGAGGGTAGTACTTATGATATCGGTAATTGTCATATCTTAAAATTTGAATATGATGATAATCAATTTAAATTCATAGAAATCATTGATCCTACAAACTAAAAATAATAAGCTCAAGTCCTTAAATAGCTATATTATGGGCTTGAGCTTATTTGTACTAAAAAAGAAGTTGACACAATTTTTTAATGATTAAAATTGCAACAGCTATAATGATAATGCAAGATAACTTGTTTATCACAACTAATAATTTACCTGATTTATCGATTCTTCCCACTGATTTACCTAATAAAGCTAAGAAGATAAACCAAATCCATGAAACAAATATACATGTTAAAGTAAAAGCGAATTTGTTATTTCCTTCGTAAGCGGACGCACTTGTACCTATAACGCCAATAGTATCCATAATTGCATGTGGATTTAATAAAGAGACAGATAAAGCAAAACTTATTTGTTTTGTTGTAGATAGTCCACCTTCTTGTTTAATAGGATCGGGCGTTTCATTCCAAAGCGTCCATGCCATATAAAGCAGAAAAATAAGTCCAATAATGTAGATTACGATTTGTAAAAGAGGTAGTGACATTAATACTAAAGAAACACCGATAACCGCTAAGCTAATTAGTATAGAATCACATATTCCTGCTGTAATAACTGCTGGGAAGGCTTTAATTAGCTTAGATTGATTTGCTCCTTGATTAAAAACGAAAACATTTTGTGCGCCTAAGGGTAAGATTAACCCTATAGCTAAGAGAAAACCGTGTATTACTGCTTCGCTCATAAAGGGGATCACCAGCCTTTAAAGATTGAAAATTCTGATAATTTAAGCTAATTATAACTTTTAAAAATAATAATGTCTAACACTTATGTATATTTATAAAAACTAAATCATAGCGGAAACATACGCCCGCAGATAGGGTATCTTCCATACCCCATTTACGCATGTTTTAAATAAACTTTCTTAAGAATTCGATGGAATGTCAGAAGTATAGTAAATGAGCCAATTCTCATCTAAATATTCATCCCCAATTTTACTAGCATTTTTTTCAAAGGCTAAATTTTCAAACCCGAGAGAACTGAAAAATATTTTAGCACTTATGTTATTTGAAGCGATTGTGGTCATCAACATTTCAATACCTTGTGTTTTAGCGAATTCAATTATGTGATTAATGAGCTCTCTATTAATAATTTCATCATTATCTTTAACAAAATTATTCTCTAAAACGGCTTTATGACGCTTTTCAACAAATTTTATTTGCTTTAACGTACATGTTGCAACAAGATGATTGTTATCAAATGCGCCGAAAACGTTTAAATACTTTGTTTCTTCCGAGAGAATAGAGTTTAGACATTCTTCAGTAACATGTTCTAAATAATATTGATCCCAAGCATAATTATGATAGCCGTTTGACATTAATTCTTTATAAGATTCTAAATCATCAGTATTTAATACACGGATATTTTTCATGTTGGCCTCCAGGTTCAAAGAAAATAAAAACATATTTAATATCTTTAGACTAAGATACTTATCAAATACATAATAAAAGAATTATTAAAAATACGCAATAATCGTTTTATATTAACAAAAAGCATTTGTGATAATTTAATTATGTGGAAATTCAAATTATAAAAATATTATTTTGAAATTTCATCTATATCCATATCTTAAAAGGGTTTAACTACATACTATTTTATCAGATATTGTAATCATACAGTTATGTTTACTAAATCTTAATAAAAAATTTTAATAAACTTAAGTTTGAAAATTTCTGTTAGAAATGTACTGTTTAGAAAGAAAAAAGCTACCAACACTTCTTTTACAAAGGTTGGTAGCTATAAGTAACACTTAGATATTTAATTGAAATGACTAAAATGATTAATCAATAACTTCTACTTTTAGATTTACATCAATGTTACCGCGAGTTGCTTTTGAATATGGACAGAATTCATGTGCATCTTGTAAATATTTTTCAGCATCTTCTTGAGATAAAACATTTTTAACTTTTGCATCAATATCTACACTCAATTTAGGACTCTCAGCGTTTGGATCGTCCTCTAAACGTACTGTTAGAGTAACTTCTGGTTCAGCATCACGTACTTTGTTTTGTTTTAAAATAAGATCAAAAGCACCATTAAAGCATGAAGCGTAACCTGCTGCAAATAATTGTTCAGGATTTGTAGCATTTCCATCAGCTTGTTGTGGTGGTAATACATCAACATTTATTGCGTTATCGTCAGTGTGTACATGTCCTTTACGTCCACCAACGTTTGTAGCTTTAGTTTCATATTGAACTGCCATTATTATTACCTCCTAAATCTTTATATATTTTTACCATACCCAGTGCTAGATTTTTTAAATCATGATTAAATTCTTTAAATAAAAATCAATCTCCCAATCATCATTTGTAAGTTGTGAATAAATTAATATAAAATAATCTTAATATTATTCTTATGAATAGAGGGATATCATGACGCAAGTAGATGTTGCAGTAACCATTTCGCCAGAAGAAACAATAACGCAATTGTGCTTAGATGAATTAATAAAATATAAAGACTATATAGATATCGTAGAACTACGAATAGATCAGTGGGAGAACTTTGTTATTAAAAATGTTGATACTGTGATTCAACAGTTAAGAGGATTGAATTTGGATTTTAAGATTTTAGTGACTTATCGTACCTCTAAACAAGGTGGTAAAGGAAATGTTGAAGAAACAACTTATATAGATATTCTTAAGCTATTGATTGAATATGCCCAATTTGAATTACTTGATATTGAATGGAGTGGATCTATAAATACAGATCAATATGCTCAATTAATCACTGATGCTCAAGAAAAGAATTTAAACGTAGTGTTATCGCATCATAATTTTGAAGAAACACCATCATTAGAAGAGATTAAATTTATATATTACAAAATGCAAAAATTAGCACCACAATATTTAAAACTTGCAGTAATGCCAAACAATAAAGAAGATGTACTACATTTATTAGAGGCGATGAGTGTGACTTCTGATAATACACCTTATAAAGTTATCGGAATATCTATGTCTCATCTAGGATTAGTAAGTCGTGTTGCACAAGGGGTGTTTGGGGGATCAATTTCATACGGTTGCTTAGGTGAGCCACAAGCTCCTGGTCAAATTCATGTTAAAGCTCTGAAACAACAGCTTGAATTTTATCAATGATAAACGAATAAGTTGAATTTAACGGTTTTGTGACTTATAATTGATAATTGTTATCAACGAACGTAGAAGGAGCGAATTAAAGTGGAATTACAAGAAGCTATATCTAATAGAAGAAGTATAAAAAAATTTAAACATGATATGGTGATTGACGATAAGGCATTATATGATGCTATCGAAAAAGCTACCGACGCTCCAAATCATGGAATGCGTGAACCTTGGAGAGTCGTTCATGTTTCAAAAGACAAATTAGGTGATTTTAGTCATGACATTACTCGATTTGCATTTCCAGATCATCCCGAAAAAAGAGAAGATCATTATAATGCTGTAACAAATTTAGGTGGTTTATTATTACTCATTTTGAAAAATGATCCTAGACAAAGACAAAACAGAGAAAATCACTTTGCATTTGGAGCATTTGCTCAAAATTTAATGTTGTTACTTTACGAAGCGGGAATTGGCACATGTTGGAAAACACCTCACTATATTTTTGAACCTAAAGTACGTAGAGCTTTAGATATTCAAGATGATGAAATTTTAGCTGGTTTCATGTATCTAACGGATTTAGAAGTTGAGCCAACTAAAGCTAAACGTAAAAATAAAAATTTAATCACTAAGTTTGAGTAATTATTTTAATTTTCAAAGTACCTAAAAAAGAGCTTTCTCTACTTTAAATTTGTAGAGAAAGCTCTAATTTTATTTTTATTGATTTAAGTTTTCATCTAGGAAAGATTCGACTTGTTCTGGTGATTTCGCATTAGCCGAATGTAAATGCGCTAATTTTTCGCCATTTTGGAAAATTAAGATGCTTGGTATACCCATAACATCATTTTCAGTAGTAACATCTTCTAACTCATCACGATCTACTACATACCAATGATAGTTATTATATTTTTCTGTAATAGGGTCAATCCACATATCCATTGCTTTACAATCTGGACACCAATCTGCTTCGAATTTGATAATAACTGGTTCTTTACTATTGATTGTAGAATTAAAGTCTTCTGTTTTATGAATACCTTGCATAGTTATATGCTCCTTTTCACTATTAGTAAATTTATTATAACCAATGATATCTTTTTTATAAAAATATTAGCTTAAAAAGTAGAGCGTTTTCCTAAAGAAAATGATATATTTGTCTTAATAAAGAGAAGGAGGTAACAAACGAATGATTAAATTTTATCAATATTCAAATTGTACGACTTGTAAGAAAGCCGCTAAATTTTTAAATGAATATGGTGTGAGCTATGAACCTATTGATATCGTACAACACACACCTACTAAAAAAGAATTTGAAGATATCATTGAAAAAACAGGTGTTGAAGTAAATAAACTATTTAACACTCATGGCGCTAAATATCGTGAACTTAATTTGAAAGATAAACTTAAAGACATGTCAGATGATGAAAAATTAGATTTATTAGCATCTGATGGAATGTTGGTAAAACGTCCATTAGCTATCTCTGGAGAAAAAATCACTTTAGGATTTAAAGAAGATCAGTATAAAGATACTTGGTTATAGTATTTAAATATTTATTTTAAAAGTGAACATTAAAAACTGAAATGATGCGAATATGATATTTTACATAAATAAACACGAATTTTATCATATTAAATCTTTTAGATATTAGTTGATTGAACAATATCAGTGTGGCATCATTAAAATGTAATTAATAATTAGGAGGGGATTCTCGTGGCAGTACCGAGCGAATTTAAATATTCTAAAGAACATGAATGGGTTAAAGTAGAAGATAATGTAGCTACTATTGGTATCACAGAATATGCTCAAAATGAATTAGGTGATATCGTATTTGTTGAATTACCTGAAACAGATGAAGATTTAAATGAAGGCGATACTTTTGGTAGTGTTGAATCAGTTAAAACTGTATCAGAATTATATGCGCCTATCTCAGGTAAAATCGTCGAAGTTAACGACGAATTAGAAGATAGTCCTGAATTTGTTAACGAATCACCATATGAAAAAGCATGGATGGTAAAAGTAGAGATTAGTGATCAAAGTCAATTAGATCAATTATTATCAGCAGAGCAATATTCTGAGATGATTGGTGAATAGTATGTTTAAACTCCTCGATTAATATAATCAAGGAGTTTTTTTTAGATTAACTTAGAAACACTTAGCACTAAAGTGCTAAGTGAAAAAAGGAACGCCTGAGCTAAAGCTCACGCATAAGAAACACTAACCACTAAAGTGGTAAGTGTTTCTAAAAATGTTTAGTTTTTGAGGATTCTGTGAATGATGTAAGTGACAGTTAACTATCGACTCTTAGAAGGTGGATTGACATGACTATTGTGAATAAAGTTATCATTGTTGAAGGTAAGTCGGATAAGAAACGAGTGCAACAAGTTATTGCAGAACCAGTAAGTATTATTTGTACCCATGGGACCATGAGTATAGATAAAATCGATGATATGATAGAATCACTTTATGGCAAACAAGTTTATGTTCTTGCAGATTCTGATGATGAAGGAGAAAAAATTAGAAAATGGTTTAAGCGATATTTAAGCGAAAGTGAACATATATATGTTGATAAAACATATTGTGAAGTAGCTAAATGTCCTAAAAACTATTTAGCTAATGTTTTAAATAGATACGGATTCGCAGTGCGAAAAGAGAAGAATCTAATGCCTAATTTAAACACTGAAAGGTTAGTTTTAGTTAATGAGTAGTACAATCGATCTCGAAGATATAACAGAAAACTATAATGAAGATAAACATCTTATATTTGGATATACACCTATGTGTGGGACATGTAAAGTCTCAGAAAGAATGTTAGATATTGCTAATGATATATTACAGCTGCCTATTAAGAAGGTAGATTTAAATTTTCATCCGGATTTTAGTAAAGAAAAAGAAATAATGTCAGTTCCTGTTCTATTGGTAATGAATAAGGACAAAGAAGAAAATAGAATCTATGCATTTCAATCAGTTCCTTATTTGTTAGAAAATTTAAAATAATTATTGACGAAACTCTAGTACGATGGTAGGATTAATACAAATTAAATGATGCGACAACTCTTATCGAGAGAGGTGGAGGGATGTGCCCTATGAAGCCCGGCAACCGTCTGATATAGAAATGGTGCCAATTCACATAAAGTTCAACTTTAGAAGATGAGAGAAAGAAGATTTTTAGAATGCTTTCTCAACTCTCTATAAGTTGAGAAAGCATTTTTTAATTTATATATGCAATTTAAGGAGGCTATTAACGTGATTGAGTTAAATCAAATAGTTAAACGATATCATACTAAGAACAAAGATGTTCTTGCAGTTGATCACGTTGATTTAAATATTGAATCAGGCTCAATTTTTGGCGTTATTGGTTTCTCTGGTGCTGGTAAAAGTACACTAATTAGAATGTTCAACAACTTGGAATCTCCAACTTCAGGAGATGTAATAATTGACGGGGACAATATTAGTAAATTATCTAAATCAGAGCTACGAAAAAAACGACAAAAAGTAAGTATGATTTTCCAACATTTCAACTTATTATGGTCAAGAACCGTTTTAAAAAATATCACATTTCCACTTGAAATCGCAGGAGTCCCAAGTGGTAAAGCGAAGCAAAAAGCACTCGAATTAGTAGAATTGGTAGGTTTGAAAGGACGAGAAAGTGCTTATCCATCAGAGTTATCTGGGGGACAAAAACAAAGAGTAGGTATTGCTAGAGCATTAGCAAATGATCCTGATGTTTTACTTTGTGATGAAGCTACAAGTGCTTTAGACCCTCAAACAACTGACGAAATTTTGGACCTATTACTTAAAGTAAGAGAACAGCAAAATCTAACTATCGTTTTAATTACTCATGAAATGCACGTAATTAGACGTATATGTGATGAAGTTGCTGTAATGGAAAGCGGTAAAGTAATAGAGCAAGGTAAAGTAAGTGAAGTGTTTGAGAATCCTCAACACGCGGTTACAAAACGCTTTGTTAAAGACGATTTAAATGATGATTTTGAAGATTCTTTAGATGAATTAGAACCATTAGCGAGTGACTCTTACATAGTGAGATTGAACTTTACTGGTGATAATGCAACTGAACCTATTGTTTCGTATATCACGAAAACACATAATATTGACGTTAATATTCTGGAAGCTGACATCAAGAATACTAGAAATGGTTCTATAGGATTCTTAGTGATACATATTCCACACATTAATAATGATAGCTTTGAACATTTTAAAAATGATCTTCATGAGCAACATGTGAATGTGGAGGTGTTGAGACATGGGTAAGTCTTATGGCGAAATTTTTCATGAAATGTTTACAATGCCTAATGTTCAATGGCCAGATGTATGGCAAGCTATTTTAGAAACGCTGTATATGACAATTGTTTCTACTATTTTTGCCTTTATATTTGGTTTGATTTTAGGTGTGTTACTTTTCCTATCTGCGAAGAGTCATTCACCAGCAGCTCGAATTTTCTATACAATTGTCTCATTTATAGTGAACTTATTTAGAGCCATTCCGTTCATTATTTTAATTTTATTACTCATACCATTTACGAGTGTCATCTTAGGTACTATTAGTGGACCGACAGGAGCATTACCTGCACTTATAATTGGTGCAGCTCCATTCTATGCTCGTTTAGTAGAAATTGCATTTAAAGAAATTGATAAAGGTGTAATTGAAGCGGCTTGGTCAATGGGAGCTAACACATGGACTGTTGTACGCAAAGTACTACTTCCTGAAGCGATGCCAGCTTTAGTCTCAGGTATTACTGTAACCGCTATTGCTTTAGTTGGTTCAACTGCCATAGCAGGTGTAATCGGGGCAGGTGGTTTAGGTAACTTAGCATACTTAACAGGATTTACTAGGAATCAAAATGATGTCATATTAGTTTCAACTGTATTCATTTTAATTATTGTATTTATAATTCAATTCCTTGGGGATTGGCTTACAAATAAAATTGATAAACGCTAAAGAAAAGGGGAAAAACGTTCAATGAAAAAAATTTTAGGTATTATTTTAGTTTTGGCATTAACAGTTGCTTTAGCTGCTTGTGGTAGCGGTGGTGACAAAGAGAAAACAATCACAGTAGGTGCTTCTCCAGCCCCTCACGCTGAAATTTTAGAAAAAGCTAAACCATTACTTGAGAAAAAAGGTTATGACTTAAAGATTAAAACAATTAACGATTACACTACACCTAATAAATTATTAGATAAAGGTGAAATCGACGCAAACTTCTTCCAACATACACCATACTTGAAAACTGAAAGTAAAGAAAAAGGATACAAAATTGAATCTGCTGGAGATGTAGAATTAGAACCTATGGCAGTTTACTCTAAAAAATATAAAAGTTTGAAAGATTTACCTAAAGGTGCAACGGTCTACGTTTCAAATAATCCTGCTGAACAAGGACGTTTCTTAAAATTCTTTGTGGATGAAGGCTTAATTAAACTTAAAAAAGGCGTTAAGATTGAAGACGCTAAATTTAGTGATATCGAAGAGAATAAAAAAGATATCAAATTTAATAACAAACAATCAGCCGAATACTTACCAAAAATTTACCAAAATCAAAAAGCTGATGCAGTCATCATCAATTCTAACTACGCAATTGACCAAAAATTAAGTCCTAAAAAAGACTCAATTGCCTTAGAGAAAGCCAAAGATAATCCTTATGCTAACTTAATTGCAGTTAAAAAAGGACATAAAGATGATAAGAAAATTAAAGCTTTAATGGAAGTTCTTCAATCTAAAGAAATCAGAGATTATATCGATAAAAAATATGATGGTGCAGTCGTACCAGCTAAGTAACACAAAAGATCACTTTCTTAACGCATATGTTAAGAGAGTGATCTTTTTATTTAAATTTTATACTACTCTATAAAGAATACCTACACCGAGACCACCGTATCCCATTTGATAATCAAATTTTAAGACTTCTATATTTGGATTTTGTTCTAAAAAACGATTAACTTTCTTATTAAGTCCACCTTCAGTCATAGATGTAATATTGACAAATTTCATAACTACACTCCTTAAAAAGCTTTTGGTAATTTTAGTATATGAAAATCACTGTATAAAGCAATCCTTTAAAATAAAAAATTAAGCTATTATCATTACATTGATGTTTATTCTAGATTTTAGAGGGTATAAATTATAAAGATAAAGTCATAAGGAGGAAATTACAATGGCTGAAGATAATAAATTTGAACAAGCTAAAGGTAATATTAAAGAAACAGTAGGTAACGCTACAGATAATAAAAATTTAGAACAAGAAGGCAAAGAAGATAAAACTTCAGGTAAAGCTAAAGAAGTTGTTGATAACGCTAAAGAAAAAGCTAACGATGTAATTGATAAATTTAAAGGCGACAAATAAATTTGTCTCGTTACTTTTAAAAAGCCCTCAGGTACAGAATCGTACGTGAGGGCTTTATTGTGTTAAAAATATTAAAATTTATTGATTATCTGATTTTGCTGTAATTAGTCCTAAGGTAAAACTAACAATAAAGCCTATAATTATTGTTAAAAATGAGATTATCCAAACTAGACCATTTTCAGGAAAGCCTGGGAAAACTGCATAAATTGAACCAATTATAAATCCAATAATCAATGCGAACGTCATCGTTGTGTGATGATGTAGGAAGTACTGAATCATACGGCTAGACAGCATAAATCCTGTCAAAATACCTAATCCAACGATGATTAAAATAGGTAATGCTGTGAAATTTAATTTCACTAGCTCAGAGATTGAAAACATTACCGTCCCATAGGCACCAAATACTAATAACATAAAAGATCCAGAGATTCCGGGTAATAACATTGCACTTGAGGCGAACATACCAGCTATAAAATATTTAATAATAAGACCAAAAGATAGAGTTAATGTTTCGCCAGAATGTTTATCACCATTATTAAGAAGTGTAATGATGACCAAAATAATAATTCCAATTAAAATCATTAGATAGTGCTTGGTTTTAAAGGTTTGTTTAAAGTTAGAAGTTTTTAGTAAGTATGGAATGATTCCAATAATCAATCCTGTGAAAAAGAACATAGTTGGAATTTCGTGATAGCTTAATAAATAGTTGAATAAGTTGCTTAATAAAGCGATGGCTAAACCCATTCCTAATAAAATAGGAAGTAAAAATTTAAAACTCGGCCAAAAACGTTTCGAGAACAGTCCGCTTACAGAACTAATAAAATCATCATAGATACCTAGCAGTAAAGCTATTGTTCCACCACTTACACCAGGAATTAAATCACTTGTACCCATGCCAAAACCTTTAAGAATATTCGTCCATTTGAAGTTGTTCATGAATGGCTCCTTTCATTTAAGATTTAAAGGTTAAACTGCATAATATCACAAAATTCAAATTTTAGGGAAACAAACCCTTTATTTTGTCTAAAAATTGGCTATTGAGAAATTGAGCTTATCTTTATCATTTAATGAAATTTTACGAGTTAAATAAAAATAATTTTATTTAAAGAATTAATCTAAATAAACGGTTTAAAAAGTTTATATTAGTTCTTAAGTGCGTTATAATAAAGAGAATTGAAATTCACTAAGTCTTTTTGACTACAGATTAAAATTATTATAAACTAGTTAAGAAACTTTATATTTTACGGAGGGAATATAAATGTCATCAACATTAGAAATCAAAGACCTACATGTGTCTATTGAGGATAAAGAAATTTTAAAAGGTATAAACTTAACTGTAAATACAGGAGAAATACACGCAATTATGGGCCCTAACGGCACTGGTAAATCAACATTATCATCTGCAATCATGGGACACCCAAGTTATGAAGTGACACAAGGGGAAGTATTATTAGACGGCGTTAATATTTTAGAATTAGAAGTTGATGAAAGAGCTAAAGCAGGTTTATTCCTAGCAATGCAATATCCTTCAGAAATCACTGGTGTTACAAATGCTGATTTCATGCGTTCTGCTATTAATGCTAAACGTGAAGAAGGACAAGAAATTAATTTAATGCAATTTATCAAGAAATTGGATAAAGAGATGGATTTCTTAGATATTGATCAAGATATGGCTCAACGTTACTTAAACGAAGGTTTCTCTGGTGGGGAGAAAAAACGTAACGAAATTCTACAATTAATGATGTTAGAACCGAAATTCGCTATTCTAGATGAAATTGATTCTGGTTTAGATATTGATGCTTTAAAAGTTGTATCTAAAGGAATTAATCAAATGCGTGGTGAAGACTTTGGTGCATTAATGATTACGCACTATCAACGTTTATTAAACTACATCACACCTGATAAAGTGCATGTTATGTATGGTGGTAAAGTAGTTAAATCTGGTGGCCCAGAGCTAGCTAAACGCCTTGAAGAAGAAGGTTATGAATGGGTTAAAGAAGAATTTGGTGCAGCTGAATAGTCGTCAATAGGACTTTTTACAATGAGATGTTCACTTTTAATGATGAAAATGAACATACTAAGCAAATTATATTTCATCAAGTAGGAGGCAAAGAAAGTTATGACAACTGAAACTTTGAACATTTCTGAAGAACAACTTGTTGATTATTCAAAAGCGCACAATGAACCTTCTTGGATGACAGAATTACGTAAAAAAGCGTTGAAATTAACAGAAACTTTAGAAATGCCAAAACCTGATAAAACAAAATTACGAAAATGGAATTTTGATACATTTAAACAACATGAAACAAAAGGCAGTGCATATGAAAACCTTAGCGAATTACCAGAATCAGTAAAACAAATTATCGATGTTGAAAACTCTGAAAATTTAGTGATTCAACACAATAACGATTTAGCTTATAGTCAAGTGTCAGACCAAGCTAAAAAAGATGGTGTCATTATTGAAGGTTTATCAGAAGCATTGGTGAATCACAGTGAATTAGTTCAAAAATACTTCATGACTAAAGCTGTAGATATTGATGAACATCGTTTAACAGCGCTACACACTGCATTAATGAATGGTGGTATATTTGTATATGTACCTAAGAATGTTGTAGTTGAACATCCAATTCAATACGTTGTACTTCATGACGACGATAATGCAAGTTTCTATAATCACGTTATTCTTGTTACTGAAGAAAGTGCAGAAGTAACTTATGTAGAGAATTATTTATCTAATGCAAATGGTGAAGATAATCAAATTAATATTGTTTCAGAAGTGATTGCAGGAGCTAATTCTAATGTCACTTATGGCTCTGTAGATTACTTAGATAAAGGTTTTACCGGTCACATTATTCGTCGTGGTACAACTGAAGCAGATGCCTCTATTAATTGGGCATTAGGCTTAATGAATGAAGGTAGTCAAATTATTGATAATACTACTAACTTAATTGGTGATCGTTCAACAAGTGAATTGAAATCAGTTGTAGTTGGAACAGGTGACCAAAAAATTAATTTAACATCTAAAATTGTTCAGTATGGTAAAGAAACTGACGGTTATATCTTAAAACATGGCGTAATGACAGAAAATGCATCTTCAGTGTTTAATGGTATTGGTTATATTAAACACGGTGGTACTAAATCTATCGCTAATCAAGAATCTCGTGTACTAATGCTATCTGAAAATGCACGTGGTGACGCTAACCCTATCTTATTAATTGATGAAGACGATGTTGAAGCAGGTCACGCTGCGTCAGTAGGTCGAGTTGACCCTGAGCAACTTTATTACTTAATGAGTCGCGGTATTTCAAGAACTGAAGCTGAACGTTTAGTTATACATGGTTTCTTAGACCCAGTAGTTCGTGAATTACCAATTGAAGACGTTAAACGTCAATTAAGAGAAGTTATTGAACGTAAAGTTTCTAAATAAATCTTTAATTTAAATTTTCAAAAATTATTAACCCAATAAAACGAGATTTTTAACTATAGAAAGGTCGTGAATATAGTGGCCGAAAAAACTTTTAATGTGAACAATGTCATTAAAGATTTCCCGATTCTTGAACAACAAGTTAACGGAAAGCGCTTAGCGTATCTTGATTCAACTGCTACAAGTCAAACGCCTGTTCAAGTGTTAAATGTATTAGATGATTATTATAGACGTTATAACTCTAACGTCCACCGTGGTGTTCACACTTTAGGATCACTAGCAACAGATGGCTATGAAAGTGCTCGTGAAACTGTTCGTCGATTTATTAATGCTAAATATTTTGAAGAAATTATTTTCACTAGAGGGACAACTGCATCAATCAATATTGTTGCACGTAGTTATGGTGACGCTAACGTCGAAGAAGGCGATGAAATAGTTGTGACTGAGATGGAACATCACGCGAATATTGTTCCATGGCAGCAATTAGCTAAGCGTAAAAATGCATCACTAAAATTTATCCCAATGACTAATGAAGGCGAACTTAGAGTAGATGACATTAAAGAAACAATAAATGAAAAAACTAAGATTGTAGCTATTGCACATGTATCAAACGTCTTAGGTACAATTAATGATGTTAAAACGATTGCAGACATCGCACATGAACATGGTGCTATTATTAGTGTTGATGGCGCTCAAGCCGCACCACATATGGCCTTGGATATGCAAGATATTGATGCTGATTTTTATAGTTTTAGTGGACATAAGATGTTAGGACCTACAGGTATTGGTGTTTTATATGGTAAACGTCAATTACTTAAAGATATGGAACCTGTAGAATTCGGTGGAGATATGATTGATTTTGTTAGTAAATACGATGCTACTTGGGCCGATTTACCAACGAAATTTGAAGCTGGAACACCTCTTATTGCACAAGCTATTGGTTTAGGTGAAGCGATTCGTTACATTGAAGACCTTGGCTTTGATGCTATACACAAGCATGAGAAAGAGCTGACTGAATATGCATACGATCAAATGTCTGCAATTGAAGGTTTAGAAATATATGGACCACCTAAAGATCGTCGAGCAGGTGTGATTACTTTCAATCTTTCAGATATTCACCCTCATGATGTTGCGACAGCAGTTGATACTGAAGGTGTGGCTGTCCGAGCTGGACATCACTGTGCACAACCACTAATGAAATGGCTTAATGTATCCTCAACTGCACGAGCAAGTTTCTATGTTTACAACACTAAAGAGGATATTGATCAGTTAGTTCAAGCATTGAAACAAACGAAGGAGTTTTTCTCTTATGAATTTTAATAATTTAGATCAACTATATCGATCTGTAATTATGGATCATTATAAGAACCCTAGAAATAAAGGTGTTTTAGATAACGGCTCAATGACAGTGGATATGAATAACCCTACATGTGGTGACCGTATTCGTCTAACATTCGATATTCAAGACGGTATAATTAATGATGCAAAGTTCGAAGGAGAAGGTTGCTCAATTTCTATGTCAAGTGCATCAATGATGACAGAAGCGGTAAAAGGTCATTCTCTTGCTGAAGCTATGCAAATGAGCCAAGAATTCACTAAGATGATGCTCGGTGAAGACTATGAAATTACGGAAGAGATGGATGACATTGAAGCATTACAAGGTGTATCTCAATTCCCAGCACGTATCAAATGTGCAACTCTTGCTTGGAAAGCTCTAGAAAAAGGTACAGTTGAAAAAGAAGGTAAAGCAGAAGGCACAACTGAAGAAGAATAATTAATTATTAATATCTTCTTCAGTGTGTTTTAAAATGAATCGGGTAAACTTAAATTATAGCAATTATGTAGTCTTTAGATGACTACAGTATGTTGTTATAATATATATTACAACTTTAAAGAATAGTCATTTTTAAGTATTACACTTTTAACTATATAAATTAAAAATCTCATGCGCACGTTGTTTATTAATTATCAATTCAAGGAGTGATTAAAATGGCTAAAAAAGCACCTGATGTTGGAGATTATAAATATGGTTTCCACGAAGAGGATGTGTCCATTTTCAGATCAGAGCGAGGTTTAACAGAAAATATCGTTACTGAAATTTCTAAGATGAAAGAAGAACCGCAATGGATGTTAGATTTCCGTCTTAAAGCATTGAAATTATTCTATAAAATGCCTATGCCACAATGGGGTGGAGACTTATCAGAATTAGACTTTGATGATATTACTTATTATGTTAAACCATCAGAGCATACAGAACGTTCTTGGGATGAAGTTCCTGAAGAAATTAAACGTACGTTTGACAAATTAGGTATTCCTGAAGCTGAACAAAAATATTTAGCTGGTGTATCTGCACAATATGAATCAGAAGTTGTTTATCACAACATGGAGAAAGAATTAGAAGAAAAAGGAATTATCTTCAAAGATACTGATAGTGCATTACGTGAAAATGAAGATTTATTCAGAGAATACTTTGCATCTGTTGTACCTGCTGCAGATAATAAATTCGCGGCATTAAATTCAGCAGTATGGTCAGGTGGATCATTTATCTATGTACCGAAAAACGTTAAATTAGATACACCTTTACAAGCATACTTCCGTATTAACTCTGAAAATATGGGTCAATTTGAGCGTACTTTAATTATTGCGGATGAAGGTGCATCAGTAAACTATGTTGAAGGTTGTACTGCACCAGTTTATTCAACAAGCTCATTACATTCGGCTGTTGTTGAGATTATAGTGCATAAAGATGCGCATGTTCGTTACACAACTATTCAAAACTGGGCAAACAATGTCTATAACTTAGTTACTAAACGTACTTTTGTTCATGAAAATGGTAACATGGAATGGGTAGACGGTAACTTAGGTTCTAAGTTAACAATGAAATACCCTAACTGTGTATTACTAGGTGAAGGTGCTAAAGGTAGTACATTATCAATTGCTTTCGCTGGTAAAGGTCAAGTTCAAGATGCCGGTGCTAAAATGATTCATAAAGCTCCTAATACATCTTCAACTATCGTTTCTAAATCCATCTCTAAAAATGGTGGTAAAGTTATTTATCGTGGTATCGTTCACTTCGGACGCAAAGCTAAAGGTGCACGTTCAAATATTGAATGTGATACGTTAATCTTAGATAATGAATCTACGTCTGATACAATTCCATATAATGAAGTATTTAATGACAATATTTCATTAGAACACGAAGCTAAAGTGTCTAAAGTGTCAGAAGAACAATTATTCTATCTTATGAGTCGTGGTATTTCTGAAGAAGAAGCCACTGAAATGATTGTTATGGGCTTCATTGAACCATTCACTAAAGAATTACCAATGGAATATGCAGTAGAAATGAACCGATTAATCAAATTCGAAATGGAAGGTTCAATCGGCTAATTATACACTAAAGTTACGAATTTAATAATTTAGAATATTAAACCTGTCATCAACCTTATATCAGAGTTGTTGGCAGGTTATTTATTTGATTCATTTATTGTCATAGTGGTTTATCGTTTCGAATGTTTATTTCTTGGGAAATAGTGTATAAAAGTTTACAATGATTATTTTATAAGGAGAATACATCATGATTGTCTCGATTATCATTTTATTTTTAGTTTCGTTTTTCTTCTCTGGAAGTGAAACGGCATTAACTGCTGCTAATCGTACTAAGTTTCAAACTGCTGCGAAGAATGGTGACAGAAAAGCTAAAGGACTTTCAAAATTATTAGATAAACCCAATGAATTTATTACGACTATTCTTATAGTTAATAACGTAGCAAATATTATTTTACCTATTCTAGTAGCTATTTTAGCTATTCGAAAGGGAGTCAATATTGTCGTTGCTTCTGTAATTATAATTATATTAATTATTTTAATTTCAGAGGTTATTCCGAAATCAATTGCTGCGACATTTCCAGATCAAATTTCACGTTTGGTTTATCCAATTATCAATATTTTAGTTATTATTTTAAAGCCTATCACATTCGTATTGAATAAAATGACAGACGGTATTAATCATTTGTTTTCTCGAGGAAAACCTGTGGAAAAGCGTTTTTCAAAAGAAGAAATACGTACATTATTAAATATTGCAGGACGAGAAGGTGCATTTAATGAAGTTGAAAATGCACGTTTGCAAAATGTGATGGACTTTGAAAAATTAAAGATAACTGATGTAGATACAACACCACGCGTGAAGGTAGTGGCATTTTCAAAAGAAGTCACTTATGATGAAGCATATGAAACAGTTATGAATGAACCTTATACAAGGTATCCGGTGTATGATGAAGATATTGATGATATTATCGGTGTATTTCATTCAAAATATTTATTAGCATGGAGTAAGCATAAAGACGATAAAATTACGAATTATGTATCGAGCCCACTATTTGTAAACGAGCACAATCGAGCGGAATGGGTGCTTCGTAAAATGACTGTGACGCGTAAGCATTTAGCGATTGTGTTGGATGAATATGGTGGTACCGATGCGATTGTGTCACATGAAGACTTAATTGAAGAATTACTAGGCATGGAAATTGAGGATGAAATGGATCAAGAAGAAGAAGAAAAATTAAAAAATCAAAGACTTCCTCAAAGTATGAAAGGCCGATAACTTTATTAAGAAGGGTGAAACATGATGTGGAATGAAAATGGAATGACGAAAGTATTGGGCATACAATATCCTATCATTCAAGCAGGAATGGCTGGTAGTACGACGCCTCACCTAGTCTCAACTATTAGTGAACGTGGTGGTTTAGGCACAATCGGTGCAGGTTATTTTAATGCTGAAAAGTTGGAAAATGAAATGTTAGAAGTGCAACGATTGACTGATAAACCTTTTGGCGTGAATCTCTTTGTTCCTAGTAAAAATCGTTATCTACCAGACCAAATTAATCATATGAATGCTTGGTTGAAACCATATAGACGTGCATTTAATTTAGAGGAACCTGTTGTCAATGTCACAGAGGATATACAGTTTAAACAAGCGATTGATTTAATTATTAAGTATCGTGTGCCTGTATGTTGTTTCACATTCGGTATTCCTGATGAAGAAACAATTCAAAAACTTAAAGAAGCAAATGTCACTTTAGTCGGTACAGCTACAAGTGTTGATGAAGCAATTGAAAATGAGCGTTCAGGAATGGATATCATTGTCGCACAAGGCAGTGAAGCAGGTGGACACAGGGGTTCATTTTTAAATCATGGCGATGATGAGCCTATGATAGGAACAATGTCGCTTGTACCTCAAGTGGTAGATAATGTGACGGTACCGGTGGTAGCTGCAGGCGGAATTATGGACGGTAGAGGTTTGCTTGCGAGCATGATGCTTGGCGCACAAGGTGTGCAAATGGGTACAGCATTCCTGATTTCTGATGAAAGTGCTGCGAGTGATTTATTAAAAAATGCTATTCTAGGAAGCAAGGAAACAGACACTGTAGTTACTAAAGTATTTAGTGGTAAGTATGCACGAGGGATTCATAATGAGTTTATTGATGAAATGAATCAGTTTGATGGCGAAATTCCTGATTATCCAATTCAAAATCAACTGACTAATAGTATCAGAAAAGCTGCAGCTCAAGATGGTAATAGAGAACTTACACATATGTGGAGTGGACAATCTTCACGTCTTGCTGAGAAAATGCATGCTGCAATGATAATGGATAGAGTCATATCGCAAGTGAATAAGAAATTACAACTTATATAGATATAGTTCAATTAAGAGAGGGAAAGCATCCGTTGATAATAACGGAGTATCCTTCTCTTTTTTATATGAAAATCATCGATTTTTATAATAATAAAGAATATGTAAATTTTAGCTTGTTCGAGTGAACCACTCTATTATAGTGTGGTATCATGTTGATGGTGATAAAAATGATAGAAATAGGTCTTACTGGTTGGGGAGACCATGATACATTATATGAGGATTTAGACCGCAAAAGTGACAAGTTAAAGACTTACGCTAGTCATTTTCCCATAGTGGAATTAGATGCCTCATATTATGCAATTCAACCAGAACGAAACATAATGAAATGGATAAATGAAACGCCTAAACGTTTTCAATTTATTGTAAAAATACACCAAGCATTAACCCTTCATGCAGATTATAAAGAATATGCGGAAACACGTAGTGAATTATTTGAACAATTTAAAGAGATGCTTGAGCCTCTTAAAGAGCATAATAAACTTGCGATGGTCCTAGTTCAATTTCCACCATGGTTTGATTGCAACGCTCAAAATATTAACTACATTTTATATGTAAGAAAGCAATTAGAGGAAGTTCCTATGTGCGTGGAGTTCCGACATCAATCTTGGTTCGATGATCGTTTTAAAGAGCAAACTTTATCATTTTTAACAGATCATCAAATTATACATTCTGTTGTTGATGAACCTCAAGTAAAAGAAGGTAGTATTCCTCTCGTTAACAGAATTACAAACCAAGTAGCTTTTGTACGTTATCATGGCCGTAATCGTCATGGATGGACGAAAAAAGATATGACAGATCAAGAATGGCGAGATGTTAGATATTTGTATGATTATAATGAAGAAGAACTTGAAGATTTAGCACAAAAGGTTAAAATCCTAAATCAAAAAGCTAAAAAAGTTTATGTAATTTTTAATAATAATTCTGGTGGACATGCAGCTCAAAATGCTAAAACATATCAAGACATACTAGGTATTGATTATGAAGGTTTAGCTCCACAACAATTAAAATTATTTTAAGAGGCGAATATCATGTTATTAACTATTATTTTACTTGTTTTAATAGGTGGACTCTCAGCAATCTTAGGGTCAATTGTAGGTATAGGAGGCGGCATAATTATTGTGCCGACGCTTGTATATTTAGGAGTAAATCATCATATACTTCATGGCATCACTCCACAGATTGCTATTGGTACATCTTCAGTTATCCTTATCGTTACAGGATTATCATCTTCATTAGGTTATTTAAAAACGAAACAAGTTGATATAAAAAACGGTTCTATTTTTCTTTTTGGCTTATTACCAGGATCGCTCATAGGTTCATTTTTGAGTCAATTTTTAACTTTAGATTCATTTAACTTATACTTTGGTATTTTTATGATTTGTGTAGCAATATTGCTTATGGTGCGTCATAAAATTAAACCTTTCAAAATATTTGATAAACCACAATATGAACGTACATATGTTGATGCAGAGGGTAAAACCTATCATTACAGTGTGCCACCATTCTTTGCATTTGTCGCAACTTTATTTATAGGTATACTTACCGGTTTATTTGGTATAGGTGGAGGAGCTCTAATGACTCCATTAATGCTCATTGTATTTAGATTTCCACCACATGTTGCTGTAGGAACAAGTATGATGATGATTTTCTTTTCAAGTGTAATGAGTTCTATTGGACACATTGTACAAGGTCATGTTGCTTGGGGTTATTCAGTGGCATTGATTATTTCTAGTATTATTGGAGCGCAAATTGGAGTTAAAGTGAATCGTTCACTTAAATCAGATACTGTAGTCATGCTACTAAGAACAGTCATGTTATTATTAGGCGCATATTTAATAATTAAATCTCTCTTGTAATACTCTAAGCACTTCTACTTTTAGATAGAGATGTTAAATGCTAAAGTAACTAATAAGTATAATTGATTGATTAATTTGAGAGGGGGACGTGTCATGGAATTAACAATTTATCATACAAACGATATTCACAGTCACTTAAATGAATATGCCCGTATTCAATCTTATATGGCTAGCCATCGACCACAACTTCAACATCCCTCCCTTTATTTAGATATTGGTGATCATGTAGATTTATCAGCCCCTGTCACAGAAGCAACGATTGGTAAAAAGAATATTGAATTACTTAATCAAGCACATTGTGATATTGCGACGATTGGTAATAACGAAGGTATGACGATTTCTCATGAAGCACTACAAAATTTATACACTGACGCGAATTTTAAAGTCATATGTGCAAATGTGTTTGATGAGAAAGGATATTTACCTAATCATATAACGTCTTCATATATTAAAGAAATTGAAGGTAGTCGTATATTATTTATGGCTGCAACAGCACCATTCACTCCTTTTTACAGAGCACTGGATTGGGTTGTGACTGATCCATTAGCGGCAATTAAAGATGAAATTGAAGCTCATAAGGGTCAATTTGATATTTTAATTGTTATGAGCCATGTGGGTGTTTTCTTTGATGAGAAATTATGCCAAGAAATTCCTGAAATTGATGTCATTTTCGGGAGTCATACACACCATTACTTTGAAAATGGTGAATTTAACAATGGCGTACTTATGGCCGCAGCTGGGAAATATGGTCATTTCTTAGGAGAAGTCAACCTAACCATCGAACATGGTAAAGTCTCTGATAAAAAAGCGAAATTACATCCTCTCGATGCGTTACCACAAGTTGAAACGCACTTTGAAGAAGAAGGTAAAGCTTTATTAAGTGAGCCTGTCATTGACCATCATGTTAAATTACTGAAAAAAACGGATGTCATTACCGAAACTTCTTACTTATTAGCAGAGAGTGTTTATGAATTTACGCATGCAGATTGTGCATTAGTGAATGCTGGGTTAATTGTGAATAGTATAGAGGCTGATAAAGTCACGGAATATGATATTCATCGTATGTTACCGCATCCGATTAACTTAGTGAGGGTTCGTTTAACCGGTGACGAATTAATTAAAGTCATTCAAAAGAGCCAAAAACAGGAATACATGCATGAACATGCTCAAGGCTTAGGTTTTAGAGGTGACATTTTCGGTGGTTATATTCTTTATAATCTAGGATTCATAGAATCTGAAAATAGATACTTCATAAATGGTGAAGAAATTCAAACAGATCATCAATACACGTTAGGTACTGTCGATATGTATACATTTGGTAGATATTTCCCAATTTTAAAAGGCTTGCCAACAGATTATATCATGCCAGAATTTTTAAGAGACATTTTCAAGGAAAAGTTGCTTAGATTTTAAATTTAACGTATATTAGATTTTAATTTATTGTTAATTTCGTTATAATAAACGAAGAGATATTAAACAGGAGGGTATGCGTTGTTATGGCGACTAAAAATGAAGAAATTTTGCGTAAACCAGATTGGTTGAAGATTAAGCTTAACACGAACGAAAACTATACTGGTCTCAAAAAGATGATGCGTGAGAAAAATTTACACACAGTTTGTGAAGAAGCAAAGTGTCCAAACATACACGAATGTTGGGGAGCTAGACGTACAGCTACGTTTATGATTCTAGGGGCTGTTTGTACAAGAGCTTGTCGATTCTGTGCGGTTAAAACTGGTTTGCCGAATGAATTAGATTTAAATGAACCAGAACGTGTCGCTGAATCAGTAGAGTTAATGAACTTAAAACATGTGGTTATTACTGCAGTTGCTCGTGACGATTTAAGAGACCAAGGCTCAAATGTCTACGCTGAAACAGTGCGTAAAGTTAGAGAAAGAAACCCATTTACAACGATTGAGATTTTACCATCGGATATGGGTGGAGATTATGAAGCGCTTGAAACCTTAATGGCTTCAAGACCAGACATTTTAAATCATAATATTGAAACAGTTCGTCGCTTAACGCCTAGAGTACGTGCCCGTGCTACGTACGATCGTACGTTAGAATTTCTACGTCGTTCTAAAGAACTACAACCTGATATTCCAACGAAATCTAGTCTTATGGTCGGCTTAGGGGAAACAATGGAAGAAATTTATGAAACAATGGATGATTTACGTGCAAATGATGTAGACATCCTTACAATAGGACAATACTTACAACCTTCTCGTAAACATCTTAAAGTTGAGAAATATTATACACCATTAGAATTTGGTAAAATGAGAAAAGTTGCTATGGATAAAGGCTTCAAACATTGCCAAGCAGGTCCACTTGTACGTAGTTCATATCACGCAGATGAACAAGTTAACGAAGCAGCTAAAGAAAGACAACGCCAAGGTGAAGAACAATTAAGTAAATAAGATGTAATATATATTCTGAAACTTAGGTTGGTTCGTCATCAACCTAAGT
Source organism: Staphylococcus sp. HMSC067F07 (assembly GCF_001837405.1). Taxonomy (NCBI): domain Bacteria; kingdom Bacillati; phylum Bacillota; class Bacilli; order Caryophanales; family Staphylococcaceae; genus Staphylococcus; species Staphylococcus sp. HMSC067F07. Next base: position 546,313 of record NZ_KV832237.1, on the reverse strand, counting down.
TTTTATATTAATTAGATTAGGTGAAACGATGATTAAAGTAGAAGAACAATACTTTGAATTAATTGAAGAATATAGAGATTGTTTCAATGAGGAAACATTTGCAGCGAGATACTCAGATATTTTAAATAAGTATGATTATGTAGTTGGTGATTTTGGTTATGATCAATTACGTTTAAAAGGTTTTTATAAAGATAGTAATAAGAAAGCTGAGATAAGTAAACGGTTTTCAAGTATTCAAGATTACATACTAGAATACTGTAATTTTGGTTGCCCATATTTTGTAGTACGACATATACCCGAAAATGAACTAGTAGACGAAGTAGAGGATGAAGCGGATCTTATAGATAAACTTCATGATGTTAAAATACAACCTACCATTCAAGATACTGAGAAAACACAAGATACTGAAGATAAATAAAGGCCCATTAAGTCGAGCACTATATCTCGATTTAATGGGCCTTTATGATTTATAAGTAGATATATATCATTTTTGCTCATTGTTGTAGTGGTATGATTACGTTCTTGTTAACAGATATATTTAATGAATCACTTCGTTCAAGTATCCAATAATTTCATCGCCTTCTTCTTTTGTGACACCAAGTATATGTGCAATATAGCCTTCTTCTTCAATATCATCTGTTCCTATAATTCCGAATTTATTTGTTTGCATATTTAATACGAGTGTTTTCCCATAGTGTCTGTCAGTTTGAACGAGCATTAAATCATAACGACTGTGTTCTCCAACAAACCCTACGAACTGAACTTGGCTTTGTTCTTCGTCATCATATAAGTACATATCAATCATGCGTTATGCGCTCCTTTATTTTCCAAAAAGTGTTACGTCTAAGTATAACGACAAATGAAGACGACTGCAAAATTATGATATGATAAGCATGATAGATGTATGAAGAGGTGACGAACGAATGTATTTCGTAGATAAAGAAAAATTGACACAGAAATTGACCTATTTACAAGGTTTGACAGAGGATTATGATAAAAATAAAGAAAATCATTATGCGTATGAACGTATTGCTCAAATGTTAATCGAATCATCAGTAGATATTGGAAATATGATTATAGATGGGTTTATTTTAAGAGATCCAGGTAACTATAAAGACGTGATTGATATTCTAGAATTAGAAAATGTAATTTCTAAGGAAACTCAAACCCATATTAATGACACTGTAGATGTCAGAAAACAATTTGCACACAATTATACAGAATTAAATGTAAAAGAAATCATGCCTTTATTTGATAAATCATTGCCATATTATAAGGAATTTATCAAAGAGGTTGCACAATTTCTTGAAAGTGAGAACGTTCCAATTACTGCATTTGGAAAAGGGGAGAACCAATAGTGAAGAATTATAAAGCCTATTTAATCGATTTAGATGGTACGATGTACAAAGGTACAGATGAAATCGATGGAGCGGCACAATTTATAGATTATTTGAATCGCAATGAAATACCACATTTATATGTTACAAACAACTCAACGAAGACGCCGGACCAAGTTGTTGACAAACTTCGTGAAATGAAAATTGATGCGAAACCTGAGGAAATTGTGACTTCAGCACTTGCTACTGCTGACTTTATTTCAGAAGAACACCCAAATGCATCAGTTTACATGCTTGGTGGTAATGGCTTGAAAACAGCTTTAACTGAAGCAGGATTAACTGTAAAAGCTGATGAACATGTAGATTATGTGGTGATTGGTTTAGATGAAGAAGTTACATATGAGAAACTTGCAGTAGCCACATTAGGAGTTAGGAATGGTGCTAAATTCCTCTCTACTAATCCTGACGTCTCCATTCCTAAGGAAAGAGGGTTCTTACCTGGAAATGGCGCTATTACAAGTGTTGTTAGTGTTTCTACTGGGGTACAACCACAATTTATTGGTAAACCTGAAACGATAATTATGGATAAAGCTCTAGAAATACTAGGTTTAAATAAAGAGGATGTAGCCATGGTAGGAGACTTGTATGATACAGATATTATGTCAGGTATTAATGTAGGCATTGATACGATTCACGTTCAAACAGGCGTATCTACTTACGAAGAAATTCAAACTAAAGAAGTACCACCCACACATTCTTTCGCAGATTTAAATGTTGCTATCACTGAACTTGAAAAGTAACCCATAGTACTGTGTAATAATTTTCTAAGGTAAACATTAAATAATAGATGTATAAATAAACTGGGGTGAGTGGATGAACAAAATACTAATTACTCGAAAGATTCCTCAAAAATTTATTGAACAATTAGAACAAATCGGCGATGTCGTCATGTGGGATAAAGAATTAACACCAATGCCTAGAGAAACATTTTTAAGTGAAGTTAAAGACGCTACTGCCTGTTTTATTACTTTAAGTGAAAGCGTAGACGAAGAAGTATTGACAGAAGCGTCTGACCTTAAAATTATTGCAAATATGGCTGTAGGTTATGACAACATAGATGTCGTCAGAGCGAATGATCATGACATTACTGTAACTAACACACCTGATGTATTAACTGAAACGACTGCTGAATTAGGTTTTACACTTATGTTAACAGTTGCTAGACGCATTATTGAAGCGGAAAGATATGTGCAAGAGGGTCAATGGCAAAGCTGGGGGCCTTATTTACTTTCCGGAAAAGATGTTCACGGTTCGACAGTAGGTATATATGGTATGGGCGGTATTGGTAGAGCGTTTGCACGTCGTTTAAAAGGTTTTAATACTCGTATTTTATATCACAACCGTACTCAGAATCCAGAAGCTGAAAAAGAGTTAGATGCGACGTACGTTTCGTTTGAAACTTTATTAAAAGAAAGTGACTTTGTCATTTGTACAGCACCGTTAACACCACAAACTGAGAATCAATTTGATTCAAAAGCATTCAATTTGATGAAGAATGATGCCATTTTCATTAATATCGGACGAGGTGCCATTGTTGATGAAACTGCATTGGTTGAAGCGCTACGAAATCATACTATTTTAGGTTGTGGACTTGATGTATTGCGTCAAGAACCTATCGATGTGAATCATCCTCTATTGAAACTTGATAACGCGGTGATTGTACCTCATATTGGAAGCGCATCACGTCTCACAAGAGATCGAATGGTACAACTTTGTGTTAATAATATTTTAGCTGTTTTAAATCATCAACTACCTATCACTCCGGTAAAAGTTAATAACTAAAAAGGTTTTTTAAACTCACGCAATCTAGGGATAATTATCCTTTTGAGGTTGCGTGAGTTTTTAGTGATTTAATCTAACAATTTTGTTAGTCGGTATGTAATTGTTTATTAGATGTTTTAGTCTTAAAATAATGATGTTCTAATAAAAAGAGGAACTTAAGTCTTTCCCAATGCGTGACGAAAAAATGTTTTACAAAGTCTTGATATCAAAGTGAAACATGCAATAATTATAAAAATAGAATTGAATTATAATTCAATTGTGACTATAATGAATTGTAAAACAAAAATATAGAAGTAGCATTGTATTTTTATGTTAACGATTCGAGAAAGCTTTAAATTTTGACGAATATATTTTTATATGTAAGATGATTGTTTATATACATATCAAACAATCTAAGTTTAAGAGGTGCTATATGAAAACTAAAAGTAAAGAACCTAATAAGTATTATGAAAAAATGAAGCCTTACTTACTTACATTATTATATTTAGCTATATTTATAGCTTTATACTTAATATATGGTAGTGGCGATACACATAATAACTTCATTTATAATGAATTTTAATGAGGGAGAGTAATGATGGCAGAAATTATTAATACGTTAAATCATTTCGCTAAAGAACAGCCAGATAAGATAGCTGTTAGACATATAGAAGATGTCTTGACTTATAAAGAATTAGATGAAGCTTCAAGTAAGTTAGCACATCAATTACAAGATGGTAAAAAACCAATGGTATTATATGGACACATGTCTCCGTATATGATTGTCGGGATGTTAGGAGCAATTAAAGCGGGTTGTGGTTATGTACCTATCGATACATCAGTACCAGAAGAACGTGTAAAAATGATTATCGAAAAAGTTCAACCAGAATTTATTTTTAACACTTCAGATGAAACTTTAGAGCAATCTATCGGAAAAGAAATTTCTATTAAAGATATTCAAGACTCACAAGATCCTGTTATTTTTGATAGTCAAATGAAATATAACGATGTTGTGTATACTATCTTTACATCTGGTTCGACAGGAGAACCTAAAGGGGTTCAAATCGAATATGCAAGTCTCGTTGAATTTGCCGAGTGGATGGTATCACTGAATGGAGCTGGACAAGGTCAAGAATGGCTAAACCAAGCACCATTCTCATTTGATTTATCGGTCATGGCGATATATCCATGCTTAACGTCCGGTGGTACTCTTAATTTAGTGGATAAAGATATGATTAAAAAACCTAAACTGTTAAATGAGATGTTAATGAACACACCAATTAATGTTTGGGTATCTACTCCTTCATTTATCGAAATGTGTTTATTATTACCAAATCTTAATGAGAAGCAATATAATAGTTTAAATCATTTCTTCTTCTGCGGGGAAATTCTACCTCATAGAACAGCTAAAGCTTTAGTAAGTAGATATCCAAGTGCCACAATTTACAACACGTATGGACCTACAGAAGCTACAGTGGCTGTAACAAGTATTCAAATCACTCAAGATGTATTAGAGCAATATAATCCTCTACCAGTAGGCGTATCACGACCAGGTACAACATTATCAACTACTGATGAAGGTGAGCTTGTTATTGAAGGACAAAGTGTGAGTTTAGGTTATCTTAAGAATGAGGAGAAGACTACAGCGGTTTTCAACTTTGAAGATGGTACCAGAACTTATCACACTGGAGATAAGGCTAAAGAAGAAGATGGATTATGTTTTATTCAAGGACGTATCGATTTCCAAATTAAGTTAAACGGTTATCGAATGGAATTAGAAGAAATTGAAACGCAATTACGTCAATCACAATATGTAAGAGAAGCAATTGTCGTACCAGTTTATAAAAATGGTAAAGTTGTACATCTTATCGGTGCTGTTGTACCTTATGATAGAGTTGAAGACAACTTAGAAATGACAACGAATATCAAACATGAACTTAAATCACGCTTACCAGAGTATATGATTCCGAGAAAGTTCGAATGGATGGAACAATTACCACTTACTTCAAATGGTAAATTAGATCGTAAGAAGATTGCAGAGGTAGTTAACGGATGATTCCATATGGAACGTTTACCTTCTTCTTAATTGCTTTTATTGTGCTTATACCAGTTATAATACTCGGATTTTTAGGTAAGCGTAGTTATATTTATAACGGTATAAGTACCGCCATTATGATTGTACTTATCTTTTCTTCAGATAAACACAATCTTCTTGGTCAAAAGTATTTAAGTGTGCACTTGTTAAGTTTTATTATTTATGTAATTTGGCAAGTCGCATTAATCATGTTCTATTATAAGTCTCGTCAAAAGAATAATACATTTGCTAAATTTACTACTGTCATGGTGTTATCTATCCTACCATTAGCGATTGTGAAGATTCTTCAAAGTTCATGGTTAGGCGGACATCAGATTCATTTTCATGAAAGTAAATTAATCGAATTTGTCGGATTCTTAGGTATATCCTACGTAACATTTAAAAGTGTTCAACTTATTATGGAAATTAGAGATGGTTCAATTAAAGAGATCAAAGTTTGGAAGTTAATTCAATTTATTTCATTCTTCCCAACAATTTCTTCTGGACCAATTGATCGTTATAAACGTTTTGTTAAAGACGATAAGAAGGTGCCTACAGGTGGAGAGTATAGAGAGCTTGTTCTTAAAGCCATCCACATGATTATGTTAGGGTTCTTGTATAAATATATTATTGCGTACTTTATTCAAGTGTATGCAGTTAACCCATTACAAATGAACTTACACGGTTTCACACATATGTGGCTTTATATGTATGCATACAGCTTATACTTATTCTTTGACTTTGCAGGATATAGCTTGTTTGCGATTGCAGTAAGTTATTTATATGGAATTAAAACACCACCGAACTTTAATCAACCATTTAAAGCTAAAAATATTAAAGATTTCTGGAACAGATGGCATATGACTTTATCGTTCTGGTTTAGAGATTGCATTTACATGAGATCATTATTCTATATGTCTCGTAAGAAGTTATTAAAAAGTCAATTTGCAATGTCTAATATGGCATTCTTCTTAAACTTCTTTATTATGGGCATATGGCATGGTCTTGAAGTATATTACATTGTTTATGGTTTATACCATGCGGCATTGTTCATAGGGTATGGTTATTATGAACGCTGGCGTAAAAAACATCCACCACGTTGGCAAAATGGATTTACTACAGCATTGAGTATTATCATTACTTTCCATTTTGTAACATTTGGATTCTTAATTTTCTCAGGTAAATTTATTTAATAAAGGAGTAATTAATTATGGAATTTAGAGATCAAGTTTTAGACTTATTAGCAGAAGTAGCTGAAAATGATATTGTAAAAGAAAACCCAGATGTAGAAATTTTTGAAGAAGGTATTATTGATTCTTTCCAAACTGTAGGTTTACTTTTAGAAATTCAAAATAAATTAGATATTGAAGTATCTATTATGGATTTTGATAGAGATGAGTGGGCAACTCCTAATAAAATTGTAGAAGCTTTAGAAGAGTTACGATGAAATTTAAACCTTTCTTACCTATCTTAATTAGTGGTGTGATATTCGTTATCTTCGTCCTATTGCCAGCAAGCTGGTTTACGGGCTTAGTAACGGATAAAACGCTAGCTGATAATAGAATTTCTTTAACAGATCAAGTATTAAAAGGCACGCTCATTCAAAATAAACTATTTGAGTCAGATAAGTATTATCCAATATATGGTTCAAGTGAACTTGGTAAAGATGATCCTTTTAATCCAGGTATTGCATTGAATAAACATAATTCAAGCAAACAAACGTTTTTACTCGGGACTGGAGGATCAACGGATTTGATTAATGCAGTTGAATTGGCATCACAATACGATAATCTCAAAGGGAAGAAATTAACATTTATTATTTCTCCTCAATGGTTTACCAATCACGGTTTAACAAATCAAAACTTTGATGCTCGTATGTCACAAACTCAGATCAACCAGATGTTCAATCAAAAAAATATGCCTGCTGACTTAAAGAAACTTTATGCTCAACGATTATTACAATTTCCGCATGCTCACAATAAATCATATTTAAGAGAGCAAGCGAAACATCCAGGGGAAGTTTCAGGTAACTATATTTCTGCATTTAAAGAAAACCAACTTATAAAAATTGAAGCAATTAAATCTCTATTCTCATTTAAAAAGCCTCCATTAGCACATGTTAAACCTGCTACTGAAGAAGATGCATCTTGGAATGAGATGAAAGATAAGGCTATAGATATTGGGAAGGCTAATACTAAAACTAACAAATTTGATATTAGAGACCCATACTGGAAGTTAATTAAAGAGAATAAACGTAAAATAAAACGTGATTATGAATTTAATATTGATTCTCCAGAATTCCAAGACTTACAATTATTAGTGCAAACTCTGCATGAAGCAGGTGCAGATGTACAGTACGTAAGTATTCCATCAAATGGTAGATGGTATGATCATATCGGTATAGATAAAGATAGACGTGAGTCTATTTATAAAAAAATCCATTCTACTGTAGTAGATAATGGTGGTAAAATTTATGATATGACAAATAAAGATTATGAGAAATATGTAATTAGTGATGCTGTTCATATTGGATGGAAAGGTTGGGTGTATGTAGACCAACAAATTGCTAAACATATGGATGGTAAAGATCCTAAAAATCATAAAGTTGATTACTCCAAGAATCAGCCACCAAAAAAAGACCACAAAGCCCATGACCATCACGAAAAGAAGCATCATGATGAATAATTTATAATAATCAAGCCAGAGACTACAAATAAGTAGTTTCTGGCTTTTTAAATATAAACGTTGTCAAATTTTCAAAAGTAAATCAAAACTATATGTTAATGAAGAGTATAAAATATAAAAGAAGCAGTAAGATAATTTCTAATAAAAATTATCTTACTGCTGTTAATTTGAGAATAACATCCCAGACTCAATCTATACTCATATATTCGATTAGAATACTTGTTCTACCTCGATAACACCAGGAACTTCTTCATGTAGTGCACGTTCAATTCCGGCCTTTAAAGTGATTGTAGAACTTGGGCATGTACCACAAGCACCGTGTAATTGTAATTTAACAATACCATCTTCGACGTCAACAAGTGTACAGTCACCGCCGTCGCGTAATAAAAATGGACGTAAGCGTTCAATGACTTCAGCTACTTGATCGAACATCGTTGCGTTTTCAGTAGGCATGTGACATGTCTCCTTTCAAGTCATTTATTTCATAATCATTATTAATTCATTATAATAGATTCAGTAGTAAAAATCTATAAAACAAGATGGGGGATTTTTAATGACTAAAATAAGTGTTGTGGTTTATGGAGCTGATGTAATTTGTGCAAGTTGTGTTAACGCACCAACATCGAAAGATACATATGAATGGCTTCAACCTTTGCTAAAACGGAAGTTTCCAGAACATCATTTTGAATTTACATATATTGACATTAATCGAGATACAGAGAATTTAACAGATCATGACGAACAGTTTATTGAAAGAATTCAAGAAGACGAATTGTTTTATCCATTAGTAACGATGAACGATGAGTATGTTGCTGACGGTTACATTCAAATGAAACCAGTTGTACGCTTTATAGAAACGCATTTTGAAGCGTAGTTTAATACAGAAATAAAGGCAAGTTCTTAAATGAGTAGAACTTGCCTTTAATAAGTGATTTAACCATTATGATATTTATAAAGCCAAAGCACACCAGATTTTAAAATTGAAGCTAAACGACCAGTGACTGTACGATCCATTATATATGCGAAACCTTGTTTATCTCCAAGAGAACCTAAGAAGCCTTGGATTTTAATTTCAGGCATCTTATCTGGTAGTGATTCATTATTCCATTGTTTTTTGAGTACATCGGCAATTTGATCACCTTGTAGCTCGGCTAATTGTGCACTAGGTGCATGAGGAAGATCTGCACAATCTCCTACTACATACACATTTTTATAAGTTGGAACTTGATGGTATTGATTAAGAATGACACGTCCTGTATTGCTTAAATCGATTGGTAAGTTACGTACAACTTCAACAGGTTGTATTCCTGCTGTCCAAACTACTAAATCAATATCTTCAGGTTGACCGTTATTATATATCTTACCGGGTTCAACGCGATCAATAACTGAATTTGGTACTACAGTAACGTCGTGTTTAGAAAACCACTTTGATATGTATTTACTTAGCTTTTCAGGGAAATTTCTTAAAATACGAGGGCCTCTATCGTATAGAAGAATCTCTAAATCTGAACGACTTTCACGTAATTCACTTGCTAATTCGATACCACTAAGTCCAGCTCCTACAATTCCTACACGCGCACCGGTAGGTAATTCACTGATACTATGAAAGGTTTCACGTGATTTAGATAATGTTTGAATGCTATGTGTATATTCTTCAGCGCCAGGAACATTATGGTATTTATCTTCACAACCAAGCCCTATAATGAGTTCGTCGTAGTCGATTTTAGAATTGCCTACAGAAATGATTTGTTCCTCTAAATTAATATCATTGATTTCACCATATACTGTATTAATTTGTTTATTATCTGGAAATTGCATACGTACGTCTTTGTCTGATTTTGTACCTGCTGCTAGTGCATAGAATTCAGGTTTTAATCCATGGAAAGGCATTCGATCGACTAACGTCACTTGATACCCCTCGGGAATTGAATTTGGTAAGATACGTGACATAATTCGCATATTACCATAACCCCCGCCTAGTAAAACTAAGTTTTTCATTTTTTATACCCCTTTATTCAATTTGTTTAATTTTTGAAAAATTATTGAGATCCTTTGAGACTATCTTTTAAAATGTGCCCGTTTACACTATAGATAGTTAACGATTTACTTTCTTAACCCCTGAATTGAAAGTAAATATATATATCTTCATTATATCGGTTTTTCAAAATGACTACAAACAAATGTAGAATACAATTTAATTTTTAGAAATAAGGGTATACCATACATGATGGAAATCATCAAGCTGACCGATAGGCATATGATTAGTAACTTTGTTATAATGTTAAGACTAATAAAATAGTAAGAAGGTGTCTTATGTTTCCGTTAGTAGAATTTTGTGTGTCGAACATGGCAAAGGGCGGAGATATCGTCTATGAAAAATTGGAAAATGATCCAGACGTAGATGTATTAGAATACGGATGCTTGCAAAATTGTGGCATGTGCTCTAGTGGGTTGTATGTACTTGTCGATGGTGATATTGTTGAAGGTGATTCGCCAGAGGATTTATTAAACAATATTTATAAACACATTGAAGAAAACGATATTACAAATATGTTTTAATATATAACATAAATTAGCAATAAAATGATGTAGAAATTATAAAATTTCTTTGAGAAATTGGGAGGTAAATTGTATGCCAACAGTAATCTTAACTGAAGCAGCTGCATATGAAGTAAAAGATATGTTAGAAAGTAATGATATGGCAGATGGCTATTTAAAAATTAAAGTGAATGGTGGCGGTTGTACAGGGCTCACATATGGAATGTCTGCCGAAGAAGCCCCTGGTGAGAACGATGAAGTATTAGAATACTTTGGACTTAAAGTACTTGTTGATAAATATGATGCACCAGTTTTAAATGGTACAACAATTGATTTCAAACAATCACTTATGGGCGGTGGCTTCCAAATAGATAACCCAAATGCAATAGCATCCTGTGGTTGTGGAAGCTCATTCAAAACGGCTAAAGTATCAGGTAACCCTGAACAATGCTAAATAAGTCAAACCAAAGAATAGTATTAAATGATGTAAAAAGATTTTAGGCAATCCTGGAAACAGGTTGCCTATTTTTTTATATTATTTGGATGTTTTACAACGTTTCTATGGCATTTGTGAGAACTACGTTAGTTAAATTAAAATCTTCACAATCTAACTCTGTTGTAGCTTGAAAATGTAGCGTAAAAGCTATAAAATTAGAATTGGATTAAAAATTGTCTTTTGTGTGAACAACTAAAGATTTAACCTTGATAAAAGACGTAATAATTTAAGATGTCGACGAAGTCTATAACGATAGGGCAATTTACCTTGTCATAAGTTTATAGCCTTTATCTTCATTTTGGTTAAAATATTATGAAAGCTTAGGTGAATTAGAGATGGCTCAAGATCGTAAGAAAGTGCTAGTTTTAGGTGCCGGTTATGCTGGTTTACAAACAGTTACTAAATTACAAAAAGAAATTTCTGCAGACGAAGCAGAAATTACTTTAATTAATAAGAATGAATATCACTATGAATCAACTTGGTTACATGAAGCTTCTGCTGGTACAATCAATTATGAAGATTTATTATATCCAGTTGAAAGTGCTGTAAAACAAGATAAAGTTAACTTCGTAGTTGCTGAAGTAACAAAAATTGACCGCAATGCTAAACGCGTCGAAACTGACAAGGGAGTATATGACTACGATATCTTAGTAGTAGCTTTAGGTTTCGTAAGTGAAACATTTGGCATTGAAGGTATGAAAGACTATGCTTTTCAAATCGAGAACGTATTAACTTCTCGTAAATTATCTCGTCACATTGAAGATAAATTTGCTAATTACGCAGCTTCTAAAGAAAAAGATGATAAAGATTTATCAATCTTAGTAGGTGGGGCTGGCTTCACTGGAATTGAATTCTTAGGTGAATTAACAGATAGAATTCCAGAATTATGCAGTAAATATGGTATCGATCAAAGTAAAGTTAAATTAACTTGCGTTGAAGCGGCACCAAAAATGTTACCAATGTTCTCTGATGAACTTGTAAACTACGCGGTTAATTACTTAGAAGACCGTGGTGTAGAATTCAAAATTGCCACTCCAATTGTTGCTTGTAACGAAAAAGGTTTCGTTGTAGAAGTAGATGGAGAAAAACAACAATTAGAAGCTGGTACTTCAGTATGGACTGCTGGTGTACGCGGTAGTAAGTTAATGGAAGAATCATTTGAAGGTGTTAAACGTGGTCGTATCATTAATAAGCAAGATTTAACTATCGAAGGTCACGATGATATTTTTGTTATTGGTGATTGTTCAGCATTCATTCCAGCTGGTGAAGAACGTCCATTACCAACAACTGCACAAATTGCTATGCAACAAGGTGAACATGTTGCCAAAAATATCAAACATATCTTAAATGGTGAATCTAAAGAAGACTTCCAATACGTAAATCGTGGTACAGTATGCTCATTAGGTGCTCATGATGGTGTAGGTATCGTTTACGGTAGAGATATTACTGGTAAAAAAGCTGCATTAATGAAAAAAGTTATTGATACACGTGCCGTATTCAAACTCGGTGGTATCGGCTTAGCATTCAAAAAAGGTAAATTCTAAACTAAGCTAATTATATATAAATGTATTTCACCCTTCTGTTTATTAAGCAGGAGGGTTTTTTAATAGGAAACCTATAATACGATATACATAAATGGAGGTATTTTATGAACATTTACATCAATGAAAAATCTAACACATATATTGAAACGCTCATCGTGGGATTACCAGAACACATTAATCAATTAAGAGACATTAAATATAAGAATCAATCAATTATTGAACAACTTGAGACGTTGAAGCAACATCATATTATTGGAAGCTCGGTTGGAAAGATATCTTCCACTTTGCTTTACATAAATGATCAGCCAAAGCGCTTGTTAACAGTGGGATTAGGTAATCTTAAAGAGCTTTCTTATCAGCGATTATTAAAAGTTTGGGGATATACGTTTCAGTATTTAAAACAAGAACATATTAATGAAGCTGAAGTTCTTATAGATACATTTATGTCTAAACATAATGATGTAGTAGAGGTGGCTAAAACTCTCGGATTGCAGAGTGAACAATCCATTTATCAATTTGATAATTATAAATCAGATAAAAAAGCGCCTTATCAACCATCTATTTATATACAAACTGAACATGATGAGATTGCTTCTGATATTAATGAAGGTCAACAACTAGGGATGTCTATTAATTTAGCACGTGAGCTAAGTCAAATGCCTCCTAACATATTAACACCACAATATTTTGCTGAAGAAATTGAGGGTCATTTTAAAGATAAAAAGGTATCAGTAGATATTAAAGATGCGGAAACAATTGTATCAGAGGGCTTTGGGCTTTTACATGCAGTCGGAAAAGGTTCGGTGAATGGTCCTCGTTTAATAACAATAACTTACAATGGCGGAAAGTCGAATGATGCACCCATTGCTTTAGTAGGTAAAGGTATTACATATGACTCAGGTGGATATAGCATTAAATCTAAAATCGGTATGCAGACGATGAAATTCGATATGTGTGGGGCCGCAAACGTTGTTGGAATGATAGATATTATCGAGAGATTAAAATTGCCAGTTAATGTAGTGGGAGTTATTGCTTCAGCTGAGAATATGATTAATGAAAAGTCTATGAAACCAGATGATGTTTTTACCTCACTCAGCGGCGAAACTGTTGAAATGTTAAATAGTGATGCTGAAGGACGTATGGTGCTAGGTGATGCCGTTACATATGCTACGCAATTTCAACCACAACTTATTATGGATTTCGCCACTTTAACTGGTGCAGCAATTGTGGCACTTGGAGAGGATAAAGCAGCTGCTTTTCACTCTCACGCTAAAAATGAAATCAACAGTCTGTTAGATATAGCTAAATCAGTAGATGAAAAAGTGTTTGAATTACCTATCACAGATACTGAAAAGCAGTTAATTAGAAATTCAGACATAGCAGACTTAGTCAATCATACGAATGGACAAGGTAAAGCATTATTTGCAGCAGCATTTATTACGCATTTTAGTGGTCAGACACCCCATATCCATTTTGATATTGCAGGACCAGCTACGATTAATAAATCAACTTTTAAAGGTCCAAAAGGGCCAACAGGTTATATGATTCCTACAGTAGTAGAATGGTTGAAACAACAATACCAGTAACATCCTTATAATTGTAAAGATGATGTTCATTATGTGTGAAAGCATAATAGTATGTAATTAGTAGTTCTGAGGTTTTCCACAATTGACTTTAATTGAAGAATGTTTTTAACAAATATTTCATCACTTACCATCTCGTGACATAAATGACTTGGTTTAAAAGAAGCTTGAATCTAGCACACTTTTAATCCAGTCATTGATTACGAGTAGGATAATTAAGACTACAACAATAAAATATTTTGCATCATATTTTATATTGACATTAAATTTGTGTCTTGGTACTATTTAAAACATAAATACTTTAGTTCGATAGAGTGGTAAAGGATGGGGAGCGACATGATCAATGCAGTTGTTATAGCAGTTATATTAATGATCGTCTTATGTTTATGTAGACTCAATGTAGTCATTAGTTTATTTATAAGTGCACTCATAGGTGGTTTAATTTCTGGTATGAGTGTAGAGAAAGTCATCAGTGTTTTTGGGAAGAATATTACCGATGGAGCAGAGGTTGCTTTAAGCTACGCTTTACTAGGTGGTTTTGCAGCACTCATTTCTTATAGCGGGATTACTGATTATCTCGTTGGAAAAATTATTGAAGGCATCCATTCAGAAAATAGCAGACTTTCACGTATAAAAGTAAAAGTTATTATTATTCTTGCTTTATTAGCAATGAGTATTATGAGCCAAAATCTTATTCCAGTACATATAGCTTTTATTCCAATAGTTATTCCTCCATTAATTAGTTTATTCAATGATTTAAAAATTGATAGACGACTCATTGGTTTAGTAATCGGATTTGGTTTATGCTGGCCTTACGTTTTACTTCCATATGGCTTTGGTCAAATCTTCCATCAAATCATTCAAAGTGGTTTCCAAAAAGCGCATCACCCAATTGAATTCAGTATGATTTGGAAGGCGATGTTAATTCCTTCAATGGGATATATTGTAGGACTTATATTAGGGTTTATCGTGTATCGTAAACCAAGAAACTACGTACAACGTAATGTTGATGAACGTGAAACAGTCACTGAATTAAAGCCTTATGTTTTAATCGTGACAATCATTGCGATTTTAGCGACATTTATTGTCCAAACTTTTACAGATTCAATGATTTTTGGTGCGCTTGCAGGTGTGCTCGTCTTCTTTATTTCTAGAGTTTATAAGTGGTACGAACTAGATGAACAGTTTGTTGATGGTATTAAAATTATGGCGTATATTGGGGTAGTAATACTGACAGCTAACGGCTTTGCAGGGGTTATGAATGCAACGGGTGATATTGATACATTGGTTAAAGATTTAACAAGTATCACTGGTGATCATAAATTAATTAGTATTATTGTCATGTATATTATTGGTCTTATTGTTACTTTGGGTATCGGTTCTTCATTTGCAACGATACCAATTATCGCATCATTATTTATACCATTCGGCGCATCTATTGGTCTTGATACTATGGCGCTTATCGCCTTAATTGGTACGGCAAGTGCTCTTGGTGATTCAGGTTCACCAGCGAGTGATTCTACTTTAGGCCCAACGGCAGGACTCAATATCGATGGACAGCACGATCATATACGAGATACGTGTATTCCGAACTTCTTGTTTTATAATATACCTCTAATTATTTTTGGTACGATTGCAGCTATGGTACTATAAAACTTGAAATGAGGTGTGTAAAGCGTGACCAATCTTTTGGAGACATTTGAAATGCATGTTGAAGAAGAGGATGAAGGTGTTGTAATAATTTCAATGCCTGTTACAGACAAGGTTAAACAACCATTCGGATATTTACATGGGGGTGCAAGTCTCGCCTTAGGTGAAACAGCATGTTCTTTGGGTGCTGCTAATTTAATAGATACAACTCAATATATTCCTCTTGGCTTAGAAATGAATGCTAACCACATACATTCAACAAAAGAGGGACGTGTCACAGCAATTGCTAAGATCATACATCAAGGTCGTACAACACAAGTATGGAATGTTGAAATCAAAAATGACTCGAATCAATTAATTAGTATTATGCGTGGCACTATTGCTATCAAATCAATCAAATAAAAAAATGCTCCTTTTAATGGTTTAAAGACGATTTAGTCTACATTAGAGGGAGCACTTTTTTAGTTTATGATATCTTTTTATTTAAACGATGTAATGCTTTACTAATTCTCTCAGCACCTTCTTTTCCACCCATGATATTTCTCGCAAAGGGTCCCAATTCTAAATCAGCAAGTCCCCCCACAACAAACAATTGAGGTAGCCATTCAAGTTCATCACTTAATGAAGGATAGCCACACGAATTTAATGGGGCTTGTTCATCATAGATAAGATGTTGAATCAAAGGTTGATTACAGATTTTATTAACAAAGCCAGTGGCAAGTAAAATATGATGATATTTATAATGACAACCATTGGAAGTGATAGTCTTATCATTGATTTCATCTATAGGTGAATGATGAATCATTAACCGACCCGCTTGTTCTTGTTTCTTCAATCGTAAAAATAACTCCATAGGCATTGAGCCCTTATGACGTTCTTCATTAATGACGTTTAAACGCGCTTCTGGTGAAGATATTGCTAGCAAGTGATTCATGCGTTTTGGGCCCAACCACCCAGGATCTGCATCAAAATCATGTATTTCAATGTTTTTATTAAGCCATAAATGTAATTTATTATTATTTTCTTGACGATTAATTTTAACGTTAAATGTGCTGCTGAAATCCCTGAACCAACAATATGATTAGCTTTTTCTTCAATTGTTTGATCATAATTCTTATCAAATATATGAGTCACTTTAGGTTTACTAATAAATTGCGAAGGTATAAATGGTTGATGATTACATCCATTTGCAATAACTACGCAATCGGTAAGGATTGACTCCCCGTTATGTAATTCAATTTGCCATTTACCTTGTTGATTACTCATAATTTTAGAAGCAATGCTTTGAATATGACTTTTATTTAAATCGTATTGATGTACTAAATCATGAATATGATGCATAAACATATCTCTTTGAGGACGTTTATATGGGCCGTAATATGCCGAAGTATATTGATTTAATTTAGCATATTGTTTTAAATGAAAAGGTTGGGGATGTATATGATGCACAAATGGCGATCTTAAGAAAGGCATACTTATACGTTTGGTATACTCGTTGAATTGTTCACATAGGGAAGGATAAGGATCAATAATAGTTAGTTGATTGCTACTTATTCCTTCATTTCTTAGTTTAATTGCTACAGTTGTACCTTGAATTCCGCCACCAATAATAGTCCAATGCATGTAAAGCACTCCCTTAACTTTCTTAATTTTAAATCGAAATAATTACGATTTAAATCATATCACATTTTATGCATATAGACAAAAGACTATTGATGTATTATGTCGTATAAAAAAACTCTAAGGAAATATGTTTTATTATTTCCTTAGAGTTTTAGAACTATAATTTTGTATCATTCATATCTTCTTTAATTTCATCAACTTTTGTATCTTTACTGTAAGGTGTTTGAATATTGTAGGCTGCTTTCATAATCATGTGACTAGAAAGTGGACCAGTTATGAAAACGAAGATAATGCCGATGATTAATTGCATATTGACGTAGCCTTCAGTGCCGATGAAATACAGGAAGGCACCAAAGAGTAGAAACATCGCCCCAAGTGTTGCTGCTTTACCAGCAGCATGGGCACGTGAGTAAACATCTTTTAGTCTGATTAAGCCTATCGCTGCAAAGGCACTAATCAAAGCACCTAACATGACAAAGATTACGGCAATACTAATGATGATCGTTGTTATCATGTTTAATCACCTTACCTTCATCCATAAATTTAGAAAAAACTGCAGTACCTAAGAAAGCTAGTATACCTACCATTAAAATAACTACAAGCATGTATTTAATATTTAATAAAATACTAAATAGGGCAATCACAGCCATCAACTGTAGTCCAATAGCATCAAGTGCAACAACACGATCGGCTAAAGAAGGGCCCAGAATGACACGTACTAACATGGCTAACATTGAAGCTACAACAATAATTAATGCAATAATAATGAAAATATTATGTGTCATTCGTTTTCACCCACCTTTCTTACTACCTTTTCTAATGAAGTTTTTATACTTTCAACTTCTTCCTCTTTAGTACTAAAGTCAATCGCATGAATGTATATTTTCCTACGATCATCACTAATGCCTAATACCACAGTTCCTGGGGTTAACGTAATAAGATTTGAAAGTAAGACAATTTGCCAGTCTGTCTTAAGATCTGTTTCATACACGAAAAAACCTGGTTTATTCGTGATATTTGGTTTGAGGATGATTTTCAGAACATCGAAATTCGCTTTAATCAGTTCACTTAAAAATGTAAGAATTAATACAATAATGCGATAAATCCTTACTAAATAAAAGCGACCTGGCATTACCCGATGTAGGAGGTAAACAAGTATAAGACCAAATAGAAATCCTAGAACAAAGTTATTTAACGTGTAACTATCAGTTACAAATAACCAAATGATAGCGACCAATAAATTGACGATAAATTGTGCGGCCATATTACTTACCTCCTAAAACGTTGTGAATATAGATATTTGGATCAGTGAAAGTTTCAGAACCTTCTTTAACTATAGGGAACAGTAAGTCAGCGGACAAGCCGAATAATACTGTAATAATAGTTGAAATAACGGCGATAGTTGTTAAGTAATTGACGTTCACTTTGCGTGTCATATCATAACCTTTTGCTTCACCGAAGAAACCTTTGAGAAAGATACGTATGACTGAATATAGAACGATTAAGCTTGATAATAAGACAATGATACCGCTTAGGTAGAATCCCTTTTCAAAAGTGGCCTGTACAATATAAAACTTCCCATAGAAACCACTCAATGGTGGTATGCCTGCTAGACTGAGTGCAGCAATAAAGAATGTCCATCCTAATACAGGATAGCTCTTGATTAGACCACCGAAATGTCGCAAGTCTGTTGACTTAGTTATCTTATACATAACGCCTATAAGTAAGAATAGTGAAGCTTTCACTAGCATATCGTGAATAGTGTAGTAAATAGCACCCATCATGCCACTTTCATTCATCATTGATACACCGACTAAGATGACACCAACTGCAATCATAATGTTATATAGAATGATTTTTTTAGTATCATAATAAGCTATGGCACCTACACATCCGAAGATGATTGTAAGTAAAGCTAAGAATAGAATGACGTAGTGTGAAAAGCTAACCGTACTATTAAAGAATAAGCTGAGCGTTCTAGCTATAGCGTAGACGCCCACTTTAGTAAGCAGGGCTCCAAAGAATGTGATAATGGCTACAGGTGGTGCGTAATATGCGCCTGGCAACCATACGTACATAGGGAAGACGCCAGCTTTAGTTGCAAAGACAAAGATAAATAAGATGAATACGATATTGACTAAGCCACTATCATGAACTGATAAACTAGATAATCTTTCACTAATATGCGCCAAGTTAAGTGTTCCAACTACTGAATAAAGTATCGCTACACCCATAACAAAGAATGAAGAAGAAACAACATTAACTAGAACGTATTTAATCGTTTCTTGAAGTTGAATTTTTGTCGTTCTAACGACTAGTAAACAATAAGAAGACATTAGGAAGACTTCAAAGAACACGAACATATTAAAGATATCACCAGTAGTGAAAGCGCCGATAATACCGATTAACATAAACATAATTGAAAAGTAGTAATAATATCGTTCTCTTTCAATGCCTATAGAACGATAGGAATATAAAATTACTATAACCGTTATAATAATACTTGTGATAATAAGTAAAGCACTAAAAACATCTAATACAAAGACAATGCTGTATGGCGCTTTCCATGAACCTAAATCTACTTTTAAAGGTCCTGAATGTAATACATTTTTTAAATTAAAAAGAGCTACAATCAATGTCAATATTGATCCAGCAAGTGCCACGTAACGTTTAATTAGCGGACGCTTTCCGATAAAGATAAGCAAGATTGCAGTCAAAATAGGTATCACAAGTGTTAAAACGAGCAAGTTACTTTCCGTCATCTTCAGGTGCTCCTTTCATACGCTCAACATTATCTGTTCCAAGTTCCTTATAAGTTCTAAATGCAAGTACTAGGAAGAATGCTGTTGTAGCAAATGCGATAACTATTGCAGTAAGGATTAGTGCTTGAGGTATAGGATCAACATAGCTGGCTGTTCCTTTTTCATAGATAGGAACAGTACCATGTTTCAATCCACCCATAGTAATTAAAAATAAATTTGCTGCGTGTGTTAGTAAAGTAGTCCCCATAATAATTCGTATCAAACTTTTAGACAAAACGAGATAGACACTTATTGCTGTGAGAATACCACTAACAAATATCATGATAATTTCCACTATTCGTTCTCTCCAATCGAAATAATAATAGTCATTACAGTTCCTACTACTGCACAAAGTACCCCAAAATCAAAGAACATTGCCGTTGTCATATGCATGGGTTCTAGTAGGGGAAGCGGTATATCAAAAGTGACATGTGTGAAAAAGTTTTTAGACATAAACCAGCTTGCAATGGGTGTACCTACGCAAAACAGTAGGCCTATGCCAATTAAAACTTTGAAGTCCAGAGGAAAAATTTTACGCATTGTTTTTACATCGAATGCGATTGTAATGACTAATAGCGCACTCGCAAACAATAAACCTCCAACGAAGCCACCCCCGGGTGTATAGTGACCTGCTAGAAATAATGAGAAACCGAAGACGATGACCATGAAGAAAATGACAACAGCGGCGTATTGAAACATTAAGTTATTCTTTTGTCTATTCATGGTCATTCACCTCGCTTGATTGATTTCTTTGTTTAAGTCGAAGTTTAATCATCGTATAAACACCTAAACCAGCTATACCTAGTACGGATGACTCAAATAAAGTATCCATGCCACGGAAGTCGACAAGTATAACGTTTACCATATTTTTACCATGAGCTAAATCATATACATGGTCTTGGTAGTATTTTGTAATTGAAGAAAAATGTCTGTTTCCATATCCGATTAAACCTA
Organism: Staphylococcus sp. HMSC067F07; assembly: GCF_001837405.1. NCBI lineage: Bacteria > Bacillati > Bacillota > Bacilli > Caryophanales > Staphylococcaceae > Staphylococcus > Staphylococcus sp. HMSC067F07. The sequence goes on along the minus strand of NZ_KV832237.1, from coordinate 525,207 downwards.
GAATAATGACTACTAAACCAACACCAGCAGAAATCATTGCATTGTTAATTTTGAACGCTGGCGACTCATTATAACGATTTAAATTTGGCAAATGATAGAAACATAATAAGAATAAAGCCGTAGAAATAGATTCAACAACAAACTGAGTTAAAGCTAGGTCAGGTGCTTTAAAGAATATAAATAATACTGAAATTGCATAACCTACAGCACTTAGCATAATAATGCTAAAGAGTCGTGATTTAGCAAATATAATTAAAAGTGAGGCAACGAGTAAGAATAGTACAATGCCACCTTCAAAAATTCTGAACTGACTTACATTTTTAAAATTAATACTAAATGGAACGCTGATTAAAGTCACTACTGTAAGTAGTATTAAAATACCGAATATAATGACTAAGTTATTTCTAGAGAAACCAGTAACATAGCTATTGGTCATATTTTCAGAATAACCTGGAATCTTGAGTCCCATAGTATCGTACCAATGATTAAATTTAAGTTGATTAGGTTGAGCTTCTAATAATCGCACCCAATAGCTAAATGTAATGATAAGTAATATACCTATAATATATATAGCTATTGTTGAAATAAATGCTGGTGTAATTCCATGGAAAAGATGGAACTCTGCAGTTATTCCTGTAGATTGACTCACTGATTGAGTTGCAGGCTCGATAATAGATTGCGTTAAAGTGCTTGGGAAAAGTCCAAATACAATAACTAAAAGAGTTAAAATAATTGGAGATAAAAGCATTAAAATTGATGATTCATGTGCAGATTGTGGTAAACTTTCACGCTTATATTTACCAAAGAATATATGCATAATAAATTTAATTGAATACACGAAAGTGAAAATACTACCTACAATCGCTATGATTGGGAATATAAAGCCTAAAGTACTGAGGCTCATTAAATTCGCATGTGTCACATCAATCATTGCTTCTAAAAATTTTTCTTTTGATAAGAAGCCGTTAAATGGTGGAACTCCAGCCATACTTAATGCAGTAATAACTGTGATAGTAAATGATATAGGCATGATTGTAAGTAATCCACCTAATTTTCTTACATCTCGAGTACCTGTAGAGTGATCAACACCACCAGTAATCATGAATAATGCACCTTTAAATGTTGCATGGTTGATTAAATGGAAAATGGCAGCAATGAAACCTGCAACATAAACTTGGCTATCAGTACCATTGTAGTGATAGCTCACTGCACCTATACCTAACATGGACATAATCATTCCAAGTTGAGATACAGTTGAAAATGCCAAAATGCCTTTTAAATCTTGTTGTTTTGTGGCATTTAATGAAGCCCAAAAAAGTGTGACTAATCCTACTAAAGTGATTGTCCATACCCAACCTTCAGATATAGCAAAGATGGGCGTCATTCTTGCTATTAAATACAGTCCAGCTTTAACCATTGTAGCTGAATGAAGGTAAGCACTTACTGGTGTAGGTGCTTCCATTGCATCAGGTAGCCAAATGTAAAATGGTACTTGAGCTGATTTAGTAAACGCGCCAATCATGACTAATACCATTGCCAAGATAAAGAAAGGACTATTTTGTATGTCACTTACTTTTTCAATCATCGTTTGAATGCTGAATGTATGGGCGGCTAACGATAATAGGATAATTCCTCCTAATAAGCTTAATCCGCCTAAAACGGTAATAATTAGTGATTTTTGCGCACCATAAATTGATGCTTTTTTCTCTCTCCAAAATGAGATAAGTAAAAAACTTGAAAATGAAGTTAACTCCCAAAATAAATATAAAATAATTAAATTATCTGAAAGTACAACTCCTAGCATTGCACCCATAAATAGTAATAAATAACAATAAAAATTCCCAAGTTGCTCAGATTTACTTAAGTAGCCAATGGAATATAAAACAACCAAGCTACCTATGCCTGTTATAAGGAGGCTAAAGAGTAATCCAAGGCCATCCACAAATAGATTAAAATTCATTCCAAAATGTGGCATCCAATTTAAGGTTTTCATTACTGTATTACCTGACTTCGTAATAGAAATCATAGATAAGAAATAGATAAATAAGAGTATTGGAACAGGTAATACAAACCATCCTAAGTGTATACGTTTAACGAACCGATACAGGATAGGAATAATGAGTGCGAATATTAACGGTAATAGTACCGCAATATGTAACAAACTCATTATGTTGTCCTCCTTTAAAAAATATTTATGACTTACATTATACATGAATGCTCTTAGTCTGAAAAACCTCTTAATCGCTTGAAGGCATTGATTTTGAGGGACTGTTAAATAAGAAGAAACACGTTAAATTTCACAGAAAAAAATTTAAGTTTTGTAAACGTTCACGACATTTTTAAAAGAATTTTAGACAAATTCTCTTTTATATTGAATTGAATAATCCTCTTTAAGTTCATTTAAATTTTTAAGTGAGAGACGTGCATGTTCAGAATCATCATCCTTTAATTGATGTTCTAAATCTGTAATAGCTTGTTGAAGTGAATCCTCGTAATTCATTTCTTCTACATTGAATTCTCGTAGCTGTGAACGTTTTGCATATCGTTTTTCAAAGTGGCTTAAAGCCTTACGCTCATGAAAGAAGACACCTTTAGTTTCGTTAGGATTATGTAAATCACCTTGTTTAGGGTGTTTAATGACTTGTTCAACTTGTACTAAAACTTGATCGTCATTCTCTTCTCTAATAGTTACACCATAACTACCAGTCTTGTGAGAAAATCGATATAACATGCTATATTCCTTCCTTTCAAATGTGTTAAGATATGCTTATATCATAACATGAATGGAGAATTTAAATGGCGAACTATCCTCAGTTAAATACAGAGATTCAAGATAACGAAATTAAAGTCGTTATGCATACAAATAAGGGAGATATGACTTTTAAACTTTTCCCAAACATTGCCCCTAAAACAGTTGAAAATTTTGTGACACATTCTAAGAACGGATATTATGATGGCGTGACATTCCATAGAGTAATCAATGATTTTATGGTTCAAGGTGGCGACCCAACTGCTACTGGTATGGGCGGTGAAAGTATCTATGGTGGAGCATTCGAAGATGAATTCTCTTTAGAAGCTTTCAATTTATACGGTGCACTTTCAATGGCAAACGCTGGACCAAATACTAATGGTTCTCAATTCTTTGTAGTCCAAATGAAAGAAGTTCCTGAAAATATGCTAAATCAATTACTTGATGGTGGCTGGCCTCAACCTATAGTTGAAGCTTATGGTGAAAAGGGTGGTACACCTTGGTTAGACCAAAAACACACAGTATTTGGTCAATTGATTGATGGGGAATCTACTTTAGAAGATATCGCTAATACTAAAGTAGGCGCTCAAGATAAACCAGTTTATGACGTGGTTATCGAATCTATCGACGTTGAAGAATAAGATTAAACGTTAAAATGTTTTAAATGAATTAAAGCTTTAAGTCATTATATGTCTGGTTGATGTATATGACTTAAAGCTTTTTTTGTAGCTTTAAAATAGATTAAAAAGGTACGCGTTACACAACAATTTTTAGAATAATTGAAATTTATTATCGTTTTAGTTAGTCCATAAAAATGATTTATGCTATGATATGTGTGTTAAGAAAAATCGAAATAAGGGGTTATCACGTTGAATAATCACTATAAAGTAGGTCAACATATCAAGGTACGTGTGACTGGTATTCAACCGTATGGCGCATTTGTTGAGACCCCTGACCATACTGAAGGACTAATCCATATCTCTGAAATCATGGATGACTATGTCCATAACTTGAAGAAATTTCTATCTGAGGGACAAATTGTAAAAGCTAAAATTTTATCCATCGATGATGAAGGAAAATTAAACTTGTCTTTAAAAGATAATGATTACTTTAAAAATTATGAACGTAAAAAAGAAAAACAGTCAGTCTTAGATGAAATAAGAGAGACGGAAAAGTATGGGTTTCAAACACTTGAAGAACGCTTACCGGTCTGGATCAAACAGTCTAAACGTGCCATTCGTAACGACTGAATGACTGTACATTCGTGCCAATATGTGATGAGCTCACTAAGAGTAATTCATCGCATCATAACGATAATCTTTACGATATATAGTCGTAGGATTATCGTTTTCTTTTTGTCTTAAAAGCAATTTTTAATTTATAAATTTAAATACGTTCTATCTTTGAAAATATAAAAAGTGATACAAAGGAACACAGATTTAAGAAATCTGCGTAATCTCAACTAATTACCTTTCTAAAGGTAAAGTTTCGATAAAAATGCACGTGCAAGCAAAAAATTAGAGATATTTAAAACTTGCATGATATAGTCGTGACAACATAAAAACAAGGAGAGTATTAACACATGAATAATAAATATAAATCTTTATTCGAACCACTCGTGTTACCTAATGGTGTAGAATTGAGAAATCGTTTTGTTTTAGCTCCATTAACTCATATTTCATCGAATGATGATGGAACGATTTCTGATGTAGAAATTCCATATATTGAAAAACGTTCTAAAGATGTAGGACTTGCTATTAATGCTGCAAGTAATGTTAATGATGTTGGGAAAGCTTTCCCAGGACAGCCCTCAGTAGCTCATGATTCTGACATTGAAGGCCTAAAAGAACTTGCAAAAGCAATGAAGAAAAATGGTGCGAAAGCAATAGTACAAATTCACCATGGTGGTGCTCAAGCTTTACCTAATCTAACACCACAAGGTGATGTTGTCGCACCTAGTCCTATTACACTCAAGAGTTTTGGTCAGCAAGAACCTCACGAAGCGCGTGAGATGACTTCTGACGAAATAGAACAAACGATTAAAGATTTTGGAGAAGCAACAAGAAGAGTGATTGAGGCAGGTTTTGATGGTGTAGAAATCCATGGCGCGAATCATTACCTTATCCACCAATTTGTGTCACCTTATTATAATAGAAGAAACGATGTTTGGGCAGATAATCTTAAATTCCCAATGTCAGTTATAGAAGAAGTTGTTAAAGCTAAAAAAGAATATGCTAATGATGACTTCATAGTGGGTTATAGATTGTCACCTGAAGAAGCAGAATCTCCAGGTATATCAATGGAAATTACTGAACAACTTATCAATCAAATTGCGAATCAACCGTTAGATTATATTCATATTTCTCTCATGGACGTTAATTCTGAAACACGAGATGGTAAATACAAAGGTGAAAATCGTCTTAAACTGATTCATCATTGGATTAATGGTCGTATGCCTCTTATTGGTATTGGATCAATATTTACACCTGAAGATGCGTTAAATGCCATTGACAATGTCGGTGTAGAACTTGTTGCGTTAGGTCGTGAAATTCTTCTTGATTATGACTTTGTCGGCAAAATTAAAAATGGACAAGAAGATGAAATTATTAGTGAGTATGATCCGAATAGAGAAGATCGTCATGAGTTACCACCAAATTTATGGAAACAATTTGATGAAGGATTCTATCCATTGCCTCGTAAAGATAAATAAACATTTCAGTACTAAACCAAGTTCCAACTTAATAGAGGGACTTGGTTTATTTTTTTATTCTAAAAGGTTGTAAGTTATAAATTAAAAGTTGTGGAAATATTGTAAATTTTGCTTGTAAATTGTAGCAATATTGTGTCATTATATTTGTAAGGGCTTTCAAAGATGTTGGTGTTCACTTTTGATGTGCTTAATTATTGATTTAAAATAGCCGACGCAAAAATTTTTAGAGGGTATTTCATTTTCAATAAAATAAAGCTTGAGAGCCGTTAGAAATCAGTTATGATATTGTTAATAAGTTTCATAATTTTGATAACAAAGGGGAGATATTATGACTAAATCTGAACAAATTATTGAATTGACTAACCACTATGGTGCACATAACTATGTACCACTTCCAATCGTTATTTCGGAAGCGGAAGGTGTATGGGTTAAAGATCCAGAAGGAAATCAATATATGGACATGCTTTCAGCTTATTCTGCGGTAAATCAGGGACACCGTCATCCTAAAATTATTCAAGCTTTGAAAGAACAAGCAGATAAAGTGACTTTAGTTTCTCGCGCATTTCATAGTGATAACTTAGGGGAATGGTATGAGAAAATTTGCAAATTGGCTGGTAAAGATAAAGCATTACCTATGAATACTGGTGCTGAAGCAGTCGAAACTGCATTAAAAGCAGCTCGACGTTGGGCTTATGATGTTAAAGGGATTGAACCTAACCAAGCCGAAATCATAGCGTTTAATGGTAACTTCCATGGTCGTACAATGGCTCCAGTATCACTTTCATCAGAAGCTGAATATCAACGCGGTTATGGTCCTTTACTAGATGGTTTCCATAAAGTTGATTTTGGTGATGTTGATAAGTTGAAAGAGGCAATTAATGAGAACACTGCAGCGATTTTAGTTGAACCTATTCAAGGGGAAGCTGGTATTAATGTACCACCAGAAGGTTATCTTAGAGAGATTAGAGAATTATGTGATGAACACAATATTTTATTTATTGCAGATGAAATCCAAGCAGGTCTAGGTCGTTCTGGTAAACTATTTGCTACAGATTGGGATAATGTTAAACCAGATGTCTACATTTTAGGAAAGGCTTTAGGCGGAGGCGTGTTACCAATTTCTGTAGTTTTGGCAGATAATGAGGTGCTTGATGTATTTACACCAGGATCACACGGTTCAACATTTGGAGGTAATCCGCTTGCTTGTGCAGTTTCTATTGCAGCATTAGATGTAATTATAGATGAAGACTTGCCGGGCCGTTCATTAGAACTAGGTGAATACTTCAAGGGTGAGCTTCAAAAAATTGAACATCCTTCAATTAAGGAAGTTCGCGGAAGAGGTTTATTCATTGGTATAGAGCTTAATGAAAGTGCTAGACCATATTGTGAAGCCTTAAAAGAAAAAGGTTTATTATGTAAAGAAACGCATGATACAGTAATTAGATTTGCACCACCATTAGTTATCACTAAAGAGGAATTAGACCTAGCATTAGATAAAATTAGAAGTGTATTTGAGTAAGTTCAAAAACTTGTAACATTCGCTTTGTAAACCCTTTAAAAAGCGTATACTTGTGTTACAATAAAATTTGAAAGCGAAATCATTAGTTAAAAAGAGGCGAATAGGATCATGACTGAGAATAATAATTTAGTGACTTCCACTCAAGGGATTATTAAAGAAGCATTACACAAATTGGGATTTGACGATGGAATGTACGATCTTATTAAAGAACCATTAAGATTTTTACAAGTTCGCATTCCAGTTCGCATGGATGATGGTACAGTTAAAACTTTTACTGGATATCGTGCACAGCATAATGACGCCGTTGGACCTACTAAAGGTGGGGTACGTTTCCACCCAGAAGTTGATGAAGAAGAAGTTAAAGCGTTATCAATGTGGATGACGTTAAAATGCGGTATCGTTAACTTACCGTATGGTGGTGGTAAAGGTGGTATCGTTTGTGACCCACGTCAAATGAGTATTCATGAGGTTGAACGATTATCTCGTGGGTATGTAAGAGCTATTTCTCAATTCGTTGGACCAAATAAGGATATTCCAGCACCAGACGTATTTACTAACTCACAGATCATGGCATGGATGATGGATGAGTATAGTGCACTAGATAAATTTAACTCACCAGGTTTCATCACTGGTAAACCTATCGTTTTAGGTGGTTCAGAAGGTCGAGACCGTTCAACAGCTTTAGGTGTTGTTATTGCAATTGAACAAGCAGCCAAACGTAGAGGTATGAATGTTAAAGACGCTAGAGTAGTTATTCAAGGTTTTGGTAATGCTGGTAGTTTCTTAGCTAAATTTTTATATGACTTAGGTGCCAAAGTAGTTGGTATTAGTGATGCTTATGGTGCATTACATGACCCTAATGGTTTAGATATAGATTATCTATTAGATCGTCGTGATAGTTTCGGTACAGTGACTAACTTATTTGAAGAAACAATCTCTAACCAAGAATTATTTGAATTAGATTGTGATATTTTAGTACCTGCTGCAATCTCTAATCAAATTACAGAAGATAATGCGCATGATATTAAAGCTGACATTGTTGTTGAGGCGGCTAATGGTCCAACAACTCCAGAAGCTACACGTATTTTAACTGAAAGAGGTATTTTACTTGTTCCAGACGTATTAGCAAGTGCTGGGGGAGTGACAGTATCTTATTTCGAGTGGGTACAAAATAACCAAGGTTACTACTGGACAGAAGAAGAAGTTAATGAAAAATTACGTGAAAAATTAGTCACTGCATTTGATACAATTTATGAATTAGCTCAAAACAGAAAAATTGATATGAGACTTGCCGCGTATATTGTAGGTATTAAACGTACAGCAGAAGCTGCTCGTTATCGTGGTTGGGCTTAATATTTACAACTATATAAAGAAAGTGATAGGCAAACCTGCAACTTGTAATGAGTTGTAGGTTTTTTAAAGTTAAGAACCAGTTGAGAACTTCCGAAAAATATAAATAAATCTAGATATTTCAGTTTAAACAAGAAGCACTGATTAAACTGATGATAAATCTTTGTGAGGGTTTTAACGACATATTAAAAGACCTTGTGACATAATTTAACTATCTCACAAAGTCTTTTTTAATAGGAGATTATTATTGTTGTTTTGAAACTGCTTTATATAAATCAGCATAGTTAGTGAAGACGCCATCTACACCATACTGATTTAAACGTCTCATATCATTAACTTTATTTACTGTATACGGGTGTACTAGGAAACCTAAATCTTTTAAGTGTCTAGTATTTTTTATATTCAAGTCCGTGTATTCTGGACCGACACCCACTGCATATGATTTAATCGCTTTTAAATCTTGTTCTGAAGCGTTTGTTAATTCGAATTTATTCATTAGTTTAATTAAAGGTACATTCGGATTCATTTGATGTAATTTTTGTAAGCTATCTCCGGAAAATGATTGCAACATCACATGTCCATTTTTTAATGAACTATTTGTTAACATACCATGTTGATTTAGAGTATTAAGTAATTGTTTTTCCATTCCTGGATAAACATTCGGTGATTTTGTTTCAATATAATAGTTGGCATTTTTGCCATATCTATCTAAAATTTCATCTAACGTTGGTACTTTTGCATTTTTATAGTTCTTGTTGGCATATTTAGGATTTGCTTTGTTAAACCAACTTCCAGCATCAAGCTGTTTTAATTGTTTTAAAGTATAATGATCTACGCGTCCATGGCCATTTGTAGTACGATTTACCGTTTCATCATGCATGGCAACTAAATGACCATCTTTCGTACGTTGTAAATCAATTTCTATGTAAGAGGCGCTTAATTCATTATGACTTTTATCATAAGATTGATAAGTATGTTCAGGTGCATAACCACTTGCACCTCTATGAGCTATAGTTGTATATTTTTCTCCTGTAGGATTAGTAGCCCAGTGAGGATGTGAATCGTTTGTTTTTCCACTTACTGAATCAGATTCAGGTTGACGTTTAAAATGATTATCTTGAGTTGTATTAGTTGTTTGTTGTGTTTGACTTTGATTGGCTTTAACTCCTTTAGTATTAAGGAAGTTAGAGGTAGTAATACAAATGATACCTATAAATAGCACGACCAAACTCGTCAAAACTATTCTTTTAGATTTGAACATAAAAACATCCTTTCAAATTGATGTGATAAATATAAATTACACCATTTTAAAAGGATGAAAAAGAGAATGCGATAAATTTTATATAAAATTTACTAACTTCAAATATTATTAAAAAACTTAATTAATATTTAACAAATTTCGAAGGTATCATAACAACATTCAATCATATTTCAAAGATATTAAGCTAATAATGATTTTGCTACATTCAATTGATGTTTAACGGAATCTTGTCCTGTTGAGCCGTAACTTTTACGACGTTTTAAACAATTTTCAGGATTTAAATAGTCATAAATATCTTCATTAATGCTAGAATGTTGTGCTTGATACTCTGATAGTGGTACATCAAGAAGATAAATACCTTTGTGAATACAATTTAGCACGATTTTACCAACAATTTCATGTGCAGTTCTAAAAGGAACCCCTTTACTTACTAAGTAATCTGCAAGCTCAGTGGCATTTGAAAAATCTTTTTTTACAGTTTCACTTAATCGATCAGTATTAACAGTCATTGAAGCTATCATACCTTCAAAGATGCGTAGAGAACCTTTGACCGTATGAATTGCATCGAATAAACCTTCTTTATCTTCTTGTAAATCTTTGTTGTAAGCTAGAGGCAAACCTTTAAGCGTAACTAGCATACTCATTAAGTGACCTGTCGTTCGTCCAACTTTCCCTCTAATTAATTCTGCCATGTCTGGGTTCTTCTTTTGAGGCATAATAGATGATCCAGTTGAAAAAGCATCTGATAGTGTTATAAATTTAGCTTCATCCGTAGACCAGAAAATAATTTCTTCAGCAAAACGAGATAGATGAACCATAGTTAATGAAATATTATGCAACGTTTCGATAATGTAATCACGGTCGCTCACTGCATCGAGACTATTTTCATAAATATTAGCAAAATCTAAAAGAGCTTGTGTTTCATGTCTATCTATTGGGTGAGTTGTACCACTTAAAGCAGCAGCGCCTAGTGGTGATATATCGATACGTTTCAGACTATCATTGAAGCGTCCTTTATCACGCTCTAACATCCAGAAGTAAGTCATTACATGATGTGCAAAAGAAATAGGTTGTGCACGTTGGAGATGCGTATATCCTGGCATTATCGTATCTACATGTTCTTCAGCAAGTTTAATTATTTCATGTTGAAATGATTTGATTAATTCGATAATATTTTGAACTTCTTCTTTTGTATATAAATGCATATCTGTAGCAACCTGATCATTTCTACTACGTCCTGTATGCAATTTACCACCAGTTTCCCCAATACGTTGAATCAACTCATGCTCAATATTTAGATGTATATCTTCTAATGATGCTTTGAATTCAATATTACCTTCATTAAAATCCTTTTGAATATTTTTTAGTCCTTGAATGATAGACTGAGCTTCATCCTGTGTAATGATATGTTGATTCGCAAGCATTGTGGCATGTGCAATACTACCTTGAATATCTTGATTAATTAAATTTTTATCAAATTCGATTGAAGCATTAAAGTCATCAACCCAATCTTCTGGTTGAGCTTCAAATCTACCTCCCCAAGCTTTACTGCTCATCACTATAACCTCCATGTAACATTGCATTTACTTGTGTTGGTAATCCATAGATGTCAATAAATCCTACTGCCGCTTCTTGATTGAATGCATCTTCTTTAGTGTAAGTAGCAAGTTTCTCATCATATAAAGTAAATGGTGATTTTCTACCGTTCACTATTGAGTTGCCTTTAAATAATTTAACTCTTACGTCACCTTCTACATATTGTTGCGTACTATCAATAAAGAGTTTCAAACTATCTGTAAGAGGTGAGAACCATAGTCCATTATAGATTTGTTCTGAAAATTGCTTTTCAATAACTGGTTTAAAGTGAGCAACATCTTTTGTTAAAGTAATTGTTTCTAGCGCCTTGTGAGCTTTGAGTAATACTTCAGCACCAGGAGTCTCATAAATCTCTCTAGATTTAATACCCACCATTCTATTTTCAACGTGGTCAATTCTTCCAATACCATGTTTACCAGCTAATTCATTTAAGTAAAGAATAAGGTCATCGAGTTGATAATCTTTACCGTCAATTTGAACTGGAAGTCCTTTTTTAAATGAAATAATAATCTCATCTGCTTTATCAGGTGTCTGTTCTAGAGGTGTAGTTAAGTCAAATGCATCCTCAGGTGGAGCAGCATAAGGATCTTCTAAAATACCACATTCATTTGCTCTTCCCCATAGATTTTGGTCGATAGAGTAGGGAGAATCGTGATTGATTGAAACTGGAATGTTATGTTTGATTGCGTAATCAATTTCTTCTTCTCTACTCCAAGCCCACTCACGTACAGGTGCAAATGCTTTTAAATTAGGGTTTAATGCTTTAATAGCCACTTCAAAACGTACTTGATCATTTCCTTTACCAGTACATCCATGTGCAATTCCAATAGAATTAGTTTTCTCAGCGATTTCCACTAGCTTTTTAGCAATTAATGGACGAGAAAGTGCAGAAACTAGGGGATATGCATTTTCATACATTAAATTTCCTTTAATTGCATAACTTACATAATCTTCACTAAATTCTTTTGTTGCATCTATAATGTGACATTCAATAGCTCCCATATCTAATGCTTTTTGATATACAACATCAAGATCTTTACCTTCTCCTACGTCTAAGCAACATGCTACGACGTCGTATCCTTTATCAATTAACCATTGCACTGCAACGCTTGTATCTAAACCGCCAGAATAGGCTAAAACAATTTTTTCTTTCATAAGTTTACACCTCTAATAAATTTTCAGAATTTTAATATGGATACATCATAGCAGATTACAGATGAAAATAAAACCATTTTATTACATAAATATTCAAAATGCGATAATGATGTAATAGGTGTATCAATTATTAAACTTTGTAATAACGGTATTTTTAATATATTTAAAAATTCTGTAAAATGAATATAAGATTAATAAAGAAATTACTGATAAAAACTATAAATAACTTGTAATTTAACTTAAAAATTCACAGAACAATCATTTTTCAGTCATTGAGATAGTCTTTGGAATTGAATAGCTCATTTAAACTTAGTAGAATTAAAATAGTACACATCATAGGAGGCAATAAGATGACTCATATTCAATTAGATTATGGTAAAACCTTAGAATTTTTCGACAAACATGAATTAGAACAACAAAAAGAAATCGTTAAAACGATTCATCATACAATTCATAAAGGTAATGGTGCAGGTAATGACTTTTTAGGTTGGTTAGACTTACCAGTAGATTATGACAAAGAAGAATTTTCAAGAATAGTGGAAGCATCAAAACGTATTAAGTCTAATTCTGATGTACTTGTTGTAATTGGAATCGGTGGTTCATATCTAGGTGCGAGAGCAGCTATTGAAATGCTAACTTCATCATTCAGAACAAGTAATGAATATCCAGAGATTGTATTTGTAGGTAATCATTTATCATCAAGTTATACTCAAGAATTAGTAAATTATTTAGCTGATAAAGACTTTTCAGTAAATGTAATCTCTAAATCAGGAACAACTACTGAACCAGCAGTTGCATTTAGATTATTTAAACAACTAGTCGAAGATAAATATGGAAAAGATGAAGCGAAAAAACGAATTTTTGCGACTACAGATAAATCAAAAGGTGCTTTAAAACAATTAGCAGATAATGAAGGATACGAAACTTTTGTAGTACCTGACGATGTAGGTGGAAGATATTCAGTTTTAACTGCAGTAGGTTTATTACCAATCGCAACAGCTGGTATTAATATCGAATCAATTATGATTGGTGCAGCTAAAGCACGTGAAGAATTATCATCTGAAGATTTAGAACAAAATATTGCATATCAATACGCAACTATTCGCAATATTTTATATAGCAAAGGTTACACAACAGAAATGTTGATAAACTATGAGCCTTCTATGCAATATTTTAATGAATGGTGGAAACAATTATATGGTGAATCTGAAGGTAAAGATTTCAAAGGTATCTATCCTTCAAGTGCCAATTACACAACAGACTTGCACTCTTTAGGACAATACGTACAAGAGGGTCGTCGTTTCTTATTTGAAACAGTTGTGAAAGTTAATCATCCTAAACATGATATTACTATTGAACAAGATAGTGAAGATTTAGATGGATTAAATTATTTAGCTGGTAAAACAATTGATGAAGTTAATACGAAAGCTTTTGAAGGAACACTATTAGCGCACACTGATGGTGGTGTTCCTAATATCGTAGTTAACATACCTCAACTAGACGAAGAAACATTCGGCTATGTCGTGTATTTCTTTGAACTTGCGTGTGCAATGAGTGGTTATCAATTAGGAGTTAATCCATTCAACCAACCTGGTGTAGAAGCTTATAAACAAAATATGTTTGCATTACTAGGTAAACCAGGATATGAAGATAAGAAAAAAGAATTAGAAGATCGCTTATAATTTTTCGATTGTAAGTTATCATTCGAATATAGTAATTTTATAGCCAAGGCTTGAGAATATTTCTTAAGTTCTTGGCTTTTTTCATACTCTGTTTGAGATTTTATAATTAATTTTCATATAAATACCAAAAAGAGTATTTATCACTAAAATTTGATTTATGTTGTGAACAAAATTTAGTTGTTTCAAAAAGCGTAAAATACCACTATAATAATAAAGTAATACTAACCCTAGAAAGGATTTGATGTTTTGTCGTTTCATCAATTAGAAGAATGGTTTGACATATTTCGGCAATTCGGATACATTCCTGGGTTCATTATGCTCTATTTAAGAGCAATTGTACCTGTGTTACCTTTGACACTCTATGTTGTGTTATTAATGCACGCTTATGGGTCAATTCCGGGAATTATCATCAGTTGGTTAGGCATCGTAACTGGTACATTTACTGTATTTTTAGTGTGTAAGAAATTAATTAATACTGAAAAAATGAAAAATGTGAAGAAAAGAAAATCTGTACAAAGACTTATAAGTTTTATAGATAGACAAGGTTTAATACCTTTATTTATTTTACTATGTTTTCCATTTACACCTAATACATTGATTAATTTAGTAGCAAGTTTATCTCATATTAAGGTAAAGTATTATTTTATTGTTTTAACTATTTCAAAACTTATTTCAATTACTATTTTAGGAGTAATGGGAAGAGAAGTAACTACTATTTTTACTAATCCTATTCGCGCATTAATAATGTTATTATTACTCGTTGCACTTTGGTTTATTAGTAAAAAAGTGGAAAAATATTTTATGGGTTCTACTAAGGAGTGACAATGTGCAACGCACGATTAAATATTTGATTTCCTTAATTTTTGCAATTATTATTGTACTATTCATTCAAACATTTATTGTTGTTGGGGCGGTTATACCAAATCATGATATGTCTCCAACTATGAAGAAGGATGATAGAGTAATTGTTAATAAAATAAAGGTGACTTTCGATTTACTTAAAGATGGGGATGTTATCATGTATAGTCGTGACAATAAAATCCATTTCAGTAGAATTGTTGGTAAACCTGGAGAATCAATTGAAATTATAAATCATAACTTATATAGAGATGATAGACGCGTCAATCAACAATATGGTAAAAATAGACAAATAAATAATATTGCATTACGAGATATTAAAGATTCAGATGGAGATACTGTACCACCTGGTTCATATTTTGTATTAAATGATAATGATGATAAAAAATCAGACTCAAGACGCTATGGTTTAATTGATAAAAAAGATATCATTGGCGATGTGAGTTTAAAATATTACCCTTTTAAAGAATTTGCCTATGATTTTTATAAATTAGAAGAGGTGTGAAAATTGAAAAAAGAAATAGTAGAATGGATTGTCGCCATTGCCGTAGCGCTAGCACTTATATTTGTAATTGGGAAATTTATTGCTAAGCCGTACACTATTAAAGGTGATTCAATGGATCCTACACTTAAAGATAGTCAACGTGTAATGGTAAATATTATTGGTTATAAAATTGGTGGCGTAAAAAAAGGTAACGTCATTGTTTTCCACGCTAATAAAAAGGATGACTATGTAAAACGTGTTATTGGAACGCCAGGCGATAGTGTTCAGTATAAAAATGACACATTATACATCAATGGAAAGAAACAAAAAGAACCATATTTAAATTATAATGAAAAGCGAAAACAAACCGAATATATTACAGGAACATTTAAAGTTAAAGACTTACCAAATGCTAATCCTAAAACAAATGTAATACCTAAAGACAAATACTTAGTTTTAGGTGATAATCGTGAAGTAAGTAAGGATAGTCGCTCATTTGGTTTAATTGATAAAGATCAAATTGTTGGTAAAGTATCATTTAGATTCTGGCCGTTTAACGAATTTAAATCAAATTTTAATCCGGAAAATACCAAAAATTAAAAAGTATACAAAATGATTTTAATAATGGGGATGTCTATAATTAAAAATTATAGACGTCTCCATTTTTTATTAATATTAGAACCTAACTTTGATGTGATAATATAAAGGATAAAGGAGTGAGGGAATGTTATGGAATTAAATACATATATCGGTAGAGCTGGTACGGGCAAATCAGCTTCGATGTTAAATTATATAAAGAATGAAATGAAACATGATCCTTTAGGCGATCCCATCGTATTAATCGCTCCAACTCAGAGTACGTTTCAATTAGAACAAGCTTTTGTAAATGATTCAGAACTTAATGGAAGTTTGAGAACAGAAGTCCTTCACTTTGAAAGATTAAGTCATCGTATTTTTCAAGAAGTAGGGGGATATACAGAACAAAAATTATCTAAAGCTGCTATGCAAATGATGATTTATCATATCGTTCAACAATATGATTCAGAACTTAAATTATACCGTTCTCAATCTAAATATTATGGCTTTAGTGAAAAACTTGCTGAACAGATTCAAGATTTTAAAAAATATAGTGTTACACCGGACCATTTAGATCAATTTATTACAGAACATCAATTACAAACAAGAACGCAACATAAACTAGAAGATATTACTCTAATTTATAAAGAATTAGAATCTCGCATGAGCGGTGAATTTATAACTACTGAGGATAGTTTAGAGCGTTTTATTGACCAAATGTCTAAATCTGAGTGGCTCAAACGGGCAGAAATATTTATCGATGGTTTCTACAACTTCTCAACACTTGAATATAGGATTATTGAAGCTTTAGTACAACATGCTAAGAGTGTCACAGTTCTACTAACAACAGATGGTAATCAAGACCCATTCAGTCTATTTAGGAAGCCATCAGAAGTTTTAACACATCTTGAAGACATTGCGAATCAATTAAATATTCACTTAAATAAAACCTTATTTAAACAAAAGTTTCGATTTGAAAATGATGATCTCAAACATTTAGAAAGTGATTTTGATGCTTTGCAAATGACACCTCAATCTCATTCAAATTATGTGGAAATACTTGAATCTTCAAATATGCGTGAAGAAGTAAATGAATTAGCAAGACGAATTATTAGAGATGTTCGTGATCATCATTTGAGATTTCAAGACATTGCTATCTTATATCGTGACGAATCATATGCATATTTATTCGAATCTATTTTTTCTTTATACGACATTCCCTTTAATATCGATACAAAAAGGTCAATGTCACACCATCCAATTATGGAAATGATTCGTTCTTTAATAGAGGTCATACAGTCAAATTGGAATATTAACGCAATGTTGCGTTTATTTAAAACAAATGTACTAACTTCACAATTTAAGAATAGTAGCTACTTAATAGATTTATTGGAGAATTTCGCATTAGAGCGCGGTGTATATGGTAAACGTTGGTTGGATGAGGAAGTATTTCATGTTGACCAATTTAATAAAATGGGACGTAAATCTCATGCTCTAACCCCTCAAGAAAAAGAAACTTACGAAGAGGTAGTTCGTTTAAAGAATAACGTCATTGATAAAGTTCTTTACTTTGAAAAAGCGATGAGTGACGCTACCACTGTGAGAGATTTCGCGACTGCTTTTTACGAAAGTATGGAATATTTTGAGCTGCCAAACCAACTCATGACTGAGAGAGATGAGTTAGATGTAGAAGGTAAGCATCAACAAGCGGAGGAAATCGATCAAATTTGGAACGGATTTATTCAAATTTTAGATGATTTGGTAACAGTTTTTGATACTCAAGAGATGACTTTGAAACAATTTCTTGAAGTGTTTGATATAGGATTAGAGCAACTAGAATTTGTCATGATACCACAGACCTTAGATCAGGTAAGTATCGGTACAATGGATTTGGCTAAGGTCGATAATAAACGACATATATACATGGTAGGTATGAATGATGGTTCATTACCTCAACCGGTATCTTCATCTAGCTTGATTACAGATGAAGAAAAGAAATATTTTGAACAAAATGCACAAATTGAACTAAGTCCGACATCAGATATTTTACAAATGGATGAAGCATTTGTTTGTTATATTGCTATGACACGCGCACGAGAAAAAGTAACTTTTTCATATAGTTTGATGGGAAATTCAGGCGATGAAAAAGAAATAAGTCCATTTTTATCACAAATTAAAGATTTATATCATCATTTAGATATAGTTAATATTCAACAAGAACATGAAGAACAACCAATAAGTCTTATGCAACATGTGCATCAAACTAAAATTGAATTATTTGATGCATTGCGTACATGGTTAGACCATGAGGACGTGGATATAAGATGGCTAGATGCATACCAAGTGATTCGAGATGATGAGCAATTAAATGATGGATTGGATTATCTTATCACTTCTCTAACTTATGATAATGAAACAGTACAATTAAATGAGACACTCACAAAGCAATTGTATGGAACAACTATTAATGCAAGTGTGTCACGTTTTGAAGGCTATCAACAATGTCCATTTAAGCATTATGCCTCCCATGGTTTAAGGTTAAATGAACGTTCGAAATATGAATTACAAAACTTTGATTTAGGAGATATATTCCATTCAGTGCTCAAACATATTTCTGACCGTGTAGAAGGTGACTTTAAAAACTTAGATCGTAAGAAGATTAAAGAGCTAACTGAAGAAGCATTAGAGTTGATACTGCCTAAAGTTCAATTCAACTTATTGAATTCAACAGCCTACTATAAGTATTTATCTAGAAGAATAGGTTCTATAGTAGAAACAACTTTAAATGCATTAAAGTATCAAACAGGCTTTTCAAAATTTATACCGCAAAGGTTTGAGACAGGATTCCGAAAATCACCTAGAAATAAAGATGAATTAGTTACGCAACCTCTACATACTAAACAGGGAATCCCAATTAACATAAGAGGTCAAATCGATCGGATTGATACGTATACTAAAGGCGATCACAGTTATGTAAATATCATTGATTATAAATCTTCAACTGGTAGTGCGACTTTAGATTTAACGAAGGTGTACTATGGTTTGCAAATGCAAATGATGACTTACATGGACATCGTCTTACAAAATAAAGATAGATTAGAACTTACTGATATCGTTAAACCTGGTGGATTACTTTATTTCCATGTCCATGAACCACGTATTAAATTTGATAACTGGTCTAAAATTGATGAAGATAAATTAAATAAAGAACTAATTAAAAGTTTCAAAATGAGTGGTCTTGTAAATAGTGATGAGGAAGTAATAGATGCTTTAGATAAGCGTTTGGAACCAAGTTTTAATTCAGATATCGCCCCAATTGGTTTAACTACTAAAGGTGCCATAAGTAAGAATACGAGTCGTGTAGCGAATGAAAACGTTATTCGTCAATTTATTCAGCACAACAAAAATAACTTTATCGATACGGCTACTCACATTATGGATGGCCATACAGAGGTAGCCCCTTTAAAATATAAAAATACTTTACCATGTCAATTCTGTAGTTATCAGTCAGTATGCCATGTGGATAGTATGATAGATAGTAAACGCTATAGAACTGTAGACGAGTCTATTAAACCTATAGAATTAATCCAAAATATGATTGACGAAGGTGGTGACCAGTGATGATACCAACTAAACCTAATGACGTAATTTGGACTGACGCACAGTGGCGTAGTATATACGCTAAAGGTCAAGATGTACTCGTCGCTGCTGCCGCTGGTTCAGGTAAAACTGCCGTATTAGTTGAACGTATTATTCAACGTATTCTCCGAGATAATATGGACGTTGATCTTTTACTAGTTGTAACATTTACAAATTTAAGTGCGCGTGAAATGAAGCATCGCGTAGATCAACGTATTCAAGAAGCTTCTCTTGCAGAACCTGAAAATGAACATTTAAAAAATCAACGTGTTAAAATTCATCAGGCTCAAATTTCTACATTACACAGTTTTTGTTTAAAATTAATTCAACAACATTACGATGTTTTAGATATTGATCCTAATTTTAGAACAAGTAGTGAAGCTGAGAATGTCTTATTATTGGATCAAACAATTGACGATGTTCTTGAACGTCATTATGACATTTTAGACTCAGATTTTATCGAGTTAACTGAGCAATTATCCTCAGATAGAAATGATGACCAATTTAGAAATATTATTAAACGTTTGTACTTCTTTAGTATTGCGAATCCTAATCCATTCGAATGGTTAGATCAGTTATCTCAACCTTATAAAAATGAAGGCCAACAAGATCAATTGCTGAAATTACTTAATGATTTGGCAATGATATTTCTTAAAGCTGCTTATGAAGAGATTATAAAAAGTTTTAATTTGTTCTCAATGCTCGACAATGTGGAAAAGCAATTAGAGGTAGTGGAAGATGAACACCGCTTTGTTTCTAAAGTGATCGAAGGTGACATGATTAATTCTGAATTATTGGTCTCACATGAATTTGTGAGCCGTTTCCCTTCAATTACCAAAAAGATTAAAGAAGCAAATGAAGGTATGGAAGAAGCGTTAGATGACGCTAAGAAACATTACGATAAATACAAAAGTCTAGTTAGTGACGTAAAAAATGATTATTTTTCAAGAAGTGCTGAAGATTTGAAGTTAGATATGCAGAAATTGGCTCCCAGAGTAGCCTATTTAGCTCAAATCGTAAAAGATGTGATAGAGGAATTTAGCAAGCAAAAACGAAGTCGTAATTTATTGGACTTTGCAGATTATGAGCATTTTGCCTTGCAAATACTCACTAATGATGATGGTACGCCTTCACATATCGCAAAAACGTATCAAGAACATTTTGAAGAAATCCTAGTGGATGAGTATCAAGATACAAACCGTGTTCAAGAAAAGATTTTATCTTGTATTAAAACAGGTGAAGAGTACAACGGAAACCTATTAATGGTAGGTGATGTTAAGCAATCAATCTATAAATTTAGACAAGCTGATCCAAGTCTATTTATTGAGAAATATAATCGGTTCACTAGTGAAGGGGAAGGTACAGGTATGGTCATCGACCTATCTCAAAACTTCCGTTCTAGACAAGAGGTACTGTCTACCACAAATTATTTATTCAAACATATGATGGACGATAACGTAGGAGAAATAATATATGATGATGCGGCTCAATTATATTATGGAGCACCATACGATCAAACTGATAAACCTGTACAACTTCGTGCATTAATTGAAGCGGATAAAGAAACGAGTGAATTGACTGGAAGTGAGCAAGAAGCCAATTACATCGTAGAACAAGTAAAAGATATAATTGCAAATGAACAAGTATTTGATATGAAGACTGGAACATATAGAAGTGTAACATTCAAAGATATTGTAATACTTGAGAGAAATACTGATAATGCGCGTAATTTGCAACAAGCTTTTAAAAATAGTGATATTCCCTTCCATGTTAAAAGTAAAAAAGGATATTTTGAACAAACTGAAGTACAACTTGTTTTATCATTTTTAAAAACTGTTGATAATCCCTTACAAGATATTTATTTAGTAGGACTCATGCGTTCAGTTATTTATCAATTCACTGAAGATGAATTAGCAGAAATTAGAGTAGTTAGTCCTAACGATATTTATTTTTATCAATCGATTCAAAATTATATTGAGGATGATAATTCTAAAACTCATTTAGTTCATAAACTACAAAGATTTATAAAAGATATAAAAAATTATCAAGATTATAGTCAAAATCAACCTGTTTATCAGCTAATAGATAAATTTTATAACGACCATTTCGTAATACAGTACTTTAGTGGTCTTATTGGTGGTAAAGGTCGACGTGCAAACCTTTATGGCTTAATTAATAAGGCTATCGAGTTTGAGAACTCTAGCTTTAGAGGTTTATTCCAATTTATTCGATTTATTGATGAATTGATTGATAGAGGAAGAGATTTCGGTGAAGAAAATATAGTTGGACCAAATGATAATGTTGTTAGAATGATGACCATTCATAGTAGTAAAGGATTAGAGTTTCCGTTCGTTATTTATTCAGGACTTTCTAAAAAATACAATGAAAAAGACCTGACTCAGCCTGTAATTCTAAACCAACAATACGGATTGGGAATGGATTATTATGATACTGATAAAGAAATGGTTTATCCATCATTATCCTCAGCAGCCTATCGCGCTATTAATAGAAAAGAGCATATTTCTGAAGAAATGCGTCTTATTTATGTAGCATTAACTCGCGCTAAAGAACAATTAATTTTAATAGGTAGAGTCAAAAAAGAACAAGAATTGACAGAACTTGAACAATTACCTATATCTGCAGATCTTATTGCAGTGAATGAGCGCTTGACGGCTAAAAATTCATTTAAATTTATTTACAGTATTTTATCCAAACATCAATCAGCATCTTTACCTGATGATCAGAAATTCGAACGAGATATTGAAACACTTAATTCTGAAGTGAAACCACGCGTAACGATTACAATTGATCACTACGAAGATGTATCTACAGAAGAGGTCACGCCTGAAAATGAACGTCGAACAGTTAACGATATTGACGACATTAACAGTGGAAATGATGACGTAAAAGCTAAGATTCACCATCAATTAGCATATAGATACCCTTATCAAGATGATACTTTGAAACCTTCAAAGCAGTCTGTATCTGAACTTAAACGTCAACTTGAAACTGAGGAAAGTGACACAAATTATGATAGAGTTAGACAATACCGTATCGGCGTAGCGACATATGAGCGACCTAGATTTTTGAGTGAAAATAAGAAACGTAAAGCCAACGAAATTGGTACGTTAATGCACACAGTCATGCAACATCTCCCTTTTAATGAATCAGGATTAACAAGAGAAGAGCTAGATTCATATGTTGATAAGCTGATTCAACTTAATATCATTGAAGAGGATGCCAAAGCTGATATTAAATATGATGATATTATGAGATTTATTGAAAGTTCCTTGTATTTGCAAATTGCACAAGCAGACAAAGTGTATACTGAATTGCCGTTTGTAGTTAATCAAGCTATGGTCGATCAATTACCTGAAGATAATCAAGACGTTTCAATTATCCAAGGTATGATTGATTTAATTTTCCAAAAGGATGGAAAATACTATTTCGTTGATTATAAAACAGATGCATTTAATCGACGAAAAGGGATTACTGATGATGAGATTGGTCAACAACTCAAACAGAAATATCAAATCCAAATGGAGTATTACCGTAATACGTTAGAAACTATACTCAAACAGCCGGTTCAAGGTTATCTATATTTCTTTAAATTTGGTATGTTAAAGATAGATGAATAAAAATGTGTTTCAATTAGTTAGAATAAATATTCGCTATGTCAGTCATAAGTGTAAGGCTTATGATGACGTAGCGTTTTTATTTATTGATATCAAATATCCTATTAAGAAATTTCTTAATTTTCTTACTTATATGTTTGTTATTTGAACTTAGATATAGTTATAATATGTAATAAGATATAGATGAGGAGTTGATTATGAATGAAATTTTTATCATTCAAACACAATGACAGAACTTCATACGGGGTAAAAGTTAAACGTGAAGATGCTGTTTGGGATTTACCAATGGTTTTTGCTGAATTTGGTGAAGAAGATTTTCATCCCAAAACATTACTACAAGGATTACAACAAAACCAGACTTTAGATTTTCAAGAACAAGTACGTAAAGCAGTTGTGGCTGCTGAAGATAGCGGTAGAGAAACAGAGTTTAAAATTTCGTTTAATGATGTAGAGTTTTTACCTCCAGTTACACCTCCAAATAATGTTATTGCATTTGGGCGTAATTACCAAGATCATGCGAGCGAATTAAATCATGAAGTTGAACGTTTATATGTATTTACTAAAGCTGCTTCATCTTTAACTGGTGATGAATCAACAATTCCTAATCATAAAGATATTACAGACCAATTAGATTACGAAGGTGAACTTGGTATTGTCATTGGTAAATCAGGTGAGAAGATTCCTAAAGGTTTAGCTTTAGATTATATCTATGGTTATACAATTATTAATGATATAACTGACCGCACAGCTCAAAATGCGCATGACCAAGCATTCTTATCTAAAAGTTTAACTGGTGGCTGTCCAATGGGACCTTATATCGTCACTAAAGATGAATTACCAACCCCTGAAAATGTTAACATCGTAACTAAAGTGAACAACGATATCCGTCAAGATGGTAACACTGGACAAATGATTCTTAAAATTGATGAGTTAATTGAAGAAATTTCTAAATATGTAGCACTACATCCAGGTGATATTATCGCGACAGGTACACCAGCAGGCGTAGGAGCAGGTATGGAACCGCCACAATTCTTGCAACCTGGTGATGAAGTTAAAGTTACAATTGATAACATTGGTACGTTAACGACTTACATTTCAGAAAAATAATTAATTACTACTAAATTTTAAAAGCTTGTTGTATATAGATAGGCTGTCGATAAAATTACTTTTATCGACAGCTTTTTAGATTTGAGTTAACTCATCATTTATATTTCTAACTACATACAAAATGATAGAGTTATAAAATTTAAAAGTGCTGCTACATTTATAATTTCTAAATATGTTATGATAGTTGAGAAAATAAATATATGGGGGGACACAAGCATGTTACATGTCCATATCTTAAGTTGGGTATTAGCAATAGTATTATTTATCGCAACTTATTTAAACTTTTCAAAAATACAAGGTCCTTCACCTTACTTTAAACCATTACATATGGCATTAAGACTATTTATGTTACTCACATTATTTACTGGTTTCTGGGAATTAATTAAAGAATTTATCGCAGCAGCTCATGGCGATGGTGGAAACCATATGTTACTTACTTTGAAAATGCTATGTGGTTTAGCGGTTATTGCTTTAATGGAAGTAACCATAGCTAAAAGAAAGAAAAAAGAAGAAGGACATAAATTCTTTTGGATTACAATCGCGCTAATTATTATAACAATGGCTATTGGCATCATCTTGCCATGGGGCCCATTAACTAAAATGTTTGGTTTAGGTTAAAGTAATTAAAACAAGAAACTGCGTCTATACGTCATTGTATAGTACGCAGTTTTTTTATGTTCTTTTGGTTACATTATAGATTTTAAATATTACTTTATTAGATAGAGCAAGGTTATGAGCGATGTAAATGTGCTTTATCTAGCTTTGTAACCAATCATATTAATTAAATCTTTTGGGTGACTATATGGTGGAGCATAAGCAACTTCAAATTCTGTTAATTCATCAACTGTCATATGGTTCATCATTGCTATAGACAAGACATCAATTCTTTTATCTACGCCTTCTTGTCCAACTGCAGCGGCGCGTAAAAGTTTACGTGAAGTTTTGTCATAATATACTCTTAAATGTAGGGGAGTATTTCCTGGGTAATAACCAGCATGAGCTCCTTGTTTAACTTCTACCATTTCATAATCAAAATGAGAAAGTTCATTTGGTTTAACACCCACACTTGCGAATGTATAATCAAAGAATTTAACAATATTAGATCCTAAATACCCTTTAAATATAATTGATTTATCTCCAGCTAATTGTTCTGCAATAATGCTAGCCCCTCTGTGTGCTCCCCATGCCAATGGTACTTGAGCTTGTAAATCAACATGTCGATAAAATGAAGTTATAACATCACCTAAAGCGTAAATATTGGGTATATTTGTTTGAAATTTATCATTTACTGGTATGAAGCCGTGATCATCTAAGTGAATATTAGAAGATTTAATAAAGTTCGAATGCGGATGTGTTCCTACGCCTTCAATAATAAGGTCGTATTTTTCAGTTATCCCAGATGTAAAAGTAACTTCATTACCTTTAATTTGATGGATTTCTTCGTCAAATCTGTAAGAGATATATCTTTTTTCTAATTCATCGATAATAGGGTGATTCATATCTTGATCCATTAGTTTATTAATTTGCTCTGAACGATGAATTAATGTGACGTCGAGCCCACGGGTATATAAGTTCTCTAATACTTCTAGTGATATATAACCAGCACCGACTACCAACGCGTTTTTAGCATGGTTATTAGAGATAAACTGATCAATTGCATCAGTATCTTCTAAATTTCTTAAATTAAATGAAATATTGCTATCAAATCCTAGATTATTAGCCCCAGCACCAGGACTTAAAATAAGCGTGTCATATGATTCTTCAAATGTTTCTCCGGTTTGTCTATTCACAACAGTGACTGTTTGATGCTTATCATTAATTTCAGTTACTTCATGATAGGTTTTAACTTTAATTTGCTTTTTATCATAAAATGATTCTGGTGTATAAGCTAATACTTTTTCCCTTTCAGTAACAAGCTGACCAATATAATAAGGTAGGGCACAGTTAGCAAAGCTCATATCTCTATCTTTCTCAAATACAATAATCTCGCTTTCTTTATCTAAACGACGAATCTGACTAGCGCAAGTTGCACCGCCTGCAACAGCACCAATAATGATTATTTTATTCAAATTGTGAACTCCTTTTATAAAAAATTAAAAAAATAAAAAGGGATACATCATCCATGTCATCCCCTTTAATACTTATCTTATTAATAATAACGAATATTCAAATCAAAGAACTCATTTAAATAGCGACCTATACCATCTTCGTTATTACTATATGTCGTATCATTTGCGACATCTTTTAATTCCTGTAAACCGTTATTCATTGCAATACCATGTGATGCATATTTAATCATTTCTATATCATTATCTTCATCACCGAAAGCAATCACTCGTTCATCTGCGACATTAAGATACTGTTTAACGCATTTGATGCCTCGTGCTTTATTAATACCACGTTTAACGATTTCTATAACAGGAAATGGTGCACCCCAACGACGATGTTCAATATTCTCAGCGTAAAAATGAGTTAACATATCCTTTATTTTAGGAATATTATCTTCTTCTGCTTCAACAAGTAAAGAAGTTGGAGGTTCTGTTAGTTGCTCTAATAAATTACCTGTTTGTATTTTAGGATTCCCCATTGAAAATCCTTCAAATAGGCGTGGATCATGATTATTAATGAATACATAATCTTTTACTTCAGCTATGATATTTGTAACATGAGATTGTTGAAGGGCAGTTATTATATTTTTTGAAATTTCTACATCTAAAACTTCATGTATTGTAGTAAAATCGTTAGCTTTAGGATGATGGACGTAAGCGCCATTGAAATTGACAACCGGTGTATTCATATTTAATTCATGATAATAGATTTGACTTGCTCTATATGGACGACCAGTAGCAATCATAATATGATGGCCACGTTGTTGTAGTTCAGTTAAAACTTGTTTTGTATAGGATGAGATTTCTTTGTTGTCATTTAATAATGTTCCATCTAAATCTAGACAAATTAAATAAGGTTGCATATAAGACTCCTTGTGTATCAATTGTTCATGTAACAGTATCATAGCATTTTATTGGCGTTTTGTCGGATATTTGATATATTAGTATAAAGATAATTTTAAAGAGGTGATACTAATGGAGGAAGCATTAAAAGATAGTATCCTAGGGGCTCTTGAAATGGTAATCGACCCTGAATTAGGCATTGATATTGTCAATTTAGGTTTAGTATATAAAGTTGATGTAGACGATGAAGGTCTATGCACAGTTGAAATGACTTTAACTTCTATGGGCTGTCCTTTAGGACCACAAATTATTGAACAAATTAAAGGTGTATTAGCAGAAATTCCTGAGATTTCTGATACAGAAGTAAACATTGTTTGGAATCCGCCTTGGAATAAAGACATGATGTCTCGTTATGCTAAGATTGCTCTCGGTGTTGGATAACTAATAAATGACTAGGAATAGTTACACATTTTTACTTTTAAAATATGTGTAGCTATTCTTTTTTGTTTAAACATATAAAATTTTTTATGATAGCGCTATTTAAGATTAAAGTGAGTTAAGAAATTTTTAATAAATTGACATTACTATTTAAATTGAATTAATGTTACAAATATATTACAATACATAAGACTTACTACATTTCGGGAAATGAAAATTCTTGCATAAAAGTGTTTAGATTTGCGCGTTATATAGTGCATGTTTAATGAAAATGTGAGGTATTTGACATAAATTTATTAAGTTAATAAGAATGAAACAGTAATTTTCAATATTTAATATGTATGGAAAATTGAATAAGAAGTGTATTAGATGAACTGAAAAGCATTTGTTTTATCATGGGAAATTATAAAAAACTCAATTTAACTGTCTAACGAATTAACTACTTATAGGGAATGAATGTTAACAATGGAAAAAGAATTAAAGAAAGGTCATCAACGCGGTAAAAAAATGCGTTATATGCCTGGACTTGATGGTTTGCGAGCAATTGCTGTTATTGGAATTATAATATATCACTTAAATAAAAAATGGCTTACTGGCGGTTTTTTAGGAGTGGATACATTCTTCGTAATTTCTGGTTATTTAATTACTAGTTTATTATTAAAAGAATACGAAGAAACTGGAATAATTAATCTCAAAAATTTCTGGATTAGACGTATAAAGAGATTGTTACCCGCAGTTTTAGCATTGCTAATTGTTGTTGGACTTGCAACACTGATACTTGAACCGGATAATATTGTAAGAGTTAAACATGATATTGTTGCAGCGATATTCTATGTTTCAAACTGGTGGTATATTGCTAAAGATGTTAATTACTTTGAACAATTTTCATTTATGCCATTAAAACATCTGTGGTCACTGGCTATTGAAGAACAATTCTATTTGTTCTTTCCTGCGATATTGATATTATTATTGCTTACGATTAAGAAATATAGAAATGTGGTAGTAATATTTTGGATTATATCATTAGTATCACTTTTATTGATGGTAATTATCTCACAGCCACATATGAATCACTCACGTGTCTATTTTGGTACAGATACCAGATTACAAACGCTTTTATTAGGTGTACTTCTTGCATTTATGTGGCCACCATTTAAACTCAAGACTCAACCACCTAAAGCATTAAGAGCAACAATTGATACTGCTGGAATAGTCGGGTTAATATTTTTATTCATTCTATTCCTTACCGTTAAAGATGATAGTGATTGGATTTATAACGGTGGATTTTATATTATTTCAACGATGACCTTGTTTATTATAGCAAGTGTAGTCCATCCTGCAACTTTAGTTTCTAAAGTATTAGGTAATCCAGTTTTTGTTTATATAGGCAAACGTTCATATAGCTTGTATTTATGGCATTTTGCAGTGATTAGTTTTATCCATAGTCACTATATAGATGGTCAAATACCAATATATGTCTATCTACTTGATATCATTTTAACGATAGCGTTAGCTGAGTTATCTTATCGATACGTCGAAACACCATTTAGAAAGCAAGGTTTCAAAGCATTTGCTATAAACAAACGTTTCAAGCCTCAGTTTATTAGAACAATTATTACTATTGTATTAGCTTTGCCACTTATTTTAATACTTGCAGGTGCGTTTGATAAATTAGGTAAAGATAACATTAATGATAAAGCGCAAACATTTAACACTAGCGAAAATGATAAATATCTTATCCGTATGTTACCTATCGATGACATTAAACTTACTGCTGACGGAAGAACTGAAGAGGGTAAAGAGGATGAAGTATATTCTAATATTAAACCATTGCTAATTGGTGACTCGGTCATGGTAGATATAGGTGAGCAATTTAAATCTAGAGTTCCTAAAGCAAATATTGACGGTAAAGTAGGAAGAAATTTATATCAAGCATTACCTTTAGTAGATAGTAATTATAAACATTATAATCAGCCTTCAGATCAAGTTGTCCTTGAATTAGGTACAAATGGTGATTTTACTGAAGATCAACTTGATAATTTAATCGAAAAATTTGGTAAAGCTCAAGTGTATCTCGTGAACACTAGAGTACCTCGTTCATATGAAGGCCATGTAAATGAATTAATGGCTGATGCTGCTAAAAAACATAAAAATGTAAAACTTGTTGATTGGTATCAACGGTCAGAGGGGCGTACAGAGTATTTTGCTCCTGATGGTATTCACCTTGAAAATAGTGGTGTTGAAGCACTCACTGATGACATTCTAAAAAATATGAAAAAGAAATAGCTTAAAATAAGGAACTAGTTTGACGTATAAATTACGTTAGGCTAGTTTCTTTTTGTGGTAAAAATGAGAGTGATGAATATGAATATCTATTTCAAGAAAAAAATAAAAAGGTCAAAAAGTAAGTGTAAATTATTGAATTAAAAGTAAAGAAGGTCTATAATGTAATTAAGGTCAAAGAAAGTCAAAGTCAAAAATCGATTTTGACCTACTCTAAATAATAGAGGTGATAACAATTGGATATTAATCAAATGACGTATGCTGTTCAAGGAGCTTTACAAAAAGCCGTTGAAGCAAGCAAAGAATATGAATTACAAAATATTGAAATCGAAGCTTTATTAAAAGCTGCTTTAGAAGAAAATGAAAGTTTGTTTAAAAGTGTATTAGAAAGAGCAAATATTGATGTTGATCAATTAACGAAAGCTTATGAAAATAAATTAAAAAATTATCCAACAGTACAAGGCGATAATGTTCAATATGGTCAGTATATAAGTCAAAAAGCGAATGATTTACTAAATAAAGCTGAAACTTATATGAAAGAATATGATGATGAATTTATTTCTATGGAACATTTATTGCGTGCAGCAATGGATATTGATGAAACGACTCAACAACATGTTGGAAATAAAACAGAAGTTATTAAAGAAATCATTACTAAAATTAGAGGAGGAAATCATGTGACATCTCAAAATCCTGAAGTAAATTACGAAGCTTTAGAAAAATATGGTCGAGACTTAGTAGAAGAAGTTCGCCAAGGAAAAATGGATCCTGTTATTGGTAGAGATGAAGAAATACGTAACTCTATCCGTATTTTAAGTCGTAAAACTAAAAACAATCCCGTACTTATTGGTGAGCCTGGTGTAGGTAAAACAGCTATAGTTGAAGGTCTAGCACAACGTATAGTTAAAAAAGACGTTCCAGAATCATTGTTAGATAAAACCATTTTCGAATTAGATTTAAGTGCCTTAGTAGCTGGAGCGAAATATAGAGGGGAATTCGAAGAACGACTTAAAGCTGTGCTTAAAGAAGTAAAAGAATCAGAAGGTCGAATTATTCTCTTCATTGACGAAATTCACATGTTAGTAGGCGCTGGCAAAACTGATGGTGCAATGGATGCCGGAAATATGCTTAAACCAATGTTAGCACGTGGTGAATTGCATTGTATTGGAGCAACTACACTTAATGAGTATCGAGAATATATTGAGAAAGATTCCGCTTTAGAACGTCGATTCCAAAAAGTTGGTGTGAGTGAACCTGATGTAGAAGATACTATATCCATTTTACGTGGTTTGAAAGAACGCTATGAAGTTTATCATGGTGTGCGTATTCAAGACCGCGCTTTAGTTGCAGCTGCAGAATTATCCGATAGATATATAACTGATAGATTCTTACCTGATAAAGCAATTGACTTAGTCGATCAAGCTTGCGCTACAATTCGCACTGAAATGGGATCTAACCCAACTGAATTAGACCAAGTCAACCGTCGTGTAATGCAATTAGAAATTGAAGAAAGTGCTTTAAAAAACGAATCAGACAATGCAAGTAAACATCGTTTAGAGGAATTGCAAGAAGAGTTATCTAATGAAAAAGAAAAACAAGCATCTTTACAATCTCGAGTAGAACAAGAAAAAGAAAAAATTGCTAAAGTACAAGAAAAACGTGCTGAATTAGACCGTAGCCGACAAGCTTTAGAAGATGCTCAAACTAAAGGTGATCTTGAAAAAGCTGCCGAACTACAATATGGTACAATTCCTCAATTAGAAAAAGAATTAAAAGAATTCGAAGAGGCTTACCAAGACGAGACAGGTGAGGATAGCGAAAGAATGATTCGTGAAGTTGTATCAGATGAAGAAATTGGAGATATTGTAAGCCAATGGACAGGTATTCCAGTATCTAAACTTGTAGAAACTGAAAGAGAAAAACTTCTTAGCTTAAGTGACATCTTGCACGAACGTGTCGTTGGCCAAGACAAAGCAGTAGACTTGGTTTCTGATGCAGTAGTTAGAGCACGTGCAGGTATCAAAGATCCAAATAGACCTATTGGTAGCTTCTTATTCTTAGGACCAACAGGTGTAGGTAAAACTGAATTAGCTAAATCACTTGCTGCTTCACTATTTGATTCTGAAAAACACATGATTCGAATTGATATGAGTGAATATATGGAAAAACATGCAGTCTCTCGTTTGATTGGTGCCCCTCCAGGCTATGTTGGTCATGATGAAGGCGGACAATTAACTGAAGCAGTTAGACGAAATCCTTATTCAGTTATTTTATTAGATGAAGTAGAAAAAGCGCACAGCGATGTCTTCAATGTGCTACTTCAAATATTAGATGAAGGTCGACTTACTGACTCTAAAGGACGCAGTGTTGATTTCAAAAATACAATTATCATCATGACAAGTAATATTGGATCACAAGTTTTACTTGAAAACGTTAAAGACGCTGGAGAAATTAGCGAAAGTACTGAGAAAGCGGTAATGGATAGTTTACATGCTTATTTCAAACCTGAAATCTTAAACCGTATGGATGATATTGTATTATTTAAACCATTATCAGTTAGTGATATGAGTATGATTGTCGATAAAATCTTAACTCAATTAAATATTCGTTTAATGGACCAACGTATTACAATTAAAGTATCTGATGAAGCAAAAAAATGGTTAGGTGAAGAAGCTTATGAACCACAATTCGGTGCAAGACCATTAAAACGTTTCGTTCAAAGACAAATTGAAACACCACTTGCCCGCATGATGATTAAAGAAAGCCTACCTGAAGGTACAACAATTAAAGTAGATTTAAATTCTGACAATGAATTACAATTTGACGTTGAAAAAGCAGAAAATATTTAATGAAATAGAATGAATCAAACAAAGATCCAAGAAAGTGTGTGCAAGTCACTTTCTTGGATTTATTTTTTAAAGTTGCTCTTTCTTTATAAATGATTTAAATGTATCAATAAAATTCTCCAAATATTTGGTTTTCTTTCTATAATAAATATAAGTATATGAGTCAGGAGGAACAATATGTTCTGATTTATTAATTAATAAGTTGAAATCGTTTATATATTATCTTGCTATACTATATCTGGGTACTTAGCTTCTAAATATTTAATAGAATATTTAAACTTTAAATATCTTCCGGAGATATCTTTATTAGCGTTTTTAGTGTTATTTTTTTACTGGTCAAATAAAATTAATTTTAATAAGTATGGTATTTTTAGGTATATCTTCAGGATTAACCCGACCTCAAACTATAAAAGGAATATCAAATACTTCTTATTTAAAGCAAGTTTTAAATAATGCTGAAAACTTATACTTCATTATAAATACATCTTTTTTTATATTAGGTGGTTATTTATATTCTCTCGGATCCATTCAATAAGTTCTGTTGTATATATTGATGCTTTATATCATTTATATAATAATAATTTTATTACTAAGGAGAAGACAACATGAAAATCAACACTAATTTTAACAACAACATTATACCTTATGACTATGCTGCAGGTGCACAACATACTCAACTAATACATAATAACCCAATTAAATCTTTTCCATTTACTGTAGAAGATTTACCATTCGGTACAAAATATCTTGCTTGGACATTAATAGATTATGACGCTATTCCAGTATGTGGCTTCCCATGGATTCATTGGGCAGTTGCTAACGTGAGAGTAAATAGCGATACAATAGATATTGTTGAAGACCTTTCTAGAATTAAAGGTGACTTTGTACAAGGTAAGAACAGCTTTGCAACAGGTTTATTAGCTGAAGACTTTTCAGATATTGAAAATCATTATGTAGGGCCTACGCCTACAGATAAAGATCATTACTATGAACTTGTAGTTTATGCTTTAAGTGAAAAGCTTAATTTAAAAAATACTTTCTATTTAAATGAATTATTACATCAAGTTGATTCTAAATTATTAGATAAAGCAAAAATTAATTTAGTAGGTAGAAAAGTTTAAGGGATAGGGCATCTTCCTCATAAACAATAATAAAACTCCATTTTGGTAAAAAAAGACGAGAATACGTATGAACAATTAAGTCATCGTATCTCGTCTTTTTATAAATATTACTATGAATCGTATTGATCTGAACCTTTGCTTGGTTTCATAACCGCACCTAAAATAGCGATAAAAATTGTGAATACAACAGCCATAATGATTGGATTAATTACATTAAGCGCTGGACCACTGTTAAGGCTATTCAATACGAAGTTAACCATTTCAAGCAATAATACTGCCCAAATAAATGTCATGAGGTACTTCATTGCCTATAACCTCCGCTTATAAAATCGATAACTCTATTTTAAGTGAAATATTTAAGTTTGTATAGTAGTAATCAAGGATTAAGTCCTATAATTTTAACCTTTTTAGGATTAAGGATATCATACAATTATTATGAGCAAATTGTTGTTATTAATCACTTAAGCTATTTAAAGGTTTTGAGGTCATAGATAAGCCTAAAACGCTACTTTTGAAAAGAGGTATAAAAATGAATCTACTTGAGTTTGAAAACAAAAATGTGTTAAATTAATACCTGGTATTAAAAATTTATTTAAGAAGGTGTACGACCATGAACGTGGGTATTAAAGGTTTCGGTGCTTATGCTCCGGAAAACATTGTAGACAATGCCTATTTTGAACAATTTTTAGAAACTTCAGATGAATGGATTTCTAAAATGACTGGTATTAAAGAAAGACACTGGGCAGATGAAGATCAAGACACATCTGACTTAGCGTACAATGCGAGTGTTAAAGCAATTGAAGATGCTGGTATTCAACCAGAAGATATAGACATGATTATTGTAGCAACTGCAACAGGTGATATGCCGTTTCCAAGCGTAGCTAATATACTACAAGAACGTTTAGGAACTGGCAAAGTAGCAACTATGGATCAACTTGCTGCTTGTTCTGGATTTATGTATTCAATGATTACTGCTAAACAATATATTCAATCTGGTGATTATAAAAATATATTAGTTGTAGGTGCTGACAAACTATCCAAAATAACGGATTTAACTGACCGTTCAACTGCTGTCTTATTTGGTGATGGTGCTGGTGCAGTAGTGATGGGTGAAGTTTCTGAAGGCCGTGGAATCATCAGTTATGAAATGGGTTCTGATGGTAGCGGTGGAAAATATTTATATTTAGACAAAGAAACTGGTAAATTAAAAATGAATGGCAGAGAAGTATTTAAATTTGCTGTAAGAATCATGGGTGATGCATCAACACGTGTAGTAGATAAAGCAGGTTTAACGTCAGATGACATTGATTTATTTATCCCTCATCAAGCAAATATTCGCATTATGGAATCTGCGAGAGAGAGATTGGGTATAGAAAAAGAGAAAATGAGTGTTTCGGTGAATAAATATGGTAATACTTCAGCTGCTTCTATACCTTTAAGTATCAATCAAGAGTTACAAAACGGAAAAATTAAAGATGACGATACTTTAGTCTTAGTTGGCTTCGGCGGAGGCTTAACATGGGGCGCAATCGTTATCAAATGGGGAAAATAGGAGGATAACGTATGAGTAAAAATAATAGAGTTGTTATAACGGGTATCGGAGCCTTATCTCCAATCGGTAACGATGCTAAAACAACATGGGCAAACGCATTAAAAGGAGTAAATGGTATCGATAAAATTACACGTTTAGATACCGAAAAATATAATGTTCATCTTGCAGGTGAGCTAAAGGACTTTAATATTGAAGATCATATTGATAAAAAAGAAGCACGTCGTATGGATCGTTTCACACAATATGCCGTTGTTGCTGCGAGAGAAGCGGTACAAGATGCGAAGTTAGATATCAATGATCAAACAGCTAATAGAATTGGTGTTTGGATTGGTTCTGGTATTGGTGGCATGGAAACATTTGAAACTGCGCATACTACACTCGTTGAAAGAGGACCACGTCGAGTAAGCCCGTTCTTTGTACCAATGTTAATTCCTGACATGGCTACTGGACAAGTTTCAATAGACTTAGGTGCTAAAGGTCCGAATGGTGCTACGGTTACAGCTTGTGCAACTGGTACGAATTCAATTGGTGAAGCATTTAAAATCATCCAACGTGGTGACGCTGATGCGATGATTACAGGTGGTACTGAAGCTCCAATTACTCACATGGCAATTGCTGGGTTTAGCGCAAGTCGAGCTTTATCTACAAATGATGATAAAGAAACAGCTTGTCGCCCATTCCAAGAAGGCCGTGATGGTTTTGTCATGGGTGAAGGTGCAGGTATCGTGGTTATAGAATCATTAGATTCTGCTAAAGCGCGTGGAGCTGAAATTTATGCTGAAATCGTTGGTTATGGTTCTACTGGAGATGCATATCATATCACAGCACCAGCTCCAGAAGGTGAAGGCGGTTCAAGAGCTATGCAAGCTGCCTTAGACGATGCAGGTATTGAAGCAAAAGACGTTCAATACTTAAACGCGCATGGTACGAGTACGCCTGTAGGCGATTTATATGAAGTTAAAGCTATCCAAAATACATTTGGAGAAGCTGCAAAATCTCTAAAAGTAAGTTCAACAAAATCAATGACCGGTCACTTATTAGGTGCAACAGGTGGTATTGAAGCCATCTTCTCAGCACTATCAATTAGAGACTCTAAAGTCGCACCTACCATTCACGCGGTCACACCAGATGAAGAATGCGATTTAGATTTCGTTCCTAATAAAGCTGAAGACTTAGATATTACTTACGCTATGAGTAATAGTTTAGGCTTCGGTGGACATAACGCTGTATTAGTATTTAAGAAATTTCAAGACTAATTGAACATAAATAAAAATCTTCAAGTGAGTTTATAGATGGCTCACTTGAAGATTTTTTATATGGAAAAAGAAATAACAATTTTAATTACCAAGGACATATATTTTATAATTTAATAGGTTTCTCTTTATACTACAGTCTTATAATAAATCTTTCTACGAGTTTTGAATCTTTACATCTCACAAAATTATCAATCCTACAGGTTTCCTAAATATTAATGGAAACTAAGGAGAAATAAGGAGACTTATATTTAAACTATTCATATAAATTCAATGATTTTAATTTTAAAATTAGTGAAGATACTTAGTAAATAAATTAACAGAATATTCTAAAAATACACTTGTAATATAATTTATTAATAGTAAACTGTAAAAAGCAACTAAGAATCAACAGGAGGGAATTGGATGAAAAAATGCTTTAAGTATTTAAGTTTATTTTTAGTGATTATACTAGTGCTTAGTGGCTGTGGTAAAGGTAAACAAGAAGATGCATCTAGTGATGAGAGTAAGACAGCTTCGTCCGAGCATAAAGGCGGAGTCTTGAAAGTTGGAATGCCAGCCGCGCCAACTGGAGTTTATTCTTCTGTACTAAGTTCTGATCACACAGATTTTACAGTTGAAAGTTATTTCAATGAAGCTTTAATGAAAATTGATAAAAAAATTAAACCAAAACCATATATCGCATCATGGAAAGATATAGATCCTGGTAAAAAGATTGAGTTTAAGATTAAAAAAGGAATCAAATGGCATGATGGTAATGAATTTACTATAGATGATTGGATTTATACTTTAGATGTATTAGCTAATAAAGATTATGATGGTCAATACTATCCTTCTGTGGAAAATATTAAAGGAGCAAAAGAAGTACATGAAGGAAAAGCAGATCATATTAGTGGTTTAAAAAAATTAGACAACTATACTATGGAAGTTACATTTGATAAGAAAAAACTTAACTATCTTACAGGATTTGTTGGCGGACCGTTACTAAGTAAAAAATATCTTAGTGATATACCAGTAAAAGATTTGTCTAAATCTGACAAAATACGTAAGCATCCTATTGGAATTGGTCCTTACAAAGTTAAAAAAATAGTGGCTGGAGAAGCTATTCAGTTAGAAAGATTTGATGATTATTGGCAAGGAAAACCAGCTCTAGATAAGATTGAATTAAAAGTAGTAGATCAACCGCAAATGATTAAAGCTTTAGAAAAAGGAGATATTGATTTAGTTGATGACGCCACTGGACCCATGGCTAAAGAAGCTAAAAAATCTAAAAACAATTTAAAAGTTTTATCTACTCCAAGTCTAGATTATGCAATTATTGGCTTTGTTTCTCATGATTATGATAAAGCTAAAAACAAAACTGGAAAAGTTAGACCAAAATACGAGAATAAAGAGCTAAGACAGGCTTTATTATATGCGATAGACAGAGAAAAGTGGGTTAAAGCATTCTTTAATGGTTATGGTTCAGTAATTAACTCATTTGTTCCAAGTACGGAATGGATTGCAGCTGATCCTAAAGATTTAAAAGATTACAAATATGATCCTGAAAAATCTAAAAAAATCTTAGATAAGTTAGGTTATAAAGATAGAGATGGGGATGGTTTCAGAGAAGATCCAAATGGAAAACCTTTTGTAATTAACCTCAAACATTACGCTGGAACAAATCCTACTTTTGAACCTAGAACAGCAGCTATTAAAGATTTTTGGGAAAAAGTTGGTTTAAAAACTAAAGTAAAATTAGTTGAATTTGGTAAATATAATGATGACTTAGCCGATGCCTCTAAAAATATGGAAGTTTATTTCAGAAGTTGGGCGGGTGGAACTGATCCAGATCCTTCAGACTTATATCATACTGATAGACCTCAAAATGAAATGAGAACCGTTCTACCAAAATCAGATAAGCTTTTAGATGATGCTTTAGATTTCGATAAAGTTGGCACAGATGAAAAGAAACGTAAAGAACTTTATGTTAAATGGCAACAATATATGAATGAGGAACTACCAGCTCTGCCTATGCTACAGATGAAATCAATCGCTATAACTAATAATAAAGTACGCAATTATGATATTCAATTAGGTACTGAAGCACAATTCTATAAAGTGACAAAAGATAATTAATTTAAGTAAACCTCGACCAAATGTCGGGGTTTATTTTTAAGGGGGGATAAGAATGGAGCATCTTTTAGAAGTTAAGGAACTTGAAACATCACTTCTAATTAATAAGCAATGGTTTCCAACTATCGATAAAGTAAGCTTTAAATTAGATAAAGGAGAAGTTTTGGGTATCGTTGGTGAATCTGGATGTGGGAAATCTATACTAAATAAATCAATTATCAAATTATTACCTGAAAAGATTTCAAAAATTACTAATGGTGAAGTTCTTTTTGAAGGAAAAAGAATAGATAAATATAGCGAGAAGGAATTCTTAAATATTAGAGGTAACGATATTGGAATGATATTTCAAGAACCAATGACAGCATTAAACCCAGTTTTTAAAATAAAGAATCAAATAATTGAGAGTATATTAGTGCATCAGAAGAAATCTAAAAAAGAAGCCTATAAAGAAGCTAAGGAATTACTTTTGAAAGTTGGAATTTCTAGACAGGATGAGGTGCTTAATAGTTATCCTCATCAACTTTCAGGTGGTATGAGACAAAGGGTTATGATAGCTATGGCCATTTGTTGTTCACCTAAATTATTAATTGCAGATGAACCAACTACTGCATTAGATGTAACTATACAAGCTCAAATATTAGATTTATTAAAAAATATACAAAATGATACTCAAATGTCTATTATTTTAATTACTCACGATTTAAGTGTAGTTTCGGAATTTTGCGATAAAGTAATGGTAATGTACGCAGATCAAATTGTAGAATATGGAGATTTAAAATCTATACTAAACAAGCCTAAACATCCTTATACAAAAAAATTATTAAAAACAATTCCTACTTTAGAAGATGAACGGGATAGATTAGAAACTATTGAAGGAATCGTACCATCTATCACTGATTTTCAGTTAGATAAGTGCAGATTTGCTAATAGATGTGATGAAAAGATTGAAGTATGTGACTCTCAATGTCCGAAAATTACTCATGTTGATAGTTCTCTAGTTCGTTGCCATTTATATCAAAATCAAAGTGAGGAAGAACATCATGAATAACATATTAGATGTGCAAAATGTAAAAAAATACTATGAATTAAAAACTGGTTTATTTCAAAAAAATCAATATGTTAAAGCTGTAGATGACATTTCATTTTCTATCAAAGAAGGACAAACATTTGGCTTAGTGGGAGAGTCAGGATGTGGGAAATCAACTATTGGTAAGACAATTGTGAGGTTAGAAAATGTTACGAGTGGAGACATTAAGTTATGTGGGGAAAATATTACTCATTTGAAAGGAAAGAATTTAAGAGAAGCTCGTCAAAATTTTCAAATGATATTTCAAGATCCCTATGCATCATTAAATCCTATGCAAATGGTTGGAAACATTATTGCTGAACCACTACTTAATTATAAAAAAGTCTCTAAAGCAGAAGTAAAGAAAGAAGTTGTGCATTTATTAAAATGTGTAGGTCTTAGTGAAGAAGCATACTTTAAGTATGCTCATGAATTTTCAGGAGGACAGCGACAACGTATTGGAATAGCAAGAGCTATTGCTCTAAGACCGAAGCTAATAGTTGCCGACGAACCGGTAAGTGCATTAGATGTGTCGGTTCAATCTCAAGTATTAAATATTTTAAAAGATTTACAAGATGAATTTAAATTAAGTTATCTTTTTATTGCACATGATTTAAGTGTAGTTAAACACATTAGTGACATCATAGGTGTCATGTATTTAGGTAATATGGTTGAAATAGCTTCTCATGAAGAAATTTATACAAAACCTTTACATCCTTATACACAAGCACTCATTTCTTCTATACCTCAATTTAATCAAGAAAAAAAGAACAGAGTAATCTTGAAGGGAGAGTTACCTTCACCAAGTAATCCACCAAGTGGATGTCCTTTCCAAACTAGATGCCCTTTGGTTCAAGATAAATGTAGGAGAGAGAAACCTAAACTGAAAGAAATAATTAAAGATCATCAAGTAGCTTGTTTTTATCCAAACCATGTAGGGAGTGTAGCTAATGTTTAAGTTAATAATAAAAAGACTAGGTCTAATGATTCCATTGCTCATTATAATTTCGATGGTAGTTTTTGCATTAGCAATTATACAACCGGGTGATCCTTTTTCAGGACAACATGGTACGAATATTAAACAAGAAGCATTAGATGCTCAACGAGAAAAATTAGGTCTTAATGACTCAATACCACAACAATATATTAGATGGGCAAATAATATTATTCATGGAGATTTTGGTGAATCAATCAAGTATAAAAGACCAGTAATGGATCTCATTAAAGAGAGACTACCCAATACCATTCTTTTAGGTAGTGTATCTCTCATTATTACCTATATTATTTCTTTTACTTTAGGAATAGTATCTGGAAGATATGCATATACGATTAGTGATTACTCAATACAAGTATTTAACTACATAATGCTAGCTATTCCTTCTTTTATAGCAGGTGTATTTGCAATATTTTTCTTTGCCTTTCAATTAAATTTATTTCCTTTCCAAGGTTCTGTTGATATTAATGTTCAAGAAGGTACGTTCTCATACTATATAAACAAGCTTTATCATACGATTTTACCAGCGGTTACATTGGGATTGTTATCTACTGCAGGTTATATACAATATTTACGTAATGATATTATTGAAAATTCGCAAAAAGATTATGTATTAACTGCTCGATCTAAAGGACTTTCTACAAATCGAATTTATATGAAGCATATTTTGAGAAATTCTTTAATTCCAATAATTACTTTTCTAGGGGCTGACATAGTTAGTATATTGGGTGGAGCTGTAATTACAGAAACTATTTTCTCTTATAACGGTATTGGAAAATTGTTTTTAGAGTCAGTAACAGGACAAGATTACCCAGTTATGATGGCAATGACATTATTTTTCTCATTTTTAGGTTTGCTAGGAAACTTAATTTCAGATATTACGTATGGCTTTGTTGATCCACGAATACGAAGTAATTAATGAGAGGATGATTATCTTGAAGAAAAAACCAAATTCACCTTTTAAAATTTCTATGAAGAAATTTTATCATAACAAACTTGCGATGATTTCTTTATCATTTTTAATAATTGTTGCAATCATATCTATTATTGCTCCTTTAATAGCTCCTTTACCAATTAATAAATAAGATTTATTAAATATAAAAGGTGATATGTCTATTGAAAATTTGCTTGGTACTGATGCTGGTGGCAGAGATAACTTCAGTAGATTGTTATATGCGGGTAGGATTTCTCTTACTATAGGGTTTACGTCTACGGTAGGAATGCTTTTAATTGGAATATCAATTGGCGTTATTTCTGGGTATTTTGGTGGAGTATTAGATACTGTTCTAATGAGAATTACAGAGTTTGTTATGTTATTTCCATTTCTAATTTTTGCAATAGTACTCAATGCAGCATTAGGAGATAAAATAAAAAATCCCTATGGTTCAGCAATTATTTTAGTATTTGTAATCATAATACTGAGTTGGGGTGGTATTGCTAGACTTGTTAGGGGAAAAGTTTTGCAAGAAAAAGAGAATGAATACTTTTTAGCTGCACAATCAATTGGAACACCTACCTATAAAATTATACTAAAGCATTTATTACCTAATATTTTAAGTGTCGTAATTGTACAAGCAACATTAACTTTTGCAGGTATGATAGTTGTAGAATCAGGGCTTAGCTTTCTAGGATTTGGTATAAGTAAGTCTATTCCTTCTTGGGGAAATATGTTGAGTGATGCACAAGAGGGAGATGTATTAAGTGGTAAACCATGGATATGGATGCCTCCTGCTTTAATGATAACTTTGACTATTTTGAGTATCAATTTTGTCGGAGAGGGACTCAAAGATGCATTTAATCCTAAAGGAAGAAAATAAAAGTTTATAAAAAAAGTTACTGGAACTTTCCTTTCCAGTAACTTTTTTATTTTATATTATCTTTTACGTCCTAATCCCATAGCTTTTTCCATTTTTTTCAATGTTTTAAATGAAGCTTTATGAGCTTTGTCTCGCCCTTTATCCAAGATGTCATCTAAATCATCAGAATTGTAAAAGTTCTCATATTTCTCTTGGAAATTAATCAAGAAGTCTTTAACGATCTCTGCTAAGTCACCTTTAAATTTGCCATAACCTTCACCTTCGTATCTAACTTCAATATCTTTAATAGGTTCATCAGTTAGACCTGAATATATAGATAAAAGATTTGAAACACCTGGTTTATTTTCACGATCGAATTTAATAATGCCATCAGAATCCGTTACGGCACTTTTAATTTTT
Source organism: Staphylococcus sp. HMSC067F07 (assembly GCF_001837405.1). Taxonomy (NCBI): domain Bacteria; kingdom Bacillati; phylum Bacillota; class Bacilli; order Caryophanales; family Staphylococcaceae; genus Staphylococcus; species Staphylococcus sp. HMSC067F07. Next base: position 482,051 of record NZ_KV832237.1, on the reverse strand, counting down.
TTTGCTGCAACATTTGGCTCATCGAGTAGTGAAATAAAGTTTTTCTGATTATCATCACTTTTACTCATTTTCTTAGTTGGGTCTTGTAAACTCATCACACGTCCTCCAACTTTAGGCATGCGAATTTCTGGTTTTACTAAGACATCATTATAACGACTATTAAAACGATCTACTAAATTACGGGTAAGTTCCATATGTTGCTTTTGATCATCGCCAACTGGAACAATGTTAGTGTTATAAATTACTATATCTGCAGCCATAAGAGGTGGATATGTTAATAATCCTGCTGGTACACCATCAACCCGTTTTTGTGCTTTATCTTTAAATTGTGTCATACGTTCAAGTTCACCAATAGAAGCAATTGTTGTAAGCATCCAACCAGCTTGTACGTGTGCAGGGACTTCAGATTGAATAAATAAAGTAGATTTATCTGAGTCAATTCCTGTAGCTAAATATATTGCTGCTAATTGACGAATTTGTTTACGTAATTTCAAACGATCTTGTGGTACCGTTATGGCATGTTGGTCAACAATACAGAAAAAACAATCATAGTCATCTTGTACATCTACAAATTGTTTTAACGCACCTATGTAGTTGCCGATAGTAGGAATACCACTCGGTTGAATTCCTGAAAATAAAGTTTCCATATTAGATGCCTACTTTCTAATTAATATTGTTTAGATAACATTATAACAGTATTTCGTTAAAATGTAAGTTGTGTTAAAATATTAATATAACTGGGTATATACTAAAAGCGAATTAAAAAATTTGATGAATTTCAAGATTTCTCAGAAAAATTAGGATTTTCTCATTTAATTTTAATCTTAGATAGTTATACTATTAAGTGTAAGATTAAGAAAGCTTAAAAATTCAATTTCTTAAATCGATAATAATATTAAAATAATGAATTTAATTCATTCTATAGGAGAGTGAGATGTATGGTAACATTATTTACTTCACCAAGTTGCACATCTTGCCGTAAAGCGAAAGCATGGTTACAAGAACATGACATTCCATATACGGAGCGTAACATTTTTTCTGAACATTTAACAATTGATGAAATTAAACAAATTTTAAAAATGACTGAAGACGGAACAGATGAAATTATTTCAACTCGTTCTAAAACATATCAAAAATTGAATGTAGATATTGATTCTTTACCTTTACAAGATTTATATTCTATTATTCAAGATAACCCAGGATTATTACGTCGTCCTATTATCTTAGACGACAAACGCTTGCAAGTTGGATATAACGAAGATGAAATTAGACGTTTCTTATCAAGAAAAGTTCGTACGTTCCAATTACAAGAAGCACAACGTTTAGTTGATTAATAACTAACATAACTATGTGATATTATCACTTTACTTAAAGATTAAGAACAACACTATTCATTGTTAATAGTGTTGTTTTTTGCATGTTATAGTACCTTCTAAAGTAGTAGTTTTTTGTTAAATAAATAGGGAATATGTGAATATAGATTACCGATTAAAATTAGTTAAATTTAATCAAACAAATAGATTGTAATTTACGTTCCGTTCTAATACAATATGGTTACTATTCATCGACTGTAAGGAGTGAGATGATATGAGAATAGAACGCGTTGATGACACAACAGTTAAATTGTTTATAACATATAGCGACATTGAAGCACGAGGATTTAATCGTGAAGACTTATGGACTAACCGTAAACGCGGTGAAGAATTCTTCTGGTCAATGATGGATGAAATTAACGAAGAAGAAGATTTCGTGGTAGAAGGTCCATTATGGATTCAAGTACATGCTTTTGAAAAAGGCGTGGAAGTGACCATCTCTAAATCTAAAAATGAAGACGCAATGAACATGTCAGATGAAAATACAAATGATCAATTTGATGATCAAGTGAATGAATTATTAGCACAAACCTTAGATGGTGAAGATAATTTAGAAGAATTATTTGAGCAACGTCAACAACAGAAAAAAGCTGAACAACAGGCAAATAATCAACGAACTCATAAACGTGCTAACGTAAGAACTGTAATTGTTAAATTTGATGATTTAGAACATGTTATTAATTATGCATATCATAATAACCAAAATACTACTGAATATGAAGATTTATTATATATGATTGATAATCACTACTATTATTCAGTTCATTTTGATGACTCTGTAAGCCAAGAAACTATTAATGATAGCTATAGTCAATTATTAGAGTTTGCTTATCCAACAGATAAAACGGAAGTATACTTAAATGACTATGCCAAAATTATCATGAGTCATAATGTTACTTCTCAAGTTCGTAGATATTTTACAGACTCAGAAGAATAACACGATTTATCTCACAAGGTACCAAATTAAGGTGCCTTGTTTTTTTTATAAATTTTTAAAGTAAAAATTTTGTTCTCCTCGTTGTTATATATGAGGTGATGAAATGTTAATAGCAATGAATAGAATGAATGAGCGAGTTTTAGCGAAAAATGCGAAGAGAAATCAAATATATCGGTGTCCTTATTGTCTAGGGGAAGTTATATTACGACATGGAGTTAAAGTTATACCTCATTTTGCACATAAAGTTAAAAGTACTAGACTTTGTTATAAAGCTGAAACGTATAATCATTACCAATTAAAAATGCTATTAGCACAAAAATTTGAAGCAATAAATTATGATGTTGATATTGAACCCTTTTTTAAATGTATCAAGCAATATCCTGATTTAGTGATTAACCAAAGACACGCCATCGAAATTCAGTGTTCCACAATTAGTACGACTGAAATAATTGAAAGCACCCTTGGTTTAAAAAGTATAGGCTTAAAGGTTTATTGGATAATCAATGATGTGAAAAAAAGAGGGGATTTTATTGAACTTACACAATTTCAAACTACTTTTATTAATCCTATTCATCGTACCCTAATAACCTGGGACTTCACAAAATCAAGACTCATAATTTACACGCACCTTCAAAATATCGCTGGAAAAAAATTTATTTGCAAAAAACATACCATACAAATTAAACAACTTTTCAATACATATCAATCAGAACAAGCACAAATCTATAAATTATCTAAAAGAACAATCAATAATTATATTCTACAGTGTAGAAGGAAAAATTCGGTTCTTGAACCAACTCTAAGTGCAATATATCAGCTACAAATGAATGATAATGAAGTATGTATAAATACAGGTTTTATATTTCCAAATCAAATATATATTGAAACACACCCAGTTGAATGGCAACTCAATTATCTATTATTAAGACGTAAATATGACAGACATCAAAGTTGTGACTTATTAATGTCTATCATTAAATTCAGATATTTCGCATACCATAAGTATCATAAGTTGACTATATTAAAAGATTTGTTAAATGACTTCGAGAAAATGTATTATAACAGATGTTTAAGCGTGCAAAACCAATCCTAAAATGAGAAAATTATATTATTGATATAATCAAGGAGGTTTACTTTATGAGTCAACAATTAACAAGAGAAGAGCAGGAACGTAAATATCCTGAGTATACATGGGACTTAACGACGATTTTCGAAAACGACGAGGCTTTTGAGGAGGCGTTCAAGGAAGTAGAGAATGAGTTAGGTAAGGAAGAACAATTCAAAGGACATTTAGGTGATAGTGCTGAAACTTTATATAATGCCTTAGCACTTGAAGATGAATTAGGAACTAAACTTGAAAAAGTCTATGTCTATGCTCATTTGAAGCAAGACCAAGATACTGCTAATGATAAATATACTGGTCTAGAAGCGCGTGCACATCAATTATTAATTAAATACAGTTCTGCATGGAGCTTTTTAGTGCCTGAAATTTTACAGTTAGATCAATCTACTATTGAACAATTTGTTTCCTCATTTGATAAATTAAAACAATATGAGTTCGACTTAAAATTAATTAACGAGAAACGTCCACACATTTTAGATGCAGACACAGAGAAACTATTAACAGAAGCACAAGATGCTTTATCTACACCTTCAAATGTTTATGGAATGTTTAGTAACGCAGACTTAGAATTTGAGGACGCCATTGATAAAGATGGGGAAGCACATCCGTTAACGCAAGGTACTTTTATAAAATATTTAGAGTCTGATGATCGTAAATTAAGAGAATCAGCATTTAGAAATGTATATAAAGCTTACGGTTCACATAACAATACACTAGGTGCAACGCTAGCAGGAGAAGTGAAGAAAAATGTATTTAATGCTCGAACTCATCATTATAATTCAGCTCGTGAGCGTGCTTTAAGTAACAATCATATCCCAGAGGCTGTATATGATAATTTAGTCAAAACAGTGCATAAGTATCTTCCATTACTTCACAGATACACTAAATTAAGAAAAGAGTTATTAGGTATTGAAGATTTAAAAATGTATGATCTCTACACACCTCTAGTTAAAGATGTGAAATTTGATATGCCATACGAAGAAGCTAAATCGTGGATGTTAAAAGCACTAGAACCAATGGGCGAAGAATATTTAAACGTTGTTAAAGAAGGTTTAGACAATCGATGGGTTGACGTCTATGAAAATAAAGGTAAACGCTCTGGAGGTTATTCTTCAGGAGCGCATCTTACAAATCCTTTCATTTTATTAAATTGGTCAGATACTGTTTCTGATTTATACACTTTAGTACATGAATTTGGTCATTCAGCTCATAGTTATTTCAGTCGTCAAAATCAACCTTCAAACTTAAGTGATTATACGATATTCGTTGCAGAAGTCGCATCTACATGTAACGAAGCGCTTTTAAGTGACTATATGGATAAACATTTAGACGACCAGCGTCGATTGTTATTGTTAAATCAAGAATTAGAACGCTTTAGAGCTACTTTATTCCGTCAAACTATGTTTGCTGAATTTGAACATAAAATTCACCAAATCGAAGAGGCGGGCGAACCATTAACACCTAACCGAATGAATGAAGAGTATGCGAAGCTTAATAAGCAATACTTCGGAGATGCTGTTGAAACAGATGAAGATATTAGTAAAGAATGGTCACGTATACCACACTTCTATATGAATTATTATGTATATCAATACGCTACAGGTTATAGTGCAGCACAAAGTTTAAGTCATCAAATTTTATCAGAAGGTAAACCAGCTGTAGAAAGATATATTAATGAATTCTTGAAAAAAGGTAGCTCAAACTATCCAATAGAAATTCTAAAAAATGCAGGCGTAGATATGACTACACCTAAACCTATTGAAGAAGCGTGTGAAGTATTTGAACAAAAATTAGATGCATTTGAAAAACTTATGAAAGCTTAGTACGAGTGTATTCGCTTTCAATTTGAACAGATTGTGACAATTTATGTATATAATTAAACAAAGGTTGAAAAGGGGTATGCACCGTGTTATATTATGAACATGAAATTAATCACATAACAAACATACCCCTTTGTTTGAAGTGAAAAATTTCTCCCATCCCCTTTGTTTAGCGTCGTGTAATCAGACACGGCGTTTTTTTATATTTAATTTTAAAATACTATTTTCTGATGTGTAAATTATGCAGTTCCTATACATAAAAGAGTATAAGATGATTTTCAATATAAATACTAAAAGACGGCTAGTTTTATTTTACTAGCCGTCTTTTTACATTAAGTTATTAAGGCATTTTTGATTTCCAAAAATCGCCTTCTGGATATTGTAATTTCTCAACTTTTTGTTGTAAGGAAAGTTTTTTTAATTCTTTATTAAGTAACTTTTCTGGCCACTCGTAAATGGTTAAAAGTTCTTCCATCGTTACTAATTGTTTCTTTTGAATGTACACTTCTAATTTAGGTGGAAGATTCTTCTCAATAGGTTTTCCCATTAATTCGTTTATGATGTAAGTATAGATATGATATGGGTATAGACCTTCAACTTTTAAACCTTCTTCTTGGACGTCTTCACTAAAGAAAACAAGAGAGGGCGCTTGCTCAATGTCCATTTCTCTAGCAATATGGAGATCTACCTTTAGGCTATCAGTAAGCTTGCTCTTCTGTAAATCTTCCTTAAATACTTGATAATCAATACCTGCATTATTAATACAATCGCAAATCATATCTTCGGTAATGATATCGCGTTTAGGTATGATTTCATTTTGCATTAAATGAATAAATCTTTCAGCCCTCAAACGTCCTTGTAATTCAGCTGCTTTATATGCCAGAGCAATGTTATCGAAATCCGATGTACTTTGAGCCTGACACTTAGTTAAAACTTTCAAGGAAGGGTTTAAAATGTGTCTTACTCGGATATATTGATTATATTCAATTCTTAATTTTGATAATATAGCTGATAGCTTAAAACATTCTTTGCTAAAAGGATCAAAAAAAGAATAAATTTCTATTTTACTTACAGGTGATAGATTAGCATCTTCACGACTCTTGTTATCCAATATTCTTAATTCTTCAGCCATGTATTTTCACCTACAATTATTTTTCGGAATTTACCATGTGGTTTGCAGTTAAGCGTAATCTTTCAAATAAATACTCACCAACACCTGCAGGGAAATTTGCATATTGAATCGCAGTATACATATTTTCTAACCATGCATCTCGCTCATATTCAGTAATTGTAAATTCCATATGTCTTCTTTTTAACATGGGGTGTCCATGTTCTTGAGTATATAAGTCAGGGCCACCAAGAAATTGAGTTAAAAACTGTTTCTGCTTTCGGCTTGTTTCATTAAAGTCCCCTGGAAATAAATAATTAATACGATTATCTCTTTCGACTAGATAATAGAAATAGTCAATCATTTGATACAGAGCGTCTTGACCTACTAACTCATAAGGTGTTTTAGACATAATATCACCGTGTTCCATTAATATATATCTAATATAACATGAATTTTTACATTTGAAAGTAATTTGCCTTTTCGGAACATATTGCTATTTATCACTTGCTTTTTTCTTTTCTTCAAAGAATCTTTGTACTTTATTTAAAGGTTTTTTATGTTTTATATCGAATTCCTGAAGTAATTGTTTAAACTTTTCATAACCTTCATCGTACGAACTAACTTCATATTCAAGTTCGTAGTCAACTTTATTTAGGTATTCACTTTTATCTAATACAAGTAATTCGTTTTGATATTGAGTTTCTATTCTATAAGTTGTTAAATCCCCTAAAATAACTAATTCTTCGTCTAAAACATTAAATTGTCCTTCAATAATATTTCTTATATCATCTGGTAGTTTGGAGTTTGATATTGAATCATTCATCTTTGGTTTAATATCAGTTGCGTGGTTATACTCCATTAATCCAACTTCAGCAGGTACCTTCAAAGTCATTTCATATGTATTATCTTTAACTCTGATACGTAATGCTGAACGATGATCTTTAAGTTTAAAATCTATAGTATCAATATAATAATTAGTTTGGCTAAATGGTTTTTCATTTTTAAAATAAGTGTTAAAAATTTTATCGTACAAATCTTTGGTTAAGATTTGTTTGAACTCAATTTCATTATTTGTTGCCATTGTAAACACCTCAATCATTTACTTTTGTTCATATTTAAAGCATTTACAATTATGACGAATTTCTTCTATAAATTAAAGTAATTTAATAGCACATTTAAGTTTGTGAAAAATTTTGTGAAGTCGTTTTAACTCTGAAAATTAACTTATAACGTATGTAGACTTCGGAATATATAAATTACTTGAAAGAAAATGAAAATCTGTAATTTAATCTAAGATTTCAATGCAAGTTGTGGCGTGTTTTGTAAGCGTATATTATGTTAAACTAGTATGGAATAAGGAGGAAGACGGGCATGCGTATTTATATAAATGAAATTAAAGTTAAAGATGATGGCATTTATTGCTTCTCAGAGGACCCAACAGATGGTCTAGAGGAAGTTGGACAAATGCTTGTTGATAGTGATAATTATGGATTCGCATATCTATTAGATGACGGTGAATCGTATTCTTATCTAATCTTTGTGCAAGAGACATGGTCACTGTTACATGAAAATAGAGATAAGAAGATTATCATCAATAACGATTTAGAATTGAAACATTTCCAAGAAGAACTAGATTACATATTAGAAAATATTGAAGGAAATAATAACTATGGTAAGGAGTTTGTTTCAGCTGTTGAAAAAACTTTCGAACTAGAGTGAAGCGGAGTGAAACAAAATGAACCAGTGGGATCAATTTTTAACACCTTATAAACAAGCGGTAGATGAATTAAAGGTAAAACTTAAAGGTTTGCGTAAGCAATATGAAGTAGGTGAACACACGTCACCTATCGAGTTTGTTACAGGAAGAGTTAAACCTATATCAAGTGTTATCGATAAGGCAAATAAAAGAGGTATTCCGTTCGACCGCTTACATGAAGAAATGTATGACATTGCTGGATTAAGAATGATGTGCCAGTTCGTGGATGATATTGATATTGTTGTTAATATATTAAGGCAACGAAGAGACTTCAAAGTCGTAGAAGAACGAGATTATATCCGTAATACTAAAGAAAGTGGCTATCGTTCCTATCATGTAATTATTAAATATCCTATTGAAACATTAAACGGACAAAAACATATTCTAGCTGAGATTCAAATAAGAACGTTAGCTATGAATTTCTGGGCTACAATAGAACATACTCTTCGTTATAAATACGATGGAGACTATCCTGATGAAATACAACATCGTTTGGAAAGAGCAGCAGAAGCAGCATATTTATTAGATGAAGAAATGTCTGAAATAAAAGATGAAATTCAAGAGGCACAGAAGTATTATACTCAGAAACGTGCGAAGAAACATGAAAATGACTAATGAGGTGTAGATGATGCGTTATACAATCCTAACTAAAGGTGATTCGAAATCGAATGCATTAAAGCATAAAATGATTAATCATATGAAGGATTTTCAAATGGTAGAGGATAGTGAAAATCCTGAAATTGTCATATCTGTTGGTGGTGATGGAACGTTACTACAGGCATTTCATCAATATAGTCATATGTTATCAAAAGTCGCCTTTGTAGGAATTCACACCGGTCATTTAGGTTTTTATGCAGACTGGTTACCTCATGAAGTTGAGAAGTTGATTATTGAAATAAATAATACTGAATTTCAAGTGATAGAATATCCATTATTAGAACTAATTGTGAGGTATAACGACAATGGATATGAAACACGATATCTTGCTTTAAATGAAGCTACAATGAAAACAGAAAATGGTTCAACATTAGTTGTGGACGTTAATATACGTGGTAAACATTTTGAGCGATTTAGGGGAGATGGATTATGTATATCAACACCGTCTGGTTCAACTGCTTACAATAAAGCCTTAGGCGGAGCGCTTATACATCCATCATTAGAAGCAATGCAAATTGCTGAAATAGCTTCTATTAATAATAGGGTTTTTAGAACAGTAGGATCTCCTTTAGTTCTACCTAAACATCATACTTGTTTAATTACGCCTGTTAATCATGACACGATTAGGACAACTATTGATCACGTAAGTATTAAACATAAAAATGTAAATGCCATTCAATTTAGAGTAGCAAATGAAAAAGTAAGGTTTGCTAGATTTCGACCATTTCCTTTTTGGAAAAGAGTTCATGATTCATTCATATCAAGTGATGATGAAAGATGATTTTCAAATATGTTATCGAGAAATCAGAAACTGTTAAATCTTTCTTACAGAGAAATGATTACTCTAAAAAGACGATTAGCGCCATTAAACATAATGGCGCTTTATCTGTAAATGGACGTTCTGTAACAGTTAGAAAAGAGATGGCTATCGGAGATCACTTTGAAGTTCATATGCCAATTGAAACACCGAGTTCAAATTTGTTACCTTATCCAAAACCTTTAGATATCGTATACGAAGATGAATTTATACTTATAGTTAATAAACCTCAATTACAAAACTGTGCACCTTCAAGGGAACATCCTCATGAGAGTTTAGTAGAGCAAGTATTAGCTTATTTGATGAATAAAGATGAGCAGACAAATCCGCACATTGTTACTAGATTAGATCGTAATACATCAGGGCTCGTCTTATTTGCCAAGTTTGGACACATTCATCATTTATTTTCAAAGGTGAAATTTGAAAAAGAATATATATGTTTAGCTTATGGTCGTACTCAATCTGAAGGTGTTATAGAAGCACCAATTGCTAGAGACAACGAAAGTATTATTACAAGAAAAGTCTCTGACAAAGGAAAATATGCTAAGACTAGTTATTACACTATCGCTCAAAATAATAACTTGAGTTTATGTAAAGTGAAACTTCATACAGGACGAACCCATCAAATCAGAGTTCATTTCCAATTTATGGGTCACCCAATAGTAGGAGATGATTTATATGGTGGCATACATCGTCTAGTTGAGGGGCAAAGTTTACAATGTTGTTCACTTAAGTTCGTTCATCCCATAAAACATAATAAAATCACAATAAATGTTGATTACAAACAATTAATTCAATTATTTAACGTGCTATAATAAATATGCTTTGGAGGTGTGAATATTGTCTAACGACACAGAGATTAAAGATAAAGTGCGCGAAGACGTATATGATGAAGAATTATTAAATAGATTATTAGATGGAAATGACATCGACCAATTTAGAGATGAATTTTTAGCAATGCATAATTACGATCAAAGTGAATACTTTGAAGACACGGATGATAATAATAGACAAAAAATATTTGAGTTCTTATCACCTAAAGAAGTTGCTAATTTCTTTGATCAATTAGATATTGATGATGAAGATTACGAAGAACTTTTCGATAAAATTAATGCCAATTATGCAAGTCATGTATTAGAGGAAATGTCTTATGATAACTCAGTTGATATTTTAAATAAATTATCAAAATCTAAAGTCGCTAGCTTACTAACATTAATGGATAAAGATGAAGCTAATGAAATAAAAGCTTTATTACATTACGAAGAAGATACAGCTGGCGGTATCATGACAACGGAATATATCTCATTAAAATCCACAACACCAGTGAAAGAAGCGTTAATGCATGTAAAAGAACAAGCACCTGATGCTGAAACGATTTATGTTATTTTCGCTGTTAATGAAGCGGGACAACTGGTAGGAGTTTTCTCTTTAAGAGATTTGATAACTGCTGAAAATGATTCTTATATCGAAGATGTGATGAGCGAACGTGTCATTAGTGTGAATGTGGCTGATGACCAAGAAGATGTTGCTCAGGTCATAAGAGATTATGATTTTATTGCAGTGCCAGTTGTTGATTATCAGAACCACCTATTAGGTATCATTACTATTGATGATATTTTAGACGTAATGGATGAAGAGGCAAGTGAAGACTACTCTCGTTTAGCCGGTGTATCTGATATTGACTCTACAAGTGATTCAGTTATCAAAACAGCCAGTAAACGACTTCCTTGGCTAATTGTCTTAACTTTCTTAGGAATGATTACTGCTACTATTTTAGGAAGTTTTGAAGATACATTATCTCAAGTCGCTTTATTAGCTGCGTTTATTCCAATTATTAGTGGTATGTCTGGTAATTCAGGTACTCAATCCTTAGCCGTTTCAGTACGTAATATTTCTACTGGTGAAATTAATGAACAAAGTAAATTTAAAATAGCTTTAAGAGAAGCTGGAAGTGGATTTTTATCTGGTTTAGTTTGTTCAGTGGTACTATTCTTAATTATTGTAGTTATATATAGACAACCTTTATTAGCACTAATAGTTGGAGGCAGCCTTACATGTGCAATGACTGTCGGAACATTAGTTGGCTCTATGATTCCATTAATCATGAATAAATTTAAAATAGACCCAGCAGTTGCAAGTGGTCCTTTCATTACTACTATAAATGATATTGTAAGTATGTTAATTTACTTCGGTTTAGCAACATCATTTATGTCATATTTAACTTAGGAGGTCGCATGGAGTTTTTATCATTAGTTATCGTAGTTGTTGCTGCATTTTTAACTCCTATTATCGTTAACCGACTTAACATTAATTTTCTGCCTGTGGTAGTGGCAGAAATCTTAATGGGTATTGTCATAGGTCATTCTTTCCTTAATATTGTGGAAAGAGATTCTGTACTAAACATATTATCTACTTTAGGCTTTATATTTTTAATGTTTTTAAGTGGATTGGAAATTGATTTTAAAGCATTTAAAAAAGATTCACGTTCTAGACAAGGAAAGAATAAACAAGAAAAGAATTTACCAAGTCATTTAAATTTAGCTTTAACTGTATTTGGTTTTATCATGTTGATTTCTATCATCTTGGCTTACGCTTTTAAATGGTTAGGTTTAGTAGATGATGTATTATTAATGGTCATCATTATATCAACTATTTCTTTAGGCGTTGTCGTACCAACACTTAAAGAAATGAATATCATGCGTACAACAATAGGTCAATTTATACTTTTAGTTGCAGTTTTAGCTGATCTTGTAACGATGCTTTTATTAACTGTTTATGGCGCTATTAATGGCCATGGAGGCAGTACGATATGGTTAACTGGAATACTCATAGTATTTACAATTATTTTCTACATACTCGGTGGCGTATTTAAACGCATGTCATTTTTACAAAAGTTAATGGATGGCACAACTCAAATTGGGATTCGTGCAGTCTTTGCATTAATAATTTTATTAGTAGCACTTGCTGAAGGTGTAGGTGCAGAGTATATTCTAGGTGCATTCCTAGCCGGTGTTGTTGTCTCATTATTAAATCCCGATGAAGAAATGGTGGAAAAATTAGATTCATTTGGATATGGATTCTTTATTCCAATATTCTTTATTATGGTGGGTGTAGATCTCAATATACCATCTTTAATTAAAGAACCATCTCTGCTCTTAATTATTCCAGTGCTCATCATAGCTTTTGTAGTGTCAAAGCTTATCCCAGTTTTATTTATAAAACGTTGGTTTGATACTAAAACGACGATTGCTTCAGCATTTTTATTAACTTCAACTTTATCTTTAGTCATAGCGGCTGCGAAAATCGCAGAACAACTTAAAACGATTTCAGCTGAGACCTCAGGTATATTAATTTTAAGTGCGGTCATTACTTGTGTATTTGTGCCTATCGTTTTTAAAAAGTTGTTCCCAATACCCAATGAGGTTAATCGTCGAATTGAAGTGAGTTTAATTGGTAAGAATCAGTTAACTATTCCGATTGCTCAAAATTTAACATCACAGTTGTATAATATTTCGTTATATTACCGTAAGGATTTAAGTGATAGCAGAAAATTATCTGACGAAATTACAATGGTAGAAATTGCCGATTATGAAGAGAGTTTATTAGCTCGTTTAGGTTTATTCGAAAAAGACATCGTAGTATGCGCAACTAATGATGATGATATTAATAGGAATGTAGCATTAATGGCAAAGAAATACGGTGTCGACCGTGTGATTTGTAGATTAGAAAGCTCTAATGAAGACGCGGAAATTAAAGCGCAAGGCATTGAGGTGTTTAGTAATTATCTAAGTAATAAAATTTTACTAAAAGGTTTGATCGAAACTCCAAATATGCTAAACCTTTTAAGCAATGTAGAAACATCTCTTTACGAAATTCAAATGTTAAATCATCATTATGAAAATATACAACTGCGTAATTTCCCATTTGGAGGCGACATCATATTCGTACGAATAGTACGTAATAATGAATCATTAGTACCTCATGGTGATACACAACTACGTTATAAAGATCGTCTTATTGTGACTGGTTCAAAAGAATACGTTGATGAACTTAAACAAGAATTAGAATTCTATTATTAAATCTACAGCTTTAAATATCTTTAAGGTGGAAGTTAGAAAACAAACATTAGTATTAACGCCTATAATTGGATTTTAAACCAATCCAATTGTAGGCTTAATTATTATTAATCCAGTTTCGATAATTTATTGCGCTATTAGGAGTGTAGAACTTGAGTTACAAACTTCTAAATTTTCTATATTCTTATATTTGTTTATCATAGAATAAACCACATTGTCTGAACATTAATCAAGGTCTAAAATACTTTATTATCAGGTACTAAAAGTGTTAAACTAATTATGGTAGAAGGGTTATTTAAGAAACAATTTTATAACCGTTGAAAAAAGAATTGATTTTTATTAAGGAGTTATACTGTAATGTTAAATTTAGAGAACAAAACATATGTCATCATGGGTATTGCAAACAAACGTAGTATCGGATTTGGTGTAGCTAAGGTATTAGACAAATTAGGTGCAAAGTTAGTATTTACATATCGTAAAGATCGTAGCCGTAAAGAATTAGAAAAATTATTAGAACAATTAAATCAATCTGAACATTATTTATATCAAATTGACGTACAAAGTGATGAAGATGTTATTAATGGTTTCGCTAAAATTGGTGAAGAAGTAGGAAATATTGACGGCGTTTATCATTCAATTGCGTTTGCTAATATGGAAGACTTAAGAGGACGCTTCAATGAAACTTCACGTGATGGCTTCTTACTTGCACAAGATATTAGTTCTTATTCTTTAACAATCGTTGCGCATGAAGCTAAAAAGCTTATGCCAGAAGGTGGAAGTATCGTTGCAACAACTTATCTTGGTGGTGAGTTTGCTGTTCAAAACTACAACGTCATGGGTGTTGCTAAAGCAAGCTTAGAAGCAAATGTTAAATATTTAGCGCTTGATTTAGGTGAAGATAATATTCGTGTGAATGCTATTTCTGCAGGACCACTTCGTACTCTAAGCGCGAAGGGTGTAGGTGGCTTCAATACAATCCTTAAAGAGATTGAAGAACGTGCACCATTAAAACGAAACGTTGATCAAGAAGAAGTAGGTAAAACGGCAGCTTACTTATTAAGTGATTTATCAAGCGGTGTAACTGGTGAAAATATCCATGTTGACAGTGGGTTCCACGCAATTAAATAACAATGCATAATATTTGAAGCGGTTGAGTAATTGACTCAATCGCTTTTTAATATTGCTTATTAACGATACATTAAGTATGCCGTTGTTAAATTGAAGTGTTAGTGATATTGCATTAGTGGGTTTAGACGTTTTCAATAAAAAACATCACTTACTCGAAAAAAGTAAGCGATGTTGGAACTGTTTATTTAATATCTTTAACGTCACTGTTTGCTTTATCAATAATTCTTTGACGATATTTAAAGATGTTGCTAACTAATGTTTTAATTACTGCATATAATGGAACAGCTATTAGAATTAATGTAAATCCACCTAAATCTCCTGCAGCTAAGATAACAACAATAATTGTAAGTGGGTGAATACTTAATGATTTACCCATAACATTAGGAGTAATTACGTTTCCTTCAAGTTGTTGTGCTATTAATGTAACAACACAAACCCATATAAATGTTGTTGGGCCTTCAATGATGCCAAGAATAGCCGCGGGTGTAAATGAGAGCCATGGACCTAGGAAAGGAATTAAATTTGCCACACCTGCAAATAAAACAAGTAATGGTGTGTATGGTAATCCTATGATTGTATAACCGATGTAAAGAATAATACCTAGAATCACACTGACTGTTACTTGACCTTGAATATATGATTTTAAAGTGAAGTTTAAATCTTTTAATAAATCTACGATGAATACTTTTCGTTCACCTTTGAAAAATTTCCCTATAGCTGGAATAAATTTCTCATGATCTTTCAACATATAAATTAAGAAGAAAGGTACCATGATTAATAAGAAAACTGTTGAAATGAATGATGTAATGTAAGTGACTGAGTTAGATAAAACTGATGTTGCGCCATCACCTACAGATCTAACAGCCTTATTAATACGATGAGTCACATCATCAGGTAATTTGTCCATTTGTTTTAAAGAGAAATTAATAATATGTTCAGCTTCTTTTTGTAACGCTGGTGTCTGTTTAATTAAATTATTAATATTCGAAATAATAATCGGTGCGATAAATGAAACCACAATTGCTATAATTGCAATTAACCCGATAAATATCGTTAAAATACTTGCCCAACGTGGAAATCCCCATCTTTCCAAAATATTTTGAAAAGGTAAACATATGTAAAATAGAAAACCACTGATTAGGAATGGAAGGAATACAGAGCCGATAATCGTCGCAATAGGTGTAAATACTTCATGTACTTCCATAAATAGTTTGATGAGTATGAGCAGCATGATAATAAATATGCCGGTTCTAAACCAAACTTTATTTAACATAAACCTCTTTCCTCCTATAGTAATACTTTTATTTATTCTTAATAAGTATATCTTAAAACCATATCTTAAAAAAGGGAAAATACTTTATAAATCATAGTTAAAGGCGCTATGAAACAGCTTTCGCTTAATTTTTTTAAAAGGTTCTCCATATCTTGAAAATTAGTAATAAGATACTGAGGATTCTGCTTAAAATCATTTTAGAGAATTTAAATGTGTTACAAGTCTTGATACAATGATAATACTACTATGAGGGGGCATACGCATATGACAGAGTTTAACGCTGGAAAAATAAATAAAAAAGTAATACACAGTGACATTCTAGATAGAGATGAAACACTCTCCATTTATTTACCTGAAGAATATACTGAGTTGTTTAAGTATCAAGTTATTATATGCTTTGATGGATTAGATTTCTTAAGATTCGGTAGAATTCAACGTACATACGAACAGTTGAGAAAGGATAATTCTATTCAAAGAGCAATTATCGTCGGGTTTCATTATGAAGATATTGATAAACGACGAGAAGAGTTTCATCCATCAGGCAGTCGTTCACATTTGACAGTTCAAGCAATTGGTAAAGAAATATTACCTTTTATTGATTCTACTTTTCCAACTTATAAAGTAGGTAATGCTCGATTGTTAATTGGAGATAGTTTGGCTGGTAGTATCGCTTTAATGACTGCTCTAACATATCCAACTATATTTAGTCAGGCAGCAATGCTAAGCCCAATGTATGACGATAATGTTAAACAAAAAGTAGTTAATTGTGATAATAGAAATCAACTTACACTGTGGCACGCAATTGGCTTAGAAGAGGAAGACTTCACATTACCTACAAATGGTAAACGTGCTAATTTTCTTACGCCTAACCGTGAATTAGCTGACCTTATTAAAGATTATGATGTTGATTATTACTATACTGAGTTCGAGGGTGGGCATAGTTGGAAATCATGGAAACCATTATTAGGAGATATTCTTGAATATTTCTTGAGTGATGTCATTCTAGATTAAGCGTTCTCCCTAATATTTATACTCTATTAGTGAAGGCTATAAATATAAATCTTACTAAATGTAGATATTTCAGAAATGTAATTGTTTTCACTTTAAAAGTAACGGTTTTCAAAAAATTTTGATATAATGGAAATATGTTAAACAAAGGAGGAATTTAAATGATTCTAGGATTAGCATTAGTTCCGTCTAAGTCATTCCAAGAAGAGGTGAATGCTTATCGTAAACGCTATGATACGCATTATGCACAAATCATGCCTCATATAACAATTAAATCTCAATTTGAAATTGATGATAATGAATTAGATTCTATTAAAGAAGAAGTGAAAAAACGTATTAGTGACATTCAACCAGTTGATGTTCATGCAACGAAAGCTTCAAGTTTTGCACCAACAACTAATGTTATTTACTTCAAAGTAGCTAAAACTGATTCTTTAGAAAAACTTTTTGATCAATTCAATACTGACGAGTTTTATGGTAAGGCTGAACATCCATTTGTTCCGCACTTTACAATTGCACAAGGCTTATCAAGTCAAGAATTTGAAGATATCTATGGTCAAGTAAAATTAGCAGGGGTAGACCATAAAGAGACAATTAACGAACTTTCTTTATTACAATATAGTGAAGAAGACGATAAATGGACAGTAGTAGAAACATTTGAGTTAGGATAATTAATATAAATGATTGGATGAATTGTACAGGGGTGTCGATTCATCCTTTTTTTGTAGCGGATTTTTATGTTTTATCTCAAATGAAAAAAGAAGTACATTAAGCCAAAGAAAAGCCTATCCATGAAAATTCATCAATAGGCTTCGAAATACTTTATTTCCTTTTTTGTCTACTACTTATAAAGTAATAACCATAGAATACAGCTAAAGATAGGAAAATCATAGCTGAGAAGTAAAATGTATTATTTAAATTATTTGTAAATTGAGTGATTAATCCACCAACTAATGGTCCAATCATAGATCCAAACCCTTGAACACTATTAAATACGCCCCAAGTTTCTTCTTGTTCTTCAGGATTAATATGACCAGCCATAAAAGTATTCCACGCAGGTAAAAGTATTCCATACATTAATCCAATAAAGAGACCTATTACCCAAACTAAGTAGATATTAGTTAACAATGATAAAGCAAATATTAATAACGTATATAATATGAAACCACCAAAGATAATGGTATACATAAATCCACGACTATTATTATCAATAATCTTTGATAAGAACAACATTGAAAATGCACAACCAATACCACCTATAATGATTGCAATAGTGTATTCAACGGTAGAAACTTTGATTACTTTTGTAGCGTATTTAGGAAGTATAGGCACTAATGCTGAAATTGCTGCACCTTGTAGTAATATCCCAGGAAATAATACGAGATGTCGTTTTGTAACATCAACGATTTGTTTAAGCTGTTCTGAGACAGGTTTCGTATTATAATTCGTTAATTGTATATTAACAAAATAATATAATACCCATGCGATAAGAACTACGAGAGACATCATGAAAGCAAAGTGAGTAGGGTGTACTTTGATTAACAAGTTCATTACGACCATGCCGACTAATAAACCTAGTAACCATGAGAAGTATACATACCCCATTTGCTTACCACGATTATTCTCTTCAACACTTGATAACATGATGACCCATATCGGACTAACGGCTATTCCTAGCATAATAGAACTAAATATGATTACGAATGGTGATGCTGGGAACCAGATGACTAGAAACAAACTTACAAATGCGAGTAAAAAGCCTGCAGTTAAAACAATCTTTGCACCAAATTTCTTAAGTAAAAATCCGATAACAAAATTTGTTGCTGCATCAGCTATAAAATGTATAGAAAATGCAAATGAAGTAATTGCGATTGCAATCGACGTCACTGTTGGCAAGAAGTTAATATAGCTAAGTATGTACATGCCTCGTGCAAATTCCATTAAGAATAAAATAACTAACATAATAACAAAATTTTTGTTATTGGAGTAATTATTTAACGAAGAATCTTGCATATAAAGGAACCTTTCCGTAGATTTCTTCTGGTTGAGATGAGTGACCAATTAAATCTAATAAATCTCTACATAGCTTCTGAGTAGAATAACTTACTTTTGATAATCGCATTTGATTAGTCATAGCTTCTAGTCTGTCTTCATGATTTGTTAAATGAGATACGATATCGATGGCTTCATTTGGTGTGTCAGCAATTTTACCGAACCCTTTATCTTCGAAATAATGAGCATTTTCAAGTTCTTGACCAGGTGCTGGATTTAAGAAAATCATTGGAATGCAACGAGTGAGTCCTTCAGAAATTGTAATTCCACCTGGTTTAGTAATCATCAATTGACTTGAAGCCATCCATTCATTCATATAGTCGGTATAACCCAAAATTAAAACGTTTGGATTATGTTTGAATTTTGCTTTTAAAGAGCGTTTCAGTTCTTTACTACGTCCGCATATCATCACTATTTGAGAGTGAGGACTTTTTTCTAAGATTTCATTAATCATATAATCGAAACCTTTAGAAACTCCAAATGCACCTGCTGACATTAAGATAGTTGGTTTGTTTGGATCTAAATGATGCTTAGACAACCAAGCTTCTTTATCAATGGAGTCTTCAAACTTATCAGCAATAGGGATTCCAGTTACTTTTATATGAGAAGCTGGCACGCCTGCTTCAACGAAATCATCTTTAGTATCCTCTGTAGCAACGTAATATCTTTGAGAATCTGGGGTAATCCAATTTTTATGCATGCGATAATCTGTCATAACAGTTGCAATTGGAATATTAATATTAAATTGCTCAGTAAGTACTGACATGACAGGTGTAGGGAATGTTAAAAGTATTAAATCTGGTTTTTCTTTTATGAGTAAGTTGATTAATTTATTTAATCCGTAATATTTATAAAAACATTTATCAAGCTCGTTAGGGCGGCTATAATAAAAACGTTTATACATATTTCTAAAATATTTAAAGCTATTGATATACCATTTTTTACAAATAGAAGTCATAATTGGGTGAGCTTCCATAAATAAATCATGTTGTATTACTGATAAATGATCTAAATTCATTTCATTCAATTGGTTGACAATACTTTGTGTGACTTGCATATGACCGTTACCAAATGATCCAGTAATAATCAATATCTTTTTATTTTGAGTAACCATTTATAGCCACCCTCCATTAATTTTTAAAATTTATAATAAGTGTAACGTATTTTCATACATTATAAAAGGAATTAAGCGACATGAAGTTGTCGCTTCTTAGCATGATAAATACAGTGTGCAACACATTTCAAATTCATGAATTAACTATGTAAACTAAGTAATTTAAATTTTTATTTATGCATTATACCACACTCATCTTCAAAATAAATTTTTAATTACTCAATCTAAACTTCGTACTAACACAAAATAAACTTATTAAAAACTTTATATTTTCTTAATCTACTTTCATACTAGCATTAATTAAGGGAAATGTATTGGGATGATTGGGGCTATAGAAATATTTTTAAGATATTTTTACTTAAGCTTAATAAAAATTGACTTAATTTTACAATGAAGAATATTTTTAATTAAATTTTTACCTCCTATTAAATATAGAAGGACTTTATTTTAATAACGAACCTCAATAAATAAGAATAAATTTATCAACACTAGTAAAATGTGTATAATAGAATTATTGTAAAAAAAGGAGCGATACATTTTGAATGCGAGTGCGTTGTTCGAGAAAATAAGAGTAAAAAATGTAATTGGAACACTAGATAAAAATGTAGATGATATTACTACTGATTCACGTACAGCTAAAGAAGGAAGTATTTTCGTAGCATCTAAAGGATATACGGTAGATAGTCATAAATTTTGTCAAAATGTAATTGAACAAGGTTGTAGTATTGTAGTGGTAAACAGGGAACTTGAACTTGATGGGGAAGTGACTCAAGTTGTTGTTCCAGATACATTAAGAGTAGCTAGTTTACTAGCACATACGTTATTTGATTTTCCAAGTCATCAGTTGACTACATATGGTGTCACGGGGACTAACGGAAAAACATCAATTGCAACAATGATTCATCTCATTTATAGAAAATTAAATAAAAATAGTGCCTATTTAGGTACCAATGGATTCCAAATCAATGAAACAAAGACTAAAGGTGCCAACACAACGCCTGAAACAGTTTCATTAACTAAAAAGATTAAAGAAGCAGTTGATGCTGATGCCGAAGCTATGACAATGGAAGTATCGAGTCATGGTTTATCACTTGGTCGGTTAAGAGGTGTAGAATTTGATGTTGCGATTTTCTCAAATCTAACACAAGATCACTTAGATTTTCACGGCACTATGGAAGCATACGGCCACGCGAAATCATTATTATTTAGCCAACTTGGTGAAGATTTAGCTAAAGAAAAATACGTCGTACTTAATAATGACGATGATTTCTCTCATTATTTAGCAAGTGTGACACCTTATGAAGTGTTTACATATGGCATAGATAACGAAGCTCAATTTATGGCTAAGAATATTAATGAATCGTTACAGGGTGTGGAGTTTGATTTAAGTACACCATTTGGAGATTATCGAGTTAAATCACCATATGTAGGTCGATTCAATATCTCTAATATTATGGCTGCTATCATTGCAGTTTGGAGTAAAGGCGCTTCTATGGAAGAAATTATTAATGCGGTAACTTCTCTTGAACCCGTAGAAGGACGATTAGAGGTACTCGATCCTTCATTACCAATTGATTTAATTATTGATTACGCTCATACAGCAGATGGTATGAATAAATTGATTGACGCTGTGAAACCTTTTGTTAAACAGAAATTGATTTTCTTAGTTGGTATGGCTGGAGAAAGAGACATGACTAAAACACCTGAGATGGGTAGCGTAGCATGTCGTGCAGATTATGTTATCTTTACTCCTGATAATCCTGCAAATGACGATCCTAAAATGCTTACAGCTGAGTTAGCTAAAGGTGCAACTCATGATAATTATGTCGAATTTGATGATCGCGCTGAAGGCATTAAACATGCAATAGATGTTGCTGAACCTGGAGATACAGTAGTATTAGCATCTAAAGGAAGAGAACCTTATCAAATTATGCCTGGCCATGTGAAAGTTCCTCATAGAGATGATTTAATTGGATTAGAAGCTGCTTATAAGAAATTCGGCGGTGGACCTGTTGAAGATTAAGCAACTTCAGTATAATGAACTAATAATAAATATTTATTTCTATCAAAATAGCGATAGAGGCGTTATGTTGATAGCGATTCCTGACTTATTTTGGTCTGTAGAACTGCCCCTCGACTTAACTGTTAATGATTTACATGATGAATTATTAATGCAATTTTTTAATTTTTATACTGAAAATGAAGCCGATGCACTCGCACGTGACATTTGTGATTGGATAGCAACAAACTAAAAGGAGAATGATGAATGAATTTAAAGGAAGAAGTAGAGTCAAGAAAAACATTTGCCATCATCTCGCATCCGGATGCTGGTAAAACTACCTTAACTGAAAAATTATTATACTTCAGTGGAGCGATTAGAGAAGCTGGTACTGTTAAAGGTAAGAAAACAGGGAAATTCGCTACAAGTGACTGGATGAAAGTAGAACAAGAACGTGGTATTTCTGTAACTAGTTCAGTTATGCAATTTGATTATGATGATTATAAAATTAACATTTTAGATACACCAGGACACGAAGACTTCTCTGAAGATACGTACCGTACTCTTATGGCAGTAGATAGTGCTGTCATGGTCATTGACTGCGCAAAAGGTATTGAACCTCAAACTTTAAAACTTTTCAAAGTATGTAAAATGAGAGGTATTCCTATATTTACGTTCATCAATAAACTTGACCGAGTTGGTAAAGAACCATTTGAATTGTTAGATGAAATTGAAGAAACATTAAATATTGAAACGTATCCAATGAACTGGCCTGTGGGTATGGGTCAAAATTTCTTCGGTATTATAGATAGAGCGACTAAAACTATTGAGCCATTTAGAGATGAAGAAAATCTATTACATCTCAATGATGATTACGAATTAGAAGAAGATCATGATATTAAAAATGATAGTGCCTTTGAACAAGCTATTGAAGAAATGATGCTTGTGGAAGAAGCGGGCGAAGAATTTGATAATGATGCGTTACTAAACGGTGAGCTCACACCAGTTTTCTTTGGTTCAGCTTTAGCTAACTTTGGTGTTCAAAACTTCTTAAACGCTTATGTTGACCACGCACCGATGCCTAACGCTCGTCAAACAAATGAAGATGTTGAAGTAAGTCCATTTGATACAGACTTCTCAGGATTTATTTTCAAAATACAAGCGAATATGGATCCTAAACACAGAGACCGAATTGCGTTTATGCGTGTTGTAAGTGGTGCCTTTGAACGTGGTATGGATGTAACATTACAGAGAACAAGTAAGAAACAAAAAATAACACGTTCTACTTCATTCATGGCGGATGATAAAGAAACTGTTAACCACGCTGTAGCTGGTGATATTATTGGTTTATACGATACAGGTAATTATCAAATAGGGGACACACTTGTCGGTGCTAAGCAAAAATATAGTTTCCAAGATTTACCTCAATTTACGCCTGAAATCTTTATGAAAGTTTCAGCTAAAAACGTGATGAAACAAAAACATTTCCATAAAGGTATTGAACAACTTGTACAAGAAGGTGCAATCCAATATTATAAAACGCTACACACCAATCAAATTATTCTTGGTGCTGTAGGTCAATTACAATTTGAAGTGTTCGAGCACCGTATGAAGAATGAATACAATGTTGATGTAGTAATGGAACCAGTCGGAAGAAAAATCGCGCGATGGATAGAAAATGAAGAAGATATTAAAGATAATATGAACACTTCACGTTCTATATTAGTGAAAGACCGCTATGACAACTTTGTCTTCTTATTTGAAAATGAATTTGCTACTCGTTGGTTTGAAGAGAAATTCCCTGATATTAAGTTATATAGTTTATTATAAGTTTTGAGTTTAACTTTATTGACAACGGGGTATTCTTTAAGAACATATTAAACGAAGTAGATACGATTTAGATTGTGTTACTTGTACAATCTATGTATACTATTATTAACAAATGAATACCTATGACGACTTTGTCAGAGGGGAGTAACTAGAGGATAGTAGAACTTTAATTATTAGCAACTACTATTTAACACTTTATCGTCATTACGAAGGTAAGTCTTCCGGTAAAGTGGGCAATACAATTGCTTAGTGAGACCTTTGCTATTATTTAGCATAGGTCTCTTTATTTGTATTTTTTAATAAAGGAGTTGTCCACTATGGATCCAAGTTTGATTTTACCTTATTTATGGGTACTCTTAGTGCTTGTGTTCTTAGAAGGTTTATTAGCAGCTGATAACGCAATAGTTATGGCTGTAATGGTAAAACACTTACCACCAGAACAACGTAAGAAGGCATTGTTTTATGGTTTATTAGGAGCATTTATATTTAGATTTATAGCCTTATTCTTAATTAGTATTATTGCGAATTTCTGGTGGATTCAAGCTGCAGGTGCAATCTATTTAATCTATATGTCTATCAAGAATTTGTGGGATTTCTTCCATAAATCAGAAGAAGAGCATCATAAAGACTCAGGTGATGATCATCACTATGATGATTCAGGAAATGAAAAGAAAGTTGGGCCTAAAGCATTTTGGGGCACAGTTTTCAAAGTAGAATTTGCAGATATTGCCTTTGCTATTGATTCAATGTTAGCTGCTTTAGCTATAGCAGTGACATTACCTAAGATGGGGATTCACTTCGGTGGAATGGACTTAGGTCAATTTATAGTAATGTTCTTAGGTGGCATGATTGGTGTCATTCTTATGAGATTTGCTGCAAATTGGTTCGTTGAATTATTAAATAAATATCCAGGTTTAGAGGGAGCAGCCTTTGCCATCGTTGGTTGGGTTGGTATTAAATTAGTTGTAATGGTTCTTGCGCATCCTGATATTGGCGTTTTACCAGAAGAATTCCCTCATGGTGCTTTATGGCAATCCATTTTCTGGGCAGTGCTAATTTTACTAGTGATTATAGGATGGTTTACTTCTGTCATTAAAAATAAAAAGAAGAATAAATAGTTTATTATTTAAACATTGCTCCACTCATCTAACCTTTTGAGTGGAGTTTATTTTTAACTTTGTTATATTGAACATTGCAGTTTTATAGTTAAAATATTAAAATTTAAACTATAATCAAACTCGATAATACTGTATTGAAAACCTTAGAAATAACTAAAATTTAATAATTTTTACATATTTAACTAATATAAGTGAATATAGGAGTGGGTCATCAATTGGATAATGATAAAAAACAAGTCATACCCCGTAGTCAGTATCGTCGAAAGCGACGTGAATATTTTCATAATGAAGAAAGAGAAGAACGTATTAAACGTGAACGAGAAGCTCTAAAACAGCAAGTTGCTAAAGAAAAACAACAATCCAAGGTTAACGAAGAACGCGTTAAAGATAATTTACGTAAAGCAAGAATTGAGAAATTAACTCAAGAAGAAATTCAACAACAACACGAAATAGCAAATCAAAGGCAAAAAAATAGACATGAAGAGACCAATCAAACAGATGCATTAAAACCTTCTTCAATGAGCAAAAAATCTTCTAATTCTAAAGAATTAAGTGATCACACTCAAACACATTTAACTTCAGAGGATAGACCACGAAGTGAAGTTGAAGATGAACAAGTAAATCATAATCATAAAGAAACAAGAGTGCCATATTCAATCACTAACCAACCGAAGGACTTAGAGGGGGAAGACAAAACCGCTAAAACCGCTAAAGAAAATGATGACAACGTTCAACAAGAACAGTCTAGTATAAATGAAACAACAGATAAAAAAGAGGTTAGCACTAAAGATAGTGATTATGAGAACAATAATCAGATAGAAACTTCTAATGATATAACAGATAAGAGAAAAAATAATGATGAGCGTCATTTAGATTCTGAACAAAACAAAGAAAAGCCATATTCATCTATAAATCATCATTCAGATGATAAGGAAAATGATGATAAAGGTTATGATAAAAATTCAAAGAAAGATTCTCTAAAAACGAGTAATAAAAATGATAATTTTGAATACATCAAGAATGCAATAATTGCTTTCTTTAAAGAACACTGGCCAAAACTTTTAATTATCATAGGTATTATCTTATTATTACTTATATTAAATGCTATATTTACAACAGTTAATAAAAATGATCATACTAATGATAGTGCTTTTAATGGAAATGACAAGAATTATACAACTACAATGAAAAACGCTAATAACTCTGTCAAATCAGTAGTAACTGTTCAAAACAATGTATCTAATAATACTACTATTCCTAAAAGTAAATCAGGTTCAGATAATGAAATTGGTTCGGGTGTCGTCTACAAAAAAGTAGGCGACTCTATTTATATTTTAACGAATGCTCACGTAGTCGGAGATAAAGATAAACAGAAAGTTACATACAATAATAATAAGTCTGTTGAAGGAAAAGTGGTTGGCAAAGACAAATGGTCTGATATTGCTGTTGTAAAAGCTAACTTATCAGATGAAAGTATGAAACCAATAACTTTAGGTGATTCAAATAACTTAGTATTAGGAGAATCAATATTAGTAGTTGGTAATCCTTTAGGAGTAGATTTTAAAGGCAGTGTTTCTAAAGGGATTATCTCAGGTTTAGATCGTCATGTACATGTGGATATAGATAAAGACAACAGTTATGATGTGTTGATGAAAGCATTTCAAGTTGATGCCCCAGTTAATCCAGGTAACTCTGGAGGAGCTGTAGTAGATAAAGATGGTAGACTTATAGGTATTATTTCGTTGAAGATAGATATGGAAAATGTAGAGGGTATGGCCTTTGCAATTCCGATTAATGATGTACGTAAAATAGCACAACAATTAGAAGACAAAGGAAAAGTGCAATACCCTAACACTGGTATAAAAATAAAAAATGTAGCAGATATTTCAAGTGAAGAACGAGAGGAAGCCAACCTTCCATCAAGTGTTAACAATGGTGTGCTTGTTAATGATGTTAAAGAAAATAGCTTAGGTGAAAAATCAGGGTTGAAAAAAGATGATGTAATAGTAGAATTAGATGGTAAAACCGTTGAAGATAATTTACGCTATAGACAAATTATTTTTAGCCATAGAGATGATTTAAAAACTTTAACAGCTAAAATCTATAGAAATGGTACAGAAAAAACTATTCAAATTAAACTGAAATAAACGTTGAGGTGAAATTTATGTCTATATTAAGTCAATTACTTAAGAAATCAAGTCCTCAACAAGGGATTGTTCTTTATTATCTCTTTGCCATTGTGGTTGCATTTCTATTATTAAATTTACCTTTTGTACATAAACATGGAGTTGATGTTAATCCTATAGATACATTGTTTGTTGCGGTTTCTGGAATTAGTGTGACAGGATTAACACCAGTAAATATAGTTGATACTTATTCTACCTTTGGACAAATAATCATTTTGATTATTTTAAATATAGGTGGAATAGGTGTCATGGCTATCGGTACATTACTCTGGGTAGTGTTGGGTAAGCACATTGGTATAAGAGAACGACAACTTATCATGTTAGATAATAATAAAGACACGATGAGTGGTACTGTAAAATTGATTTTAGAGATTGTAAGAACAATATTTGTAATTGAACTTGTAGGCGCATTATTATTAGCATTTTACTTTTATCGAGATAATCCTGATTTAAAACACGCTTTTATGCAAGGTGTGTTTGTATCGGTTTCTGCTACAACAAATGGTGGTTTAGATATAACGGGAGAATCTCTTGTGCCATATGCAAAAGATTATTTTGTTCAAACAATAGTTATGTTTCTAATTGTTTTAGGTTCGATTGGATTTCCGGTTCTTCTCGAACTTAAAGCATACATAAAAAATAGAGTAACTAATTTTAGATTCTCATTATTCACTAAAATAACAACGTCTACATATCTATTTTTATTTGTATTCGGTGTACTATCTATATTGTTATTAGAACATAACCATGCCTTCAAGGGTTTGAGTTGGCATCAGGCTCTATTTGATTCATTATTCCAGTCTGCGACTACACGTAGTGCTGGTTTACAAACAATTGATGTGTCACATTTCAGTGATGCCACAAATATTATAATGAGCATATTAATGTTTATTGGGTCCTCTCCAAGTTCGGTTGGTGGAGGTATCCGTACAACGACTTTTGCTATTCTTATTCTTTTTATTATTAATTTTAATAATACTGCTGATAAAACAGGTATCAAAGCCTTTAATAGAGAAATTCATATTATGGATATTCAACGTTCCTTTGCGGTATTTACAATGGCATCAATTCTAACTTTTGTAAGTATGATTATTATTGCTGCTACTGAACAAGGTAAATTGACATTTATTCAAATCTTTTTTGAGGTAATGTCAGCATTCGGTACGTGTGGCTTAAGTTTAGGTGCAACTGATAATATTAGTAATTTAACTAAAATTGTACTAATGATTCTGATGTTTATCGGGCGAGTCGGCTTGATATCATTTATTATTATTTTAGCTGGACGTAAAGAACCTGATAAATTTAGCTATCCTAAAGAACGAATTCAAATAGGATAATTTTTATAAAATACTTCTGGTAAATGAATACTATTTATCAGAAGTGTTTTTATGTTTAGATAAGTTTTTATTAATTATTGTGTTTTGTTTTCCAAAGGCATGATTTGAATTACTTTTATATTAATTACACTACAAGATATTTACATGTTAAACTTACTTTAATGAGAGGAGTGGCTAGATGGAAAAAAATGAAAATATTACTGTAGATGTGATTGCAACCTCAGATATGCATAGTCACTTCTTAAACGGGGACTATGGATCAAATATCTACAGAGCAGGCACATATGTCAAAGATGCTCGTAAACAAAATAAGCATGTTATTTTACTTGATAGTGGAGGTAGCTTAGCAGGTTCGTTAGCAGCATTTTATTATGCGGTAGTAGCTCCTTATAAGCGTCACCCTATGATTAAATTAATGAATGCTATGCAATACGATGCTAGTGGGATAAGCCCTAATGAATTTAAATTTGGTTTGTCATTCTTGACGCGTTCAGTTGCGTTAGCCCGTTTTCCTTGGTTATCAGCAAATATAGAGTACACAGTGACGCGTGAGCCATATTTTTCAACACCATATACAATTAAAAACTATGATGATTTAAAGATAGCTATTGTCGGATTAACAGCTGATGGTTTAATGAAAAATGAATATGCTGAAATGGAAGATGATGTCAGTATTGAAAAGACGCTTCTCTCAGCTAAGCGTTGGATTAGATATATTCATGAAGTTGAGGAGCCAGATTTTCTTATAGTTATTTATCATGGTGGTCTTAATAAAATAAGTAATAAGAGTAAACGAAACGAAAGAAATGCGAACGAAGCTGAAAAAATTATGGAAGAATTGGGTGTTATAGACTTAATTATTACAGCTCATCAACATCAAACTATTGTTGGTAAAGATCATGAAACAGTTTATGTACAAGCAGGTCAAAATGCTGAAGAGTTAGTACATTTATCAATTCATTTTAAAAAGCGTACGAGTTCATATGAAATAGAGAATATCAAATCAAAAGTGATAGATTTAAATGACTATAATGAAGATCAAGATTTACTAAATGAGACGCATTATGATCGTAAAGCTGTAGAGTATTGGGCAGATGAAATTATATCTAATAACAAATTTAATCTAATTATTGATAGTATTGAAGACATTATTTGTCAGCCACATCCATTTGCTCAATTACTTCATGATGGTATAAAAGCTGCGTATGATTATAAAATCTCATGTGTGCACCTACCTATAAACGGAGAGGAAGGACTAGGTGGAGTTATTCGCAATAGGGATTTATATGAGGCATATCCACATCCAGACAAACCTGTTGATCTAACGGTAAGAGGGAAAAACATAAAAGATATTCTAGAGTATAGCTATTCCCATATAGAATTCGAACAAGGAAAATTAAGTTTAACAATTATTGATGAAACGTTGTTTACATTCTGGCAAGGTATTAATTATACAGTCGATATGAAACAACAGCCATACCACAGAGTTAAAATAGATAATATAGATGAGAATCAAATGTATAGAATCACCATGACAGATTATTGTTATAGAAATTACAAAGATTACTTGAAAGATGCGATTGTTCATGAAACTCATGATGAAACAATGGGGGGACTGATTAGAAATAATCTGAAAAATGCAGATTACAATATTAAAGTAATGAATAATTTTAAAGTTAATCTCTAATTTGTCTCTCAATATATAACAAAGTTATGATTAATAAAATTACTTCAACAAAAAAAGCATTTCTTAACCCGCAAGAGAAGGGTTAAGAAATGCTTTTTATCCATGAAATATTAATAACAATATTATAGCAACTATTTGTGCTATTGAAGTAGTTGCTATTCGTCTAGTATATTCATAACTTAATGATAAAATGATTTGAGTTACAAAGATAAAGAATACAATCCACCAATTATCAAGGTAGATAAATAATGAACTTGAACAGATTGCAACTATTAATATGCTTACCCATTTAGGTAAGTTGAAACGAATTAATTCTTTTTGTAAAACAGTTCTCATATATAACTCATGACACGGAATTACAAATATTAATGTAATTAGCATTTGCCATTTGAAATAAACGCCTGTTCTTGATAATTCTTTGATTAATGATGCGTACGATAATTCTGATGAAATAAGTGAAAAAATGAGTTGTACGATTATAAGTACAATACTTGTGATTATACCAATTCCAATTGAAGTTAATAATCGTTTAGATGCAATGTCTCTTTGATAAAAAACATAACTTATTCCTGCTATTAGCATAATGCCAGTGTATAAGTACCAGTACTCTTGGTGTTCACCCCACATCACAAATAAAATTGCGTGAAAGACGATGAAGCTTATAATAAACCAAATTAAAGCTTTAGAAACATTTTTCATTATAATTAACCTTCTTGTTCAACGATTTTATATCGCTTATGATTAATGACAGTTTTCTCAGGTAAATCTAATTCATTAAAGTTTTCCATAATTGTTAAGTCTACAATAACAGAATTGTCATTAATTTTCTCTACACGGCCTCTTAAACCGTCATAAAATTCTACAATATTACCTACTTCTGCAACAGTCATAATGACTCCTCCCTTAAATCATAGCTAGATAATATTGTACTAAAATTTACATAACAAATAAACTAATATCCTTAAAAAACTAAGATTGTTATATATAAATATGAAAAGTAAGACATAAATGAGTAAATAATTGGAATTTTTAATATAAATCATTCATAACTAGGGTAAGGGCATATAGAAAGATACTTTAAGGAGAGGAATGTTATGAAGTTTATTAGTAATAATAATATTACTGATCCCACGCTCAATCTAGCAATGGAGGAGTACGTTCTTAAAAATCTTCCAGCTGAAGAAAGTTACTTTTTATTTTATATTAACAGACCTTCAATCATTGTAGGCAAGAATCAAAATACAATTGAGGAAGTTAATAAAGAATATATTGATAAGAACAGCATTGATGTTGTGCGTCGTATATCTGGAGGTGGTGCGGTATATCACGATACAGGTAATTTAAACTTTAGCTTTATTACTGATGATGATGGCAATAGTTTTCACAACTTTAAAAAGTTTACATTGCCGATTGTGCAAGCTTTACAATCTTTAGGAGTTAATGCTGAAATGACGGGCCGTAATGATATCCAAGTTGGTGAAGCTAAAATTTCAGGGAATGCAATGGTAAAGGTTAAAAATAGAATGTTTAGTCACGGCACTCTGATGTTAAATTGTGAACTTGATGAAGTTCAAAATGCGTTAAAAGTTAATCCTGCTAAAATTAAATCTAAAGGCGTTAAATCTGTAAGAAAACGTGTGGCTAACATTGATGAATTTTTAGAAGAACCACTAAATATTAATGAATTTAAGCAAATTATTCTAAAGACTATTTTTGGGGAAAATGAAGTAGAAGAATATGTATTAACTGATGACGATTGGACTAAAATTAAACAGTTAAGTAACGAAAAATACCGTACTTGGGAATGGAATTATGGTAAAAATCCTAAATATAATTTTGAGCGTGAAGAAAAATTTGAAAAGGGTTTTATACAAATTAAATTTGATGTTAAAAAAGGACGTATTGAACATGCGAAAATATTTGGAGACTTCTTTGGAGAAGGCGATGTAACCGAACTTGAATATGCACTTGAAGGTTGTTTACATGACTTCGAGCATATTGAGGAAGCATTATCCAATTATGATCTATACCATTATTTTGGTGATATTGATAAATATGAAATTATAAGATTAATGTCTTAAATAAAATAAAAAAGGTCTATTCTCTAAACTTAAATTAAAGTAGGGAATAGACCTTTTATAATGAGTGACTCGAATCTAATTTATTCACTGAGAAAAGCCTCCAATTTTTTATATTCATCTGTGTACTGTTTGAAATCTTTCTCATTCTTATTAACAAGTGCTTCGTCGATAAGAGTCTCAAGTTTTTTCTTCCTAGCTTCTCTTAATGCTTCATCAATTACAAGTTCTACACCTAAATCATTAACTGTTGTTACAAAGTCTTCAAGTGTAGTGTATTTTACATTTGTATTATGATTCATGAAAATCACTACCTTTCCTATTTATTGATATATGAGTATTATACAGTTTTTAATTTTTGAAATCAATGAATATTCTGACATTTTAAAAGAAATATGTGTAAAAAGAAAATAAAAGTAGAACTTGACTTAATTTAAGGCTCGTATAAAATAAAATTAAGTTATTATTATTAAAAGAAAATAGTAACAATAATTTATTTTTTTGTGAAGTGAGGTAATCGAATGACTATTTTTAGTGAATCAATCTATGTTATTAGAAAAGGTGACATGTTAATTCGACCAAGGTATGATGAATATCAGCAAACTTCAGGTTCAGAAATTATAAGATTTGATAAATCACGAAAGGTGAGTCCATTTAAAGTTCAAAGAATTATCGAGAGGTCCTGCAAATTCTATGGTAATAGCTACCTAAGTAAAAAATCTGAAACTAATAGAATTACAGGTATCTCTAGTAAACCACCTATTTTACTTACCCCTTTATTTCCAACTTATTTTTTCCCAACACATTCTGATCGACAAGACGAAAACATCTGGATAAACATGCATTATATCGACAGCATCAAAGAACTTAAAAATCGTAAAAGTAAAGTGATATTTGCTAATGGTGAATCCTTTATATTAAACGTTTCATATCATAGCTTATGGCATCAATATACAAATGCGATTATTTATTATTATATGGTAGATAAACATGCACGTATGAAATCAAATAATCCAGAACAACCCATTGATTATAATCAATCATCGTTAAATATATTTGAAGCTCTCTCAAGGTATTCTCTTTTAGATGATAAGTAGACACCATTTTAATATTTTTAACTACACAAATTAAGATTAAAATTGTTTGTTTAATTTTAAAATATGCGGGGCGTTAATATTAAATTAGTGTAAATGTTCCGTATATTTTTTTAAGATTTCTCTTGAAAAACTGAACAGGATTGATATAATAATATTTGTGCTTGATAGAGATAAAATTAAATTAATCCGCAGTAGCTCAGTGGTAGAGCTATCGGCTGTTAACCGATCGGTCGTAGGTTCGAATCCTACCTGCGGAGCCATATGGAAACGTACTCAAGTTGGCTGAAGAGGCGCCCCTGCTAAGGGTGTAGGTCGCGAGAGCGGCGCGAGGGTTCGAATCCCTCCGTTTCCGTACAGACGCTTATAATGGTTTAAATCCATTATAAGCGTTATTTTTTATCTTCTTATTCCGTAAAATAGTAAATATTAGTAAACTTTTGTTTTACTAGATTACAATAAAACGTTGTTAAATCAACGTTCTTTTTTATTTTTAATAGAAAACTGTAAAAGTCTGTTTCAAATTAAAATGTCAACGAGACCGACAATATTTGAAATTTTCCTTAAAAGTTGTCGATTTAGTAGTCGGTTTATTCCTGCAATACTTAGAACGAAGTTAGTTTAGCGTCTAAACTTTCATCTACTTTATCTTTTAATTCTTCTAATAGGTGATTATAAACACATTATGTAATTGATATTTTTGAATCACCTAATTTTTAACTTCTGTGCTGAATGATATAATTTTAGAAACTAACATAATTAAATAGTTACAGATAGCTATAGACTAAATAAATCATCTGGGTTAGAAGTTAAAGTAAACGTTTCAACTTTTAAACATAATTCATTTTACTTTAAGTTATTTTTGCTACCTTTTATGTTCCTCTCTTAAAATATGGTAAAAAAAATAAGGGTAGACGTGCTACCCTAAAATTAAATTAATTTTCTAGATGATCTACAGCATATTGCGCTTCTTCTTTAGTAAATTTCTCGCCATAAGATGAAGTAAGCTGATTATACACCGCATCTTTTGACATATTTTGTTGTTCAACGTAATCCTTAGCTTTCTTCTTAGCGTTCTCTTTATAGTTAGCTTTTAAATGTTTTATTGCATAATCAGCGTCTTTTTCTTTAAATTTTTCACCTGCATCAGATGTTAACTGATCGTATATTGCTTGTTTAGACATATGCATAGTATCAGAATAAATTTTTGCTTTGTTTAAAGCTGCTTTTTCTTGAGTAGTAGCGTTAGTATCATTTGAACTATTATTTGAGTTACTAGTGTTAGTGATGCTAGCAGTACAAGCAGAAATGCCTATAATGATTATAATAATTAAGACTAAACATCCGCCGCATCCCCACAGCCAACCTTTCTTGGATTTCTTTTTTTGTTCGTTCATTTTCTGATATTCTTGAAATTGTTCTTTTTGTCTTTCTTGTTGATACTTGTTGTAATTTTTTTCCATCTTTTTACTCCCTTTTAATAATTTTAAAGTCGCATACTAATAAATCAATAACACATATTACATCAGCTTTATGTTAAACCTCGAGATTAAAATCTAGGTTGTATATTACATATAACCAGATGACGTTATCATTATTGATACGTATTCGCTTGTATGTAAGATGTAGCCATATTAAGACAAATATTTAATTGCTCTTTTAAATTGCAACATCATCACATTCAAAATATTTTCTTCTTTATAAAATTTAATTGTGACTTCTCTATTAATAACTAAACGAAGAGTGTTGGTCGCTTTAATTTATACATCTTATAAATGCGGTGTAAAATTTTATAAAAAATAAATATAGAATTATTATACCAAAAATTCAAGAGATAAGTTAATGTTTTTTGAAATATAGTTTCCAATGAAAAATGGTTATTCTCAACTAAATTATCCTGATTAGTTATGAAAAATAAAAAACACATTTTTAGTTTTTCGCTTCTTTTAATTTTTTTATATAACATTTGATATATTATGTTGTCTTACTAAAACAGCGGACTATAAATTTGGTCGTTTTTACATATATTCTCAAAGGAAATATGAGAAAAAGTTACTCTTTCTCAAGACTTAATTATCTAAATGGTCTACAGCATATTTTGCTTCAGAGTCGGTAAACTTCTCACCATATTCAGATACTAATATATCGTAAATTGCATCATCAGACATGTGCATATCTTTAGCATAAGATTTTGCTTTTTCTAGTGCGTTTTTTTCATAATTGGCATCAAGATGATCTATAGCAAATTGTGCATCTTCTTTATTAAACTTTTCTCCATATTCTGATGTTAATTGATCATATATTCCTTGTTTTGACATATGCAAATCTTTAGAATATGTTTTTGCTTTTTCTAGTGCAGCTTTTTCTAAACGTGTACCTTCAACAGATGTGGCCTCGTTTTCTTTATTTGTTGTATTGTCATCTTTTTGATACTTATCGTTTATTTCTTTATCTGTACTACTATCATCATAATTTATGTTTTCTGTATTATTGGCTGTATCTGCTGTTTCATTATCTGTCTTTACGGTAGGTTGTGTTTCATAATTATTTGTTTTGAGGTTACCAACATAAGTTATACTAGATAACGCTATAACTACTATTGCCACTGTTATGATTGATTTTGTAATAGAAGGCCATTTACTATATCGCCACATTACAAATAAACCAAGTGGGAAAATAAATATTAAAGTTAAAACAATAAACCATTCTTGTTTATACCATGATGTTGATTCTTGTTGCATAAAAATATCCTCCTATGTATCTATTTGATGAGTAGTAAAATTT
Source organism: Staphylococcus sp. HMSC067F07 (assembly GCF_001837405.1). Classification (NCBI taxonomy): domain Bacteria; kingdom Bacillati; phylum Bacillota; class Bacilli; order Caryophanales; family Staphylococcaceae; genus Staphylococcus; species Staphylococcus sp. HMSC067F07. The sequence goes on along the minus strand of NZ_KV832237.1, from coordinate 445,693 downwards.
TGATTTGTAATATATTGAGAAAAGGTAAATTAGAATATTTAATAGAGTAGAAATAAAGGTTTAGAAAAATAAAAGTGGTAGGAAGTTTAAAAAACTTACTAAGTTTAAGAAGGGTAGTGCAGTTGTGTGTAGTAACTGCATGTTCTATTTGATTTAAAGGGATTAATGAAGTTAATTCATTGCTTTTTAAATAATAAGAATCAGATGTTTCTCTAATGTTAGCAGATGATGATAAGCGTTCATTAATGTATAAATCATTACCCGAGATTAAACATTCTAATTTATTAGGCATCTCTATATATTTAACATTAATATCATCAATCAGCTCCTTATATTGATGCATAATTCTCACTCCTTATCTAGTTTTAGAAATTGTATATCTGTTATTTGTTTTTAAACATCAACTCCTATTAAAAGTTTAAATTATGCATAATTTTTATATAAAAAAGAGAACGCACTTATACTAATGGTTAATTTATTAGTAAGTTAGCGTTCTCTTTATTTATCGCTATTTCATTTGCTTTTTAATCTATGAAATTTTATCGCTTTAAAAACATCATATAGTCAATTATATATGTAGCAATAAATTCATGAGTAGCATTTTAAGTTGATCACTAATGTTAATTCTTATTTTAAAACCTACTTAAAGCCTATAAGCATATTATATATAATATTAAAAAAATTTCGATAATAAAATTCTAAAATATTGAATTAAAGTATTGCGTAAAATTTGTTTAATAGTGAATTGAAATATAATTCAAAGTGTACGAATAATACTTAAAATAAAGTAGATTTAAACAAGTTTTGGTTTTGAGTTTTAGTATAGAGGGGTAGAGTTGCTAATAGTAATTAAGAATATATAATAGTAAACAATTCAAACTAGTTAAGCTTGCTAATTAATTCAATCTGTTAGCTGGATTGTTTACAAGGCATAAAAATGTTTTTATTTTTGTATATAAAGAAGATAAAGCTAATTTGTATAATAAATTTATTCTTATTAAGAAGTCATCATTATTTATTAATTATATTTGATTTTGTTAAATGTCACTGTTTTATTAGTGACTACTATGAGGTTAAAGAATATGGTATTTCCTAAAAAAGTGTGTATTTTTTATAAAAATTATAGTATTCGTTTACTATAAGACTAGGAAGCATAATTGAATAACTTAGATTTAAGTGGAGCTATGACTATACAGTCATGGCTTTTTAATATGTAAATTTTACTTTAGAGTGTAAGTATATGTGATAACACTGTATTCTCATTATTTAATAAAGTTAGTCCTAATTTAAACTATTATATTATTACACATATGTAATAATAATGATAAAATATAGAAATATTTTTAAACTCGTATTAATATGTAATTGAAAAGAATTTAAATATTCTTTTAAAAAAATTAAGGAGTGATTCGAATGAAATGTGTTAAAGAAAAGAAAGAACTTTTTGATCTTGACGTTAAAGTAAATGCGAGAGAAATCAGTAATTCGAAATCAGATCCACCAAACACAAGTTTAATTTGGTGTACAGATGGATGCGCTAAACGGTAAAAACTTGTAATTCTCTAGTAAAAAGTGTTGATTTAAGTGCAATGTTTGAGCAGAGTTCCTTATAAAGGGCTCTGCTTTATTTTTAGAGGTGAATAAATGAAAAGTATTTTTAATACGTCTAGCTATTACATTATTAGAGCTCCTTTACTTCCTGTTTCCATTTATAATACTTATTTAAAAAATGATGAAATAGATTATTCCTCTTTTTTTCAAAACAAAATTATTGAAGAAACCATTTTGACTACGACATATCATTTATATCAAAGCTTAACTAATATTTCATTTGATAGTGAGACGAAGAAAGTGCGTAATGCTAAAGAGAGCTTTTTAAAATATCTTATTAGAATGAGTACGAGGGGCACGCCATATGGATTGTTAAGTGGCGTATCATTGGGACAACTTGCTGAAAAAACAAATATACAAATACAAGAAGATGTTAATTACTATTATAAAAGCGTAAAAATAGATGGGTCTTGGTTAAGCAAATTAATTCATTTTTTAGAAAGTAATTATGATTATTATCAAGATAGTTACGTTATTTGGAATGAAAGAAATTACATTACCGACCAGCGTATATATTTGGATAATCAAACATGTCTCATTCAGGAAAATAATAGAGAACTAGTCTCGATCAAAAATAATGATTTGCTTAAATTCATTAAACAAAGCTTGCAAGAGGATTTAACATTTAAAGATCTAATAAAATTAATTTCAGAAAAATTTTTAATTAATGACGAGCAGGAAATAAAAAGTTTTATACAAAATCTATTAGACAAAGAAATAATATTTACAAGCTTAAGAACTGCTTTTAAAAAAGAAAACCCGTTAGATTATTTATTATGCTTTTATAGAGACTTTGATAATGATTTTATTAGATCACTTCAACTTATACATTTTGAAATGATGAAGTACCAAATTATGGAAATTGGGAAAGGTAAGAAAACCTTTTTAAGAATTCGAGAGTTGATGAGTCATTTATTTAAAGCTAAAGAGTATATTCAAATTGATACTAAAATTCAAACTAAAAATAATTATTTAAGTAAGAAAATTGCTAGAAATATTAGTGAAGCTGCATATCTACTATGGTTACTTTCTCCAGATGATTTGGGTATTAGCACTAATCATGATTTTCATTATAGTTTTTTAGAAAAATATGGTTTAGAACAAATTGTAAATTTAAAGGAATTACTTTCTGATATCAATGGTATGGGTTATTGCACTAAAGAAGATAAATCTATAAAAAATAATAGTCCTTTTTTGAAAGAAAAATATTATTACGCACTTTCTCATAATGAAGAGATAGAAATCACTGAAAATGATTTCTTAGACATAGAAAAGAAAAACACTATTCCTATCGAGAGAGCGCCTTTATCTTCAGAAATATATAGTGAGTTTTATTATGGTAATAATATAAAAGGATATGATGAATTTTTGGTGATTAGTCCTATTGTATCTTCTTTCAATGCTGGTGCGACGATGGGGCGCTTTTCTCAGGAAATTGATAGGGACATACGTAAGCAATTAGATAACGAAATATATGAACAATATATTGAATATAGTAATGAAAATAACACTGAAGTTATTCATATAAATGAAATTCCTAAATATGCCAGAAATTTAAATATTAATCATACTGGTACTACAAAATTTAAAGAACTTGACCTAGATATGCCATGTAGTTCAATTACATTAGACGATTTATATGTTGGAAGTACTTTTGATAAATTATATTTATTTTCTAAAACTTTAAATTCAAGAATCTTATTTATTACTCATTCTATGTTGAATTATGTTTTATGTTCTAATTTATATAGGTTTCTCAGAGAGGTGTCCTTAGGTAATACAAAATTTATCCAACCTATTAAAGACGATGGAATTGAGGGATTTAATTATTGTCCTAGAATTAGATATAAAAATGTAATTTTAAAGCCCGCAACATGGAAATTAAATAAAGATATGTTTTCAAGTAGTGAAAAAGAAAATTGGATTGAACAATTTCATAAGATCCAACAATTTTATAATATCCCTAATGATGTCAATATGGCTTTTGGCGATAATAGGTTAACGATTAATTTGTCTAATGATGCGCATATATCTATATTAAAAAAAGAAATTGAAAAGCAAGGTAGAGTTTGTCTTTTAGAGGAATTTATATCTAAGTCTAACAATGATAGAGTGATAGAAATTGTGACGCCAATATATAGAAAAGCTAAATCTAATGAAAAAAGTTTAATGATTCCTAAAAATATATATAAGCGATTGGAAACTAAAAGGGAATGGCTTTCAATACATTTGTATATTGATGAAAGCTATCAAAATGAATTTTTAATTCAATATATATTACCGTGTTTAAGAGAACTTTTTGATAATAATCACTTAGAAAGTTTCTTTTTCATTAAATATAGAGAAAATGATCATTTCATTAAGCTTCGTTTATTAAGTAAATCAAATGATTCAATACATTTATATCATGAGATAATGCAACTTAAACAAAAGTGGCTTAAAGAATCTGAATTATCTACTTATGCTATTGTAGAATATCAACCTGAAATCAACAGATATGGTGGTATTGAAACAATTGAGATCATTGAGGATTATTTTATGTATGATAGTTGGTTGGCAATTCATATCATTGATCAAACATTTAATTATCCTAAGGAATTTATTGTAGCAATAACTATTATTTTTTTTAATAAATGAATTAAATATAAACCAAGAAGAAATTGATGAAATTAGACATAACAATGTTGAAAATTTATATCGTAATAATGAGATAAGAGAATATAAAAATGAGATGGTTAAACTTACTAACCCTAGAGATAATTATTGCTATTTACATGCAAAGCTACCCAAACTTCATCAAATTTTATATAACAATTATAAAGAAATTGAAAAATTAAAAGTCGCTTTAAGTAGAGGTTTATCTACTCCTAGAGCACATATTATTGGCAGTTTGATTCATATGAGATGTAATAGAGTATTTGGCGTTAATCGAGATAAAGAGAAATTTGTACTTTCTATTTTTAATGAAATAGAGAAGACAAAGAAATACTGGTGTGGTGATATTATCAATGAATAAAGTCGAAGCAATGATGAAAAAAGAAGTTGAATTTTTATCACACTATGAAAATGCTACAGCACTAATTGAGAATAAGAGTGATTGTTGGAGTTCTTATACATTGTCCCATGGTTATCCTGGAGTGATATTGTTTTTAAATGAATTTCAAAATTTATACCACGTTAACTTTGATGAATTAATACATAAATATGTGTTGAGGATAGGCAAAGAATTAGAAAGAGGAATAGAAGGTTATTCTTTGTTTAGTGGTATATCAGGTATAGCATTTTCAATTGATGTGGTATCTGATGGTCATTTACATTATCGAAATATTTTGCAGACACTAGATGATTATTTAATCGAGTTTATCAATAGAAAAATGACGTGTATAAATACAGAAGCTAATCCTAGAGAATATGATGTGGTAAGAGGTTTAGCGGGTATTGGTAGGTATTTGTTAAACAGAGTAGATGCAAATCCGAAGGTTATTTCTAGTTTGATAGAAATAATGAATCACTTTAGAGGTATACATTATTCAAAAAGACACTGGATTGTTTCCAAGGATAATCAATTTTTAAATATAGATAAAGAAAGGTTTTCTTTAGGAAATATAAATTTAGGTTTAGCACATGGCATATTAGGTCCATTCTCGTTGTTGGCGCTTAGTAAAATAAAAGGAGTGGAAATTGATAATCATTCAAGTTTACTTTCTGATATTACGGAATATTTATTTAAGACTGAATTTCAATATAATCAAAGTTGGCTTGATCGCTATGATATAGCAGAAAAGTATTATCCTTCATACTCTATCAGAAATGGCTGGTGTTACGGGGATACTGGGATAATGAATACAATTTGGCTATTAGGTTTAGCTTTAAATAATGTAAATCTCATTGAGAAAGCTAAAAATTTAATAATTAAAATAATTAGATTGAATAATGATAATTTATTGAGTCCAACGTTTTGTCATGGTCTATCGTCTCATTTAACTATTCTAAATAATGTAAATAGATACTTTAATATACAAGAAGTTAATAGTTATCTAGAATTAATCCAGGAAAAGATATTGTCACATTATTCTTCTGAAAATCAGTTTATGTTTTATGATATCGAATTAGAAAATAATCAAACACGTTATAAAAATAAGGTGGGGTTATTAGAAGGACAGATAGGTATTCTTTTATCATTATTAGATTATCAAGCCACTCATAGTAATTATTTAGAAAAAAGTTGGAAAAATATGTTTTTAATTAGCTAATAATTTCGTCTCGTTAAAGCGTTAACCAATAGTAAACATTTAAGATTTTAATCGTAGTATAATATTAAATCCTCAAAGTAATAGAATTTATAATACTTTGAGGATTGTTTCGTGTTTGTACTGATTATGAATTTAATTATCTATCTTTGATAACTAATTTGTAGCCTGTAGATCTTTTATTTATAATTTCCAAATTATCGCAATTTTGAAGATGGTATCTTAATCTGTGAATGTAAACATTTATAGTATTAGAATCTACATATTCTAAGGTATCCCAAACTTGAATTTTTAGATCTTTGCTGGAGACGTATTGGTTCACATTTTGGTATAGATAATTTAGAATTTGCAATTCAATGTGGGAGAGTGCATATTTTTTGTCCTTAAAAATAAATAATTGCTTTTCAAAATCGATGAGCAGCTTAGGTCGAAGGTAGTGTAAGTGCTTCTTTATTTCGTTAATAATGAGCCACTCTATAAAATAATGGTCTTCGTCATTAAGGATGACATATAAAGCTACACCTTTTTCATAAAAGTAATACTTTCGGTCTTTGTTATTATTTTTAGTTATTACTATGATAGGTATTGAACTCACTTTATTTTCTATCATCTGATTATATTCGTTACTAGTTTCCCAAATGATAAGCAAATCGGGTTTGGACTTCTTTGAATTAATAACAATGCAGTCATTAATGTCGAGTATTTTTTCTTTTTCTATTTCATTTATAGAAGGTAAAATTTGGATATTAAACACTTATAACTACTCACTCCTTTAATAAATTGTAAAATATTTAATATGACTCTATAGAACTTACTTTCTCTATCTTTTTCTTTTAGCATATATTTCACCTCAATCGTTTAAAGTAATTTTAATCATTCTTGCTATAAAAAGGAGATAAAACATTATATTTAGAAAATTCTGATTATTAATCATAATGACTACTTTTTAGAATTATTAATTTGATTTTACGGATTATTTTACCTTAGTTTTTTATCTGAATTTCACATTATATATTGTAAGGGTTTTCACTATAATATTCCATAAAATTTTAAATAAAGATTTCGACATTTTTATTACATTACTATAATGAATATCTTTTAATTATTAATAGAAGTTTTTATTTAATAAAAAGTCGAACTAACCGTACGTGATTAGTTCGACATATTTAAAATATAGTGCTTCTCAAACAAATGTAATGTTCCCATTAATAAACTTCTTAGTATTTATTTTTCTTTATTCTCATTGTCATTGCCATTGTTAGATTTTCCTGATTTACCAGATATGAGGTTTCTAATGGCTTTAACAATATAGCCTGTGATTAAAATTCTAAAAACTCTTCTAATGATATCCATAATTATTCTCCCTTTATGATTGATTTATTATACATATTTACCCTTGATTGTAGCTTATTAAAAGTAATTTTAAGAATTTTTAAACATTCAACATTGAATTTACTCATCAACTTGATGCCCAGTTAGTAATAATTTTATTAAATCACAGAGATTATATATAATAACAGTGCAACCTATTTAAAAAGGGGAATAAATGATGATTAGAAGAGCGCGACCAAGTGATAATAGGCAAATTGCTAAATTATGCTATATCATATGGAAAGATATGGAGTTAGAACTGACTCAAACGTTTACTAAAAAACGTGTGATTGAGGCGATAGAATTAAGCATTGTAAATGTTAAATATCGTACGTATTATGAGCATATTTGGGTATATGAAAAAGAAGGTGTCGTGGCTGGTTGTATTATAGCTTATCCAGGTGAAAAGGAGCTAGATTTAGAGAGACAATGGTTGAATTTACCGCTTGAAGAGGATATTCGTGAACTAGGTACACCATTACCTCAACAAGAAGCTTACAATGATGAATTCTATATTGAAGCGGTGGCTACTTTTCCTGAATACAGAGGTCAAGGCATCGCTACGCAATTGTTAAAACATTTAATTGAGACTGATAAAAATGCGAAATGGAGTTTGAATTGTGATTATGAGAATGAGGGCGCTTTAAAACTCTATACTAAATTAGGATTTAAACAAAATGGAGATATTGATTTGTATGGGCATCAGTATCATCACATGACATTAAATTAAAAACTCGACATTGAAATGTAATTTCATTGCCGAGTTCATTTTCAAAAGTATTAAATTAAAGCCCACCTAACAGTGCGCTAATATATATTCCTAATGCATATAAAAGACCAAATATTGTGTTGGTCTTACCTGTAGCTGCCATAGCTGGCATCATAGTAGCTGGTGTATCGTTCTTATTAAAACGTCTTACAGCTTTAATTGGCATAGGGAATGATAATAACACTAATAAGTAAAATAGTGATCCTGGTGCTTTGAACAATGCTGTGAAAATAACGAATACATAAGCAACTATATACATGGCTGCCATGAAAATCACAGAGGCACGTTTACCTAATAAAATAGGTAAAGTTTTTCTGCCACTTTCTTTATCTTTAACACGGTCACGGATATTGTTTGCCATATTAATAAGTCCAATTGTAATAACGATTGGAATACTAATCCAGAAAGCATAACCTTGAACATTTCCTGTTTGAATAAAGAATGATAACACTATAATAATCATTCCCATGAATAAGCCGGAAAATAGTTCGCCAAATGGTGTCCATGAGATTGGAATAGGTCCACCAGTGTAAAGATAACCAATTGCCATACAAACGATGCCGACTGGAATAATCCAGAATGAACTTTGTATAGCTAAAAAGATACCTAATAATGCTGCGATAATATAAAATGCAATCGCTATGTTCATGACAAGTTTTGGACTCATACCATTACGCACGATAGCGCCACCAATACCTACAGAGTTATGATCATCAAGACCTTTTTTGAAATCATAATATTCATTAAACATATTTGTTGCAGCTTGTATTAATAAACATGCAAGAAGCATGGCTAGGAATAAACTGAATTTCAAATGGTCTTCACTACCTAGTAGATAAAGCTTTGCAGTAGCTGTTCCGACTAAAACTGGGATGACTGCTGCGGTTAAAGTATGAGGTCTCATCAATTGCCAGTATTTCTTAACAGTTGAATATTGTTGATATTGATCTGCCATAATATGCATAACCTCTTATTTATATAGTTTTAACATAAACATTTTAAAGGAATCGTAGCTAAAGGTCAATTGACGTGAAAAATTGCATGTTTAGTTTAAGCAAGAATGATAACACATGAATTCAAAAATGATACAATATACTAATGAGTAAAATTCGAAGGAGAAAGAAGTGAAAAGAATGGCTGTGAATGTTAAAGAAGAAGACATTGTCGATAAATTGTATGCGAGCACCAAGGACTGGGTGTCTGTTGAAACTGAATTAAATAGAACAATTGATCCAAGTACTTTATTTTATTTAACAGAACAGGATGCTGGCGATCGCTTTTATATGCGCTTAAATGACAATCATTCTTCATATTTTGGATATCATGCAGTTCAAAGGTTTAAAAATAACTTTGAAAATAAGCAGTCTATCTTTAAGGAATGGGAAAATTTAAAAAATGAGATCGAATTAATACATCCTAATACCAGTCAACACCACCTAAGATTATGTGGTGGATTTCAATTTTCAAGTCATAAATCAGACGATGAGTGGCGAGAGTACGGGTTAAATCACTTTGTATTACCTAAAGTATTGATATCTATTGAAGGGGACCGCACATTCATCACTTATACTACTGAACGCCAAGATTTTAATATTGAAACTTTTAAAGAGGTAGTTTCATATTTTGAGAATACAGAAGTTAATGAAACAGAAGATAGTCTTGGAGATGTTACACGTGTGGAAGACATCTACAAAGACGATTGGCGAGAACTCGTTGAAGAAGCGATAGAAACAATTGATGAGACTAAAAAAATTGTACTCGCGCGTAGACGTTTAATAAAATTTAATAAAGATATTAATATTCCTTACGTTTTAAATCAAGCTTTAAAAAATGAAAAGAATAGCTATATGTTCTTATTAGAATCTAATCAATCTATATTCTTTTCACAAACGCCTGAACAACTCATTAAAGTTCAGGATGGTGTACTTTCGACAAAGGCTGTCGCGGGAACAATTAAACGTTCTCATAACGAAGTAGAAGACGAAGCGAATATTAAAGCTTTCTTAAAAGATAAGAAAAACTTAGGTGAACATCAATTTGTAGTGGAAAGTATCTTGAATGATATTAAGCCTTTCGTACAAGATGTAGAGTACAATGAAACACCTAATATTTTAAAAAACGATCATTTATATCATTTATATACAGAGATCAAAGGACATTTAAACGAAAAATCATACATTGGTTTAATTGATTGCTTACATCCTACACCAGCTCTAGGTGGTTATCCAAAGGATGAGGCATTAGAATTTATTGAGAATAAAGAATTTGGAACTCGAGGACTTTATGGTTCTCCAGTAGGTTTCATTGACGTTTATGATGATTGCGAATTTATTGTTGCGATTCGTTCGATGTTAATCAAAGGAGACCAAGCTACATTATTCGCAGGTTGCGGTATAGTTAAGAATTCTGATCCTGATAGCGAAGTCGCTGAAACAGCAGTCAAATTTTCACCAATGATGAATGCATTAGGAGTAGATAATTATGACAAATCATAGCGACGCATTGACGCAACAAGTTTTCACGTTCGCATCTGAATTATATGCATATGGCGTACGTGAAGTGGTAATTAGTCCAGGATCACGATCAACGCCGCTAGCCCTTGCATTAGAGGCACATCCGAAAATTAAAACCTGGATACATCCTGATGAACGAAGCGCAGCATTCTTCGCATTAGGACTTATTAAAGGAAGTAAAAAACCAGTTGCGATATTGTGTACGTCAGGTACAGCAGCAGCGAACTATACACCAGCAATCGCTGAAAGCCAAATTAGTAGATTGCCTTTAATCGTATTGACGAGCGATAGACCACATGAATTACGTAGTGTAGGCGCACCTCAAGCGATTAATCAAGTGAATATGTTTAGTAATTATGTCAATTTCCAATTTGATTTACCTATCGCAGATGGTAGTGAGCAATTGCTAGATACGATACATTATCAGATGCAAATTGCGAGCCAATATCTATATGGGCCGCATCGTGGTCCGATTCATTTCAACATGCCATTTAGAGAGCCATTGACACCTGATATGGATCGTGTTGATTTACTCACATCTGAGAATAAAACATTACCGCATTACCAGAAGAGTATTGCTGTTCATGATATTAGCGCAACATTACAGAAGAAAAAAGGCCTTATTATCGTAGGTGACTTGCAACATCAAGAGGTTGATCAAATTCTGACGTATTCTACAATTTATGACTTGCCTATTTTGGCTGATCCACTAAGCCAATTACGTAAAAATAATCATCCTAATGTGATTACCACGTATGATTTACTTTATCGTGCAGGTTTAGATTTAGATGTAGATTTTGTTATTCGAGTGGGGAAACCCGTCATTTCTAAAAAGTTAAATCAATGGCTTAAACGCACATCAGCTTATCAAATATTAGTACAAAATAACGACAAAATTGATGTCTTTCCAACACCACCGGATATTTCTTATGAAATTTCAGCGAATGATTTCTTTAGATCTTTAATAGAGGAAGAGAATGTTCAACGTAAAGATTGGCTAGAATTGTGGCAATCATTAGAAAGACAATCCCGCATTGAAATTAAAGATTACTTGAACCATGCATCTGACGAAGCAGCTTATGTGGGCGAACTTATTCATAAATTATCAAATGAAGATGCGCTTTTCGTTGGAAATAGCATGCCTATTCGAGATGTTGATAATTTAATGTTTGAAACCGAAGCGGAAGTTTATGCTAATCGTGGTGCAAACGGTATAGATGGAGTGGTATCAACTGCGATAGGTATGGCGGTTCATAAGAATGTGACACTTTTAATTGGAGATTTATCTTTTTATCATGATATGAATGGTTTATTAATGGCGAAGTTAAATGATATTCATATTAATATTGTGCTTGTGAATAACGATGGTGGTGGCATCTTTTCTTATTTACCTCAAAAAGATTCAGCTAGTGAATATTTCGAAAGACTATTCGGTACACCAACAGGTTTAGATTTCGAGCACACTGCATTATTATATGATTTTACTTTTGAACGCTTTGAAAACTTAACAGACTTTAAATATATGGAATTATCAGCGATGGGTTCTCATATATATGAAGTTTTAACGAGTCGAGAGGATAATTTGCAACAACATCAAATTTTATATAAGAAGTTGAGTGATATCGTTAATGTTACATTATAATTTTTTTAAATCTCAAAATGATAGCAAACAATTGCTTGTGATGTTGCATGGCTTTATTAGTGATTCGACAACGTATGACAGTCATATTGAGCAACTTCGTCAACATGTAAATGTATTAACCATTGATTTACCCGGACATGGTCAGGATACTTCAGACATGAGTGATACTTGGGATTTCCCGTATATTGCTCATGCGCTTGATGAGGTACTGAGTCAATATCACATGTATGACGTGTACCTTCTTGGTTATTCTATGGGCGGCCGCGTAGCGCTATACTATGCTTTAAATGGCAGTGTAGCGCTGCGTGGGTTGCTCTTAGAAAGTACTTCAGCGGGGATTCAATCGGAAGCGGATAAAGTGGAACGTGTTCAAGTGGATGCGGCTCGTGCGAAGGTGCTTGAAATTGCTGGATTGGAAATCTTCGTGAATGATTGGGAGAAGTTGCCGCTTTTCCGGTCGCAGTACGAATTGGATGCTGAGGTACGGAAGGCTATTAGGGCGAATCGAATGAGTCAGAATCCTGTGAGGTTGGCTAAAGCGCTTCGGGATTATGGTACGGGCAATATGCCGAATCTTTGGCCACAAGTGTCGTCGCTTCGTGTTCGTACGTTAATTTTGACAGGTGAAAAAGATGAAAAGTTTGTTCAAATAGGACAGAAATTAAAAGAAGAGATACCTAATAGTCGAACTGTACAAGTTTCAGATGTTGGGCATACAATTCATGTGGAAGATAGTACGGAATTTGATACAATAATATTAGGTTTTTTAAAGGAGGAGCAAAATGACTAGACAGTGGGAAACACTTAGAGAATATGATGAAATAAAATATGAATTTTTCGAAGGGATTGCTAAGGTAACGATTAATCGTCCTGAAGTACGTAATGCGTTTACACCTAAAACAGTAGCTGAAATGATTGATGCATTTTCACGTGCGCGTGATGATCAAAATATTTCAGTTATTATCTTAACTGGTGAAGGCGACAAAGCGTTCTGTTCAGGCGGAGATCAAAAGAAACGTGGTCACGGTGGTTACGTAGGTGACGATGAGATTCCTCGTTTAAATGTGCTAGATTTACAACGTTTAATTCGCGTTATTCCAAAACCTGTTATCGCAATGGTTAGAGGCTATGCCATTGGTGGCGGTAACGTATTAAATGTAGTTTGTGATTTAACAATCGCGGCAGATAATGCAATCTTTGGTCAAACTGGACCTAAAGTAGGTTCATTCGATGCTGGTTATGGTTCTGGTTACTTAGCACGTATCGTTGGTCATAAAAAAGCGAGAGAAATTTGGTACTTATGTCGCCAATACAATGCTCAAGAAGCTTTAGATATGGGCTTAGTTAATACGGTAGTACCTTTAGATAAAGTTGAAGACGAAACAGTTCAATGGTGTAAAGACATGATGAAACACTCTCCAACTGCTTTACGTTTCTTAAAAGCAGCAATGAATGCCGATACAGATGGCTTAGCTGGTTTACAACAAATGGCTGGAGACGCAACACTACTTTACTACACAACTGATGAAGCGAAAGAAGGACGCGATGCTTTCAAAGAAAAACGTGATCCTGACTTCGACCAATTCCCTAAATTCCCATAAGCGTTTAGTGAGAATATAGATAAATCCACTTGATTGATATCGATCAAGTGGATTTTTATATTCATAGGTATCTTATTTAGTTGAGAAATGATTACCCTACAAGTCTTTATTTCATCTTATCAGGATAATTTTGGTTTAAATAGTTCTCTAGACGACGCATGCCTTCTTTGAGCATATCCATCTCATAAGCATATGAAATTCTAATATATCCTTTACCCATATCTGTGAACGATGAGCCAGGAACCATTGCGACATGTGCTTGTTCAAGTACATCTACACAAAAATCGAAATCATTTTCAGTGAATTTCTTTATACTTGGAAAAATATAAAATGCGCCTTCCGGTTGAGCTGTTAATTCAAAACCAAGTGATTCAAGTTTATTTTTTAAATAATCACGACGTTTAATGTAAGCATCATTCATGTATTGTGGTGCCTCTAATCCTTCATTTAAAGCAGCGATACAAGCAATTTGAGCGGGAACATTGGCACAAATACAATTATACGCGTGCATAAACGTTAACTTTTCAATTAAGTATTCTGGACCAATGAGGAAACCTATACGAATACCTGTAGCTGAATGCGATTTACTTAAGCCTCCAATGAGTAACAATTGATCTCGAATTTCTTCGAATTCCGCGAAGGATGTATGAGCGCCTTTAAATGTATTTTCAGCGTAGATTTCATCGCTAATAATAAAAAGGTTTTTATCTACAAGTGTATCTACTATGGCTTTTACCTCTGAGCGTTCAAGTATAACGCCTGTAGGGTTAGTAGGGTAGTTAAGTAGAATAGCTTTGGTTTTCTCTGTAATATGTTTATTAATGAGTTCCGGTGTCACTTTAAATTCTAATTGTGTGGTATCCATGTAAATAGGAATGCCACCTAATGTTTCAATAAGTGGTATATATCCTGCGTATACTGGCCCTGGAATTAAAATTTCATCGCCGGGTTCAATAATACTTCTCAAAGATGTATCTAGCGCTTCACTAGCTCCATTAGTAATAATAATTTCTTCTTCACTATATTCGAACCCATATTTATTCTTGAAATAGTTACTAATTGCTTGTCGTGTTTCAGAGAGGCCTTTATTGTGCGAATAACTTGTCTTATCTTCTCTAATTGCACTGATGTAAGCTTCTTTAACAACGTCAGGCATTGGAAAATCTGGTTGTCCAATAGTTAAGTTCACACAATCATCAATGTGTTTCATTCTGTTTGAAAATTGACGTATACTTGGCGCTCTTAAAAATTTTGAATTTGTATTTAATGATAACTTCATTTTCGAAAAACACCTCTAAAAAAATACCAAAATGTAGTATTTGAATTGTTAAAATATTCTCATAATTCTTTCAAATTATTACTATCATAACATATTTTAAGTACTACATTTCGGTATAAAAATACATCTATGAATTATAATGAAATTGTTAGTCTTTGAAATCCGCTGGTTTGCGCAAGTTGATGACTGGATTAGTCCATTTACACACAAATCTTGATGATAATACGAACACGATAATCAGTGAAGTAACGATTAAGAATAAATATGTGAATATCGAAACTGTATCTTTAAATGGATAAATAGCAAAGCCTCTTAATATACCAATGACAATGCCATGTAACAAATATACAAACATCGTTCTACGTCCAATATATGTGTAGAAACGCTTCTTCTGTGATGTCAGATTTAAGAATGCACTCATAGTTATTAGAATAATGTTGTAGTGTATTAATCGTTTAAATGGACTATACATATCACCACCATGGTTTTCAAGTGATATATAAGGCGAACTGCCAAGTAACCAATCGCCATTAATAGGGTGCATAACATACCCTATAAAGAAACCAATAAGTATAATGATTGATAAGGGTACCCATTTTTTATTTCTTAATTTGATTGTTTGTTCTTTAGTGACTAAATGTCCTATATAGAAGATAGGAAAGAAGACGATTGTTCTAGAAATACTCATATAACTATCTATATTACCTGAAAATCCTGCAAGCACAGAAACTAATATAGCAACAGATAAAACAATATATGGATTGTATCTACGCACGATAACTAATACAACATGGAAGAAGAATAGCGTGAGTAAGAACCATAGGGCAAAGACCGGGTTAAATGGATCTAACTGTATAGCGTCTTCCTTGCCAGTTAAGTAATAATATATTGAAAAGAATGCGAAAAAAATGATATAAGGTACTAGTAATTTTTTAGCGATCTTCTCTAGGTAGTGTGGTTTATCAAGATTTTTCGCAAAATATCCCGAAATAAATAAGAATGTAGGCATATGAAAACTATAAATGAGTAGGTATAATGCTGATAAAAATTTATCTTCGGAAGTATAAGGTTGTAAAAGATGTCCAAAGACAACTAGAAATATTAAAAATGCTCGGGCATTATCGAAAAAATAATCCCTATCTTTGATAGCTGTCATAAAGCGTCTCCTTTTTCTCTCTGAATAGACTTATTATAATTTAGTATACTTTTAGGTAGATATGCAACGAATTTGTGCAAAGTGTATAATAGTATTGTATATTTTATAAATAAAGCATATAATATTAACAACCTTAAATAGTGGAGTAGAACAACATGTATAAACAACTTGAAAAACTTATCACACTCACAAATAATGATTTAAATTTAGTAAACAGACGTTTCGGTCAACGTACAGATATAACCGCTGAACAGTTAGAATTATTACGTATTTTATATAATTATGATCGCTTATCACAATATGATTTAACTATGAAGATCAGCCGAGAGCAATCTATCGTTTCAAGATGGATTAAAAAGCTAGTACTTAAAGGTTATATTACAAGTCAACAATCTCATGAAGACTTACGTTGTAAAGAGTTAATATTAACTGATGAGGCTCGCGCACTTATTCAACAAATTAATACAGCAAGATGTGAATTAATCGAAGCGAGATGCCAATGTTTAACACCTAAAGAAATAGAAAGTCTTAATCAATTATTAGATAAACTGAACAGTAGACATATTTATATTTAGTTTAGTAATTATTTTAATTTTTGCTTCAAAGTGCAATATACATCTAAACAAATATTTGACTAAAAAGGTAAGTAACTTATAAGTAATATTTTATTACTGATATAAGTTGCTTATTTTTTTATTCATAACGAGACGTAAGTTCAAAATGAGTTAAAAATGGAAAAAGGGCACCTCTAAGTTATTTTACTTAAGAGATGCCCTAATTAGAATTACTAATTATTTATTGTATTGTGGGATTTCAAAGTATTTACCAACTTCACCCATTTTATCGTAGAAACCTTTAATAACTTGAGCGTTTAAATTAGCCCAGTTAATATCTGTAGCGTATTGATGTGTACCTGGATGTGCAGGGTTCCAACGCATTTTATAAAGCGTATTTTGTCCTGCTTTGACATAAGATTGACCAATAAATTTAGCTCCGCCAACAATAGCTTTGGAAACTGAATCCCAACCAGCTTCTTTTGCATATTTAATGCCTTCTATTAAAGGATTATCATCATATGCGCCTATACCAAATACATTGTGATATTTTTTAGCTGATTTATTAGTGAATTTACCGTTAACAATGTCTCCACCTTTAGCTAAATCAGAAGTACCATAACCAGTTTCTATTAAAGCGTGAGATATTAAATAAATCTCATTAATACCATACTTTTTAGCAGCTTGGCTAAATGACGCGCCTTGTCCTTCTAGAACACCTTTACCTTCCAGCAATTTATTAAGTGCTGAAACTGGTAAATATTGTGGTTGGTCTAAAAGTAAGAATTGATATTTATACTCATCGTCTTTAGCTAATCTAATAGGATCCATAGCGTTTTTAATTTCATCATAATTAGCATCTTCCCATTTTCCTGCTGTTCTTTGAACTTGAGGGTTATAGTATGAATTATTTTGAATATTTGCTGCTTTTGTTAAAGTCATACCAGTTTTAACGTATCTGATTGACTCTTTAGACAAGTCAGTTGATTTAATCCATACATATTTACCATTTGTTAATTGACCATAATACCAAGTTACACCGTCGACTTTCATTTGTTTCGATACAAAGAATGGTTGATTGTAATAAGAGTTGAGTGAATAATGGGCGTTATTTGCAACATCATTATAGTAGTAACCCTTATTATTATTTACAACAAACGTGTAATGATATGGAGTAGCTTGAGCATCAGTACTATTTTGAGTTAAGTCTTTAGCTGCTATCCAACCTGTTCTGTTATCAACTGTTCCATATAAGAATAATTCTTTTCCAACATATACCGATCTAGCAGCACTAAACGCTTTATTTGAAATCATTTTTGATGAAAGAAGTTGTTGGTTCTTCGTGCCCCAAGCAATAGAATATAATCCGTTGTTTTCTGAATTAACTTTATATTTACCTGTAGATTTTGTTTGTTTACCTAAGTTTTGGCTTGTAACATCTTTAATGTTTACCCAACCTAAAGGTGTATTTTGAGTGCTGTCTTGAAGTAAAACATAAGTGTTGTTACCTTCAGTACGTTGTTTGCTAATAACAAAGGTACGGTTAGCATATTTAGTGCCGCTTTTAGCTGTTTTATCATAAACAGATGTTTTGATACCTGAATTATTAGCTTTAACCTGTGCTACTTTATTTATAGTTTGAGTTGTTGCACTTTGAGTTGCTTTAGATGTTGATTGAGTTGAAGCAGCTCTATTCGCAGTTGTGACTTTACTGCTCGTTGCAACTTTAGATTGAGTTGGTGCAGTTAAATAATATTTACTTACCCAACCAGATTTACCATTGACCGTTCCATATAAATAAGTAGCTTTGTCGATTTGTTGTTGTTTCGTAGCTTTGAATGTTTGGTTGCCAGAACCTGAAACTTTACTAGCTTCTTGATTAAATGTACCCCAAGGTACCGTATATAATTTAACGCCAGGTTTAATAGTATAAGTTGCGTTCACTTTAACAGGTGATTTCGCTGTGTTATACACTACATCACTTTGTTTAACCCAACCATATTTTTTACCAGTGTTATAGTCTTCAACTAGGTAGAATTTATCATTACCTAAAGTAGCTGATTTTGTAACAGCTAAAGTACGTTGTACTTGGTCTGTTTTTTTACCTTTACTGTCATAAACGGTTGTATAAACGCCATTATTTTTAGATTTAATTTGAGCAACACCGCTATTTGCAGATACAGTTAATTTATTATTACTAGTTGATGAAGAACTTGAACCACTTGATGGTTTAGTTGAATTGCTACTTGATGATGGAGTAGTTAAATAATACTTACTAATCCAACCAGATTTACCATTTACTGTACCGTATAAATAAATAGCTTTATCAATTTGTTGTTGTTTTGTAGCTTTAAATGTTTGGTTACCAGAACCTGAAACTTTACTAGCTACTTGGCTTGGTGTACCCCATGGTACAGTGTAAAGTGTTGAACCTGCTTTCACATTGAAAGTTTGATTTACTTTAACAGGTGATTTCGCTGTGTTGTAAACGACATCGCTTTGTTTAACCCAACCATACTTTTTACCGCTATTATAATCTTCAACAAGATAAAATTTATTATTACCTAAAGTTGCAGATTTAGTTACAGATAAAGTTTTTTGAGCTTGATCAGTAGAATGTCCTTTAGAATCGTAGACTGTAGTATATAATCCACTGTTGCTAGGTTTGATTTGAGCGACACCACTATTAGCTTTTACAGTTAATTTATCGCTACTTGATGAACTTGAACCACCTGATGGTTTAGTTGAACTTGAAGAAGTAGTACCCCAAGGTGCAACTTGTCCAGTTTTAATTAAGTATTTTTCATTAATTAGATCATAAAGTTCAGCATAACTGTAATTATGATTACTGAAATATTGATGAGGGTCTGCATGGTCTGTACCACCTAACCATCGGCTAATTGCATAGTGAGTCCATACTGTACCTTGACCATCATTCTCAGCACTATCTGGTTTTAAACCATAATAAACAAGTTGAGTTGCAGCATAGTCTGCGTAGTTATTCATAGAGCGCGCAAATGAAGCGTAATCATGTGTGTGAACAATCTCAACATTAATAAAACGCTCGTTACCAGCTGGACCTGCGCCCCAAGATAAATAATCAGTTGGCGCAGTTTCAACAATTCTATTGCCGTCAACAAATGCGTGTACAAATGCTGATTCATAATTATTCTTCATAAAATTAATTTCGCCATCAATTGTAGAGTTTTCATTTGCAGTGTCATGTACTACGATTCCCTCAGGGCGACCTACACCATATCTATAACCATATTTAGGGAAATATGAAGTGTAGTTTTCTTCAATTTGAGGTGCTTTGAAATTATTCTTACGAATATAATCATTGATTGACGATTTAACTTGAGGTGTGTATTTAGGTAAAGAAGAAGTGGCTTTAGATGTCGTTTTCTTATTTACTGAATACATCATTCTAGGTTTAGCTACTGAACTAAATGTAGTCACTTTTTTATCATTATTAGAAGTAGCTTTTTCATTAGTTGATTTGTTTGAACTAGTAGTAGCGTTACTGTTAGTAGCTTTCACACTAGTAGTTGTAGCTTTATTAGTTGATTCATTATTTTTAGATTTATTAGATTCAGCTTTAGGCTCTGAACTATTGTCCTCTTTAGCTTGAGCAGTTAATGACGCGTTTTGAGGCTGCTTATCATTATTAGTTCGAGTTGTATGAGAATCTGCTTCATTAGATGTTGAAGCTTGAACATTAGATACATCTGTATCTTCAGTCTCATCATATTCGTCATAGTCAAAATTATACCCTGATTGATTAGTGCTACTTACTTTAGCGCTTGATTGATTAGTTTCTTCATCAGTTGGTTGTTGACTATTAGAATTTTTAGTTGTTTGATGATTAGAATGACTTGAATTAGAAATAGAAGTCTCACTATTTTCCTTTTCATTAGTTTTGTTTAATGATGATTGAGTAGTATCTAACTCTTTATTGTCATTACTTTGTGTTTGAGATGCATATTGCTCGTTTGTAGATGAGTTGTCTACTTGTTGACTCTCATTAGATTTTGAATCTTCAGTATTTGATGGGTGAGCTACTTCTTCAGATTGTGAAGTAACTTCATTTTTGTCCAAGCTAGATTCATGATTTTGTTGTTCAGGTTGTGAAACATCTTCATTATTATCTGATTTTAAGTCTTCTTTAGTAGAAGGACTAGTTGCATCTTGTTCATGTTGTTCAGATTGTGAAGCTTCCTTATGATCATCTTGTGTGCTAGCATCTTCTTTATTTGAAATTGTTACGTTAGCATCTTGAGTTTGTTGGTCAGTTTGAGCTGAATTGTTCGATTGATCTTGAGAAGTTTTACTTGAAGAACCGTTTAATTCATCTAGTGAGGCATCGTATGTATTTGAAGTGGTATCATCATTTGATTGAACTTTCGTAGGATCTTGATAAGTTTGAGTTCCTGAAACATTTTGTGCTGGTTGAGAGACTTTCTCTTTAACTTGTTCAGCTTGTTTAAGAGTAGCTTGGTCATCCAATACGTTTTTATTGTTTGTTTGATCTTGAGTGTTTTCTGCGGCGTGTGCGTGGTGAGCAGTGAAGGCAGTTCCAAATAACGTTAATGCAACCATTGACGGTAATTTGTAATTGAATTTCTTCGTCATATTTTTATTTACTCCTCATAATATATTTTATTTTGTACCAATTATAATATTAGTTGTAATATCTGTATTACTTTTAACAGTTTTGTAATCAAACTTTAACCTATGACTAACTGATAATTATTTTAGTATTCATACAGTTAAAGCATTAATTACGCGTTTTCTATTCATTTTCATTAGTGTAAAATGCATATTAAATATTACATTTTTAAGTTTGTGCAAAGTTGAAAATTGAATATAAAAAGTTGTTATATTGCTTTATTCATTCTGATGTGTTCGATATTTTCTTCAATGAAAGTATTCCCGAATGCTTTATAACCGATTTTTTCGTAAAAAGTTTGCGCATGTGTTTGTGCATGCATAGTTAATTCGTCAAAGTTTAAATCATTAGCTAATTCTTCAATAGAGTTCATTAATAGTTTACCGTAACCCAATCCTCTATGTTCTTTAATGATAGCTACACGTTCCACTTTTCCTAACTTTTCTTTAATAGGTCTAATTCTAGCGGTAGCAAACGGATCACCATCTTTTGTATAACCAATTATGTGATATGATATTTCTTCATAATTATCTATTTCATTCTCCTCAGGGACGTGTTGTTCTTTGACGAAAACTTTTTTTCTTATCATAAAACAATCATTCAACATGTCTTCATTAATAACTTTCTTAAACATTTAAAACCTCCAGTATCTCTAATAATTCCCAAAATCATGTAATTAAATCACAAATTGAACAGTTTTTTAATAAAATTTTCATTCTAGAAGAGATGGCACATCCAAGAATCAAAAAATTATTTATAAAAAAACCGCTAACATAGTTAAAAGCAATGTTAGCGGAAAGTTAGAGTTATATTAAAACACTCTGAATGTTTCATTTATAGAGCTTCTTTTCGTACAATGGCGCAATATTGCCAAAAAATTCTTAATTGCGCTATATTCCAGTTATTCATGCCCATCGTAAAGCCAGATGGTTTAAACAAGTTAACGTCTGTCACTTCAAGTGCAGCAGCGATTAGGTATTGTAAAGGTACGCTAATACTTTTCATAGTTTCAGTTATACCATTTTCATCATAAACCCATGTGAAAGGTAAGTCAGATTCGAATACATCTACTTTATTGAAAATCTCAGGAAGGGCGACAATATAACAAGCGCCGTCGACGACTGGATTATCGAAACTGTTTTTATAGTAAACAAGTAATGCTTCGTAGTTTTCTCTATGCTCATGATTGACATAGAAGAATTCATTACGAAATAGGGCCATGTCTTTACTATGAACAATTTGTTGTTCCAACATATTAAACATGCCATTAATATTAGCGACCTTTTCATATGTTTTGCGACTCATTGTATAAGCTCCTCTCCTAATTAAATAACTGCGATGTAAACATGATTAATAAATAGTTATTGAACATTCATATTAGCATCATCATTTAATGTGTTATTTTGCTCATTATTTTGTTGATATTGATTTTGGTAATTGTTGTCATCAGTTGTTTGATTATTATTACCTGTATCTTCTTGACCATCATTTTGATCGTTATTGTTGAATGTTGCTTCGTTATTTGAGTTATCATTCATTGTATCGTTGTTATTATTGTCATCATCGCTTGTTGTGTCTTTTTGATTTTGACGTAATAAACTATCACTTAACTCTGTTAATGGGACGAGTGAACCATAATGTTTGATAACTCTATGGTCTAAAAAGTCGTCTTTATCTGTTATTTTAGATAAGCCTAAATCAGAGCGCAAGATATTTGAATATTTCATTATACTTTTAACACTTGGATTATAGTAATAAATACCATCTAAATAATCGTCTTTACCTTCAAGTTGGGATGTTTTTATATCTGTGTTGCCTGTAAGATACATCTTAGCTAATGATTGAATTTCCTTTTTAGTAAGATTATGTTTAGCATTTTTACCAACGATTTCAACTACATTATCTAATTTATCAATTGAATCTAAACTTTGGGCTTTTTGGAAAAGAATTTTTATTAAGTCCATTTGTCTTTGACCACGTTTTAAATCTGAATCATGATGTCTTGTTCGAGCTACAGCTAAAGCTTGGTCACCATTTAATTTTTGATAGCCTTTTTTAATTTTTATTCTGCCGGTATCGTCACTATTTGGTTCATTTAAATTATAAGGCACATCATAATAAATACCGCCTAATTCATCAACAGCTTCAACAAATGCTTTCATATTAATTCGAACATAGTAATCTACTGGTACATTCATTGTCGCTTCAACAGAGTCCATAGCAGCTATAGGACCACCGTATGCATGAGCGTGAGTGATTTTATCATAATAGCCTACTTTTGGTATATAACTAATTGTATCGCGTGGAATACTTAACATTCTAATTTGATGTTTCTTTTGATTAAATGTTGATAAAATCATTGCATCTGATCTAGAGTGTTCAATACTTTGTCCGTTCTTTTCTCTGCCTTCATTATCATCTATTCCTAAAAATAAAATAGAAATAGGTTGCTTTTCAGGATTTACTTTTGAATCTCTTAAAGTGGATTGACGTTGCGCATTATGCTGATCTTGAGACTTTTCAAAAGCAGATTCTGAACTTTTATATAATTGAGTAGCAAATATGATTGGAACGACGACAAGAACGAATGTTAATAATATTAAAAAATACTTTAAAAATTTGTTCATCGTAAGTGCTCCTATGTTATTATTAAAATTTATATTTATGTGCTGAAATTTGTATATAGTTATGAGATACGTTTTTACTTTTGTATTTATGCACTATAGCCTTAAATTGTATTACTTTATAAGCAAAATTACAACTCATAGCTTCACATTAATTTTACAATCTTAAAACTAAGTTTACATTATTTTTTCTATAAGTTTGGAAATAAATTTCTGTAAAACCCTTTATGGTACTAAAGTACTATAGAATTATTTTTAAATAAGCGTATTATCTAATTAAAGTGATTTATCTATGTCATTAAGTTATAATAATGCATAGCTAATCAAATATATAAAATTTGTAAAAACAATTATCAAATACAATTTCAATTATCAAATTTTCACCATAGATTCGACGTGCTACTTTCCTTTACATTGATTGTTTATAAGAAAGGAGATTACTAATGAAACAAGAATGGATAAAGCGTTTGGATGAAAGTTTAATTCAATCGTTTTATGAGCAACAGAACGAAAGAGAAATAGAAGAAGGGTTAACAACACAGTTATCTTTTGGGACTGCTGGAATTAGAGGGAAGTTTGGCATTGGTCCTGGTAGAATGAACGCTTTCACGGTAAGAAAAGTAGCTTTAGGCTTAGCAAAATTTATAAAAGCAAATTCTAATGAAGCAACTATTGTTGTCTTTTACGATTCTAGATTACTTTCAGAAGCTTTCTCTAAAGAATTATCTACAATATTAGCTGATAACGGAGTTAAAGTTATTACTGCAGAAAGCTATAAATCTACACCTGAACTCTCTCATGCTATAAGATATTACGGGGCAGATGGTGGGGTAATGATAACAGCAAGCCACAATCCCAAAAATTATAATGGTATTAAAGTTTATAATGAATATGGTGGGCAACTATTACCTAAAGACTCTGAAATTTTAAGTAGTTATATAGACGAAATTGAAAATCCATTAGATATAGAAATCGGTAGCTTTGATAAGTTAGTAACTAAAGATCAAATTAATTTTGCAAGCAAAGATGTTAGAAATAATTACATAAATGAAGTTATTAGGGCTACGGGAAACATTGAAAAAAAGAATGTTAAAACAGTACTAACTAGTCTACATGGAACAAGTTTGCCTATAGTTTCTGACATTTTGGACAAACTCAATTATGATAATTATGTTATTGCTCAATCACAATCTATTCCAGACGGAACATTTCCTACACTAAATAGTCCTAACCCTGAGGACGAATCCGCATTTGAAGTAGGGAAGAAGCTAGCTGAAGAAAGTGATGCACAACTCATTATTGCTACTGATCCTGACGCAGATAGATTAGGGATAGTAGAACGTTTAGATAATGGAGAATATAAATTTTTCAATGGTAATGAATTAGGATTTATATTAATGAAATTAAGGTATCAAGACCTAATTGATGCTTCATATGAAGATTTATATATTGTTAAGTCCATAGTAACTAGTGAACTAAGTGAAAAATTGGCGGATGTTTTAAATGTTAATGTTTATAATGTGCTTACAGGATTTAAGTATATTTCGGAAATTTTAAATGATAAGAGCCATACTAATGAAAAACTATTGTTAGCATTTGAAGAAAGTAATGGCTATATGGTTGAACCATTTGTAAGAGATAAGGATGCTCTTCAAATCGTACCTTTAATCATCAAATTTAAAAATCTACTTTACGAAAATAATATTACTTTAAAAGATACACTTGATGATATATATCGTACAGTCGGTCATTATCAAAATGTTAATTTAAGTCCTGTATTTGAAGGTGCGGATGGGCAGCGTAAAATAGAAACAATTATAAATTCATTTAGAAATAAAGAAATACATCAAGTGTGTGGGTTAGATGTAAAAGCAATTGAGGATTATCAATTAGGAACAATTAAGTATATAGAAAGTGGGAAAGAAAAAGCCACTTACTTACCTAATGCAAACTTAATACGTCTAATATTTGATGAAGGTTTTATAGCTATTAGGCCATCAGGTACAGAGCCTAAAATTAAGATATATTTTTCACTAAACGTAAATAACATTGATAGTTTAATTAAAGAATTCCAAGAGACTTATATTGAATATTAAAGACATGAATGTGTGAGGCTAACAAGAAAAATGAAACTTAATAAATTTAAAATAATCTTTTTTATAATCGTACTAGTTACACTGATTGTATTAGTTGGAATATTAGGATTTAAATGGAGTAAACATCATGAAGTAGAAACGCAAGTATTAAAGAATCAAAGCGATAACACTAATTATATTGAAAAAAGAGATAAGTCAGTTAAAGCGCCCGAGAAGTTAAAAACAATAGTTGATAAAAAAGAACCAATGTATGGCCAAATTGATAAGTATTTAAAAGAAACGCATTTCAATGGTACAGTAGCTATATTTGATAATGGTAAATTGAAAATGAATAAAGGATATGGTTATAAAGACATTGAAAAAGGTAAGAAAAATACTGCTAATACAATGTATCTTATTGGTTCTTCTCAAAAATTCACAACGGGATTAATGCTTAAACAATTAGAGCTAGAACATAAGGTGGATTTAAATGCCCCTGTAACGAAATATTTACCTTGGTTTAAAACAGATAAAGAAATAACAATTAAAGATTTAATGTTACATAAAAGTGGATTATACAAATACGAAGCTTCAACAAACATTAAAAACTTAGATCAAGCAGTATTATCTATTCAGAAACGTGGAATTGATGATAAAGTTTATCATAAACATAGTTATAATGATGCAAACTATTTAGTCCTAGCTAAAGTGATTGAGAAGGTAACAGGGAAACCATACGTACAAAATTATTACGAACGTCTTGGTAATAAATTTCATCTAAAGCATTCTGCTTTTTACGATGAGAAGCCATTACAAAATGAAATGGCTAAAGGTTATAAATTTAAGAATGATTCATTTTCGTTCTTACGTCCTAATGTACTAGATCAATATTTTGGTGCAGGGAACCTATATATGGCACCTTACGATATGGGTAAACTTATTAATAAGTTTCAACAAGATAAATTATTTAGCTCTAATGTGACAAATCCAATGCTACATGAATTTGGTACTGAAGAGTATCCTGAAGAATATCGATATGGCTTCTATGTTACGCCATATCTTAATAGAGTGAATGGCGTGTTCTTTGGCCAAACATTTACTGTATACTTTAATGACCGTTATGTTGCTATATTAGGTACTAATATTAAAAATACTAACGGCTTCGTGCCTAATGAAGATAAAATGAGACATATTTTCTATAATATTCTTAATCAAAAGAAACCTTATAATACACCAGGTGTTAAAGTTCAAGAAAAACAGCGTACAAATCATTAGATATTCACCTAAAAAGACGATTAGAATAAAAACCACGCATATTCAATAAAGATATTTTTAGCCAATATATTAAATCAGACTGAGAAATTAAATATTATCTCAGTCTGATTTTTTTAATATATAGTTCAATATAAATACGTTACTATTTACAATAGCTCAGTGCGTTAAGGAATAAATCTTCGTAATCTTTATCTACAGGTGAGAGTACAACTGTACAATTAGGATATTGAGATTCGAAATCTACAACAGTTGCTCCTTTAGTGTAATGACCAGCTAATTCTATTTGAACATCTGCTTCTTTGACATTAAATGCTTGAGGTTGCAGTAAATATAAAATAGTAAACACATCATAAATTTTAACGCCATATTCGAAGTCTTCGCTTCGATAGTGTTGAAATAAATCATGTAACATTTGTCCTGTTTCATTTTGATTTTTAAAGCTTTTAACGTAATCATGCGTAAATATGGCTTCTCTAGCTAAGTCTAATCCTATCATTGTCAGAGGCAATCCAGAGTTAAATACCACTTGCGCAGCTTCAGGATCACAATAAATATTAAATTCTGCTAGAGGCGTGACGTTTCCTCTTCCTGTACTACCACCCATAAGAACAATTTCTTTAATGTAATCAGTTACTTCAGGATATGTAGAAAGGAGTATTGCTATATTAGTCAATGGACCAATTGCAATGATAGTCATAGGATTCTCGCTCTTTAAAATTGTTTCTTTCATAGCTTCAACAGCGTGGGTAGATGCCAAATCCTTTTGCGCAATTGGGGGAAAGTCATAGCCATCCATACCAGATTCTCCATGAACTGGTGCAGCGTCGACAATTTCGTTTAATAAGGGTTTTGATGCACCTCTATGAACAGGCACATCACTATTAAAGAAATGTTTAAGCTTTAAAGCATTTGCGGTAGTCTTCTCAATACCTACATTCCCATTCACAGTAGTAATCATTTTTACATCAAATTCTGGATGACATAAACCCAAACTGATTGCTGCAGCATCATCTATACCAGGATCAGTATCAATAATTATTGGGGTTACCATTATATTAATTCGCCTCCTAAAAATGAACTTCCCATTAAGCGTATCATTGTATCATCATAATTTCGACAATAAAAAAAGCAAGCTAACATATATATGCTAGCTTGCGTGTTGATTAACTAAGCCATGAGCTTGATAATCTTTACCTCAGTTTTATAAGTGGTGAGAGTGACCACCTTGCATTACCCAATACGTACCAATAACGATAGCTAGGGTAATGATGATTGCGAAGATAACTTTGAATGATTGAACTCGACCATCTTTACCTTCAGTTAAGTGCATGAACATTAATAATTGAACTGCAGCTTGGATAAAAGCAAAACCAAAGATAATTGTTACCTTAGCATGGAATGTCATTGATGTGTATAGTGTTACGAAAACTGCTAAAAGCGTTAAAACGATTGAAGCAATGAAACCGACAGTATGTTTTACGATTGTATTCATCCGCTATACACCATCCCTATCATATATACGGCAGTGAAGATGAAGATCCAAACAACATCTAAGAAGTGCCAGTATAAACTTACTATAAATAATTTAGGAGCATTGTATGAATCTAAACCGCGAGTTCCGATTTGGATTAATAAACAAATGATCCAAACAATACCTACTGATACGTGACATCCGTGCGTACCTAATAGGATGAAGAAACTAGACCAGAAGGAACCGATAGTAGGATTTACTCCTTCTTGTGCATAGTGTGCGAATTCGTAAATTTCAAAACCTACGAATACAAGCCCTAATAATACAGTGATAATCATCCAAATCATCATTAAGTTCTGTTTCTCTTTTCGCATGTAGTAAATTGCAATACCACAAGTGTAAGAACTTAATAATAATGAGAATGTCATAATTAGTACAAGAGGCAATTCAAATAACTCTGTAGTCATTTTGTGAGCGTAATCGCCACCGTGTTGCAAAGTTAATAACGTTGCGAATAGGGTACCGAATAACGCGAATTCAGCTGTAAGGAAAATCCAGAAGCCAAGTTTATTTAATTCGCCTTCATGACTACGTGAATCGATTGTATTAGTATCATGACTCATGACTTACAGCCTCCCTTTCTTTAATACGAGCTTCTCTTAAACGTTTTTCAGTTTCTGCAACTTCAGAAGCATGGATGTGGTAACCATGATCAATTTGGAAACTTCTCCAAATCATAGTTCCAAAGATACCTGCTAAGCAGATAATTGCAGGAACGAGTGTTTCAAAGATTAAGAAGAAACCACCGATTGTAAAGAAGATACCCATCCAGAAACCTACTGGAGTATCGTTAGGCATATGAATATCTTTGTAATTATGGTTGTCTAAGTAATGACGACCATGTTCTTTCATATCAACAAAAGTATCGTAGTCATTCCAATCTGGAGTGATTGCAAAGTTGTATTTAGGTGGAATAGCTGAAGCTGTTGACCACTCTAAAGTACGACCAAGTCCATCCCAGTTATCACCAGTTGCTTCACGTGGTGCTTTGATATGAGCATAGACGATACTTGCAACTAAGAATAGGAAACCAATTCCCATTAATAATGCACCGATAGTTGAGATGAAGTTTAATAACCACCAACCATCAGAAGGCATGTAAGTGTATAAACGACGTGGCATACCATCTAATCCGAGTACGAATTGAGGTAAGAAACAAACGTTAAATCCGATCATGAATAACCAGAAGCACCATTTGTTTAATGTTTCGTTTAATTTGTAACCCATCATTTTTGGATACCAGAAGATTAAACCAGCTAAGCAGGCAAATACTACACCAGTAACCAATGTATAGTGGAAGTGGGCTACTAAGAAATAAGTGTTGTGATATTGATAGTCAGCAGATGCCATCGCTAACATTACACCTGTAACCCCACCTAATAGGAAGTTAGGGATGAATGCTAGTGAGAATAACATAGGTGACTCGAATGTAATTCTACCTTTATACAATGTTAGTAACCAGTTAAATAATTTAACTCCGGTAGGCACACCGATTAACATTGTTGAAATTGAGAAGAATGAGTTGATTAATGCACCATTACCCATAGTGAAGAAATGGTGAACCCAAACTAAGAAACTTAAGAACGCGATACCTGCAGTCGCCCAAACCATGCTTTGGTGACCGAATAGGCGTTTACGTGCGAAAGTTGGGATAATTTCTGAATAAATACCGAATGCTGGCAAGATAACGATGTATACCTCAGGGTGCCCCCATACCCAGAAGAAGTTTGCCCATAACATCGGCATACCGCCATCTGCTACTGTAAAGAAGTGTGTACCGAACACTCTATCTGTAGTCATTAATGCTAACGCAACTGTTAAAACAGGGAAAGCTAAAATGACGATAAGCGTAGTAATAAATGTTGTTACAGTAAACATTGGCATTTGCATGAACTTCATTGTAGGAGTTTTACATCTAAGTATTGTTACAAAGAAGTTAATACCAGTCATTAATGTACCAAGACCAGAAATTTGTATTGCAACTAAATAGTAGTTGACTCCTGGTCCAGGACTAAATTCACCAGCAAGTGGTGCATAGTTAGTCCAACCTGCAGCTGGAGATCCACCTACGATAAATGATAGGTTGAATAAAATCATACCAGCAAAGAATAGCCAGAAACTAACGTTGTTCATTACAGGGAAGGCAACATCACGTGCACCGATTTGTAATGGAACGACGATATTCCATAAACCAAAGATGAAAGGCATCGCCATGAAAATAATCATGATTACACCGTGCGTACTGAAAATTCCATCATAGTGGTTTGCTTCCAAGAATTTATTATCTGGAATAGTTAATTGAGTACGAATTAATAACGCGTCAATACCACCACGTACGAACATTAATACGGCACAGATTAAATACATTACACCGATTTTTTTATGGTCTACGGATGTGAACCATTCTTTGTATAGATATTTCCATAATTTAAAATAGCTAATTACTGCGATAAGTCCGATAACTAAGAATGGGGCAGCAATTTGCGCCATGATAATCATCCAGTTACCTTTAACGAGTAATTCATCCCATGGAAAATTCATTAATGTCCACCTCCATGATCATCATGTTCTTTTTTTTGAAGTTTAGACGCATTTTCGTCTTTTGCTCCTTTAGAAATTTTTTCCATTTCTTTAGAGTTATGGTCCTCTTCTTTTTTGAACTCATTGTCATATTTTTCATTGTTGCCGAGAATAATAGGTTTCATACCATGACGTTCATAGTTCGCGTTTGTCACTTTGACCTTACGAGCTGGTTTAACAGGTTTATCTTTTACATCTTTATAAAGATCTTTTTCTTCAGTGAAGTTAGGATCTTTCTGAACGAAATTATAACGTTTATAAGCGTAGAAGATATATTCTGGATCAGCTGCTGGGTCAACAAACGCCATATGAGTACCATTGAATGTTAATTCTTTATTAGGTGTGCTTGGTAAGAGTTGTTTATCAAATGTATCTTGATTTAATGTTTTCTTACCTTTAGCTTCTTTAACCCATTTATCGAAATCATTTTGGCTTACAGAGTGAACTTTAAATGTTTGACGAGCAAATCCGTCACCATTGAAGTTAGAGTTACGACCTCTGAAGGTACCTAATTGATCTGCTGTTAAAGTCCAATTCATTGTCATACCAGTCATAGCATATTTCTGACCACCTAATTGTGGAATCCAGAAACTTGTCATAGTATCCATAGCTTGAAGCTTGAATACGACTGGTCGATCTTTAGGAATTGTTAATGTATTAACAGTCTCGATGTGTTGATCTGGGTAAGCAAAGAACCATTTGTAACCAGCGCTTACTGCGTAAACCACAAGTGGGTCTTTGTCTTTTTGAGGTGGTTTCTCATAATCATATAATGTTTTAACTGTTGGTACAGCTAAAGCAATAACGATTAGGATAGGTACCACAAACCAAATTGTTTCTATTAAAGAATTGTGGTGCATCTTGCCTGATACTTCATTCTTATTATAACTGTACTTATAAATAAAGAATGCAAACATGGCAAGCACAACGACAACAATAACAAGCATGAAGATGATTGAGTAGATGATCAAGAACTTCTGACTACTTGCTACTGGCCCTTTTGCATTAAAAACTTCTATATTTGAACAGCCACTAAGTAAAATTAGTGTGCCAAATAATAGAAGCAAAGACTTAAATTTTGACACTTTTTTTGACCTCCTAATACTACAAATGTAGGGCTTACCACTAATTTTAGTTTATTACACAATATTTACAAGTACCTGTAAAAAAAAATTTGTTGTTATATGTAAAGAATAAGCATTGATATAAGGTATGACGGGGATTTTAAGATTTGTTAAAATTATGTGTACATTTTGTGAAATTAGACAAATTTAACAAAATTGCATGTAATACAACTTATGTATTGAGAAGTGTTATCAATTGAAGGGTTGAGGGGGATTTTGCAAATAAAAAAGTTGAGAAAATTCTCAACTTTAAATAGGAAAGATTCTATTTTACTTCAATATATCTCGTAGATGTTTTTTCTGCTCCATCAGAGTCAGTTACTATATATTTAACTTCATATTTTCCAACTTTAGATGTATCTACCTGACCGTCGACTTTGATTTTATGAGTTAAGTCACCATCTTCTTTATCATATGCGCTTATACCATTTAATAAATTATAATCTTGGCCTTTTTCAATTACAATATCATTGACCCCGCGTAGTTGAGGTTCGGTATTAGTAGTCGCTTCTGCATTCAAATTAGGCGTTACTAAGGTAGCTGAAACACCAAGCGCTGATAATGACTGTAGTAATTTATTCATAACTTAACCTCCGTCTGATAGTCATCTATGATTTAAATCTAATATACTTTATATTTAAGATTTATACATCATACTATGGTCTTAATATACCCCAGTTTTAATAAAAATTAAATATATTTTAAGTAAATTTCATTAAAGATTATGTAAATTGAAAGTTTTGTGAAGGTTTTAGCATTTTATTTATTTTTTAGAAAAATAGGAATAGAATTAACTTGCAATAAATTAATAGGCCTTTTGAGACCATATGTGGGAGTGGAAATAATGTTAACGGAAAAAGAAAAAAGTATCATTAAAGAAACTGTTCCTGTATTACAGGATAAAGGTGAAATAATTACATCACATTTCTATAAAAGAATGTTTAAACAACATCCTGAATTAAAAAATATGTTTAATCAAACGAACCAACAAAAGGGTCTTCAATCAACTGCACTTGCACAAAGTGTTTTAGCTGCGGCAGTTAACATTGAGCATTTGGAAAATATTATGCCAGTAGTTAAAGAAATCGCTTATAAACACTGTGCATTACAAGTACCACCTGCTGGATATGATATTGTTGGTGAAAATCTGATTGCAGCTATAAAAGAAGTAGTGGGATTAGATGATGATCATGAAATTATTAAAACATGGAAGAAAGCCTATCAAGATATCGCTGATGTATTTATTTCAGTTGAAAAGGATATTTATAGTCAAATGGCTTGGGACGGTTTCCAACCATTTAAAATAGAAGAAATTAAACATATTTCTTCAGATATTAAGTCTTTCACAGTTGTTTCAGATAAACATGATTTAAGTCAATTTGTTCCAGGTCAATACATTACCGTAGATGTAAGTAGCGAAAAGATGCCGTATCGTGCAAAACGTCATTATTCAATAGTAAAAGGTCACAAACAACATTTAACATTTGCAGTTAAACGAGATGTGACAACTGAGCATGAAGGAGAGGTATCTACTATATTACATGATGAGTTAGTAGAAGGTGATTCAATTAATTTATCTGCACCAGTAGGTCCATTTAAAGTAGAAAACTTGAATAACGAACAATTATTCTTAGGATCTGGTATAGGAGTTACCCCTTTAGTACCAATGTTTAATGAAGCAGTTACAAATGGGTCTAAAGCTCAATTTATTCAGGTTACTAATGATGTTAACGATGCACCGTTTGAATCATTAATTAATGAAATTGCAACTACTAAAGAATCTGTTGATTATCACCTACATGATAAAAACTCAGAAGGCTATCTAGATGAAGAAAAACTTAAAGACTATATTAATGAAGAAACAGAAATTTATATTTGTGGAGGTACTCACTTCTTACAATCAATTATAAAAGCATTAAAAGAAATGAATGTAGATACAAATAAAATTCATTACGAAACATTCATTCCTAAATTAAGTGTAACTGTATAATATAACGAAGAAACCATCTCAGTATTTAAATGATTACTGAGATGGTTAATTTTTTTTTTTAAAGAATGGAAAGTTATAGAGCGTAGAGATTTATTCAATTCCTCTGCGCATTTTTTCTGCTATAAGTGTATTATTTAGTACCATAGTAATTGTTAATGGTCCTACACCACCTGGAACAGGTGTAATTGCTCCGGCGATTTCTTTCACTTCTTCATATTCTACATCGCCTTTTAATTTGCCATTTTCATCAGGTGTATTACCAACATCAATAATTACTGCACCTTCTTTAACCACGTCTTTAGTTACAAGGCCAGGTTTACCTACTGCACTGACGATAACATCTGCATCTTTTAAGTGTTTACTCATATCTTTTGATCGTGAATGTAAAATAGTTACAGTTGCATTCTTTTGTAGTAATAGTTTTGAAACAGGTTGACCAACAATATGACTTCTGCCTATTACAACAGCATGTTTACCTTCTAGATTAATATCCGCATGTTTTAAAATTTCCATAATTCCTAATGGTGTACAAGGTACAAAAGTTTGCTCATCAATATAGAGTTTACCAATATTTGAAGGATGGAAACCATCTACGTCTTTATCAGGATTAATAGATTCTAAAACTTTTTGTTCACTCACTTGTTCCGGTAGAGGAACTTGAACAAGAATTCCACTCACAGAATCATCGTTGTTAAGTCTGTCTAACTCTTTTAGAACGTCTTCTTCTGATGTTGATTCATCTAAATGTACAATTTCGGAAATCATTCCTATTTTTTCAGCAGCTTTCTTTTTAGATTTTACATAACTTTGACTTGCGCCATCATTACCAACTAGAATAACTGATAATTTTGGAGTGAAACCACGTTCTTTTAAAGATTCAACTTGTTCTTGTAATCCTTGACGATATTCCTTAGCTATTTGTTTTCCATCTAATACTTTAGCAACCACTTAAAACTCCTCCTTTAATTTCTTTAATTTCTTAACTTTAACATTAATTATAAAGTAATTGATAGTCAAAAGACGTAAATTAAATTTAAAAATATAATTAAAGTTCGATTTTTGATTGAAAAACTATCCTATGATTGTTATGCTATATCTGTAATATACAACTAATTCTTATCACAATCCAAACTTTTGAAAGGGTGTAAAACGTGAGAGTAGCAGTCATTATGGGTAGTTCTTCAGACTGGGAGATTATGAAAGAGAGTTGCTTGATGTTAGATGAATTTAATATTCCGTACGATAAAAAAGTGGTTTCTGCTCATCGTACGCCACAACTTATGTTTGAATTCGCTAATCAAGCAAAGCAAAACGGCTATGACATTATTATTGCTGGAGCCGGTGGAGCAGCACATTTACCTGGTATGGTAGCGTCAATGACTACTTTACCTGTCATAGGTGTGCCAATAGAGTCAAAAAGTTTAAAAGGGTTAGATTCTTTATTATCTATAGTACAAATGCCTGGTGGAATACCAGTAGCAACTACGGCTATAGGTAAATCAGGTGCAAAAAATGCTGGAATATTAGCAGCTAGAATGATTGGTATGACTGATAACACAGTTCATAAAAATTTGGAAAATTATGAAAAAACATTAGTGAATAAAGTGGAGGCAATGCAAAATGAGCTTCAATAAACTGAAATTCGGTTCAACAATCGGAATTATTGGTGGAGGACAATTAGGGAAAATGATGGCACAGTCCGCACAAAAAATGGGCTTTAAGGTTATTGTCCTTGATCCAAACGAAGACAGTCCATGTCGCTATGTTGCACATCAATTTATTCATGCTAATTATGACGACGAACAAGCATTAAAAGAACTAGGTGAAAGTTCAGACGTCATCACTTATGAATTTGAAAATATTTCTTCACAACAACTTAAACAACTTACAGAAAACTACAATATACCTCAAGGCTATCAAGCAATTCAGTTACTTCAAGATCGTCTTACTGAAAAGCAAACACTAAAAGATGCTGGAACACAAATCGTTCCTTTTCTACAAATAAAAAATAAACAAGATTTATATCAAGCTTCTAAGGAACTAGGGTATCCATTCATCGTTAAAACTCGCTTTGGTGGATATGATGGGAAAGGACAAATCCTAGTTGAAAATGAGTCAAATTTAGATGAAGCGATTGATTTAATTTCTAATCAAGAGTGTGTAGCGGAACAATACCTTGATATTGATAAGGAAGTTTCTCTTACAGTAACTATCGGAAATGAGCAACAAACAACTTATTTTCCATTACAAGAAAATGAACATAGAAATCAAATCTTATTTAAAACAGTCGTACCTGCTAGATCCAATAAAGAAAATGAAGCGCGTAAAGAAGTGGATAAGATAACCAATGCAATTCATTTTGTAGGTACATTTACTGTTGAATTTTTTATAGATAAAGAAAATAATCTTTACGTTAATGAGATAGCACCACGCCCTCATAATTCTGGACACTATTCAATAGAAGCATGTGACTTTTCTCAATTTGATACCCATATTTTAGCAGTAACAGGACAGAGACTCCCACAACAAATTGAAGTCTTGAAACCAGCAGTAATGATGAATTTACTCGGACGCGACTTAGATTTACTTGAAAATGAATTTGAAAATCATCCTGAATGGCACGTTCATATCTATGGTAAATCGCAACGCAAACCAGATAGAAAAATGGGGCATATGACATTACTTACTGATGATGTGAATCAAACTGAACAATACATGTTAATGAAGTTCGAAGGGAGAGACAAATAAGTGTCATTATTATATGAAGGAAAAGCAAAACGCGTTTATACTACCGATACAGAATATCAATTGCGAGTAGAATACAAAGATGAAGTAACCGCAGGCAACGGAGCCAAAAAAGACACAATGGCCGGCAAAGGAAAGTTAAATAATCAAATCACATCAATTATATTTGATTATTTAACTCGTAACGACATCAATAACCACTTCATTAAGCAACTTTCAGAGACAGAACAAATAGTACAACAAGTAGAGATTATCCCATTAGAAGTCGTAGTGAGAAATATCGCCACTGGTTCTATTACTAAGCGATTAGGATTTGAAAAAGGGCACGTGTTTGAAGAACCATTAGTCGAATTTTTCTATAAGAATGATGACCTTAACGATCCTTTAATTACTGATGATCATGTAAAACTACTTCATATTGCTAAAGATGATGAAATAGACAAGTTAAAACATATGGCAAAAGAAATTAATAAAGTATTGGTTCAACTTATGGAAGAAATGGAGCTAAGACTTGTCGATTTTAAAGTTGAATTTGGTAAAACACATGATGGCGAAATTTTACTAGCTGATGAAATTTCTCCTGATACATGTCGTATATGGGACAAATTTTCAGATACAAACTTTGATAAAGACGTTTATAGAAATGATACTGGCTCACTCATTGAAACGTATCAAACATTCTTGAATAAATTGGAGGATTTTAAACAATGAAAACAATCGAATTGCACATCACTTTACAACCACAAGTATTAGATACTCAAGGACAAGCTCTAAACAGAGCTGTACATGATTTAGGTTATACACAAGTGAATGACATACGCGTAGGTAAAGTTCTATACATGACGGTTGATGAAGCAACAGATGAAGCGGTTGATAATATCATTACGACATTAAGTGAAAAGTTATTCGCTAACACAGTGATAGAAGAATATAACTATAAAGTGATTGAAGAAAAGGAGAATGCATAAGATGAAATTCGCAGTTCTCGTATTCCCTGGCTCTAACTGTGATAGAGACATGTTTAATGCCGCAATTAAATCTGGCGTTGACGCAGCTTACGTCGATTATCGTGAAACGAGCCTCGAAGGATTTGATGGGGTTCTGATCCCTGGTGGCTTTTCATTTGGTGATTATTTAAGATCTGGAGCAATGGCAAGTGTGGCTCCTATTATTAATGAGGTTAAACGTCTTGCAAAAGAAGGAAAACCAGTGCTTGGAGTATGTAATGGTTTCCAAATATTGACAGAAATTGGATTACTTCCTGGTGCGTTGCTTCATAATGATTCTCATCTTTTCATAAGTAGAAATGAAACTTTAAAAATTGTTAATAATCAAACTCCATTTACTCATTTATATGAAGCTAATCAAGAAGTCGTTTATCCTGTTGCTCATGGTGAGGGGCATTACTATTGTACAGAAGAAATCTTTAATGAACTTGAACAAAATAATCAAATTATCCTTAAGTATATTGATAATCCTAATGGTTCATATGAAGATATCGCAGGCATTGTTAATAAAGAAGGAAATGTTTGTGGAATGATGCCCCATCCTGAACGTGCATTAGAAACACTACTAGGCACTGACAGTGGAGTGAAATTGTTTGAATCAATGGTTAAAAGTTGGAGGGAACAACATGTCTAAATTTATCGAACCAAGTGTTGAAGAAATTAAACTTGAAAAGCTTTATCAAGATATGGGACTTAGTGATAAAGAATACGATAAAGTAGTTGAAATTCTTGGTAGAGAACCCAACTTTACTGAGGTAGGAATCTTTTCGGTAATGTGGAGTGAACATTGTTCATATAAACATTCTAAACCATTCTTGAAACAGTTTCCGACTACTGGTGAGCATGTCTTAATGGGCCCTGGTGAAGGGGCAGGTGTAGTGGATATTGGAGATAATCAAGCAGTCGTATTTAAGGTGGAATCACACAATCATCCATCAGCTATAGAACCTTATCAAGGCGCTGCAACAGGTGTAGGTGGAATTATTAGAGATATCGTCTCAATAGGAGCGAGACCTATTAACTTGTTAAATAGTCTACGTTTCGGTGAACTATCAGTCAAACAAAATCAACGACTTTTAAAAGGAGTTGTGAGCGGGATTGGTGGTTACGGAAATTGTATCGGTATTCCGACTACAGCTGGTGAAATTGAATTTGATGATCGATATGATGGCAATCCACTTGTAAATGCAATGTGTGTAGGTGTCATCGACCATGACATGGTCCAAAAAGGTACTGCTAAAGGCGTTGGTAACTCAGTTATTTATGTTGGTCTGAAAACTGGTCGCGATGGTATTCACGGTGCCACATTCGCTTCTGAAGAACTAACTGAAGAAAGTGAAAGTAAACGACCTTCAGTTCAAATCGGTGATCCATTTGTAGGTAAGAAGCTCATGGAAGCAACACTTGAAGCTATTACGTTCGATGAACTGGTAGGAATTCAAGATATGGGGGCAGCAGGTTTAACATCTTCTTCATCTGAAATGGCTGCTAAAGGTGGAAGTGGTCTTCATTTAAAACTTGACCAAGTTCCTACTCGAGAACCTAATATTTCACCATATGAAATGATGCTTTCTGAAACACAAGAAAGAATGCTACTTGTAGTTGAGAAAGGTACTGAACAAAAATTCTTAGACTTATTTGATAAACATGAACTTGATAGTGCAGTGATTGGTGAAGTTACTGATACAGATCGATTCGTATTAACTTATGAAGATGAGGTATTTGCAGATATCCCAGTTCAACCCCTTTCTGACGAAGCACCTGTTTATATACTTGAAGGTGAAGACAAAGAATACAATACTTCTAAAAATGATTATAGCAATATTGATGTAGAAGATGTATTTTCAAAATTATTAAAGCATCCAACGATTGCTTCAAAACGTTATTTATATGAGCAATACGATCAACAAGTTGGAGCAAACACGATAGTGAAGCCGGGTCTTCAATCTTCAGTTGTACGAGTAGAAGGAACTAATAAGGCAATCGCTTCAACAATTGATGGTGAAGCACGTTATGTTTTTAATCAACCATATGAGGGTGGAAAGATGGTTGTTGCAGAGGCATATCGTAATTTAATTGCGGTTGGTGCGACACCACTTGCAATGACAGATTGCTTAAATTATGGTTCACCGGAAAAGAAAGAAATTTATCAACAATTAATTGATTCAACTAAAGGCATGTCTGAAGCGTGTGAAGTTTTAAATACACCTGTTGTATCAGGTAACGTTTCGCTTTATAACGAAACGCGTGGTACGTCTATTTTCCCAACGCCAGTTGTAGGAATGGTCGGTCTTATTGAAGATATTAATTATTTAAACGATTTCCATCCCAAAGCTGGAGAAAAACTTTATTTAGTTGGCGATACGCGTAATGATTTCGGTGGAAGTCAAATCGAAAAGTTATTATACGGTTCTGTGAACCATGAATTTGAAGAGATTGATTTAAGCGATGAAGTTGAGAAGGGTGAATCCATTAAACAGGCAATTCGTAACGGCGTGGCTTCTCATGTTCAAACAGTAGGTAAAGGTGGTTTACTTCTTACCCTAGCTAAAATAAGTGCATACTATAATCTTGGACTTCATGCACAACTTGATATGACTAATGCACAATTATTTAGTGAAACTCAAGGTCGTTATATTATCTCAGTTAAAGACGGTCAGACTTTAGATATGAATCAAGCTATAGAGATTGGTCAATTAACAAGTGATGGCACATTTAAGGTCTCTAATTCAGAAGTTACAATTTCGGAAAAGGTTTCAGACATTAAACATACATGGGAAGGAGCAATCGCTCAATGTTTAACAACTCAGGATTAAATGAGGAATGTGGCGTATTTGGAATCTGGAATCATCCTGAAGCAGCACAATTAACTTACATGGGTCTTCATAGTTTACAACATCGTGGTCAAGAAGGTGCAGGGATTGTAGTTTCGGATGATCAAACACTTAAAGGAGAAAGAGGACTAGGTTTACTGACTGAAGCAATTAAAGATACTAATATGGAAAATTTAAAAGGGTATCCACATGCAATTGGTCATGTACGATATGCAACATCTGGTAATAAAGGGATTGAAAATATACAACCCTTTTTATATCACTTTTATGACATGAGTGTCGGTATTTGTCATAACGGTAATTTAATAAATGCTGAATCTTTACGTCAAAATTTAGAAAAGCATGGTGCAATATTCCATTCATCATCTGATACTGAAATCATCATGCACTTAATTCGTCGCAGTAAAGCACCAACCTTTGAAGAAGCACTTAAAGAAAGCTTACGCCAAATTAAAGGTGGTTTCACATTTGCGATACTTACTGAAGATGCACTCTATGGCGCAGTTGACCCTAATGCGATTCGTCCACTTGTAGTCGGTAGAATGGAAAATGGTGCATATATCTTAGCTAGCGAAACTTGCGCTATTGATGTTCTGGGTGCAGAGTTTGTACAAGATATCCATGCTGGAGAGTATGTCATTATCAACGATGATGGAATCGTTGTCAAAAATTATACACGTCATGTAAATACAGCTATTTCGGCTATGGAATATATTTATTTTGCAAGACCAGATTCTACAATAGCTGGAAAAAATGTTCATGCTGTGAGAAAAGCATCTGGTAAAAGACTCGCTGAAGAAAGCCCTGCAAAAGCTGATATGGTTATTGGAGTACCTAATTCTTCACTGTCTGCAGCGAGTGGTTATGCTGAACAAATTGGGCTTCCTTATGAGATGGGTCTCGTTAAAAACCAATATGTTGCACGTACATTTATTCAACCGACACAAGAATTACGTGAACAGGGCGTACGTGTTAAATTATCGGCAGTTAAAGATATTGTCGAAGGTAAAAAAATTATTCTTGTAGATGATTCAATCGTGCGTGGTACTACGTGTAAAAGAATTGTGAAAATGCTTAAAGATTCAGGAGCTGATGAAGTGCATGTGAGAATCGCTTCTCCAGAGTTCATGTTCCCTAGTTTCTATGGTATTGATGTGTCGACTACTGCAGAGTTAATTTCAGCAAGTAAATCACCAGAAGAAATTAAAGATTACATTGGTGCTGATTCACTAGCATATCTAAGTGTTGATGGGCTCATTGACTCAATTGGTTTGAATTATGATGCACCGTATCGTGGATTATGTGTTGAAAGTTTCACAGGAGATTATCCAGCAGGTCTTTACGATTATGAAAAGAATTACAAATCACATTTAAGCGATCGTCAGAAAGCTTATATAGCTAATAATAAACATTATTTTGATAGTGAGGGAAACTTACATGTCTAAAGCGTATGAACAATCAGGTGTAAATATTCATGCAGGTTATGAAGCGGTAGAGAGAATATCAAGTCATGTTGAACGTACAATGCGTAAAGAAGTCTTATGTGGACTTGGAGGTTTTGGTGCTACTTTTGATTTATCTCAACTTAATATGAAAGCACCCGTACTCGTTTCTGGTACAGATGGTGTAGGTACGAAATTAAAACTTGCTATTGATCATGGCAAGCACGATACGATTGGTATTGATGCTGTAGCGATGTGTGTGAATGATATTTTAACGACTGGAGCAGAACCTCTATATTTCTTAGACTACATTGCTACAAATAAGGTAGTTCCATCAATTATTGAACAAATCGTCAAAGGTGTGAGTGATGGGTGTGAACAAACGAATACCGCATTAATTGGTGGAGAAACTGCTGAGATGGGTGAAATGTATCACGAAGGTGAGTACGATATTGCAGGTTTTGCAGTGGGCGCTGTTGAAAAAGATGAGTACATAGATGGTTCTAAAGTAGAAGCAGGACAAGCAATTATAGGTTTAGCATCGAATGGTATTCATTCTAATGGCTATAGTTTAGTTAGAAAGCTTATTAAAGAATCTGGCATCAATTTACATGATAACTTTAATGGAAAGACTTACTT
This sequence comes from Staphylococcus sp. HMSC067F07, assembly GCF_001837405.1. Taxonomy (NCBI): domain Bacteria; kingdom Bacillati; phylum Bacillota; class Bacilli; order Caryophanales; family Staphylococcaceae; genus Staphylococcus; species Staphylococcus sp. HMSC067F07. The sequence goes on along the minus strand of NZ_KV832237.1, from coordinate 402,412 downwards.
AGAAACGTTTTTAGCACCCACTGAATTATATGTAAAACCAATTCTAGAATTGAAAAAACATGTGGATATTAAAGCAATGAATCATATTACTGGTGGCGGATTCTATGAAAATATACCAAGAGCTTTACCTAAAGGGTTGTCGGCTAGAATAGATACAACTTCGTTCCCAACATTAGACGTTTTTAATTGGTTACAGCAACAAGGGAACATTAGTACAGATGAAATGTATAATATCTTCAATATGGGTATAGGCTATACCGTTATAGTAGATAAAAAAGATGTATCAACAGCTTTAGCGGCTTTACAAGAGCTTGATGTGAAAGCTTATGAAATTGGTGAAGTGATTGAAGACGCTGATACGCCACTTCATTTAATGGGGGTAGAATCGTGATTAAAATAGCGATTTTCGCCTCAGGTTCAGGTAGTAACTTTGAAAATATCGTTAAACATGTTAAAGAGGGCGATTTGCAGAACATAGAAGTGACTGCACTATATACTGATAAAGCTAATGCTCAGTGTATAGAACGAGCTAGAAAATTAAATATACCTTTTCATATTAACCAACCTAAAGACTTTGCTTCAAAGTCATCTTATGAACAACAGTTGCTTAAACATTTATCCGATGAAGGGGTTCAATGGATAGTTTTAGCAGGTTACATGAGATTGGTTGGTCAAGATTTACTTCAAGCCTTTGAAGGACGAATGTTAAATATACATCCTTCACTATTGCCTAAATATAAGGGGTTAGATGCAATAGGCCAAGCATTTGATAGTGGAGATACAGTGACAGGTTCAACCGTGCATTATGTAGATAGTGGCATGGATACGGGAGAAATTATTGAACAACAACAATGTGATATTAGAACGGACGACACGAAAGAAGATTTAGAAGAGAGAGTCAAAAATTTAGAATATGAACTTTATCCTAGAGTTATCGCTAAAATCATTAAATAGAGGAGTATCTAAGCAATGAAAAAAGCAATTTTAAGTGTTTCAAATAAAAGTGGAATTGTAGAATTCGCTAAATCATTAACTTCATTAGATTATGAATTATATTCTACAGGTGGCACTAAACGTGTGCTAGAAGATGCGGGTATCGCTGTAAAGTCAGTATCTGAATTAACTCAATTTCCTGAAATAATGGATGGTCGAGTAAAAACATTACATCCAGCTGTTCATGGGGGTATCCTAGCAGATCGTGATAAACAAGAACATCTCGATCAATTGAATGAACAACATATCGACCTTATCGATATGGTTGTCGTCAACTTATATCCTTTCCAAAAAACAGTAGAAAATCCAGATGTTACTGAAGCAGATGCTATTGAAAATATTGATATTGGCGGACCAACGATGTTGCGTGCTGCAGCTAAAAACTTTAAACATGTAACAACAATAGTACATCCTTCAGATTACAATGAAGTCATTGATAGAATTAAAAATAATCAATTAGATGAAGATTATAAAAAATCCTTAATGATTAAAGTATTTGAACATACAAATCAATATGATCATGCCATTGTAAGTTTCTTTAAAGGTGATAAAGAAACACTTAGATATGGTGAGAACCCTCAACAATCTGCATACTTTGTAAGAACATCAGATAGTAAACACACAATTGCTGGTGCGAAACAATTACATGGTAAACAGTTAAGCTTTAATAACATTAAAGATGCGGATGCGGCTTTAAGTTTGGTTAAAAAATTTGAAGAACCTACAGCAGTAGCAGTTAAACATATGAATCCTTGTGGCGTGGGTGTTGGAGAAACTATTGAAGATGCATTTAAAAATGCATATGATGCTGATAATCAATCAATTTTCGGTGGAATTATTGCATTGAACCGTACTGTAGATGCTAAATTAGCAGAAACATTACATTCAATTTTCTTAGAAGTAGTTATTGCTCCTAAATTTACTGAAGAAGCACTTGAAATTTTAACTCAAAAGAAAAATATACGTTTACTTGAAATAGATATGACCATTGATAACGCTGAACAAGAATTTGTTTCTGTTTCTGGTGGTTATTTAGTGCAAGATAAAGATAATAAGGATGTCACTCGTGAAGACATGACTGTTGCTACTGAAGTACGTCCAACTGAATCACAGTGGGAAGCAATGTTATTAGGATGGAAAGTTGTAAGTTCTGTAAAAAGTAACGCTGTGATTCTAAGTAATGATAAACAAACTGTTGGTATAGGTGCAGGGCAAATGAATCGCGTAGGTTCAGCTAAAATTGCTATCGAGAGAGCAATTGAAATTAATGATAATGTTGCGCTAATTTCTGATGGTTTCTTCCCAATGGGGGATACAGTAGAATATGCGGCAGAACATGGTATTAAAGCCATTATTCAACCTGGTGGCTCTATTAAAGATCAAGAATCTATTGATATGGCTAATAAATATGGTATCACAATGGTTATGACTGGAATGCGTCACTTTAAGCACTAAGTTTTACTTAAAGAAAGGAGTAAACTTATGAAAGTTTTAGTTATCGGAGCAGGTGGACGTGAACACGCGTTAGCTTCTAAAATCAATCAATCCTCACTCGTTGAAAAGGTCTATGCTATACCAGGTAATGAAGCAATGATTAACGTTGCGGAAATTCATAATGAAATAGCCGAGTCAAGTCATCAAGAGATAATAGATTTCGCTATAAATAATAACATTGACTGGGTGGTCATAGGACCTGAACAACCATTAATTGATGGCCTAGGAGATTTACTTAGACAACAAGCAATAAAAGTGTTTGGCCCAGGGCAAGCTGCTGCTCAAATTGAGGGTTCAAAGCTCTTTGCGAAACAACTTATGGAGAAGTATGACATTCCTACTGCAGATTATAAAGAAGTAACGAATCGATCTGACGCGCTAACGTATGTTAAAACGTGTGAATTGCCGGTAGTTATTAAGAAGGATGGTTTAGCAGCTGGGAAGGGAGTAATAATCGCCAAAACCCGAGATGAAGCTATCAAAGGTGTAGAAACACTATACACTGAAGAGCAAGGGCAACTGGTTTTTGAGAGCTTTTTAGAGGGTGAAGAGTTTTCATTAATGACATTTGTTAATGGTGATTATGCAGTTCCTTTTGATTGTATCGCTCAGGATCATAAACGTGCTTATGATAATGATGAAGGCCCTAATACTGGAGGCATGGGGGCATATTGTCCTGTTCCGCATATTAGTGAGGAGGTACTTCATCAAACCAATGAGCGCATTGCTCAACCTATTGCTCAAGCGATGAGTAAAGAAGGGTATCATTTCTTTGGCTTGCTCTATATTGGTGCTATTTTAACAAAAGAGGGTCCTAAAGTGATAGAGTTCAATGCAAGATTTGGTGATCCAGAAGCGCAAGTGTTACTCACGCGTTTAGAAAGTGATTTAATGCAACATATTATTGATTTAGAACAACGTCAACCAATTCATTTTAAATGGAAAGATGAAGCAGTTGTAGGAGTCATGTTAGCATCTAAAGGGTATCCAGGATCATATGATAAAGGATATAAAGTTAGTGGTTTCGACCCAGATTCTCATTATTTTGTTAGTGGTTTAAAGAAAGAGGGAGACCATTTTGTTAATGCTGGTGGTCGTGTGATCCTAGCCATTGGTGAGGGATCTACGGTTAAGGATGCACAAGCTGCTGCATATAACAACGCTGAAAAAATTAAAAGCGATAATCTTTTCTATCGTAATGATATAGGCAATAAAGCAATAAAATAGTAAAAAAGGAGATGCACAATAAATGTTGCATCTCCTTTTTAATGTCTATCATTTAATTGATTAAACTTTATTAAATATAGTGAAATTTTTATCCTAATTTTCCAAAACGTACATCATGAATGCCAGTTAATGGTAAATAGCCTGATAGTATGAAAGATAGACCAATAATCATTAACACACACACAATAAATACTACATCTTTATATGAGAAAGGTGTCTCGTAGTAATATGTTCTAGGGCCATCTTTAAAGCCTTTAGATTCCATAGCAACTGAGAGTTGATGTGCACGTCGTATGTTTTGACTCAATAATGGAATAACTAAATGATTTAATCTTTTTAGTCCTTTATAATTTGAGACATCAATCATTTGGTATCTCATTTTTAATGAGCGTCTCAATTGGATTAATGAACTTATAATTAAAGGAACCATTCGTATTGCTGCCATAAAGGCATAGGCAATTTTGGGTTTGATTTTTAGATGTTGCATTAAACTATAAAAAATCATAACTATTTGAGATGTTAATGCTATAAGAATCCCGAACATTGATACTGTGATTGTTCTTAAAGAGAGATGTAAGCCCCGTACTATACTTTCTTCACTAATTTGAACGATTCCAAATTTAACTAACATATGCTCACCATCACCATAAAGTATCATAAATAATGAGGATAGTAAGGCGAATAGGGTGGTAACTAGTATGAATATACCTGTAATTTTAAATTCTGTACCATTAAATAATAGTAAGAAAATAAACATGAGTAACACGATATAAATCATAAAATCGAAATTATGAATGAAGATAATAAAGAAAAAAAGTGCGATTCCTAGTATTAATTTCGTTATAATATTTACATCATCAACAAAGGTGTGACGTTTCTTCCATCTTTCAAACAACGTGCTCACCTTCAATCTCTTTAAGTATTCCATCTTCAACATGTAAACGACGTGTTGGATATCGACGAATGATTTCCGAATCATGTGTGACCATAACTATTGTTTGCCCTTGTTTAACGCGTTCTTGAAAAAGTTTAATAAGTTGGAACGTATTATGACTATCTAAACCAAATGTAGGTTCATCTAACAATACAATTTCTGCCTTTGAACTAAGGGCAGTTGCTACGCTTAATCGGCGTTTTTGTCCCGTTGATATTTCAAAGGGATGATGATTTTTAACCTGATCTAGATGAAGTAATTTAAGCAATTGAATAGTTTCTTGTTCAGCATTTTCAGGGTCTAAATGGTTATAATGAATGTAAACTTCATCATAAACTGAATTCGTAATAAATTGTAATTCTGGATTTTGATACACGAGATACATGTGTTTTGCTGCTTGTTTAATCTTTTTCAGTTCTTCATTATTATAAGTCATTCGACCTTTATATTTTATTAATTGAAGTATTGATTCGAGCAAAGATGTTTTACCAGCACCATTTTCTCCTGTTATAGTTAGCCATTCTCCTTTATGTAATTCAAAGTCATCAACAGAGAAGAGCGTTTGTTTACCACGTACGATTTGGCCTTGTTGAAATTCAAATAAACTATTGGAAGGTTGAATATCTAGTTTAATAGGACGTGGCGCATAATTCCAGGCTTTAGGATGCCACACGCCATACTCAGTTAATAAATGTTCGTAGTCATTAAGAATGTGTTGAGGAGTATCATCAGCTATGATTTTTCCTTCATAATTCATTAATAGTACGCGATCCACATGTTGCCAAATATGTTCAACCTTATGTTCGACGATTAATACTGTTTGTTCATCCCACAATTCTATTAATTTCTTCCATAAATCCTCAGTTGCTTGAACATCTAACATAGCAGTTGGTTCATCTAAGAATAAGGTTTCCGCTCTTTGTAAAATGGTTTCTACGATAGCTAACTTCTGCTTCATACCTCCGCTTAGTTGATTTACATAAGTTTGGTCAGAGACTTTAAGATTTACAGATTCAAGTGCTTTTTTAATTTCATTATCCATTTCACTACGAGGGATTTTGCGGTTCTCTAACACAAAAGCTAACTCTTCATATACTTTAGGCATACAGAATTGTGTATCAGGATTTTGGAAAATGACACCACTTTGATGATCGACATGTAATTCATCATATTTCATTGGTAGTTCAATTAAATTAGGAACAATACCACTTAGTACATTAAGTAATGTGCTTTTACCCGACCCTGATGGGCCGAGTAAAAGCACTTTTTCCTTATCATTAATCTCTATATTTAAGTTATCAAAAATTTTTCTATCCCCGTTAGGGTATTTCAAACGTAAATTTTTTACTTTTAACAATTAAAAAATCCCCTTATAGGTTATCGTAGTCATGTTTAGAAGCTGGTCTAAAGAGTTTAGTAACTCCCGTTTTATCAAGTGCTCTAACAAGCCAATAGGACACTAATCCTGTGATAACAATTCCGCTAATTGATCGGAATAGAATGAATAAGAATAAGTTCCATCCCGCGACTTCATTTAAGTAACCGTAAAAATAATCTACTGGGAAAGTGGCCAGTGCAGTGACCAAACCAGCAAGCATTGCTACTACTGCAGAACGAGATTGATATTTAAAAATTGCGAAGATAATTTCGCATGCTACACCTTGTAATAAAGCATAGATAATTGTAGGTATATCAAATTTACCCATGACTATTGTTTCGCCAGCCCCTGCAGCTAGTTCAGCTAAGATTGCGATACCTGGTTTTGGAATAATTAAGTAGCAAACTACTGCTGCCATAAACCAAACACCATATGTAAGCTGCTCTAGGTGAATACCTGCAACTTGTGTAATATTGTAGAAGAACCACCATAAGTTATAGATGATTGCGAAGACTACAGATATTAATACAGTTACAAGTATTTCTGATAGTTTTAAACCTTTTGACATTGTGTCTCCTCCTAAAAAAACGCACAACCCTCCCTAGGAAAGTTGTGCGTCAGAAGATATATCTTAATGAAGTAAGTTCATCAGATTCTATAGTTAACTACACTTTCCTACGCTAGTATCTAGCTAGATCAGGTTCGAAGGGTTTGAGGATTTCCTCATCTCAGTAAATATACACCCCTAGTACGTCGATATTTTAATTTAAATTAAATGTATGATTTTTCTATTGTATTGTCAAGGTAGTTTGAGGAAATTGAGGATATGGATAAATAAGTTAATAAAGTTTTTTATAAAAAGCTCTCAAAGTATAAACTTTGAGAGCTTTTCAATGGCAAATATTTATAGTAATTAATCTAACGTATCTTGTACATCTTTTTTCGTTTGTTCAATATCATCAGTTTTTTCTTCATTTTGTTCTTTTAGTTTTTCTTCTGCTTCTTTAGCTTTTTCAGCAGATTTCTTTTCGAATTCTTCTTTTCCCATAGTATTTCCACCCCTTAAATAGGAATAATTGTTTACACAACAACTATACCCCGTTATTCTATAGATAAACCCTAATAGGTCTATAGACGTATTTCATGGTTAATTTAAAGACAATTAGAAAATCTTCATATATAATAACGTTTGAGGTGAACAGTATGTCTTTTCTTAGGAAACACACCGAGATCATATTTAGCTACATTATCGGTATCGTTTCACTTTTCACAGGTCTCATCATTCTAATTAACTTACCATTGATTAAACAATTTAATGGTGATAAAAAAGTTAATACTCATGTACATAATGTATGGGAATTTCTTAATGCATTCTTCGCTGAAATTATAAAAGTGATGAGTAGGTTTATAGGTAGTTTCCCAGTTATAAGTGCCATTATTATTATTTTGTTTGGTATCTTAGTTATGCTTTTAGGTCATACTTTATTCAGAACTATTAAATATGACTATGACATATCCATTTTCTTCTTAGTTATTGGTATTATGTATTTTATTATTACACTAATATTAATGACTCAAGTTTATGGTTTCTTCGCAATTGTGTTTATTATACCGTTCATCGTTCACATCGGATACATTGTTTATAAAGATGAATTAAATAAAAATAATCGTAAAAGTCATTATATGTGGATTATCGTGACATATGGTATTAGTTATTTAATTACACAAATTTCTTTATACGGACGTATAGATGCGAATGAAATTGAATCTATAGATATTTTAAGTGTGAACACATTCTTCATTATTATGTGGTTATTAGGACAGATGTCTATATGGAATTTCTTATTCTTAAGACGATCATTACCATTAACTAAAGAAGAGTTAGGCGAGGAAGAACCTGAACTTTCTAGAACAAATAAAGGAAACGTATCTAATCAAACTAAAGTTCACTTAAAACAACTACAAGATAAGACAACAGAATATGCACGTAAGACTAGAAGAAGTGTAGATTTAGATAAAATAAGAGCTAAAAGAGATAAATTTAAGGAAAAAGTTAAAAATATTGTAGATATTCAAGAAGATGATATTCCTAATTGGATGAGAAAGCCAAAATGGATTAAACCAATGTATGTTGAGTTGTTCTGTGGAGCTGTTATTTTATTCTTTACATTTCTTGAATTTAATAACCGCAACGCCCTATTCTTATCAGGAGAATGGGAACTTTCTCAAACGCAATATGTAGTAGAGTGGGTCACACTCATATTATTACTATTCATAATCATCATCTTTATTGCTACAACTTTAACTTATTATTTAAGAAATAAATTTTATTACTTACAGCTCTTCATGGGTAGTATTTTATTCTTTAAATTCTTAACTGAATTTATCAATATTATGATTCACGGTCTATTGTTATCAATTTTCATCACACCAATTTTACTGTTAATGTTAATTGCAATGATTGTTGCTTACTCATTACAGTTAAGAGAGAAACCATAATTGATTACTAAAAGTCATTGTTATTGTTTATTCAATAGCAGTGGCTTTTTTACATATTATTAAAGACTGATATTTGTTAAAATGATTTTGAAATTGTGCTTACGTATTAATTTTTAGAAAAAAGAGAATAGAAAGTGAGGTAAAAGTAAAAAATGAAAATAGCAACATTGAATAGAGGTAAAGAAACTAAATATCTTAATCAATATCCTTTAATTGATGAGGAAGATATTTACCAACATGACCACCTTAAAGAAGGGGATTTAGTTAAAATTGTGACTGATCAACAACAGTATATCGCAACTGGCTATGTTGGCCGTCAACATAAAGGATTAGGTTGGGTATTAAGTTATGATGAAAATGAGGACATTAACACTCAATTCTTCGTAAAATTATTTGAAAGTGCATTAGAGGAAAGAGAATATTATTTCAACATTGATGGTACAAATGCTTTTAGACTTTTTAATGCTGAGGGTGACGGCGTAGGAGGCCTCACAATTGATAATTATGATAGTCATTTATTAATTCAATGGTATTCCAAAGGCATTTATAAATTTAGATATCTTATCATAGAAGCAATTAAAACAGTATTTGGTTATACGTCTTTATATGAAAAAATGAGATTTAAGGATACAACATACACAGGTGGATTTGTTGATGGTGAAGCCCCTGAGTTTCCAATTACTATTGAAGAAAATTTCACATTTTATAATGTAGATTTAGAAGATGGTTTAATGACTGGTATCTTTTTAGATCAAAAGGAAGTACGTAAAAAATTAAGAGACCAATTTTCCGAAGATAGAGATGTATTAAATTTATTTAGTTATACAGGAGCGTTTTCAGTTATAGCAGCTCAGAATGCACGTTCAACTACAAGTGTTGACTTAGCAAATCGTTCAAGAGGCTTAACGGAAGAAAACTTTGGTTTAAATGGTATTGATCCTAAATCTCAATACATTTATGTGATGGATACGTTTGACTATTATAATTACGCGGCACGTCATGGTCTTCAGTATGAAACGGTAGTCATTGATCCGCCAAGTTTTGCACGCAATAAGAAAAAGACATTCTCAGTTCAGAAAGACTATGGTTCACTCGTTAAAGGCGCCTTAAGTGTATTAGCTCCTGAGGGTTCACTGCTATTATGTACAAATTCAAGTGCATTTTCTTTAAAAGCGTTCAAAAATGTGATTAAAAAGACATTAGATGAAGAGGGGGTAGAGTTTGAAATAAGAGAGGTCATGGGACTTCCTAAAGATTTCAAGACTCATCCACATTACAAACCTTCAAAATATTTAAAAGCTGTATTTATAGATATTAAGCATTAAATTTTTAAATATTGGGTATAAGATTTTATTGAAACAATACTAAGAAAGGATGTATGAATTTGGGTATTAGAAGTAAATTCACAAATGATATCACTAATAAAGTGGGCAATGAACTTTTAAATATAGAAGAAATTAAAGAAAAAAATAATTTACCTAAGACTAAAGAAGAATTAGCGCGTCGCCGAGAACAGGCGTTAACGTTAGTTAAAAAGAAATCAATACTTTCATCAGGCGCAAGTATTGTACCTATCCCAGGATTAGACTTCGGTGTAGATATTAAATTAATGAGAGACATTATTGAGGATGTTAACAAAATTTATGGTTTAGATCATAAAGAAGTGAATTCGTTAGGGGATGATGTAAGAGAGAGAGTGATGTCTGCTGCAGCGATTCAAGGGAGTCAATTTGTAGGAAGAAAAGTTTCAGAAGCACTTTTAAAAGTTGTTATTAAAGATGTAGCGAAACGAGCAGCTGCTAAACAAACAAAATGGTTCCCAGTGATCGGTCAAGCTGTTTCAGCTTCAATTAGTTACTACTTTATGAATAAACTTGGTAAAGATCACGTTGAAAAATGTGAAAAAGTTATCAATAACCTATAGTAAGTGATATAATTTCTAATGTAATGTAAATAATGATATTGAAACCGGTTTTAAACGAATTGAATTTAACAATCGGTTTTGGTAAAGTTATTGTATAAAATATATGTTAGATTGTAATAATATTGAAGATTCTAACTATACGAAGGAGAATATAACTATGGAACAAAAATCATATGTAATTATCGACGAAACAGGGATTCACGCTCGCCCTGCTACAATGCTAGTTCAAACTGCATCAAAATTTGATTCAGATATTCAATTAGAATATAACGGTAAAAAAGTTAACTTAAAATCAATCATGGGTGTTATGAGTTTAGGTGTAGGTAAAGATGCTGAAATCACTATTTATGCTGACGGTAGCGATGAAACTGATGCTATTGAATCTATCAGTGATGTCTTATCAAAAGAAGGATTAACTAAATAATTATGTCTAACTTAATTAAAGGGATTGCTGCCTCTGATGGTGTAGCAATCGCAAAAGCTTACTTATTAGTAGAGCCAGATTTATCTTTTGACAGTAACGAACAGGTCACTGATGTAGAAGGCGAAGTTAATAAATTCAATAAAGCTATCGAAGCATCTAAAGTTGAATTAACTAAGATTAGAAATAATGCAGAAGTTCAATTAGGCGCTGATAAAGCAGCTATTTTTGATGCTCATTTATTAGTTCTAGATGATCCAGAATTAATTCAACCTATCCAAGATAAAATTAGAAATGATAAAGTTAATGCGGCTACAGCATTAAACGATGTGACAACTCAATTTGTTACTATTTTCGAATCTATGGATAATGAATACATGAAAGAACGTGCAGCAGATATTAGAGACGTTTCTAAACGTGTTTTAGCGCACATTCTAGGTGTAGAATTACCAAACCCAAGTATGATTGATGAAAGCGTCGTTATAATTGGTAACGATTTAACACCTTCAGATACTGCACAATTAAACAAGGAATTCGTCCAAGGCTTTGTAACTAACATCGGTGGTAGAACGAGCCACTCTGCAATAATGAGTCGTTCACTTGAAATTGCAGCAGTTGTAGGTACGCAAACTATCACTCAGCAAGTCAAACAAGGTGATATGATTGTTGTAGATGGAATTACAGGTGATGTAATTATCGATCCAACTGAAGACGAATTAATCGCTTATCAAAACAAACGTGAACGTTTCTTTGAAGATAAGAAGGAACTACAAAAATTACGTGACGCGGATACGGTAACTGTTGATGGTGTGCATGCTGAATTAGCAGCGAATATTGGTACGCCAAATGATTTACCAGGAGTTATTGAAAACGGTGCTCAAGGTATAGGTTTATACCGTACAGAATTCCTTTATATGGGAAGAGACCAAATGCCAACTGAGGAAGAACAATTTGAAGCCTACAAACAAGTACTAGAAACAATGGATGGTAAACGTGTTGTTGTACGTACTTTAGATATCGGTGGAGATAAAGAGCTTCCTTACTTAAATTTACCTGAAGAAATGAATCCATTCTTAGGTTATAGAGCAATTCGTTTATGTTTAGCTCAACAAGATATTTTCAGACCGCAATTACGTGCATTATTACGTGCATCTGCTTACGGTAAATTAAATATCATGTTCCCAATGGTTGCTACTATCAAAGAATTCCGTGATGCTAAAGCGATTCTTTTAGAAGAAAAGAAAAACCTTGAAAATGAAGGTTATGACATTTCTGACGATATCGAATTAGGTATCATGGTTGAAATTCCAGCAACTGCTGCATTAGCAGATGTCTTCGCGAAGGAAGTAGACTTCTTTAGTATCGGTACTAATGACTTAATTCAATACACACTAGCTGCTGATCGTATGTCAGAACGTGTATCTTATTTATATCAACCATATAATCCTTCTATTTTACGTCTTGTTAAGCAAGTAATAGAGGCTTCTCATAAAGAAGGTAAATGGACTGGTATGTGTGGTGAAATGGCCGGAGATGAAACAGCTATTCCATTATTACTAGGTTTAGGATTAGATGAGTTCTCAATGAGTGCAACTTCTATTCTTAAAGCTAGAAGACAAATTAATGGCTTAAGTAAAAATGAAATGGCTGAATTAGCTAATCGCGCTATTGAATGTGCTACACAAGAAGAAGTTATGGAATTAGTTAACAATAAAGCAAAATAATATAGGTTAATAATACAGCATGAGAGAGTGAATGCAACATTGCATTTACTCTCTTTTTAATCTGTAATTGAAATAAGCTGGCTTCACTTATTAAAAAATCACTCAACATCATAGAAAAGATAATGTTGAGTAATTTTTATGACTAATTTTTACTATTTAAATTCAATGTAGAATTTATTTTGTCCATATCTACACTATACATTGGTTCATTATTTAATAAAATAAAAGGCGTTGCAAATGCATCATAATCAATCATTTCATTACGATATTGATTATTTTTAATATTCTTTTCAATAAAATCAACGCCTTGCTCTGATAAATAATTTTTCACGAAAGTGCATGGTGGACAATCATCTTGGGTATAAATGACAATGTTCGAAGTCATACAGGTCGTCCTTTCATAAGTAATTCTCAAAATACTATATAGAAAAATGTTGAGAATTTCAAACATGTGAACATTATGTGTCTTGTCAAAAAATGTACATATAAATTTAAAGCAATTTAATTTTGTTCAAAGTCATGAGGTTTTATAATTTTAGACACTTGTGACTCCAATTATTAATAAAAATAGATAAAAAAGGTGATTTATATATGGATTCAGTTGAAATTAGCCGATTTCTCACTGGTATGACATTAGCAGTGCATATTATATTTGCCACAATCGGCGTGGGTATGCCTTTAATGTTTGCGATTGCAGAATTTATCGGTATTAGAAAGAATGATGCAAACTACATTGCATTAGCGAAAAGATGGTCAAAAGGGTACACAATTACAGTAGCCGTTGGAGTCGTGACAGGTACTATTATAGGCTTACAACTTTCGCTTGTGTGGCCAACATTTATGAAAATGGGTGGGCATGTTATTGCTTTACCTTTATTTATGGAAACTTTCGCTTTCTTCTTTGAAGCAATCTTCTTAAGTATTTATCTTTATACTTGGGATAGATTTAAAAATAAATGGACGCATTTTATTATTTCATTACCTGTAATTATTGGTGGTTCATTCTCGGCGTTTTTTATTACATCAGTTAACTCATTTATGAATACACCAGCAGGTTTTGAAATGAAAAATGGACGTATGGTTAATGTACAACCATTAGAGGCAATGTTTAACTCCTCATTTATTGTCAGAGCATTCCATGTAGTAGCTACTGCTGGTATGACGATGGCATTTATTTTGGCTGCAATAGCGGCGTTTAAATTATTACGTAATAAACATTCTGAAGATAAAACTTATCATAAAAAAGCATTGAAAATGACAATGATAGTTGGTTTCTTATCAACGATATTATCGATGGTAGCTGGAGATCTTTCCGCTAAATTCTTGCACAAAGTGCAACCAGAAAAACTAGCTGCTTATGAGTGGCATTATGATACTCAATCACATGCTAACTTAGTATTCTTTGGTGTGCTCAATGAGAAGACACATGAAGTAACTGGTGCTATTGAGATTCCGGGATTACTTAGTTTCTTAGCAGATGACAGTTTCAAAACAAAAGTCAAAGGATTAACTGATTTTCCTAAAAATGATTTACCACCTATGATTGTTCATTATTTCTTTGATTTAATGGTTTCTATGGGTGTGTTCTGTTTCATTATTTCAGGACTATATATGTTAATTTTATTCTTCAAGAAATTACGTAAATTTAAAGTTAATAAAGCTATGCTATATGCAATACTTTTAACTGGCCCAGCCTCATTACTTGCAATAGAATTTGGTTGGTTCTTAACTGAAATGGGTCGTCAACCTTGGATCATTAGAGGTTATATGCGTGTGTCTCAAGCTGCTACACAAGCAGGTGGTATCACGTTAGTTACGATTCTCTTCGGTATATTGTATCTCGTGCTTATGGTAACAGCAGCTTATGTACTTATTCGTATGTATCGAAATAAACCTGCTTATCAAGATGTAGACAAAGTGATTGAAGAAAGAGGTGGAACAAAATGATTTACGCATATATTGGGATAACAGTATTATGGATATTTTTATTTTGTTACATCATCGTAGCATCAATTGACTTTGGTGCTGGATTTTTCGCTTTACATTCTAGAATTACTGGTGAAGAGAAGAAGATCAATCACTTAATTCATCGTTATCTTAATCCAGTGTGGGAAGTTACAAATGTTTTCTTCGTCTTTTTCTTCGTTGGATTTATTGGGTTCTTCCCTGATTCTGCAAAGTATTTGGGAACCGTTTTATTAGTTCCAGGTTCAATAGCATTAATTCTTATCTCCATTAGAAGTAGTTTTTATGCTTTTGAAAATTACGGACAAGATACGAAGTTACCATGGATAGTGCTCTATGGTTTTACAGGATTACTTATTCCAGCATCATTAGCTACTGCACTAACTATCTCGGAAGGTGGATATATCAGAGAACATGGGTCTCATATAGATTTGAACTGGGTACAATTACTATTAAGTCCATTTGCCTGGTCTGTGGTATTCTTGGCTATCATTTCGGTTCTATATATTTCTTCAGGTTTCTTAACATTTTATGCTAGTAAAGCGAAAGATAAACCTGCATACCACTTAACAAGACAATGGCATATTTTCTGGGGCCCGCCTATGATTGTTATTTCATTGTTTGTATTTTTATCTTTAAGAATACAAAATGCAGATCATTTCAATAATGCTGTATTTAACTATTGGTGGATGTTTGTAATCAGTTTTATCTTCTTTTTAATTGCAGGTGTATTAACGATTCTTAAGAAAAATCATGGATTAGCGTTTATCATGGTCATATTACAGATGTTCTTTGCATTCTTTGGCTATGGTATGAGTAAATTGCCATTTTTATTACATCCATTTGTGAAAATCACAAGTTCTCATGTTAACCCAGAAATGGGATTAGCATTAGTTATAGCCTTTATTTTAGGTTTACTTTTATTAATTCCATCGTTAATATTATTATTAAGATTATTTGTTTTCGATAAAGAGTACGTAGAAGGAAAGAAATAATATAACCTTTGAGTATAAGGGGAGATATGTTGATATATTTTATCATCAAACTCTCTTTTTCTCTTTTATTTAATGGAGGACGCATATGGATAAAGAATACGTCGTTATTGGACTAGGTCGTTTTGGTGGCAGTATTGTTAGAGAACTTAACGCTTTAGATATGGATGTCATGGCAATTGATAATGATGAAAATCGTGTTAATGAATATAGTGATATCGCAACACATGCAGTTGTAGCTGATACGACTGATGAAGCGGTCATGAAAAGTTTAGGTATACGTAACTTTGATCATGTCATTGTGGCCATTGGTGAAAACATTCAATCAAGTACGTTAACTACTTTAATTTTAAAAGAGTTAGGTGTTAAAAAGGTAACTGCAAAAGCACAAAACGACTACCATGCTAAAATATTAAATAAAATAGGTGCAGACACTGTCGTTCACCCAGAACGTGATATGGGTAGACGTATAGCGCATAATGTAGCAAGTGCAAGTGTATTAGATTATTTAGAACTTGCTGATGAGCATTCAATCGTAGAGCTTAAAGCGACTGAAAAAATGGCTGGACAGACTATAATTAATTTAGACATCCGAGCACAATATGGCATAAATATCATTGCAATTAAACGAGCGAAAGAATTTATCGTTTCCCCAGATCCGAATCTTAGTATAGAGATTGGTGATATTTTAATCATGATTGGTCATGATAATGATTTAGGTCGTTTCGAGAAAAATATAGCCAAATAATTGGTGACGATAAATTAAGATATACGTTTTTTCTTTTAGCTTATAAATGAATTGAGTTAAAATTCATTTATAAGCTTTTTTGTATAGAATTATTTAATTGAGTCGGTTATACCCATCATACGATTTCATGCTAATCTATACATAAAAAAATAATAAAGCTTCAATCAATTTAAAAACAAAATAAAATATGAAATATTGTGATTGATTAAATCTATAATTTATTAAGTTTTGCGTAAACACTTGAGAAATAGAATATATCAATTAGGGAAGATAACAAAAATTTTAAAACAATGATGTTAACATTAAATTTGAAAAAATTAATAAGGAGAGTGGATATGTGTAAATTTGTTTTAAAATGCACATCATTGTTAGTAATTGTTTTGTTATTATGTAGTTGTTCGAACATAAAAAATGGCTCATTTAATAATCATTCAAATCGCACTAAATGCATAACAATTTATGGTGATTACAAATGTGCCTATTGTAAAAAAATTGAAAATACTATCGTTCCTAAATTGAAAAAAGATTATATAAAAAAAGACAAAGCGGAAGTTAATTTTGTTAATCTCGGTTTCTTAGGTAAAGACTCTATGAAAGCTGGACGAGCAGCATTAGCAGTCAAACTCATATCTGATAAAGAGTATTTAAAATTTAATCACTTAATTTTTAACGAACAACCTAAAAATAGCCATAAAACTTGGATTACTAATAGATTATTAGATAAGCAAATAGATAAACTTAACTTGAATGATGAAGAAATAAAAAAAGTTAAGAAAATGTATAAAGAAAAAGATAGCAAAGCATGGGAAATGGCTAATGATGATAAAAAAGTTGCTAAAAAGAAAAAAGTTAAGAAAGTTCCTTTAGTATACATAAATGGTGAAAAAGTAAAAAACCCATATAAATATAAAGAATATCAACGCATATTAGATAAAAAGACATCGTAAAAATATATACACATGCAACAACTAGAGTGAAAACTAAAGGAGTAAAAAAATGTTAATTAAAAACAAGCTATATATATACTTAGTATTATCACACTCATGATTATAGACATTATCTAAATTAATAATGATAATGTTATCAAAAGCCCAATTGGTTACAGACTTATTTATTTAATTGTGTTTATTTCATTTCTAATGATTGTAATAGGAACTACTGTTAGAAAGAGAAATAAATAAAAGGCAAGGACATGTGTCCTTGCCTTAAATATTTAAACAGATAAATTTTATAAGTTAAAAATGTTATTTAGACTCATTTTTATCTTGTTTGTTATTTTTCTTATTAGAAGGTTTATTGTTACCTTTATCTTCATTCACTTTCATAATTACTGGTAAAATCATCGGTCTACGAGCTGTCTTTTCATATAGATAAGGTTGAAGTGTTTCAATAATTGATGATTTAATCTGATGCCATTGAATATCTTTGTTACCATTTAATTTAGATATCACGTCTGTTTTAATTTTACGTTGTGCGTCATAAATAAGTTGACCGGATTCGCGCATATAAACAAAGCCACGTGAAATGATATCAGGTCCTGATAATAACTTATTAGTATTAAAATCGATACTTACAACAACAATGACTAAACCTTCTTCAGAAAGTAGTTTACGATCTCTAATAACTACATTTCCGATATCTCCAATACCGCTACCGTCTACTAACACATTACCTGATGGGATTCTTCCAGCTTTACGAGCTGAATCATGTGTTAAAGCTAAGACATCACCGATATCGAAAATGAATACATTATCCTCATCTACACCACATTCAACACCCGTTTGACCATGTGCTTTCAACATACGATATTCACCATGAATAGGTAAGAAATACTTAGGTTGAATTAAACGTAGCATCAATTGTTGGTCACCTTGTGAACCATGACCTGACGTGTGAATATTTGAAATCTTACTGTGAATGACATCCGCACCAGCTTTATATAAAGCATTTATAGTGCGATTGATACTTTTAGTGTTACCTGGAATAGGAGATGAACTGAATACTACAGTATCTTCAGGTATAATTTTAATTTGTTTATGTGTACCATTTGCAATTCTTGATAATGCAGCCATTGGTTCACCTTGTGAACCAGTACAAAGAATTAACAATTCGTGTTTAGG
This sequence comes from Staphylococcus sp. HMSC067F07, assembly GCF_001837405.1. Lineage (NCBI taxonomy): Bacteria > Bacillati > Bacillota > Bacilli > Caryophanales > Staphylococcaceae > Staphylococcus > Staphylococcus sp. HMSC067F07. The sequence continues at coordinate 383,993 of NZ_KV832237.1, read as the reverse complement.
TATATTGTTAATTTTATTAGGTTCAACAAATGTTTCAGGTGGTGCTTTAATATATCCAAGCTCCATACCAATTTTTATGTTATTTTCCATTGAACGACCAAAAGTAACGATTTTACGATTATATTTTATCGCTGCTTCAACTGCTTGTTGTACACGATAAATATTAGATGCGAAGGTCGCAAAAATGATACGGCCCTTGCAATTTCTAAAAATCTTATCAACGTTTTGTCCAACTTCACGTTCGCTAAGTGTAAAATCAGGTACTAGTGAATTTGTTGAGTCAGATAATAAACATAGTACGCCTTCTTCTCCAAGTTTAGCCATTTTAGCTATATTAGCTGGCTCTCCAACTGGAGTGAAATCAAACTTAAAGTCACCAGTATGAACAATTTTACCTTCTGGTGTATCAACGATAACTCCGTATGCTTCAGGAATACTATGAGTAGTTAAATAGAATGATATTTCAAAATGCTTAGATTTTATTACACTACTCTCATCAATTTCATGTAACTCAGTAGTTCTAAGTAAATGATGTTCTTCTAATTTATTGCGTATGAGACCTAATGCTAATGGACCACCGTAAATAGGTACATTAATTTGTTTTAATAGGAAGGGCACACCACCTATATGGTCTTCGTGTCCATGAGTAATAAACAGACCTACAATTTTGTCTTGGTTCTGTTCTAAGTAAGTGTAGTCAGGAATAACATAATCTATTCCTAGTAAGTTATCATCTGGGAATTTAATACCTGCATCAATGATAACAATTTCATTCTTGTACTCGATGGCGTAGGTATTTTTACCAACTTCACCTAAACCACCAAGTGCATACACACCTACTTCATTAGAATGTAATTGCTTCATTATTCAGCATTCTCCACATTGAAGTGAGTTGAGTGTTCTTTCTCATAGTCTAAATGTGCGCCCTCTAATTTAGTAATAAACTCAATATTGTAATTACGATCTTTCAAATAACGTCGAACTTGTTCTTCAGTTTGTCCTTCAACATAAATTGTTTGAGTGTTCTCACGAACGATGACTTCGTCTTTATTATGTTGATAAAATACTTTAAATACTGCCATTATATATATTTCCTCCTAGAATAATTTCCATAATTTATTTACGACCCTAGTCATTAATACTCGGGTTATTAAAGAATATTCATGCGTACAATTAAGTCTTCAATAATCTAGTGTTCTAATATTTTATTTAGAAACATACCAGCTCAATCTAAACTTTAATATATATGTTCGTTTAATTTCACTGCCCAGTATGTTTTCTAGGGTAATAGTGTCGTTCCTAATTAGAAATTAGTATTGATATACTAAGATTTCAGTTAAGTTATATTTTACATGATGTATTTGAATAAATAAAGCAGTTTTATCTTACTAATTATTGAGTCATACGTATTATTATATATAGTAATATTTTTATTTTGAAAAATAAAAAATACACTTCATCAAGCGTGATAAGTTATCAACTTGATAAAGTGTATATAAGTTTAATAATTTTACTTAAACTTCGACTGCATCGTCGTGAGGTTTAAGTGGTTCATTAGCGTCAATATAATCATAAAACATAACGCCATTTAAATGATCAATTTCGTGTTGAAACACAATTGCTGGATAGCCTTTTAATCTTAGTTTAACTTCATTACCGTCTATATCTTGAGCTTTAATTGTCACTCTATTATGACGGTGTACTAATCCTGGAATGTTTTCGTCAACACTCAAACAACCTTCGCCAGTTGGTAGATAAGCTTCCTGCACACTGTAGCTCATAACTTTAGGATTGACGAGCATATAATCATAAGATTTTCCATTACCATCGTCTGGTAAATAAACTGCTATCATTCTTTTAGCCACATCAATTTGTGGAGCTGCCAAACCAACGCCAGAACGTAATCCATAACGTTTTGCAGTTTCTTCATCTTGACTATTAATTAAAAACTCTCGCATAGAGCGTAAAGTTTCTTTATCTTCTTCAGAAAGAGGGAAACTTAATTCTTTAGCCTTCTCACGAAGCGTTGGATGACCGTCTCTAATAATATCTTTCATAGTTAACATGTCATACACCTTCCTTAAGTAATAATATATCAGATACTATAGAGATTAGTACATTAATAGGTATTTGATTTTGAATGAAGGTTTTATATTATATGTGGAACAGACACTTTAGACTATTTCATTTAGCTTCAATGAATCGTTTTATTAGTGTATATTGATTTATGAACAATAATTATTTAATATTACAAGCGAACAACTATGAGGAGGTAACAGTTAATGAAGTTCGGTAAAACTGTCGCAATTGTCCTAACATCAACAGTGTTATTAGCTGGATGTACAACTGACAAAAAAGAAATTAAAAAATATGACAACCAAGTTCAAAAAGCTTTTGACCAAGAAAAATCAGTAAATAGTACTAGTAAAAAAATAAATGATTTAGAAGAAAAGAAACAAAAATTATTTAAAAAAGTAAATGGTAAAGATCAGAATACAAGAAAACAAGCTGCAGAAGATATCGTAAAAAATGTAGAGAAGCGTCAAAAAGAATTTAAAATCGAAGAACAAGCATTGAATAATTCTGAAAAAGAATTTAAAAAAGCTAAACAGTATATGAATCATATTGATAACTCGGCTAAGAAAAAAGAAGTAACTCAACTTAATGATGCACTCAAAGAAAAATACGAAGCACATGATGCATATGCAAAGGCTTACAAAAAAGCTTTAAACAAAGAAAAAGAACTGTTTACATTCTTGAACCAAGATGGTGCTACACAATCAGAAGTAGACAGTAAATCTAAAGATTTATCAAAAGCATATAAAGATATGAATAAAAAATTCAATACCTACTCAAAAGCGATGAGAAAGGTTACTCAAGAGAAACAAGACGTAGATCAATTGAAATAAATTATCAGACTGATACAGTTGTGCGGAAAGTACTATAACAGACCGTGCAACTGTATCTTTTTCTATTGAAACAGAACTTTATGAAATCGTTTAACAGGAAAAATCATTTGTGATACAATTAGGGAGGATAAAATGAATTTCTATTTACATGGGAAAGGTATGGTGAATTGAATGGCTCCTAAGTTACAAGCCCAATTCGATGCAGTTAAAGTATTAAATGAAACTCAATCGAAATTTGAAATGGTTCAAATTTTGGATGAGGATGGTAATGTCGTAAATGAAGACTTAGTACCTGATTTAACAGATGAACAATTAGTAGAATTAATGGAAAGAATGGTATGGACGCGTATTCTTGACCAACGTTCTATCTCATTAAACAGACAAGGACGTTTAGGTTTCTATGCACCTACAGCAGGTCAAGAAGCATCTCAACTTGCTTCACAATATGCTTTAGAAAAAGAAGACTTCATCCTACCTGGTTATCGTGATGTTCCTCAAATTATTTGGCATGGTTTACCACTTACAGAAGCTTTCTTATTCTCTAGAGGACACTTCAAAGGTAACCAATTCCCTGAAGGCGTTAATGCACTAAGTCCACAAATTATTATCGGTGCTCAATATGTACAAACAGCTGGAGTAGCATTCGGTCTTAAAAAACGTGGTAAAAACGCAGTAGCAATTACTTATACTGGTGATGGTGGTTCTTCACAAGGTGACTTCTATGAAGGTATCAACTTTGCATCAGCGTATAAAGCGCCTGCTATTTTTGTAATTCAAAATAACAATTACGCTATTTCAACACCACGTAGTAAACAAACTGCTGCAACAACATTAGCTCAAAAAGCTATCGCAGTTGGTGTACCAGGTATTCAAGTAGATGGTATGGATGCTTTAGCTGTATATCAAGCTACATTAGAAGCGCGTGAAAGAGCTGTTGCAGGTGAAGGTCCAACAGTAATTGAAACATTAACTTATCGTTATGGACCACATACAATGGCTGGTGATGATCCAACTCGTTACAGAACCTCAGATGAAGACGCAGAGTGGGAGAAAAAAGACCCATTAGTACGTTTTAGAAAATATTTAGAAGCAAAAGGTCTTTGGAATGAAGATAAAGAAAATGAAGTCATTGAACGTGCTAAATCTGAAATTAAAACAGCTATTAAAGAGGCTGACAATACAGACAAACAAACTGTTACTTCTCTAATGGATATTATGTATGAAGATATGCCTCAAAATTTATCAGAACAATATGAAATTTACAAAGAGAAGGAGTCGAAGTAAGCCATGGCACAAATGACAATGGTTCAAGCGATTAACGACGCGCTTAAAAGTGAACTTAAAAGAGACGAAGACGTTTTAGTTTTCGGTGAAGACGTTGGTGTTAACGGCGGTGTATTCCGTGTTACTGAAGGTTTACAAAAAGAATTTGGTGAAGATCGAGTATTTGACACACCATTAGCGGAATCTGGTATTGGTGGTTTAGCGTTAGGATTAGCTGTAACAGGTTATCGCCCAGTTATGGAAATCCAATTCTTAGGATTCGTATTTGAAGTATTTGACGAAGTTGCAGGTCAAATTGCTCGTACACGTTTCCGTTCAGGCGGGTCTAAACCAGCACCAGTTACTATTCGTGCACCATTTGGTGGTGGAGTACACACTCCAGAATTACACGCCGATAATTTAGAAGGTATCTTAGCACAATCACCTGGTTTAAAAGTGATTATTCCATCTGGGCCATATGATGCGAAAGGCTTATTAATTTCAGCAATTCAAAGTAATGACCCTGTTGTCTACTTAGAACATATGAAATTGTATCGTTCTTTCCGTGAAGAGGTACCGGAAGAAGAATATACAATTGACATTGGTAAAGCTAATGTTAAAAAAGAAGGTAATGATATATCTCTAATTGCGTACGGTGCTATGGTTCAAGAATCTATCAAAGCAGCTGAAGAGCTTGAAAAAGATGGATACTCTGTCGAAGTCATCGACTTACGTACAGTTCAACCAATTGACATTGATACATTAGTTGCATCAGTAGAAAAAACTGGTCGTGCAGTAGTTGTTCAAGAAGCACAACGCCAAGCTGGTGTAGGTGCACAGGTTGCTGCAGAATTAGCTGAGCGTGCAATTCTTTCATTAGAAGCACCTATCGCTCGTGTAGCTGCAGCTGATACTGTATATCCATTCACTCAAGCTGAGAATGTTTGGTTACCAAACAAAAATGACATCGTTGAACAAGCTAAAGCTACATTAGAGTTCTAATTTAAACTCATTAATAAATTAAGTAGCTAACTATAGCAATGAGTAATGAATAAGTGTAAACTAGGTTGTAAGGGCTTCCTTAACTTGCAACTTTAGTATATAAGTATTTGAAATGATTTGATTAAGTAAAATCTTAGGAGGACAAGAACGTGGCATTTGAATTTAGATTACCCGATATCGGGGAAGGTATCCACGAAGGTGAAATTGTAAAATGGTTTGTTAAAGCTGGAGATACCATCGAAGAAGATGATGTCTTAGCAGAAGTGCAAAACGACAAATCTGTAGTAGAAATCCCATCGCCTGTTAGCGGAACTGTTGAAGAAGTTTTAGTAGATGAAGGAACTGTTGCAGTAGTTGGTGACGTTATTGTAAAAATTGATGCTCCTGATGCTGAAGAAATGCAATTTAAAGGTAGCCATAGTGATGACTCTTCTAAACAAGAAGAGAAACAAGAAGAAGCACCAGCTGAAAAAGAATCAACTTCATCATCACAATCTCAGGAAGCTTCAACAGCTTCTACTCAAGAAGCAGAAGTTGATGAGAATAAAACAGTTAAGGCTATGCCTTCTGTACGTAAATACGCTCGTGAAAATGGTGTAAACATTAAAGCTGTTACAGGCTCTGGTAAAAACGGACGTATTACTAAAGAAGACGTAGATGCATACTTAAATGGTGGAAGCACGGATTCAGCTTCTAACGAAAGTGCAGCTGCATCATCTAAAGGTAGTGAAGAAACTAGTGCTTCAGCTAGTCAATCAGTACCAGAAGGTGACTTCCCAGAAACAACTGAGAAAATCCCTGCTATGCGTAAAGCAATTGCTAAAGCAATGGTTAACTCAAAACATACAGCACCTCATGTTACATTAATGGATGAAATTGATGTACAAGAATTATGGGATCACCGTAAAAAATTCAAAGAAATTGCAGCTGAACAAGGTACTAAACTAACGTTCTTACCATATGTTGTTAAGGCTTTAGTTTCTGCACTTAAAAAATATCCAGCACTTAACACTTCATTTAATGAAGAAGCTGGCGAAGTTGTACACAAACATTATTGGAATATCGGTATCGCAGCTGACACAGATAAAGGTTTATTAGTTCCTGTTGTTAAACATGCGGATCGTAAATCAATCTTCGAAATTTCAGATGAAATCAATGAACTTGCAGTTAAAGCTCGTGACGGTAAATTGACTTCAGATGAAATGAAAGGTGCAACTTGTACAATCAGTAATATCGGTTCAGCTGGTGGACAATGGTTCACTCCAGTTATCAATCACCCAGAAGTAGCCATCTTAGGAATTGGCCGTATTGCTCAAAAACCTATTGTTAAGGATGGAGAAATTATAGCAGCTCCAGTATTAGCGTTATCACTAAGCTTTGACCACAGACAAATTGATGGCGCAACTGGTCAAAATGCTATGAATCACATTAAACGTTTATTAAATAATCCAGAACTATTATTAATGGAGGGGTAAAAACATGGTAGTTGGAGATTTCCCAATTGAAACAGATACTATTGTAATCGGAGCAGGTCCTGGTGGATACGTTGCAGCAATTCGCGCAGCGCAATTAGGACAAAAAGTAACAATCGTTGAGAAAGGTAATTTAGGTGGCGTGTGCTTAAACGTTGGTTGTATTCCATCTAAAGCATTATTACACGCGTCTCATCGTTTTGTTGAAGCGCAACATTCAGAAAACTTAGGGGTTATTGCTGAAAGCGTGTCTTTAAACTACGAGAAAGTCCAAGAATTCAAATCATCAGTAGTAAATAAATTAACTGGTGGTGTTGAAGGATTATTAAAAGGTAACAAAGTTGAAATCGTTAAAGGTGAAGCATACTTTGTTGATAATAATAGCCTTCGCGTTATGGACGAAAAAAGTGCTCAAACTTACAATTTCAAACATGCTATTATCGCAACTGGTTCTAGACCAATTGAAATTCCTAATTTTGAATTTGGTGAGCGTGTTATCGATTCAACTGGCGCTTTAAATTTACAAGAAGTTCCTGGTAAACTTGTTGTTGTTGGTGGCGGTTATATCGGCTCTGAATTAGGTACAGCATTTGCTAACTTCGGTTCAGAAGTAACAATCCTTGAAGGTGCTAAAGACATCTTAGGTGGATTCGAAAAACAAATGACTCAACCAGTTAAAAAAGGCATGAAAGAAAAAGGTATCGAAATTGTCACTGAAGCTATGGCTAAATCTGCTGAAGAAACTGACAATGGCGTTAAAGTTACGTATGAAGCTAATGGTGAAGAACAAACTATTGAAGCTGACTACGTATTAGTTACTGTAGGACGTCGTCCAAACACTGATGAATTAGGCTTAGAGGAATTAGGTCTTAAATTCGCAGATCGTGGTTTATTAGAAGTAGATAAACAAAGCCGTACTTCTATTGAGAATATCTTTGCAATTGGTGATATCGTTCCTGGTTTACCACTTGCACATAAAGCAAGTTACGAAGCTAAAGTAGCTGCTGAAGCAATTGATGGTCAAGCTGCTGAAGTTGATTACATTGGTATGCCTGCAGTATGCTTCACTGAACCAGAATTAGCTCAAGTAGGTTACACTGAGGCTCAAGCGAAAGAAGAAGGTTTATCAATTAAAGCTTCTAAATTCCCATATGCAGCTAATGGACGTGCGTTATCATTAGATGATACTAATGGTTTTGTTAAATTAATTACACTTAAAGAAGATGATACTTTAATTGGTGCTCAAGTTGTTGGTACTGGCGCATCTGATATCATCTCTGAATTAGGTTTAGCAATTGAATCAGGTATGAATGCAGAAGATATCGCATTAACTGTTCATGCTCACCCAACTTTAGGTGAAATGTCAATGGAAGCTGCTGAAAAAGCAATTGGTTATCCAATCCATACTATGTAATTATTAAACCTTAATCACAATAGTTAAAGATTAATCATTATATACTGCTGAGACTCGTCATGTGCGGGTCTCAGCTTTTTTAATTATTTTTTGTATCGGTTGTTTTATAAAAATGGCTCCGATACACTGTACTTACATAATTATTACAGGAGGTTATTAAGACAATGGAATATCAATATCCTTTAGATTTAGATTGGACGAATGAAGAAATGATGCAAGTCATTCATTTTTTTAATAAAATTGAAAATTACTATGAATCTTCTGTTAAAGGTGAAGATGTAAAAAAAGCTTATAAAAAATTTAAAGACATTGTACCTGGTAAAGCTGAAGAAAAACAAATCTTTAAAGAATTTGAAAATAAAAGCGGATATAATAGTTATAAAGTTGTTCAAGAGGTAAATAAATATCCTGAACAGCAGAGATTTGGTAAAGAATCTTAATTGATTTTAGATACACTTATTATCTAAAAATTTATACTTACTTGTTTTCTAAAACAATTGAATAAAACTATTGCTTACAAAGCTATATTCTGTTACTTTTATAAAGCACTAAACAAAATGTTTGATATTAGTAAACTTAATGTAGCTTTTTTAGGTGGTTAAAAATATGGATATAGGATATAAATTAAGAAATTTAAGACGTATTAAAAATTTTACTCAGGAAGAACTTGCTGAACGTACGGATTTGTCAAAAGGATATATCTCTCAGATTGAGAGTCAACATGCGTCTCCAAGTATAGAGACGTTTTTAAACATTTTAGAAGTTCTTGGGACACCAGCTAGTGACTTTTTTCAAGAGCGCCCAAGTGAGAAAGTGTTATATAAAAAGAAAGATCAAATTACATATGATGAATACGATCGGGGTTATATTATAAATTGGCTAGTTACAGATTCAAATGAATTTGAAATGGAACCATTGATTCTTACATTGAAACCTGGAGCATCCTATAAAAATTTTAAACCATCTGAGTCAGACACGTTTATATACTGCTTAGAAGGTGAAGTGTCATTGCTACTTGGTAATCAAACTTATAAAGCGAGTACTGAAGATGTACTTTATTTTAAGGCGAGAGATAAACATCGCTTATACAATGAAACTCATGAAGAAGTGAAAATATTAATTGTTGCCACAGCTTCATATTTATAGGGAGGAATGTTTATGAATCCGTTACTTTCATTCAAATCTGTAAGCAAAGGCTTTGATGATGTACAAATTTTAGATGAAATTGATTTAGATATTGAATCAGGTTATTTTTATACATTATTAGGACCTTCTGGCTGTGGAAAAACAACAATATTAAAGTTGATTGCTGGGTTCGAGTATCCTGACAGTGGAGAAGTGATATACCAAAATAAACCTATCGGAAAGTTACCCCCAAATAAACGTAAAGTAAATACAGTATTCCAAGATTATGCGCTCTTTCCACATCTTAACGTTTATGACAATATTGCCTATGGCTTAAAATTAAAAAAATTAAGCAAGTCTGAGATAGATGAAAAGGTGATAGAAGCTTTAAAACTAGTGAAGTTACAAGGTTATGAACAACGACAAATTGAAGGCATGAGTGGGGGACAAAAACAACGTGTAGCGATTGCTCGAGCGATAGTAAACGAACCTGAAATACTTTTACTTGATGAATCATTATCTGCATTAGATTTAAAATTGCGTACGGAAATGCAATATGAGTTACGTGAACTTCAATCTCGTTTAGGGATCACTTTCATATTTGTGACCCATGATCAAGAAGAGGCTTTAGCATTAAGTGATTATATCTTTGTTATGAAAGATGGGAAAATTCAACAGTTTGGTACGCCTATTGATATATATGATGAACCAGTTAATCGTTACGTCGCTGATTTTATTGGTGAATCAAATATCGTTGAAGGAAGAATGGTTAAAGATTTCGTAGTAAATATTTATGGTCAAAACTTTGAATGTGTAGATATGGGGATACCTGAAAATAAAAAAGTAGAAGTTGTAATTAGACCAGAAGACATATCACTCATTGATAAAGAACAAGGACTTTTTAAAGCAACTGTAGATTCAATGCTATTTAGAGGTGTACATTACGAAATTTGTTGTATTGATAGAAAAGGCTACGAATGGGTTATTCAATCTACTAAGAAAGCTGAAGTTGGAAGTGAAGTAGGTCTATTCTTTGAACCAGAAGCAATTCATATTATGGTACCTGGTGAAACTGAGGAAGAATTTGATAAGCGTATAGAGAGTTATGAGGATGTAGACCATGCGTAATATCAATAAATTACTACTTGTTCCATATTTATTATGGATGGTTATTTTTATTATTATACCTGTAATTTTACTTGTTTATTTCTCATTCACTGACGTGCATGGTCATTTTAGTTTTACAAATTATGAACAAATTTTTTCGTTGCGTTATTTTAAAATGTTTGCGGATTCCATATGGTATGCATTTCTAATCACTCTCATTACTTTATTGATCAGTTATCCAGCAGCATACTTTATTGCTCAATCTAGATTTCAGAATATATTACTAATGGTAATGATTATTCCAACGTGGATTAATTTACTTCTGAAGACCTATGCTTTTATAGGGTTATTAAGTCATGATGGTATTATAAATCAAGCACTTCATGTCTTTCACTTACCAGTATTTAATATGCTTTTCACAAGTGGAGCGTTTTTATTGGTTGCAAGTTATATTTATATCCCATTTATGATTTTACCTATATTCAATAGTATGAAATCAATACCTAATAACTTATTACAAGCTTCTAGTGATTTAGGTGCTAGTCCGTTAATTACTTTCAGAAAGGTCATCATTCCTTTAACTAAAGAGGGAGTAATGACGGGGATTCAAGTGACTTTTATACCTGCGTTATCACTATTCATGATTACGCGATTGATTGCAGGTAATAAAGTTATTAATATAGGTACATCGATTGAAGAGCAATTTCTAACAATTCAAAATTACGGTATGGGCTCTACAATTGCGTTATTCCTAATTATATTTATGGCCTTTATCTTAATCTTAACTAAATCTAACTCATCTAATGGGAAGGGGTGAACGACGTGAAATGGTATGGAAAGATGTACATAGGTATTTTAATAGCAATACTTTATATACCGATATTTTTCTTGATGATATATTCATTTAACTCAGCTGGAAATATGATTCATTTTGAGCATTTCACGTTAGAACATTATCGTACTCTCTTCCAAGATGATCGATTAATATCTGTAATATTCAACACGGTGGCGGTCGCCCTATTAGCTGCATCAGTGTCTACGGTAATTGGTACGTTTGGCGCGATTGCTTTATATTATTTACGCAATAAAAAATTCAAAGTAACATTATTGACTTTGAATAATGTACTCATGGTCTCATCGGATGTAGTTATTGGTGCATCATTTTTAATTATGTTTACCGCAATTGGACATTTTACTGGTTTAGGTTTAGGGTTCTTTACTGTATTAGCATCACATATCGCATTTTGTATACCTATCGTAGTGATTATTGTGTTACCACAACTTTATGAAATGAACGATAACATGTTGAACGCAGCTAGAGATTTAGGAGCTAATGAATCGCAATTATTGAGTAGCGTCATTATACCTAATATCATGCCTTCAATTATTGGAGGATTTTTCATGGCTTTAACATATTCTTTAGATGACTTTACAGTTAGCTTTTTCGTAACAGGAAACGGATTTAGTGTCTTATCTGTGGAAGTTTATGCAATGGCTAGAAAAGGTATAAGTATGGAAATTAATGCTATATCGACTATATTATTTATAGTTATTTTATTAGGTATCATAGGATATTATTTAATACAACACTTTGTTAAACGTCAAAAGACGGTGAAACGGGGTGTAAGTGAATGAAACGATTTCTACAACTTATCTTTTCTGCAGTAATTATTGGTATTTTATGTTTAGTTATGAGTCATTGGTTTAAATCTAAAGAGAACACCCAAACGCAAGAAAAGATTTATGTTTATAACTGGGGAGAATACATTGATCCTAGTTTGATTAAAAAGTTCGAAAAACAAACAGGCATACAAGTTGTATATGAAACGTTTGATTCAAATGAAGCCATGGAGGCCAAAATTCGTAATGGGGGTACACATTATGATGTGGCATTTCCAAGTGAGTACACCGTGCAAAAGCTTAAGCGTTCCAATTTGTTAGTTCCTTTAGATCATACTAAAATACCCAATATCAAAAATCTTGATTCTGATTATATGAATATGTCTTATGATCCTCATAATAAATATTCATTACCTTATTTCTTTGGTACAGTGGGTATTTTATATAATAAAGATAAATATCCTCATGATAATTTCAATAGTTGGAGTGATTTGTATCAATCTAAGTATAAAAATGATATTTTATTAGTAGATGGTGCTCGAGAAATGATGGGAATGGGATTAAACAAATTAGGTTATAGTTTGAATGATAACCATTCTTCTCATATTAAAAGAGCTGAAGTGGATTTGAAAAAGTTAGTTCCGCAAGTAAGAGGTGTCGTTGGTGATGAGATAACAATGATGCTTCAACAACATGAAGGTAACATCGCTGTAGTTTGGAGTGGTGTGGCAGCACCTTTAGTTCAAGGTAGTAATAAGTATAACTATGTCATTCCCAAAGAGGGATCTAATCTTTGGTTTGATAACATGGTTATTCCTAAAACTGCTCAGAATAAAGAAGGCGCATATAAATTTATGAACTTCTTATTAGATGAGAAAAATAATAAACAGAATACAGAGTGGGTAGGCTATGCAACGCCTAATAAAGCAGCTAGAGATAAGCTACCTAAAGAAGTTAGAGAAGACCATAGATTTTACCCAACAAAAAAAGAACAAAATCGTTTGGAAGTTTATAAGGACTTAGGCCAGAAAACACTTAGCGAATATAACGAAAGCTTTTTAAATTTTAAAATGAACTTAAAATAGATTGATGATAAATAGTAGTTATTTACTCATATTTCTTATATAATGATTTGATAGTAAAGTAAGGAGTTGTAGCGGATGTCAGGAGAGCAATACACACAAATTAAGCGTCCAGTCGGTCGGCTAACTGAAAAAGTACTAGGTTGGTTTAGTTGGGTATTTTTACTCATATTAACGATTGTAACGATGTTTATTGCACTTGTATCATTTAGTAATGATACATCGATTGCTAATTTAGAAAATTCATTAAATAATAATGAGTTGGTTCAACAAATTTTAGGTAACAATGATTTAAGTACAACTCAATTTGTTATATGGTTACAAAATGGTGTTTGGGCTATCATTGTTTACTTCATCATTTGTTTATTGATTTCATTCTTAGCTTTAATTTCAATGAATATTAGAATACTTTCAGGTTTCTTATTTCTATTAGCAGCTATAGTTACGATTCCATTGGTATTATTAGTTGTCACATTAATTATTCCAATTTTATTCTTTATCGTCGCTATCATGATGTTTGCTAGAAAAGATCGGGTAGAAACCGTACCAGCATACTATAATGATGATTATGGACAACCATACTATGATAATTATGAATACTATGATAAACGTAGACCACAGTCTACCTCTCATAATGACTATTACGAAGATGGGTACAATCACGGTTATTACGATGATTACGAACAACCACGTGATAATAAAGAATATAGAAACACACGTCGTAAACGCAGAAAAGAACGTCAACAAAGAGAAGCCTATGAAGCAGAGCACCAATATGAACCTCAACAACATGACGCTTATATGAATGATGAGTCAGAGAGTCATAATTATGATGAGACAGATGATAAATATGCTCAATTTCCAAAACGCGCTGTAGAAAGTGAATACAAGTCCACTCAGCAGGAAGAAGAAGAACCGGCGATTATGTCTAGACAGGCGAAATACAATAAGAAATCTAAAAAAGCTAAGCGTGATGAACAATTCCAAGAAGATTATTATCAAAATGAAGATGATAGTTACGGTTATGAGGATGGTTATGCTTACAACCAAGAGCCACAAGAACCTCAAGTTGATCCTAGAGAACTTAAGGCTCAACGCAAGAAAGAAAAAGCTGAAATTCGTGCGAAGAAAAGAGAAAAGAAAAAAGCTTATAATAAACGCATGAAAGAAAGAAGAAAGAATCAACCTAGTGCAGTCAATCAACGGAGAATGAATTACGAGGAACGTCGTCAAATGTTCCAAGGTGAAAAACCTCAAGAAGATAATCAAGAGAACCAAGTTGAACACAAAGACGACACGGAAAATAAATAACACTATATAAGTGATTGACTTAGAATGAAAAGTCAATCACTTTTTTTTATGTGTTCGCTATAAGTTCTAATTTTTAGTATTATTGTTTTAAGAATGTAACTAAGAGGAGTGTAGCCTAATATGAATAGAAAAACAGAAACTATCTTAGCATGGATAGCTAATGGTTTAAGTATTATATATTTATTATTAACTTGTTTATCACTTTTAGTAATGAAAAGTGGTCAAAATCAACAACAATATAAAGATATAATGAAACAAATGTATGGCAATAATCAAAATGTATCCTCTGATATTTTGTTAGCCTCAATGATGATTTCAATTGGATTTTTAGCATTCTCTACAATATTAGGGATATTTGGAGCCTTAACAATCAAAGGGCGTAAAAATTTAGCAGGGGCCTTACTTATAGCTGCTGCAGTAACAGGTTTAATAACTATGAATTTCATTGCAATGATTTTATGGATTATTGCTGCTATTATGTTGTTTAGTAAAAAGAAAGACCGCAACAATCATACACACTATAATCAATCTCATAATAGAGAACAATTTAACGATAATTATCATGAAAACAAACAATCACATAATGAAGAATGGGATCCAGACAAAGAACTAAAAAATCACAAGAAAGATGATCCATACATTTATTAGGATTAAAAAGGGTAGAAATTTTAAAGTAATTTATTTAAAGATGTAAATTATTCGACATACTTAATCTACTAAAAAAGCACAAAGATGATTTTTAATTGATTCATCTTTGTGCTTCTTTTTATGAGTATATTGTATAAATTTTTTTATAATTCTTGGAACGTTTGAATGATTAAGTAAACATTTAATCCACTTAGAATGACAATTAGCATCCATGAAATAATATTAACCCACGTTTTATTAATAAAAGGTCCCATTAATTTTTTATTACTTGTAGCAAGTTGAAGCGGTATTAATGAGAAAGGTAATGCGATACTTAGAAATACTTGTGAAAATACAAGAAGTTGTTCAATTTTTTCAGAGTTGCCTTTAAAGATAATTAAACAAATGATAACTGGGATGACTGCAAGCGCTCGAGTAATCAAACGACGTAACCAGTTAGGAATTGATAATCGTAAAAATCCTTCCATCACAATTTGACCAGCCAAAGTACCTGTAATAGTAGAATTTTGTCCAGAAGCTAATAAAGCTACTGCAAATAGTGTACTCATCACGCCGCCTAAAGTTGCGCCTAATACGGGTTCGGTTTTTAAGGCATGATATAAATCGTAGAAACCACCTAAATCATTTGTTTTAGTTCCAAAAAATAGAGCTGCACCTAAAGTTAATAATAAACAATTAACTACAAAAGCTATAGATAATTGAAGGTTTGAATCAATTGTAGCGTACTTAATTGCTTGAGCTTTCTCTTCATTGTCATGTCGATCATATTTACGTGATTGAACAATTGAAGAATGTAGATATAAATTGTGAGGCATGATTGTCGCTCCAATAATACCTAAAGCAATATATAAAATGCCTTGATTAGTAACAATTTCTTTATGTGGTACAAAGCCATTCAATATATCAGTTAATTGTGGAGAAGATATAAAAACTTCAAATACAAATATCGCTAATACAGTAAATATCAATGTTCCAACGATGGCTTCAATTTTTCTGAAACCGAAGCGCATAATGAATAACAATAAGAAAACGTCGAATACGGTAATTAAGGCGCCGACAATTAATGGAATACCAAAAATTAAGTCTAACGCGATAGCACTACCAATAACTTCTGCGATGTCAGTAGCTATGATGGCTAATTCAGCGATAATCCAAAATATGATAGCTACAGGTTTACTTAAAAAATGACGTGTCATTTGCGCAAGATCTTTACCGGTTGCTATTCCTAATCTAACCGTCATACTTTGTAATAACATTGCTGCTAAACTTGAGATTAAAATCACGAATAGCAAGGTATAGCCATATTGTGCGCCACCCTGCATGGATGTAATCCAGTTGCCGGGGTCCATATAACCTACTGCCACGAGTAAACCAGGACCTAAAAATGCTAAAAACTTCTGACTTGCACTACTTTTATGGTCAAAATGAATAGTATTATTTATTTCGTCTAAACTTTGTTGTTGTTCATAGTTGTCGTCTTTTAACTTCAATCATATCACTCCTAAAATCTTATGAAAATATATTAACCTAAACAAAAAGTTAGGTCAACCTAAAAATATTGTGCGACTATAAAAAAGCTTGAATAGAATTGTAATCATTCCATTCAAGCTTAAAAATGAAGATGTATTATTGGTAAAATCTTAAAAACGCATCAAATGTTTCTTCAATAAACTGTAGAAAGGCTTTATCACTTTTTAATCTTTGATCAGAAGGCTGAATTTCTCGTGCTATGAAAAATTCACCTTTCTTAACATTAATTGCGCGATCAATAGCTTTGTGAAGATCGTCATCGTTCATATCTTTAATAAGTGTCTTTTCAGGTTTCATATGATCTAAGCAAACACTATAGTCTTCAGGTAAGTTTTTAATTTTATCGAAATGCTTTTTAAAGACTTTCATCTGATTGGCTTTATTTTTAGCCTCATGCATTACGCCGAACATTACAAATAATTGGTCTCTAAATAATCCAATTTGAAAATGTGGTAACATCTTATATCCACGTTTATTAGGAGCAAATGCTACCCACGTATCTTTAGGTGGATTAACACTACGACGCGCATGTTTAGCTACATGAGGGTAGAACTCTTCGCCAGTTTGAGTACTTAAATAATCTGCAAAGTATGTTCCTAAATTATTTAATTGAGGTCTAACATATTCATTGAGTGCTTCCATACGATTGTCTAGACCTTCGACATCGAAAGCTTTAAAATCTTTTGGAGCAAATGTATATTGAGTCATTTTATGCCTCCTAATAATTGATTACATATATTGTAGCATAGTTAAGGATTTCTAACCTAAAGTATAAGCTTGTTAATTAGGCGTTTGAATTCTTTAAAATAAGGTAAATCTATGTGTATTAATATAATTTTGAAGATGACATCATGTATAATGGTAAGTAATAGGAGATGATACGATGGCATTATATGATTTTGCAAAGGGAATAATACTAGAGGCTGGTAATAAAGTTCGTCATATGATGAAAGATGATCTGGATATAGAAATGAAATCTAATCCGAATGATTTAGTCACGAATGTTGATAAGGCTACTGAAAATTATCTTTATGAAACGATTCATCACAATTATCCTGAACATCGAGTTATAGGTGAAGAAGGGCACGGACATAATTTAAAAGATACACAAGGCATCATTTGGGTCATAGATCCCATAGACGGTACGCTAAACTTCGTTCATCAAAAAGAAAATTTTGCGATATCAATTGGTATTTACCATGATGGTAAACCGTACGCTGGGTTCGTATATGATGTAATGAGAGACGTTCTATACCACACTAAAGTTGGTGAAGGTGCCTTTGAAAATAGCCATCAATTAAAGCCACTAGAAGATTCCGAACTTAAAACAAGTATCATTGGTATAAATCCTAACTGGTTAACTAAACCAATAATGGGAAAAGTGTTCGCACCAATAGTAGAGGACGCTAGAAGTGCAAGAGCTTATGGTAGTGCTGCATTAGAAATTATAAGTGTGGCTAAAGGTCAACTTGCTGCGTACCTTACACCAAGATTACAACCATGGGATTTTGCTGGAGGCTTAATGATATTGAATGAAGTGGGAGGCGTAGGTAGTAACTTATTAGGGGACAGACTTGAAATGAACCACCCTAATTCTATTTTAATGGCTAACGCAAAACTTCATCGAGAGATCCTTAATAACTATTTAAGTGAATTTGAAGAGACGATTGCTAAACATCATGAACAGCGATTTGGTAGAAAACGAGAAAAATAAAAGCAGAGACGACATTGAATCGTCTCTGCTTTAACTTGTTGATCTAACATTATAATGTTAGATGTCTATGTTACAGCCAGTTGTTTTCTCTGTATTTCTTTTTAACAGTGAAACCAACGCCAAATGTTGCAATGAGTAATATAAATGTTAAAATCATCCATGGAACATTAGCAGCACCTAATGCAAAACTAAAAGATACTAAGAAAATGACTGCTAAAATAGAGAATATCCAGAAGATGCCTTTTGATTTTTTTTGTTGCATCCCATACCCCACCTTTTACTTATCTTTTCACTAATATATGATATAATAAAACAGTTGTAATTAAAAGTGGGAGTTTACTCAAGAAAGGAAATTTATAAAATGACTAATTTAAGAGAAGATGTTCGTAATATAGCGATTATTGCGCACGTTGACCATGGTAAAACAACTTTAGTAGATGAGTTGCTTAAACAGTCTGGTATTTTCAGAGAAAATGAACATGTAGACGAACGTGCAATGGATTCAAACGATTTAGAAAGAGAACGTGGTATTACGATTCTTGCTAAAAATACAGCAATTGATTATAAAGGCACACGTATTAATATCTTAGACACACCTGGCCATGCCGATTTCGGTGGGGAAGTTGAACGTATTATGAAAATGGTTGATGGTGTTGTTCTTGTAGTTGATGCATATGAAGGTACAATGCCACAAACTCGTTTTGTTCTTAAAAAAGCATTAGAACAAAATTTAAAACCAGTAGTAGTTGTAAATAAAATTGATAAACCAGCTGCACGTCCTGAAGGCGTAGTAGATGAAGTATTAGACTTATTTATAGAATTAGAAGCAAATGATGAACAGTTAGATTTCCCAGTTGTTTATGCTTCAGCAGTAAACGGTACAGCAAGCCTTGAATCAGATAAGCAAGATGAAAACATGCAATCATTATTTGAAACAATAATTGATTATGTTCCCGCACCAATTGATAATCAAGATGAACCGTTACAATTCCAAGTCGCATTATTAGATTATAACGACTATGTTGGACGTATTGGAGTTGGGCGCGTATTTAGAGGTAAAATGCGTGTTGGAGATAACGTATCATTAATCAAGTTAGATGGCTCAATCAAGAATTTCCGAGTAACTAAAATATTTGGTTACTTTGGTTTAAAACGTGAAGAAATTGAAGAAGCACAAGCTGGAGACTTAATCGCTGTGTCAGGAATGGAAGATATCAATGTTGGTGAAACTGTGACACCTCATGATCATCAAGAAGCGTTACCTGTGTTACGTATTGACGAACCAACACTTGAAATGACTTTCCGAGTAAATAATTCACCATTTGCTGGTCGAGAAGGTGACTATGTCACTGCACGTCAAATTCAAGAAAGATTAGAGCAACAACTTGAAACAGACGTTTCATTAAAAGTTACTCCAACAGACCAACCAGATGCTTGGATTGTAGCTGGACGCGGTGAGTTACACCTTTCAATCTTAATTGAAAATATGAGACGTGAAGGTTTTGAATTACAAGTTTCTAAACCTCAAGTTATTTTAAGAGAAATCGACGGCGTGTTAAGCGAACCATTTGAACGTGTACAATGTGAGGTACCTTCTGAAAACGCTGGTGCAGTAATTGAATCTCTAGGTGCACGTAAAGGTGAAATGTTAGATATGATGACTACTGATAATGGTCTTACGCGTCTTATCTTTATGGTACCAGCACGTGGTATGATTGGTTATACTACAGAATTTATGTCTATGACACGTGGTTATGGTATTATTAATCATACTTTCGAAGAATTTAGACCTCGTGTTAAAGCTCAAATAGGTGGGCGTCGTAACGGTGCTTTAATTTCAATGGACCAAGGTCAAGCTACATCATATGCAATTATTAACTTAGAAGACCGTGGTGTAAACTTCATGGAACCAGGTACAGAAGTTTATGAAGGTATGATAGTTGGTGAACATAACCGTGAAAATGACTTAACAGTTAATATTACGAAAGCGAAGCATCAAACTAACGTGCGCTCTGCTACGAAAGATCAAACTCAAACGATGAATCGTCCTAGAATTTTAACTCTAGAAGAAGCATTACAATTTATCAATGACGATGAATTAGTTGAAGTTACACCAGAAAATATTAGATTAAGAAAGAAAATCTTAAACAAATCAGCACGTGAAAAAGAAGCAAAACGCGTTAAACAAATGATGCAAGAAGATCAATAATATAGATAAAAGGTGCGGCTTAAGTTATGGGTAACTTAAGTCGCACCTTTTTTTATAATTCATCTTTATCGATTGAATGATTTTCTGTTTTAGAAATGTCTTCCATCACTTGTGGTTTGCGTTGTTTAGGTGTATCTAAACGACTTTTACAATCATCGCACATAAAGGTGCGAATAGGATTGTTTCTTAAGCGTTTAGCCTCAACTGTTTGTTCATCAATAAACACTTTTGTATCACAAATGATACATTGAACTTCTAGCACATTAAATCACCTCTATATGAGTTACATATTTGAATTCATATGTATACCCATCCTCTGGCACATAAACAAAGCTATCAACGGCATTGTCGCTATATAATCGTTTGCCATCTTTCGCGAATTGGAAGAATAAATAAGGTAATAATTCAATTGGTATTTCGATAGCATCATTATCATTATAAAGTTTTATTGCTGTTGCTTTATCGTGTGGTTCAGCATTTTTGAAAAATGGTGTCATATTAATGACGAAAGATCCTTCTAAAACTGAACGCTTTTTATATTTAATTTCTGAATCAAGTGTAGGTGGATTGGTTTGTCCTTCTAAAATAGCTCGATTCCATTCAGTGTTATCTTCAAAGTTAACAGGTCTAGTACCGTCGAAAACCCCACGTTCTAAATCATCGATACTCACTTTTCTGTCATCGAAAATCCAAGTTGTACTATCCAAAGAGATAGGAAACTTAACTGCACCCTTAATTTGGATCATATATGCCCACTCCCTCATTTTTTATCTTTAATTATTTTAACATAAAATGATAGTGACTTAATTTAAATTCACTTGCTTTTTAATACCTATTAAGATAAACTTCTAATGTGAAGATATTAATTGAAATGATAGGGGGAGTATGTCATGGCTAACCAATCGAAATTAAATAATGCGGCATATGACCAGTTGAATAAAGATGCTGATAGAATCTTACATCTTATTAAAGTTCAGATGGATAACTTAACTTTACCTTCTTGTCCGCTTTATGAAGAAGTGTTAGATACTCAAATGTTTGGCCTTCAAAAAGAGGTTGATTTCGCTGTTCAACTTGGTTTAGTTGATAAAGAAGATGGTAAGCAATTAATGTTAAGATTAGAAAAAGAACTTTCTAAATTACATGAAGCTTTCACAAATGTTTAATGTTTTACTTCCAATAGATTTAGCATAACGCACGTATTTAAAGTGTCAATATGAATGCGTTAATAACATATATATTTACGACAACGTATAGACTTAATCGTACATATACGTCATCGTATGAGTGACTGAGATGATATCTGAACGTGATATCTTTCTCAGTCATTTTTGTTTCAGGCTTATCCTATAAAATAAGTTGATGCTTAACCTAATAATATTTGTTTAATTGAAGGGTTCAAGTATATAATAGGTAAGACAGCTTTTTAAAAAGTGAAGATAAATGAATTAAGTCAACGAAGTGATTAACTTTAAAAATTTAGAATTGGATGATCTAGTATATGAATAATTTTAAAAATATAATGCGGTATATTGGAAAAACTTCTAAATTTATCGATTATCCATTATTAATTACATACGTACTCCTGTGTTTGATTGGATTAGTAATGGTATACAGCGCAAGTATGGTAGCTGCAACTAAAGGTACTTTAACTGGTGGTGTAGCCGTTGCAGGAACTTACTTTTATAATAGACAACTTTTATACGTTATTATGAGTTTCGCTATAGTCTTTTTTATGGCATTTATTATGAATGTAAAAGTCCTAAAGAAGCCTAATGTTCAAAAAGGAATGATGATTGGTATTTTCGTACTACTATTACTGACTTTAGTTATTGGTAAAAATATCAATGGTTCCAAGAGTTGGATTAATTTAGGTTTTATGAATCTACAAGCATCAGAGTTACTAAAAATTGCCATCATTCTTTACATACCATTTATGATTGAAAAGAAAATGCCTGCAGTAAGACAGAACATCAAGTTAATCTTAGGTCCAATTCTATTCGTAGTAACGTGTCTGGTTCTTGTTCTTTTCCAAAAGGACGTTGGGCAAACGATGTTAATACTAATCATCTTCTTCTCAATTATTTTCTATTCTGGTATTGGTGTTCAGAATATGTTGAAGTGGGGATTATTAGTAGCTTTAGGATTTGTTATTATTGCATCGTTTATGTTGATACTACATATGGTTCCTAGTTATTTAGAAGCACGTTTTAGTACGTTAACAAATCCATTTGGACAAGAATCAGGAACAGGGTATCATATTTCTAATTCCTTAATGGCGATAGGTAATGGTGGGCTATTTGGACGTGGATTAGGTAACAGTATAATGAAATTGGGTTACTTGCCAGAACCTCATACTGATTTTATCTTTGCGGTGATATGCGAAGAGTTAGGTTTAGTGGGTGGCTTATTAGTAATTATTTTAGAATATTTCATTGTATATCGAGCATTCCAATTAGCTAATAAAACAAATTCTTATTTTTACAAATTAGTTTGCGTCGGTATCGCAAGTTATATAGGAAGCCAAACATTTGTTAATATCGGTGGTATTTCAGCTACAATCCCATTAACAGGTGTACCGTTACCATTTATTAGTTTTGGTGGTTCAGCAATGATTAGTTTGAGTATTGCCATGGGTCTTTTATTAATTACTGCTAAACAAATCAAACAAGATGATAAACGCCAAAAGCAACGTAAAATCGATATGAAACGCCGTTATAATTAAATAAGTTATTAAAGACAATCTATAGTTAAATGATTTTCAAGAAGTTGAGATCAAGCTACTATAGATTGTCTTTTTTATTATTTTAAAAATTAAAATAATGTAAAGCATTTATTCTAAACTAGCACATATGTACTATTAATGATAAAATTATGTTATCGATAATAATAAGATTATCTGAAGTTATAGATTTGATAGTGTAGAGAAATTTCATGATCATTTTGTTGCATTGTAAAGTGTTACAAAAAATTAAATTATCTTTAACTTTGTAAATTACTATAGAATTATTCAATCATTTAAGATAAAATCTTATTATCTAATTAGTTAGAAAATTCAAAAAATACGAGGGGTGTCTTCGCTTTTGAAACATATAAAGAAGTTACTTGTTGCTAACCGTGGTGAAATTGCCATCAGGATTTTTAGAGCAGCAGCAGAGTTAAATATCAATACAGTAGCAATATATTCTAATGAAGATAAAAGTTCATTACATAGATATAAGGCAGACGAATCTTACTTAGTTGGTAGTGATTTAGGACCTGCTGAAAGTTATTTAAACATTGAACGCATCATCGAGGTAGCGAAACGTGCAGGTGTAGATGCGATTCACCCTGGATATGGTTTTCTAAGTGAAAATGAACAGTTCGCACGTCGTTGTGCGGAAGAAAATATTAAATTTATAGGTCCCCATCTTGAACATTTAGATATGTTTGGAGATAAGGTCAAAGCGAGAACAACTGCTATTAAAGCCGATTTGCCTGTTATTCCAGGTACAGATGGGCCTATTGAAAGTTTTGAAGCAGCCAAACAATTCGCAGAAGAAGCTGGCTTTCCACTAATGATTAAAGCAACTAGTGGTGGAGGCGGTAAAGGTATGCGTATTGTACGTGAAGAAAGTGAACTTGAAGATGCTTTCCACCGTGCTAAATCAGAAGCTGAAAAGTCTTTTGGCAATAGCGAAGTTTATATTGAAAGATATATTGATAATCCTAAACATATTGAAGTACAAGTTATTGGTGATGAACTAGGCAATATTATACATTTGTATGAAAGAGATTGTTCGGTACAACGACGCCATCAGAAAGTTGTTGAAGTTGCGCCTTCAGTAGGATTATCAAACAGTTTAAGAGAACGTATTTGTGAAGCAGCTATTCAGTTGATGGAGAATATTAAATACGTAAATGCCGGAACAGTTGAATTTTTAGTCTCAGGTGATGAATTCTTCTTTATTGAAGTCAATTCACGTGTACAAGTTGAACATACAATTACTGAGATGATCACAGGTATAGATATTGTTAAAACTCAAATTTTAGTGGCTGATGGCGAGTCACTTTTTGGTGATAGAATTGCTATGCCAAAACAACAAGATATTCAAACGCTTGGATATGCGATTCAATGTCGTATTACTACTGAAGACCCATTGAATGATTTTATGCCAGATTCAGGAACAATCATCGCATACCGTTCGAGCGGTGGATTTGGAGTTAGATTGGATGCTGGCGATGGTTTCCAAGGAGCTGAAATCTCACCATATTATGATTCTCTATTGGTTAAATTATCTACACATGCGTTTTCTTATAAACAAGCTGAAGAAAAAATGGAACGTTCACTACGAGAAATGCGTATACGTGGAGTTAAAACCAACATTCCGTTTTTAATCAACGTGATGCGAAATGATAAATTTAGAAGTGGAGATTATACAACTAAATTTATAGAAGAAACACCAGAATTATTCGATATTGCACCTACACTTGATAGAGGTACTAAGACACTAGAATATATTGGGAATGTAACTATAAATGGCTTCCCTAATGTGGAACAGCGTCCTAAACCAGATTACGAATCAACATCAATCCCGAGAGTATCTCAAGATCGTATTAATCAATTATCTGGAACGAAACAAATTTTAGATGACCAAGGACCTAGGGGGCTTGCTGATTGGGTACGAGCACAGGAAGACGTACTCATTACAGATACCACATTCAGAGATGCGCATCAGTCATTATTAGCTACTCGTGTAAGAACGAAAGACATGATGAATATTGCATCTAAAACTGCTGAAGTATTTAAAGATAGCTTTTCATTAGAAATGTGGGGTGGCGCAACCTTTGATGTGGCATATAATTTCTTAAAAGAGAATCCTTGGGAACGTTTAGAAAGATTGCGTAAAGCAATACCTAATGTCTTGTTCCAAATGTTATTACGTGCATCTAACGCAGTTGGTTACAAAAATTATCCTGATAATGTAATTAAGAAATTTGTACATGAGAGTGCTAACGCAGGTGTAGATGTCTTCCGTATCTTCGATTCATTAAACTGGGTCGATCAAATGAAAATTGCTAATGAAGCCGTGCAAGAAGCAGGTAAAATATCTGAAGGTGCAATTTGTTACACAGGCGATATTTTAAATGTCGAACGTTCTAATATCTATACATTAGATTACTACGTGAAAATGGCTAAAGAATTAGAAAGAGAAGGATTCCATATTTTAGCAATTAAAGACATGGCTGGACTGCTGAAACCAAAAGCAGCAAATGAATTAATCGGTGAATTACGTGCAGCAGTTAATTTACCAATTCATCTCCATACACATGATACAAGTGGAAATGGTTTGCTAACTTATAAACAAGCTATTGACGCAGGTGTAGATATCATAGACACAGCTGTTGCTTCAATGAGTGGATTGACAAGTCAGCCTAGTGCGAATTCTTTATATTATGCACTCAATGGTTTCCCACGCAACTTAAGAACTGATATTGAAGGTTTAGAAGAATTAAGTCATTACTGGGCTACTGTTCGTCCTTACTATGCTGACTTTGAAAGTGATATTAAATCACCTAATACTGAAATATATCAACACGAAATGCCTGGAGGTCAGTACTCTAATTTAAGTCAACAAGCTAAAAGTTTAGGTTTAGGTGGGCGCTTTGACGAAGTAAAAGATATGTATCGTAGAGTGAATTTCTTATTTGGTGATATAGTTAAGGTAACACCATCTTCTAAAGTAGTGGGAGATATGGCGCTCTACATGGTTCAGAATGATTTAGATGAATCATCAGTACTTAGCGATGGGTATAAACTTGATTTTCCTGAATCAGTGGTTTCATTCTTTAAAGGTGAAATTGGTCAGCCAGTAAATGGGTTTAATCGAAAATTACAAGAAGTTATTCTCAAAGGTCAACAACCACTTACTGAGAGACCTGGAGAATATTTAGAGCCTGTTGACTTTGACGAGATTCGTGAAGAGTTAGCTGAAAAGCAACAGGGTGAAGTGACAGAACAAGATGTTATAAGCTATGTCCTATATCCGAAAGTGTATAACCAATATATTCAAACAAAAGAGCAATATGGTGATCTATCATTACTTGATACACCGACCTTCTTGTTTGGTATGCGTAATGGTGAAACCGTTGAAATAGAAATTGATACGGGTAAACGTTTAATAATTAAACTCGAAACAATTAGTGAACCTGATGAAAATGGTAATCGTACAATTTATTATGCTATGAATGGTCAAGCACGTCGAATTTATATTAAAGACGAAAATGTGAAGACAAATGCTAATGTGAAACCTAAAGCTGATAAAACTAATCCTAGCCATATAGGAGCTCAAATGCCTGGATCTGTCACTGAGGTTAAAGTTGCTGTAGGTGATGAAGTTAAAGCAAATCAACCATTGTTGATTACTGAAGCTATGAAGATGGAAACTACTATACAAGCACCATTTGATGGTGTAATTAAACAAGTTACTGTAGTAAGTGGTGATGCCATTGCAACCGGCGATCTACTTATTGAAATAGAAAAGCTATCATAATATGCGAAACCCGCCCGATTGTGTGATGATTAAAAGTTTACACAATCGGGCGGGCTTTTATATACGCTGGCAATAATGTATGACGTATGTGTGGGTATACAGAACGCGCCCTTCAAGGTAAACTTATACTCATTATCCTTGAAGGGCGCGGGTAGCAAATGAAGTTGTATTTTCCATTTAACCTAGAAATGAAGGTTAAAATTTATAGTAATACTATTTCATACTACGTGTTGTTCTTAACATCAATAAGATGAAGTAGGCAATCATTCCGAATAAATATGTGATAAATAATGCATGGAATAATGCAATAATTAAATTTACATTTGTTATAACAGATAGCGCACCTGTAATAACTTGTAAAATAACTAAAATAAATGCAGCAGTATAACCATAACGTACTGTGCGATTGTCAGAATAATTTTTAATAGCATGAATAAATGTGAACATAATCCACATAAATGTGATAAATGCCATACCTCTATGGGCGAATTGTACCCAATCATGCGCATTATGTGGCACAATATCATTAAATGGCACTGGCCATGCACCATAAGCAAGACTCGACTTAGTATGTCTTACTAATGCACCAGTATAAATTGTAAGGTACACAATAATTGCCATCAGCCATGTTAATGTACGCAGTGGCTTCTTAATAAATAATTCATCAGCTTCATATTTTTGGTCAACAGAAAATATGATTAGAGTCATTACGAATACTGATGAAAAACTAATTAAAGAAATACCAAAATGTAATGCAAGAACATAAGCATTCTGTTGCCATATTACGGCTGCGGCTCCTATTAGTGCTTGGACAAGTAAGAAAGCAACACTAATGATTGAAAGTGGTTTGATTTCTTTAATATATCCAATATTCTTCCATGCTGTAATGACTAACCAAAGCACGACGATAAGAGATAGACCTGATACAGCTCTGTGACTTAATTCAATAATCGTCTGAATTGGTAAATTTTGAGGAAGAAGTGCACCATTACATAATGGCCATGATGATCCACAACCATCTTCTGATCCTGTTTTAGTTACGAGGGCGCCACCCAATTGAACAAAAGTCATAATAATCGTAGCTAAAACACCTAACCATTTAAGGTTCTGCTTTCTAAACAATGATAAACACCCCATCATTAATTAAAGTACGCATTTTTTTGCCATCTTTTGTCATTCATTTTAACGTTATTTATTGCATCACATATTGTGATTATAAGACAAAAAAGACAATATAAATTGTTTTGATACTTGTTATTTTAGTACTTTAAATTAATGTACATATTTTTGCTTTTAACTCATTATAACAAGAATACCATTTTTAATTGTGTCACAAAATCGACGATTTATAATGTCGCTAAAGTGTCACAATTTAATTTTATAAAACCTAGTCTTTTAATAAAATATACTATATCATTGTACTATATGAAAAATTCAAGGAGGGGAACTATGAGCAAAGAACACACTTTGTCACAGGATACGGGCCGAGTAACCTTCAAAGAATTACAACAAATCATAAAAATGGGCCTCGTTCAAGGTAACTTGATACCTGCATTTGCAGGCGCATGGCTTGCAGTTGTAATGACAAACCATTCCTTCCTATCGTCTATACCTCAAATATTATTGATGATTGTTGGCTCTACTTTAATCATGGGGGGCGCATGTGCTTTAAATAATTATTATGATCAAGATATTGATAGCATCATGCCTAGTAAACAAAGTAGACCGACTGTAAACGATAGAATCTCAGATAGAAACTTATTAATATTAAGCTTTGGTATGATGTTAATTGGTGAAGCTAGTCTTTTCCTATTGAACGTACCTTCAGGCGTTTTAGGTTTAATAGGTATTGTAGGATATGTTTCTTATTATTCAATTTGGTCTAAGCGACATACAACTTGGAATACAGTTGTTGGAAGTTTTCCTGGTGCTGTACCACCTTTAATTGGTTGGGTAGCTATCGATGGCAATATTAGCTTAGCAGCCATTGCACTATTTTTAGTTGTCTTTTGTTGGCAACCCGTTCACTTTTATGCACTTGCTATTAAAAGAAGTGACGAATATTCATTAGCTAATATTCCGATGTTACCATCAGTTAAAGGTTTTAAACGCACTAGAATTAGCATGTTCATTTGGTTAGTATTCTTATTACCTTTACCATTCTTATTGTCTGGCTTAGGTGTAACATTTGTAGTCATCGCTACATTACTTAATCTAGGATGGTTAGCATTAGGATTGACTACCTTTAAGAAAGATTCTGACCAAACAAAATGGGCGACAAAAATGTTCATTTATTCATTGAACTACTTAGTTGTATTTTTCGTACTTGTTGTTGTCGTTTCATTAATTAAAATGATCTAAATTTACTTAAGTAAGGATGAAACTTATGAGCGTACCCATTTTACCCACGATAAGTACTTCATGTATCGTCATTAGTGCAATCTTAGTGGCTATTGGATGGAGATTAATTTGGAAACGTCAAATTGATAAACATAAAAAAGTCATGTTATGGGCAGCAGTTTTTGCATTAACTTTCTTTATTATTTATGCTAGTAGAACAATTTTCATAGGGAATACTGCCTTTGGTGGTCCAGATTCAGTGAAAATCTACTACACTATCTTTTTAGTTTTCCATATCAACTTAGCTACTATTGGCGGTGTATTAGGATTAGTACAAATTATTTTAGCTTTTAATGATAAATTTAATATTCATAGAAAGATTGGACCGGTTGCATCGATTATTTGGTTCTTCACAGCAATTACTGGCGTGGCGGTGTACATTCTATTGTATGTACTTTACCCAGGCGGAGAAACAACCTCATTAATTAAAGCAACTCTAGGACTATAATTTATTTATTCGTTCTTTCTATTCAACTATACTGATAAAACTTCATTGTAGGTTTTGTCAGTTTTTTTAATTTTAGCTACAATACTAAACTAGAAAACTATAAATTAGCGTTGAAGGTTTAATCGCTTGTCTTGATAAATAATAGACTATTTTTGTACAATAAACTTAATTCTGTAGAGGTGGGTGAGTAATGAAAAAGTTAGTTATCAAAGTAGTAGGTGTTATTTTTTTAATTACTTTTTTAATTTATTTATTTTACTCACCACGTCTTAAATTTGATGTATTAGAGAATCCAAATAAAAGTAATAAAAGTAATCATTCAGAACAATTCCAAAAGTCTAATAAGAATGTTGAAAATCCTAAACCTAAACATGGCATTGGTACTTGGATTGGTAAGGATATTAAATTTATGACTAAACACTATGGTCAAGCTGATCGTACATATCCATTTAAATATGGTTATAAAAATTACATATTCAAAAAAGATAATGAATATTATATCGTAAGTACTAAGAAAGATATTATTACTTCAGTTTATGCAACCGGAAAAGACGTCAAAGTTGATCCGTTAACTATCGGTGAGAGTGCCTCACATCTATTTGAAAATACAAGCATTAACCCGGAACCAACGATACAATCTAATGGTAAGACGTATCGATTTGAAATGTCAGATGAAGATATGAAAACTCAAACATTAATTAAATATGGTAATGTCTACGCACAAGTTTATTCTGACCAAGAATCAAACAAAATCTTAGCAGTTCGATTTTTAGATTCAGATACATTAGCGGCACTACAACCATATAAATTAAATACCGATGAAGGTGACAGTTCAGATTCTAAAGATAAAGCAACACCGTTTGAACAGAACCCGAATCAACTCATTACACTTTATGAAGTCACTAATCAAATGAGAGAGTTAAAGGGGTTAAAACCTCTAAAAATTAATGACGATATTGCACATATAGCTTCAATTAACTTGTATGAAGCAACTGAAAAGGGTACTGATAGTGCCGAATTCACTGAGAATGCATTGACACAACAACTCGATGAAAACAATGTGTCCTACACATCAACGAGTCAGAACGTAGGGTATGATTTTGATGATGTACCAACTTTAATTCATAGTTGGATGAACTCAGATATCCACCGCTCTCGTATGTTAAATAATAAGTATGACGAAATGGGCGGAGAGGTTATGAAAGATTATTATTCATTAATTTTCTTGGAAAAGTAAAATACGAAAGGGTGAGAATATGATTACTGAAGAAACATTATCCATTTTAGATGAGATAGAAAATTTATCTGATATGATTGTTCAATCAGACGTATATCAAACTTATCAATATGCTAAAGATAATTTAGAAAATGATGACGAAGCACATCTACTTTATCAAGCATTTTTAAAGTCAAAAGATCAATACGATGATGTCATGAGATTTGGTAAATATCACCCTGACTATAAAAGAATTATGATGGAAACACGTCAACGTAAGCGTGCATACGAAATGTTACCTGTTGTCATGGAATATAAGACAAAGGAAGTCGCATTACAGGATTTAATTGATGAAGTATTGACAAAAATTGCATTCGCAGTTTCGGAAAATGTGAAAATTGAAGCGGGGAATCCATTCTTCCAAACAGGTCATAATGGGTGTGCAACTGGTGGATCTTGCAATTGTTCATTATAAATATATATATAAAGAAGACGCGAAGAGAGTATTTAATCTAGCAATAAAAACACTTTCGATGAATAAAAAATGTCATCGAAAGTGTTTTTTAATTATGATTTGATTTGTGATGATGAGTCTATTTGAAATGAAATGCTTTTATAACAATGAGTTGAAAATCTAACTTTAGGATGCATATTATTTTATATAAAGTCTCTACTGTATCGATAAGTTTAAAGCAATAGTGTTTTACTTATTAAGTAAGGTTTCTTTAAATTGTTTAGCTAAGTCAGGGCGGTCTGTAACTAAGGTGTGAACGCCTTTATTATAAAGGTCTGTCATTAAATCAATGCTGTTCACACCATAGAAACCTGGAACAATATTATTTAAATTTAGCCAGTCGATAAAGCGTTTAGACGTTAACGGCACACCTTTAAACTCAGTTGGCATTTGAAATGTATCAGCTTGAGGCGTGAATGTATTTCCAAGCATACTATTAAATTTCAAGAAACCTTCAGCTACTTCAGCTTGACTAGCACCGACGGCTATTTCATCATTGCTATACTCAACAAAGCGTCGAATTTGAGTTTTATGAAAACTTGTTACGAGCACACGATCTTGCGCTTGATGTTTAACAATAGTATTGTACATCACCTCAGGAGCAAGTCGACCTTCATACGTATTAGGTGCATCTTTTAAATCAACATTGATATACATGTTTGGATACATCTCTAATAATTCCTCAAATGAAAGTATTTTGGCATGAGGATCATTGCGATAAGGTGTAGCGCCATTAATATCTGTAAAATGATAGCCTGCGTCTAGACGTTTCAATTCTTCTAAAGTATGTTCGCTGACTTTACCTGAACCATTAGTAGTACGGTCGACAAGCGCATCATGAAAGACAATTAATTTACCATCTTGAGTTAAACGTACATCTGTTTCAAAACCGTCTAGTCCATATTCTACTGCATTGTCGAATGCTAATTGAGTTTGTTCAGGACGAACTGCCATCCCACCTCTATGGGCAAATAAATAGGGTGCTTGTCCTGAAAAGAATGCTGGAATAGACTTAACTTGTTTAGGTGCTTTATTTTTATTAAAGTAAAACAAACTTCCTAAGATACCAGCGGTTGCTAAAGAACCTTTGACTAACCATCTTTTATTATTACTCATCTATGAGCCTCCTCTTTATTATTAGACATAGCTTAACAAATATTTTCTTATTATTAAAAGTATAGTATCTTCATTTCGTATAATCATAATAGTATTCATTTTCAAAAATAGTGGGCGTAAGGATAAACTTACATAGAGTGGTTAGGGTGTTTCAAGAACAATCATAGTCATTTCAATACAAACATAGACGTGATATGATTACTTATGTATGAATAATGGAGTGAGCAAGATATGAATTTAATTCCTAGAGTAAGTTTAATTATTTATTTAAAACATATTAAGCACGAACGACAAATAAGAAAATATGGACATATTGTTCATTCAAATAGACAAAGAAAATATGTGGTGATGTACGTCAATGAAGCAGATGCTGATAATGTAGTACATAAACTCATGCAGCTTAAATATGTGAGAGATATTGATGGGTCACCATATAAGTTTTTAAAGAAAACTTATGAGAAGGAAAAACATGAAGTGCTATAAACACTCATGTTTTATTGTAATGGTGGAATCCAGCGTTGTAGACGTAATACGCTGATAAGATAGTTAAAATATAAATCTATATCAGGGTAAGTTTCTGGTGGTTGAACATCAATGCCTACAATTGGAATATTATACTTTTCAGCTTCAGTATTAATGATTTCAAATTTCTTATTTCCATCTGGATATGGATAGTTTAAAGCATTAACCATGATATACATAGCTTGAAAGTGGTTGCCAGATGTCGGATTCATAATCATTGCTACTGAAGATAGTTGTTTCTCAGATTGTGGCGAATGAAAGTAAATGATGCGATTGATACGAGGGTAATTGAACTCGATAAGGGTAGTGAATTCAAATAAATCTGTTAAACCTTCACCGATTTTGATAAACGATTGTTTCATAAATTAATCAGTCTCCTTTAATACAACAAATTATATTAAATAACTTATTGAAATGGAAGTGTGAGCGATGCGCGTAATTGCAGGTAAACATAAAAGTAAAGCGTTAGAAAGTCTTGAAGGACGAAATACAAGACCTACTATGGATAAAGTAAAAGAAGGCATTTTTAACAGTTTGCATGAAGTTTCAGGTTTAGGATTAGATTTATTCGCAGGAAGCGGAGCATTAGGCATAGAAGCTTTATCACGTGGTATGGAAAAAGTTATTTTTGTAGATCAAAACTTTAAGGCTGTTAAAGTCATCAAAGCTAATCTAAATCAATTGGATTTAATGCCTCAAGCTGAAGTATATAAAAATAATGCCGATAGAGCGTTAAAAGCACTTGCTAAACGTGATATTCAATTTGATGTCATTTTCTTAGATCCTCCTTACAAAAAGGGGTTAATTGATGAAGCAATTGAGCGAATTTCGGAGTTTAATTTATTAAAAGAAAATGGTATTATCGTTTGTGAGTTTAGTAATCATGAGGATATTAAATATGAGCCGTTCCAAGTGATTAAGCGTTATCATTACGGTTTGACAGATACTTTGTTACTTGAAAAAGGAGAATAAAATGAGTAAGACGAGAGCAGTTATTCCCGGTAGTTTCGATCCTATTACATATGGACACTTAGACATTATAGAGCGAAGCGCCGATCGCTTTGATGAAATTCATGTATGTGTGTTAAAAAATAGCAGCAAAGGTGGAACATTTGATTTAGAAGAACGAATTGATTTAATAAGAGATTCTGTTCAACATTTATCAAATGTAGAAGTTCATCACTTTAATGGATTGTTAGTCGACTTCTGTGATCAAGTAGGAGCAAGAACGATTATCAGAGGTCTACGTGCAGTCAGTGACTTTGAATATGAATTACGTTTAACCTCCATGAATAAGAAGTTAAATAATAATATTGAAACAATGTACATGATGACAAGCACAAATTATTCATTTATTAGTTCAAGCATTGTAAAAGAGGTAGCAGCCTATAAAGCAGATATTTCAGCATTTGTACCACCAAATGTTGAGAAAGCATTAAAAGATAAATTTGATGTTTAAAAAATAACCATTTCAACAATTTTTACTGAACGAAATTCAATCAGTAAGGGTATGTGTTGAAATGGTTTTTATTTGCGTATGATAGGTGTGTTGAAATCTGTTTGAGATTGTTTGCTGATAAGATTATACACTTGTGTAGCTTTAATTTCATTTTGGAAATAATGTGCATTTTTTTTATTTATGTTAGTGATAAAATGACGCTCAGGAAATTTATTTTTTAAATATTTTAAGTAATTTCTACCAGTATCGTTCATTCCTAAAATTCTAACAGCGTCGATGTCTTTTTTTACATTATGAGCACGTACATTGATTAATACATTCATAAGCACACGTTGTATATGAGTATAAGTGTAACGTTTCGTTTTAAGCTTCTCCATTAGTTCTTTGAACGAGTAACTTTCTTGAACTATAGATTTTAAACGATTCTCAAAGCCTTCATTTACAGTGTATATTGATGCTAAAGCCTCAGTATCTTGCACCATAAGTTGATACTTAATGAAAGGGAATGTATCTTCGATTGAAGCATGAGGTTTATGATACAAAGCGTGTACTGATTCAGGAACCACACGTTTCCACTCATTATCGTTCTTTATTAAAGACTGACGAATAGATGTTCCACTTGCAAAGGTAGGATGCTGTATTTCAGAGTGGTGATGATGTGAACCTTCACGTTTAATTGTCATTGCTTTTATAAGTGGTGCAAATCGTTTGATTGCCTTAAGATAACTTATACCTAACATGTTGTTCGGCGATTGAATAAGTTCATGATGATCAGTGAGTTCACTTAATATACGAGGGTAACTCTTTCCTTCTTTAAGTTTACTTTTAAAATCGGGGTGGCTTTCTAAAGTTGAAATAGTAGACGCAAGTTGTTGTAATTCTTCTATATCTGCACTTTCACTACCAAAAGAAACTTCATCAATATCTAAATAATGAGCTACTTTAATAGCCATTTCAGCAAATGTATCTCCTGAAGAGAGACTAGCTATTAACGGTAATTCCACGACTAAATCAACGCCAGTGAGGGCCATTTCAGCACGAGTAAATTTATTATAAATTGCAGGTTCTCCACGCATAACAAAGTTGCCACTCATCAACGCAATTGTTACATTTGAATTGGAGTGAAGTTGAGTTTGTTGTGAGTGATATAAATGTCCGTTATGAAATGGATTATATTCAGTTATGAGCCCAACACTTTTCATTTGCATTTCGTCCTTTCAATATTCATCATTAGTATTGTAACAGAACAATATATGTTAAGAAAAAATCTTGACAACTTTTGTTGGGAAAGTTAAAATAAATTTTGTGCTTGTTAGAGGTGAAGCCATATGAAATGGTCAATAACACAATTGAGAAAGTATCAAGGTAAGCCGTTTGAGTTTAACCAAAAGGCTCATTTTGATCATTTGAAAGAGTCATTAGATTTAATTGATCTATCAGAAATAAATGTTGAAGGCCTATTAACAGTGAAATCTAATGAAGTGATTGCAGATATGCATGTTACTGGTACATATACTATGCCATGTGCACGTACGCTAGAGCCAGTAGATGTGCCTCTAGATGTAACTACTTCAGAAGTATTTGACTTAGAAGGCTACGATGATTATACCGATGATGACGATCAAGAAGATGAACATTATCATCTTGTCACTGATGGTATGATTAATATCAAAGACATTGCTGAAGAACTTGTAATTATTGAAAAGCCTATGCGCGCCTTTTCTGAAAATAGTGATCAAATGCTAACAGAAGGTAATGGCTGGGAAGTCATTGATGAAGATCAATTAATTGAAGTTCAAAAAGAACAAGAAGATGATTCTGAAACTAAGCAAGTTGATCCAAGGCTTCAGAAATTACAACAATTATATGATAAAGAGCAATAGCAGTTTAATTAATGGTATAATAGTATTAATTGAACTGACATTTTAATTAAGTGTCTATTCTTAAGGAGGATTAATCATGGCAGTACCAAAAAGAAGAACGTCTAAAACAAGAAAAAATAAACGCCGTACGCATTTCAAAATTTCAGTACCTGGTATGACTGAATGCCCAAGCTGTGGCGAATACAAATTATCTCACCGCGTATGTAAAAACTGTGGTTCTTACAACGGTGAAGAAGTCGTTTCTAAATAATAAATTTATATATTTATTTTTATCCAGTAATCTGTCTAAGGTTACTGGATTTTTTATTTATTATAAACATCGACCTACAGCATTGTAGGGGATTGCTGTAGGCCGACGATAAATTATTGATTAATATTTTGTAAGATAGTGCTATTAATGTTTGTCACTTTTACGGTTCTTTCTATTTATGAGTAACGTACTACCTAAGAATGCTATTAAGCTTGCCCATATTGTTGTTTGAGAAGAATCTAAACCAGTATTAGGTAAAGTTTTAGATTTGTCAGTTGATTGAGATTTGTTTGACTTACTATCTTTAATAACTGTTACTGTTTGAGATTGGTCAGATTTTCTATCTTTAGTAACTGTTAAAGTTTTAGTTTTTGAAGAAGTCTTTGTAAGTTTTGTTGGACGCTTAGGATTTGGTTTTTCTTTTTTAGGAATTGGAATAGGTTCGAATTCTTTATTAGGTTCATCATTAATTATTCTAATATCATAATTTCCTTTATAGCCGATTTTGGGTACTTCAATACTTACAAATGCGTTATAAACCTTTTGACCCTTTACATAAGGGAACGCAACAGTACGCGTATCATGTTCTTTATCTCTTGCTATTGTAGTTACACGTTGGCCCTCAACTTTAAATTCTTTCCAATAAGAATCATTTTTAATTGTAAGAACTACAAGTTTGTTGCCTTTTTCATCTACAGCTACTTTGATAGGTTTTTGAACGTAATTTTCTATTGCAGAAGGTTGATCTTTTAATTTTTTCAGTATAGAAAAATCAACGGCTTTTTCATCTTTTAATACTGTAGGTGTAGTAATAGCACTTTCAAACTCTGTTGAATTTGGTTTTACTGATGATGTTGTGTTTTGAGTTTCCGCAGGTTTAGCTGTTGGTGTTTCATTAGGTTTAGCTGTTGGTGTTTCATTAGGTTTAGCTGTTGGTGTTTCTACAGGGTTAGTCGTTGCATTATTATTGTTTGGATTATTATTTGTAGGATTGTTCGTTTGGTTAGAATCAGCTTTTGGTTTCTCTATAACAGGGAAATCAACCACTAATGTTGTTGCTACGTCATTTCCTTCTTTATCAAGTTTAGATACCACTTTAGTTACGAGTTGGATTTTATCTAGTAATTTATCAGTAGTTAAAACTGCTTCTTTAACTTTATTACCTTGATCAGTTAATATCACGTTTTCACCATTATGGGTAATTTTAGAAAATTGATATTTAGTTCTCTTAGTAATAAGTGAATTACCATTTGCTTCTTTGACTTTGAAAGTATATTTATATTTGTCTCCAACTTTTTCTACTTTTACATCCTTTTCGAATAAATTAGCGTATGTCGAATCTTGGGCATTGTCCTTTTGATATTTCAAATCCCCTTTGATAGTTACAGGGAAAGCAGTTGGAACTTTAGCTGTTTCAACTTCATGATCTGGAACTGATGATTGGTCATTATTGTTTGTTTGAGTAGTAGTTTGTTGATTCTGTGATGATGGTGCCGGTTTAGTTGTTTTAGCTGGTTTAGATGGACGCTCTTTAGGATCATTCCATAAGTCATTATTAAATTGACGCGCACTATCATAGTATAATTGAAGTGTTACGTCATGAGCTTGATCTCTACTTTTATTAGGATTATTAATATTTTCAGGATATTTAGTTGTTCCTGTGAGTTGAATTTTCTCTAATAAATCTTTAGAGGTTACAGTGAATTCCTTAATTTTATTCTTTTCATTAATTGTTTTAAGTTCTAATGGTTGGTCTTTATATTCTACTTTGAAAAGTTCAAAATCATAGAATTCTCCGCCGACATCAGCAATTCCAGGATGTAAGTGAACAGTATATTTATATAAATCATTTAATTTTTCAATTTTTACATTAGGATTTAAAGCACCTTCGTATAAAGATGATTCCTCATTATTAATTGCATTTCTAAAATGTCCACTTACAAAAATTGGTAATTCTTTATGTAATTTATTTTTATCATACACAACATCTTTATAAATATTTTTATATGTTGTTGCTTGATAATCTTTAGCAGTTACTTTTTTAGATGAATCACTGTTTTGTGATGCATTTGAAGTACTCGTGTCTGTAGAAGTTGATTTATTTTCCGTTGAATCACTTGAAACACGTTTCTTCGCAAATTCATTATTTTGAATTCTTACATGATATTGACCATCATAACCAATATTTTTAACTACAACTTTTACAATCGCATTGTATACATCTTTACCATCTTCATAAGGGAAAATGATTGTACGTGTATCATTCGTTTTATCACGAGAAATAGTCACCACACGTTTACCTTCAACTTTTAAATCTTTCCAATATGAGTCAGTGTTAGTTTGCATTACAACGTATTTTTTACCATCAATAGTCGCTGTTTTAAAAGGATGTTGAACAAAGCCGTCCATAACTGAAGGATTATCTTCAGTACTTTCAAGTACTACGAAATCAGCATTTTTTTCGTCAGTTAATGTTTTGGGAGTAGGTTCTACATTTTCAAACTCAGGTTTAGCGGACGTTACTTCTTGTTCTAAATCACTTTTAGCTTTAGCAAGTTTTTCCTTGTATTCTTGTTTTAAATTATCAGGTAGTTTATCTTGAATCTTTTCTAATTCATAAACTTGTCTTTCCAATGTTTTAGCTTTTCTATAAGGTTCTAATAACTTCTCAGTATCATATTCCTGTTGGGTTTGGAATTGGGATGTATCATTCTGAATTGGCTTTTTAAATACTAATCTTGCGTCATAATAATCTTTGTTGGTACCACCACCCCATACTACTGTAGCAAGAACTCTGACTTCTTTAGTTCCATCTGTAACTGGAAATCTTACATATGCATAATCTTTTTCTGAATCAAATGAAACAAGGTTAACGGGTAATTTAGTATCGCCATTATATACTTCAAATTTTTCAAATGAATCTGCGGTCTGAACTTCAAATTCAACTTTTGCGCCATCTCTTGTAAATATGACATCAGCCGGGTTTTTTGTGCTCGCTTCTATATAGAAAGTTTTTTCACTACTACCTTCTAAACTAAA
The DNA here is from genome assembly GCF_001837405.1 of Staphylococcus sp. HMSC067F07. Classification (NCBI taxonomy): domain Bacteria; kingdom Bacillati; phylum Bacillota; class Bacilli; order Caryophanales; family Staphylococcaceae; genus Staphylococcus; species Staphylococcus sp. HMSC067F07. The sequence continues at coordinate 344,207 of NZ_KV832237.1, read as the reverse complement.
TTCTATAGGGCGTCTGGGCCCCTCATCATGTGGTTGATTTGCGACTGCTGGATCTTTAATTGCTTCTTTTAAATTATCAGCAGAGTGAAATTTAGTTTGTGCATTTTGACTAGTGTTTGAAGCGGATTGAGTTGTATTACTAGCATTATTATTTGAATTATTTTGAGAAGTTGATGTGCTCTGTGTATCAGATGAAGCTTGAGTAGTATTTTTCGGTTGAGCTTGATCACTTTGATTAGTTGAACTTGAGGTAGAAGCCCCAGTTGGGTGAGCTGTATTAGTGTTTTGTCCAGAAGAAGCAGCCGAATTAGTAATAGCTTGGGAAGTAGTATCTTCAGCAGCTTGAGCTTCATGATTGGTACCTAAGAAGATGGCAGTTCCTAACGTGATTGCAGCTACTCCTACGGTTAATTTACGTATTGAAAAGTAATTGGCATACCTCAATGAATGATTCTTATGTTGTTTGTTCATGGTGTTAACCACTCCTGAAAATAAATTTCTAATTGATAAACCTTATCAATTAGCTTAGGGTGTATTATACACTATTTATTTTTAATTTGAATACTATTTTAAAAATATTTTATTGATTTAATTTTATAATAAAAAACAAGTACATCGTATAATGATGTACTTGTAGTAAGTCATTAGATATTTTTATTGTTTTTTCTTTTAAGAAGTAATAATGAAGATAATAGGGCGATAAGACTAAATACTAGACTGTTACTATTTGATTCTTGTTTTGAACCTGTTTCTGGTAATTCTTTTGAAGTTTTAGATTTACTATTGTCTTTAACTACAGAATCTTTTCCTTTGGCTTCTTTAGAATCTTTATCATGCTTTTGGTCTTTCTTAGGTTTAGGGCCGTTGGAGTCTTTATGTATTTTATCGAGTTTTTCAGAATGTTTAGCAGCATCAGGTTGTTTATCTTTAGAAGTATCATCTTTTTTATTAGTTTTTACATCTTGCTTTTTAGTAGTATCGCTTACTTGAGCTGCCGGTTTTTTAGTATCTTGTTTTTTGTCAGTAGCTGTTTGTTGATTTTTAGAAGCGTCATCTTTTTTAGCTTGATTATCAGTTTTATCATTTTGATTGTTAGTAACAGTATCGCTTACAGGCGCTGAAGGCTTTTGAGTCGTGTCTTGTTTTTTATTAGCATCAGGTTGTTGATCTGTAGAAGCGTTATCTTTTTTGTCCTGACTATCAATTTTAGTGTTTTGATTATTAGTATCAGTATGGTTTACCGGAGCTGATGGTTTTTCATTTTTAGCTTGATTATTACCAGCATCAGGTTGTTCTACATTCATATTATCATTTTGTTTAGCTTGGTTTTGAGTAGCCGTTGGTTCTGGGTCCTCAATAGTAGGGATGACACTTTCTAATTCAATATGCGTTGTATATTCATGATCATATTTTAAAGCAGGTATTACAATATGAACTTTACTAATAATATTATTCATACCTGGTGTTACTTCCATATTTACTGTTTTAGTATCTTTCTCAGTATTATCATCTACAACTGTAGTGGGTAATTCAGTTTCATTTTCATCGAAAAATCGAAAACTCTTCCACCATGAGGCGTTGTCTAAAGTGATTTGGAAGTAGTACTTATCATCTTTTTTTATTACTTTACCAGGATGCTGCACATATTGATCCATGTGAGAAACGTCGTTTGTTTTATCTTTTTGAACTTGGAAATTTAAAGTTTGAGAAAGTTCATTCGACTTTGAATTACTATTGTTTGTATTAGTAGTTGGCGCATTTTGCGTAGTAGCTTGGTTATTTTGAGTATTTGAATTTTGAGTAGCAACCGTATCGGCTGGTTTGGACTGCGCTTGTTGCGTTGATTGATTCGTATTTTTGTTAGTTTGGTCAATAGTTGTAGAGTTTTGAGTACCTTGACTATTATTGCTTTCAGCGGCTTGAGCTTCATGGTGTGCACCAATAATAAGTGCTGAACCTAATGTGATTGAAGCTACTCCAAATTTAAGCTTTCTAATTGAAAAGAAATTATTTAAAATGAGTGTGTTTTTCTTATGTTGGTGTTTCATGTTGTTAACAACTCCTATGTAATTTTTTATTGATATTATTTATCATTTAACACAAGGATATTATACACTAATATGAAATTAAGTGAATGATTTTTTAATAATTTCATTATTATATTTTAAAAAATAAAAAACGAGCTAATCTTGATTAGATTAGCTCGCCATGAAATTTATAACTATTTAGATTCTTTTCTTTGTCTTCTTAATAGTAATAATGATGCAGCTAAAGTTATTGTGCCGAATACAGTAGTAGCGTAGTCTGATTCATCGCTTAATCCAGTTTCCGGTAATTCAGATTTATCTTTTGAACCATTTGAAGTTTTAACCTCATCGTTAACAACAGTTTGTTTGTTATCACTATCAGTGTTGCCAGTGTCTCCACCAGTATTTCCGCCAGTGTCTCCACCAGTTTGAGCACCTGTAGGCTCGTTGTTTTGATCAGGAGTAACTGTACCAGGTTTAACACCAGCACCTAATTGTCCATTTTGTTCCGGAGTAGTAGGTTTAGCTTGTCCATTATTATTAGTATCTGGTTTTTCTTGATTATCTTGACCACTTGGTGTT